>REDL01000078.1 GCA_007693505.1 Desulfovibrionales bacterium | reverse complement strand
AGCATCCCAGCACTCCAGCATCCCAGCATCCCAGCACTCCAGCATCCCAGCATCCCAACATCCCAACATCCCAGCATCCCAACATTTACTTCAGCCCGCAGCCCTCTCTTTTCATCCCAGCATCCCTCAATGGTCCTGTCCCGTTGGATTTCCGGGGCGCATGCCGCCCCAGGCCCAGCCCCAGCCGCCGGATTCTTCCATTTGTTTCAGGCAGGTCACGCAGAACCGGGCCGTGGGTTGGGTATGGAGGCGGCGGGAGTCGATGTGCTCGCCGCAGGCTTCGCAGTAACCGTAGTCGCCCTGATCCATGCGCAGCAGGGCTGCGCGGATGTCCTGGATCAGGCGGCGCTGGCGGTCGGCCTGGAGGATCAGCAGGCGGCGTTCCTCCTCCATGGTTCCGCGATCGTTGTCGGCGGCGCAGTTCGGAAAGCTCCGGCCGATGGACCGGCCAAGGCGGTCTACGCTGGACCGGGTCTGGTGCAGGAGGGTTTCCAGGGTTTGCCGATAGCCGGAAAGCTGTTCATGGGTCATGACATGCTCCTTGGGTCAGGCGTTCACAGCGGTGGCGCGCACCGCATGGCAATGGGACACGAAGCGGTCTCAGCGGAGTGTTGAAAACGTCCTGAGGGAGTTGACGGACTTTGATGTACCCGTTGTCATTGCGCAAAAAAGGTCGGACAATTCCTGAAATTGCCTTTGCAGCTGGATTCCCGCCTGTCTGCCACAGGCAGGCCTGCAGGGGAATGGCTGAAGCGGCGCGTTCACTCAGGCTCGTCATGCCCGCAAGACCTGTCCTCGTGCCAACAGGGAGTGGGCAGCCAGGTCATGCCCGCCACAAGTTTTTGAGAAACTCGAAACGATCAGGGGAATGGGTTGTTTTCCCTTGATCCGGAGATGTTGCGGCGTGACGTTCCGTGAGGCTTGCGGGGGTGTCGCCGCGGGTTTGCGCAGCACCCGCTCACACATGATCCGGGTGACCAGCAGGTCCACGGTGCAGTATTCGTCCCGGACCCCGGCTTCCAGGAGCATTTCCACCATCATGGCACAAAGGTCCGGGTCGAACTGGGTTCCAGAGTTGACTCGCAGTTCTTCTACCGAATCGCCCAGGGTCAGCCGATTACGGTAGGAGCGGGACTCCATCATTGCCGAGAAGCTGTCCGCGAGGCAGAGGATCCGGGCTCCCAGGGGAATATCCTCCGTGCGCAGCCTGTGCGGATACCCCCGGCCGTCCCAACGCTCGTGATGGTGCAGGATCATCCTGGTGATTCCGGTGTGACCGTTCATGACATGCACCGGGCCGAGAATCTCCGCTCCGATCTCCGGGTGGCGGCGAATCATTTGCCACTCGGCATCATCCAGCGGACCGGACTTGCCCAGCACGGCGTCCGGAATGCCGATCTTGCCGATATCATGAAGATGTCCGGCCACATGGATCGCATCCACCTCCTGGTAGGACATCCCGGCTCGCAGGGCCAGGCAGCGGGCCAGGTCGGCTACTTGCAGGGAGTGGGAGCAGGTGGACGGATCCTTGGCGTCGATGGCCCGCCCCATGGATTCCGCGACCTGATGCAGCGACTCGCACATGCCCGCCTCTGCTTCGGCATCACGTCCCAAATCATGCGTGGGACCGCACAAATTTCCTGTCTTGAACGGCACGTCGCCGGCGCCAAATGCACGCAAGAGATTCATTTTTTTCATATGGTCTTGGGCCCCTCGGTGGGTGTATGCAAATGAACGCGGTTCCCCCCGGCCCGCTTGGCCGCATAGGCCGCCTGGTCCGCATCGGACAGCAGCTGCCGGGTGTCCTGGAGATATCCGTTATCGGTCTTGGTCATCATGGCAATGCCGATGCTGAGGCTGCTTTGTCCAATGCGCACCTCCTCGTACGCCCGGAGAATCCGCCTGGCGACCCGCTCGGCATGCTCCAGATCGTTGCCCACCAGCAGAACGCCGAACTCGTCCCCGCCGTAGCGGAAGGGAACATCGATGCCCTCCCGGACATTGGTCCGAATGATCGCGCCCAGGTTCTGGAGCAGCTCATCCCCGGCCTGGTGTCCATAGGTATCGTTGACTTCCTTGAACTTGTCCGCATCCAGGAAGAGCATGGTCAAGGGGCGATCCACGGCCCAGGCCTCGTGGCCCAGCACGGCAAGGCGCTCTTCCATGCCCCGGCGATTGTACAATCCGGTGAGCTGGTCACGCAGAGACATGTCCGCGAAGCGTTCCCGGTCCTTGTGGGTCTTGGCCAGCTCCGTCTCCAGCTGCATCTCCCGGCGGGAAATGACATGGGCCATCCAGTTCAGGTTGCGCTTGAGCACCAGAATGTCCCGCTCCTCGTCGACCTGCTGCGGCAGGTCGAACGTGACGTGGTAATTCCCGCCCTTGAGCTTCAGGCAGAACCGCTCCACTTCCCGCAGATCGCGCATTACCAGGTAATCGGCAATGAAGTTGGATAGCGGAGCCAAAAGCACCAGGGTTCCAATCAGGGCGACAATGAAATAGGTCTGCAGGTCATTGGGCCGTGACTCCAGCAGAATCAACCCTCCGATGGAAGGCAGAACCACAAGCGCGATCAGCAGCAGGCGGACCTTGGTGGTAATGCTCCAGCCGTAAACAAAATCCATGACCGGGCGGATCAGCAGATCATACAGTCGCCCGGCCAAGCGGATATTTTTCATGGTCATGGCGGCATCCGGCATGAGGATTCCTTTTTTTGGGTTGATTGCTGTTCGATGGACGCACTTCGGTTGTTGTTCGTCGTTCGACGTTCGTCGTTCGTTGTTCGTTGTTCGTCGTTCGTCGTTCATTGCCCGACGTTTGGCGTTCGTCGTTTGATTTTGGGCAGCCGACGCTGCTCATCACCAATCGCAATGGTCACGGAAGGTGGATTGCACCGCCCACTCCCGTCGCTCCTGTTCCCGGCCAAGCCCATGTTGTCCCAAAAAATGCCGGTGGGCTTGCATTTTCAGCATCCATCGCTGACGAAGAATCGCCAATTCCATCCGCCGCTGAATATACTCTTGCTGCGCCTGCCGCAGGTCGATCATGGATTCCTCCGTGTTGATGCGCTCAAAGCTCAAGGTTCTTCGCCGATATCCGCCACGATGCAAGAGGTACGGTCTGTGATCACCGGATCTCGGATCACGGCATTTATCACACCGCCCTGCCCACCTCCTCGGCCCATTCCTCGATCTCCGAGCGGATAATGGAAGGATCACCGTCGATCAGCAAAGGCTCGTTGACCAGATTCGCGCCCAGGGCGTCCACTTTGGTGCGCAATTCGACCACTGCTCCGCAGAAATACTGGTAGCTGGAATCTCCGCAGCCAAACAGGGCGACCTTTTTGTCCTGAAGCTGGGCATTGTCCATGTCCTGGTAAAACGGCTCGAAATCCTCCTGGAATTCGATCTCCTCATCCCCCCAGGTGGACACGCCCAGCAGGGTCAGGTCGTAGCCGTCGCCGAGTTCGGACACGCCGGCATCGGTGACGTTCTTCAGCACCACCTCGTTGCCGGCCTTCTGCAGAACGCCGCCGATCACCTCGGCCACATGCTCGGTATTCCCGGTGGTTGAACCGTATACAATCAAAATTTTGCCCATGACCTTCTCTCCTGTCTGTGGATGTAATGGATTTCGTGTACCAATACCTATCCAGCCCAACCTGGATAGTGCCGCATTCCGATTCCGGATTCCCGCGTATGCGGGGGCAGAAGTATTCTGGCGTATTCGGCGCGCGTCCTGGAGCCGTGCTGCCCGCGCAGCCTCACCCCGTGCGGATGAATAGCGGGTATTATTAGAACGCTGACGCTTCAAAAAAAAATCGCGTAACGGAACTCTCGCCCTGGTTACGCCGTGCCCTGCAGACATTTCTTCAGACTGGAGACACCGCAGGAGTGCAGCATGTGCACGGGGATGTTCCGGGCTTTTGCCACCTGCATGGCCTCGTTCCGGGCCTGGTGGGACACCTTGTTGGTAAAGATGATGATCATTTCGCTGTCGCGCAGGGACGAGGCGATGGTATTTTCCTTGCCGGTGAATATTTTCAGGTCAACGCCGGCCTGCCTGGCGGTCAGCAGGTAGTTCGGTTTCAGACGGTCCATGCCGCCGATCAGTGTTGCGCACATTGTGATTCTCCTGTTTGCTGGATTGGGTAAGACAATGAAAATTGATATCAAATACTGTTTATGTCATTGTTTATGTTTTTCTATTCCTGACCAGGATGTCACTCGTTGCCGTCGTTCCTGTGCCCCCTTTCACGGCTCATGGCGCATTTGCAGACCACGCATTTCCCGGCGCAGCCGCAGGTTCCTGAGCAGCCGCCACCCGCCTTGGACTTGATTTGTAAAATGCGCTGGCCTTCCAGGGCCATCGCGTTGCCGTTCTTGCCCTTGAAATAAATCCGCGAGGCCATGTTTTCTCCGGAACCAGGAACGGTTCCGCGCATGAAGTCCTTCAGGGCCAGAACCCCTTGCGGTTCCACACGCTCCAGGCCATCGGTATTGATGAAAAACCGTTCGCACCCAGTGGCTTCCTCACGCAGGGCCAAAGCCAGGGTAGTCGCTGAATCGGGATCGAATACGCCTTCAAGACGCACATGCAGGTTGTTCATGCTTTTCCTGGTCCGCATCCGAAACATCGTGTCCATGTCTGCCTCTCCTTTCGTCTTGTTGTTGATGAATGCACCAAATGGGTACGGCACCACGTCCATGGCTTGTCGCCTGGCTCACAACCCAGGTCGAGGGGATGAATCCGTGCCGCTGAGACAGAAGATAGAGAAATTGATTTTTTTTATCAAGTAAAACATTTTATTTTTTTCAACCCTCTCTGAGATAGACTCTAAATTGCACCTGATCTCGCACCCTGACCGCACACTTCCCCTTCTTCAGCACGACTCCTCATCGGGCAGTCGCTCCAGGATGATCGTGCAATAGGCCGAGGTATATGCGCCCTCCAGGCTCTCCAGGCGGAACTGTCCGTCCATCAGCCCCACCAGTTTTCTGACCATCACCAGCCCCACCCCCAGCCCGCGGCAACCCTGCGATTTGGTTCCACTTCCCTCCGCGAAACACTCTGAAAGGTGCTCAAGGAGGTGCGCTGGAATGCCCCGACCGGTATCGTGAACCGCCAGGGAGAGACGAACCTGCTCCGGGTCCGTAGATGTCAGGGTGTCCACTTCAACCCGAACCTGGCCCTGACGGGTATGGCGCACGGCGTTGTCCAGGAGATAAAAGAGGATCTGCTCGACGCGGCCAGGGTCTCCGGCCATTTGCCTCGGTACGCGGGGAGATATCCTCACCAGGAGATCTATCGAGCGGGCATGGCAGGAGGGCGCAAACGAGGCCTGAAGATTGTCCAGCACGGTTTCCATGCTGAACAGGTCCCGGCGCAAGGCAATGCAGTCCAGGCAGGCTGAGCGCAGCTCCAGGATATCCCGCAGACCGCGCTCCAGCTCGTGGCAGGCTCCGATACCCATATGCAGATATCCCTGACCGGACGGATCCGTCCTGTTGTGCACATTGAGCACGTTCAAGGCATGACGGATCTCTCGCAACGGAGGCAGCAACCGCTGGTCAAACTGGCGCAGCAGCTCACAACGGGCAACCAGGGAGCTTTCCAGCACGGCCCCGGGCTGTCTCGATTCTTGCTCTGTATCGGACGACTCGGACACATGGTGGGCGGTTGCCTCACCGTGAACCGGTTCCACCGGGTGATCCCGAACCCGCAAGGCCAGACGCAGACGGTCGTTCTCCTGGGCCAACTCCGCCACTTCACCCTTCAACTCCCGGACCACTCGGCAGGCCTCCGCGGGCCAGACCATCACCGGCTGCGCTGCCGCGCAGCCCGTTCCGGGGCTCACCGGGGACAAAACGGGCCGATTCCCGCCGGACGCCGCCCCGGCGCAGACAGGTGCGTGATCCTGGCAGTCCGAGAGGGAAACGCCCGATCCCGCAGTACTTCCCCGCCCCTGCTCCCCGCTCCCGGCCAAATTCGCGCCCAAATTTGCGCCCTGGTTCCATTGTCGACGAACCAAGGCACTGAGTCTGCTCATCATCTTGCCTTCCTCTTGTGGAATTTCCGTTCCCGAACGGTTCAACCCGCCTCGCTTCCAATCGACTCCGCGAGCAGTTCCTCCAGCCACTTGACCATCACGGCCTGATCCAGGATGCCTTCATGGCGATGCCGCTCTTGTCCTTGACGGTCGTAGAAGACAAAAGCCGGAATGGTCTGGATGCCGTAGACCGTGGCCGTGCCGGCGCGCTGGAAAACATCGATATCCCGAAAGTGAACCCGACCTTCGTATTGTTCCCGGAGGGCATGGACCACCGGTTCCATATCCCGGCAGGACGGGCAGTGCTCCGCCGTGAGCTGCAGCACGGTCACCCGGCCGACAAGGTCCGCGGGCAAACCGCCGACAGGTCCTCTCCGAACATCGTCCGAGCCGAAGTACACCATGGCCACCAGCAACAGAACCAATACCAGCCCGATGAGGCGCTTCCCTCCCAAGGTCGATCCTGGGCGCGGGTGGCGGGGCTTTGTCATGGGGCACCCGTATCCCGGCAGCCGCCCTGCTGGACCAGGCTTCGGTCAAAGGTCATGGCCCGGCCCTTGCATCCGATAAACCGCACCCTCGGCGTCACCATCTGGAAACGACGCACACCCTCCTTGAACAGGCTGCACGCCGCGGTATGCACCTTGCCAAGCTCCGTCGTGTCGATGATCAGCGGTTCCTCTCCGATTTGTTGTCTGCGCAGCACTTCCAACAATTTTTTAGCCGCCCCGCGATCAAATTCCCCGCAGGGCTTGATGCGCAACACCCCGTCAACATGTTCCAGCGCGATGGTAAATTCGTATCGCATCTCAGGTCTCCATTTGCGGTGTAGACGTACATCCTGTTCACAACAACATCATTAGTTCCTGTCCGTCACGGCGCTTTTGCCCACCGCAACACCTTGCCCGATGCAGTCCTCATCCAGCAGGGCCTGCATCAACCTGCGGCGCAGCTGCTCCAGCTGCCGGGATCGAAAAGAGCGCTTGCTCTGCTCAAGGGTGGTGATTGCATCGCGGATCAATTGCTCCAGATAGTCTTCCCGGAAATGTCCATTCCGAGAACTTGATTGACTCTCAAATTCAATTTTTGCGCGCATTGCGGTCAATTCGGCCAGGATGCGCGCCTGAACGTCCACCTTGCGATGCAGCTCGGCGATGCTTTGCCGCAGTTCGTCCATTCCGTTTGTTGTATCCATGGTTCTTTCGCAGTGGCTGTGTCGTCGGTCAGGACGTGATCCCCAGCTTTTCTCCAAGTTCCCGCAGAACTTCCACAACCCGCTGATCGTCAGCCCGGACCAGCTCTTCCAGCAGATCCGGCGGTATGCGTCGCGGGTCGTATTCAATGACCACGGACATGGCCAGGGCGTTGACCCGGACGGACGTCACTCCAGGCGGCAATTCCGAATGGCTGTTGACCAGTTCTTTCACCTCAGGTCTGCCGATCAGCGCCGGATGAAAAAGAACCCGCATGCGTCCCGGAATGTGGTGCTTCACCGTAAGGTAACTGCGCAACCGCGCAATATCGTTCAAGTGCATGGTTTTGGGTTTGTTGGGTTTGTTGGGTTTGTTGGGTTTGTCGGGTTTGTTGGGGGTGTTGGGCTGAGAACGGGTAATATTCACCGATTGCCGTCCTCAGCCTTTGTCGAACTCAGGCCAGAATCCGTTTGCGGTAACCGTACAAGTGGTACCCCAGGAAGCCAAGGAATGCCGAACCGGCGGCAATGTGCCAGTCCTCCTCGTCCAGAAGGGCGAAAACCAGGGCCAGGCCGAGACTGCCGAGCATACCCCGTTTGGCGATGCGCATATATGCGACCTTGCTGGGTGTCTTGGCCGGGACAGGTGCTCCGGACGCAGCAATATTCGGACAGTGCTCCACAAGCAGTGTTTCCAACTTGTCCGCAGCCGCGGGGTTGTCCGCGTCGTAGATGACCAGCAGGCTGCCTGTGCGTGGGTTGTGTTGCAGGTCGAGAACGCCATCAAGTTTGCCGACGGATTCAGCGGCGCGATCCAGTGCGGCATGGTCGTCGGTGCGAATCCGCACTCTTCCGGGAATGGAACTGATGTACATGGCTTGTGCCTCCCATGTTGCGGTTTATCGTGAAACCTCTCCCCTCCTGAAAGCCTCCCCTTCATCCTCATCCAGGGATGGGGAACTGCACCGTGCTTCCAAGGTCAATCCGATATCATTTCACCAGCCAATCCACCCACTCCCCGCAAAACCGGGGACCATTCCCCTCGAGGGAGGGGAACAGAGCAGAAGTCGCGCAAAAAAAATTTCAGGTCTCAGCCCCCTCTCCCCTCTCTCCCCTCCCTCGCAGCCCGGCGAAATGCTGCGAAAAAGGCACCTTCTCAAAGGGCCGCAGGCTGTTCACCGTCACCAGGATGGTCGCCAGGTTGTGGATCAGGGCGGAAAGCGTGGGAGAAATGCGTCCGGCCAGCCCCAGGACCACCAGAGCGCCGTTGATGCCCACGGCCGCGGAATAGTTCCAGCGCAGCCGGCTCATGGCCCGGGAGGAAATCGACCGGGCCGTGAGAATGCCGTCCAGGTCGGCGTTGGTCAGCAGCACGTCGCAGACTTCATGGGCGATGTCCGCTCCAGATTTCATGGATATGCCCACATCCGCGGCGGAGAGGGCCGGAGTATCGTTGATGCCGTCCCCGACCATGGCCACCACGTTGCCGGACGAGCGCAGGCTTTGGACGATGCGGACCTTGTCCTCAGGCAGGAGTTGGGCGTGATAGGCATCGATGTTCAGCCGCCCAGCAACGTTGGCGGCGCTTTCCTCCCCGTCGCCGGTGAGCATCAGCACGTGGCGGACGCCGCCCTGGCGCAACAACTGCATGAACAAGGCCGCTTCCCGGCGCACCGGGTCTTCCAGCAAAATAAGCCCGGCCAATTCACCGCCGATGCCCACGTAGAGCACGGAACTTCCCTGCTCCGCGGCCCGACGCACGGCCTGTTCCGCGACAGAGAGATCCGCCTTGCCGTGTTCCTGGATGAAGTGGCGGCTGCCTACCAGCACCCGTTGCCCGTCCAGTTTGGAAGCAATCCCATGGGCCAGGATGTGCTCCAGCTCGGAATGCTCTTCCTTGTGCGGCAGACCCTCCCGGTCGGCCATGGCCACCACGGCCCGGGCCAGGGGATGTGGAAAGTGCTCCTCCAGGCAGGCCGCGATGCGCAATACTTCATGGGCTTCATGGCCGTTGAAGGGCACGACTTCCAGCCCGCGGGGCTGGGCCTCGGTCAGGGTCCCGGTCTTGTCGAAAACATAGGTATCGGCCTGGTCAAGTTTTTCCAGAAACCGTCCGCCCTTGATCAGCACGCCCTTGGTGGAGGCCTCGCGCATGGCCGCGAGCATGGTCAACGGAGTGGAGAGCTTGATTGCGCAGGAAAAATCCACCAGCAGGACGGACACGGCCCGGTTCAGATTCCGGGTCAGGAACAAGGTCAGCAGACTGAGCCCCAGGGTCAGGGGGACAACACGGTCGGCCCACTGTTCGGCCCGGGCCTGCAATCCGGCCTTGAGCCGCTCGGATTCCTCCAGAATTTTGACGATCTTGTGCACCCGGGTCGCATCCCCCACCTGCTCGGCCCGGATGATGATGGTTCCTTCCTCCACTGCGGTTCCGGCAAAGACCGAGATGCCCCGGCCCTTGACCACGGCCAGGGGCTCGCCGGTCAGCGAGGCCTGGTTGACCATGGCCTCCCCGTCCACCACCACCCCGTCCACGGCAATCCGCGCGCCGGAATGGACCACGACCAGATCTCCGGTTTGAACCTGCTCCAGAGGCCGCTCCTCCAACTGCTCGCCGTTCTTGATCCACACCGAAGGCGGCAGGTGCAGCAGATCCTGAGCCAACTGATCCCGGGAGCGCTTGCGGGTCCACTGCTCCAGAAAGTCTCCCAGGGAAAGCAGCGTGGTGATGATCATCACCGAACGCAGATCGCGGCGGGCCAAAGAGATGCCGATGGCCAGGCCGTCCAGGACGTCGATATTCAGCCGTCCGCGCAACAGGGATGCAAGCCCCTTGAGTAAAAACGGCAACGCCCGGCGAGCGGCCAGGAGCAAACGGACCCAGGGCGGCAGGAAGGGACGCAAAAGCAGCCCGGGAAAAGCCAGAGAGCGCAGCAACGAGGGTTGCCCGGATGGTTCAGCGACCTCCGGGGTACCGGCCGACAGCACTGATGCCGATTGCGGCACCTGACTCAACTCGCACAGGGTCAGCCCCTGGTTCTGGAACAAGCTGAGCAGCTTTTCCAGGGAGACGCCCTCGTCGTGAAAAACCAGAACACTGCCCGTACGCGCCGATACCCGCACTTCCCGCACCCCATGATGACCGGTCAGTCCCCGCTGGATCATGTCCAACGTCGCCTGGTCCGGAACGTGATCCAGGCGGAGCCGAAAGCGGCCGGGGATGGCGTGAACAAGAACCACGAGAAAGCGCTTTGGAGGTCTGCCCATGTGAAATCCTGAAAAATTGGTGGTTGGATAGCTAGTGGCTGGATAGGAATCAAATATACCGCCCGGACAAAGAGACAACCATCCCCGTCCCCATCCCCGTCCCCGGCCCCGTCCACGTCCACGTGTACGTCCACGTGCCCGTCCACGTGTACGTCCACGTCCACGATACTCATTTCGCTTTTTTTTCGAAAACCAATCGCCGACTTGGTCTTTCAAAACCATCCTCGTGAACGTGAACGGGGACGTACACGGGGACGTGGACGATCAGTGGGGTCCGACGGTTATTTGGACTGGTCGGGCAATCCTGTCGGGTTCGGTTTGGCCTGTTTGGCCTCGGCGACCATGTCCTCCACGTTCTCCTTGGCCTTTTCCAGGGATGTCAGCATCTTGTCTTTTGCGGCCAATCCCTGGGCCAAGGTTCCCACAACCGCCCCGCGCAAGGGGTTGTCCTGGCGGGCCATGAGGCTGGCGCCGGCCGCGCCGACCACCGCCCCGGCCAAAAACAGCAATCCGCCTCGTATCATGTCGTTCATCCTGCACCTCCTGAAATTTGCGATAATGGTTTGCCTCGCAACTTGTCAGGCTACTGAGAAACCATTCGCCATGCAATCCTCGGAAACAACATATCCGCCCCCATCAACGAGACAGAGGCGGATTCTTGCAAAAAATGCCTGGTTACGGAATATCCGTGACCTGAATCCAAAGCACGGCTTCCTGCACCATTTCCTTGCCGTCATGTTCCAGTTCGACCACGTCCGGTACGGCGATGCCCCACCAGCCGGCCTTGGGCAGACCGATGGTGAATTCGCCCTTGTCGTTGGCCATCACGGACATGGTTTCAAAGGCCGGATGCGGGGCCTCGATTTTGGGCTCACCGACAAAGGCGTTGGCGGCCATGTCCACGTCCACGTTCAGGTACTCGACCTCGACCTCGATATTCGGAACCGGCTCGCCGTTGGACATGACCACGCCGGTGAAAACACCACCGGTCCAGTTGGCATAAGGCTTGTTCATGGGCACGATCTCGGCGGGCAATCCCAGGGGCTCATTCCAGTTGCCGGGCATGCCGCCCACGTTCACGACCATCTTGGTGAACTGCTGGATGTATCCTTCATCTGCCTTTTCATAGTAGGGAGTCGGAACCAGCACGAAAACGTAGTCGCCCATGGAGCGGACCACGCGGGCCGGGAGGTTGGCGTCAAAAGCCTTGCCCTCGGCGTCGTCCAGCCCCTTCCAGGTGATCTCCGAGAGATATTCCTTCAGATCGAACTGCTGCGGCTCACCTTCCTCACCACGCTGATGTACCACATAGAACTCCTGGACCGGTTCCATGTCCATGATATGGTCGCCGTCAAACGGGTGTGTGAAAACCAGCTTCAAATTCATGGCTCCACCCTGGTTCAAGGCACTTTCCGGCGTGTACAGCATCTGGAAATGGGCCAAAGCCGGGGCGCTCAAAAACAGGGTCAACAGACCGGCAAGCAACAATCCTCGTTTCATTTCTTCCTCCACTTTGAAGTTCATAAAAATTTAAAATAATAATCCTTCTCACACCAGCCAAATGAAAAACCGAGCCGCTGACATGATTGCGGCTCGTGCATTTCCTACTCAAAGATCTGCGATCCGGGAATCAGGATTTCATGCCCCTCTCCACCGGCAAAAAGCACCGAATACTCGCCTTCGGGCTTGTCGAACTCGACATCGCTGTTGCGGGACAGTTCCAGGGTCTTGATCACCTCTCCGGCACCATCAGTGACGATGATCGGAATCCCCGCGGCAGTGGAACCGTCGGAAAAACCGCCCTCACAATAGATGGTTCCATCCGCGTTATCAAAACAGGCAAACAGCGGCGTATGCGCCGCAGCCAGGCTCGGAATAGTCAGAAAAGCAGCCAAAAAAAACAGAATCAGTCCACGCCGTACCATGTTGAAAACCTCCATTTTCTGGGATGATACACATCCTGATCACAAACTCAATTCCGGCAATTATCACCGGCAGGGGCAGGCCTTGCGCCTGCCCTGGCCCCCAAATTTCCCAAAATTTTCATGGCGCGATCATCCTGGGCGATCGCGAGGGTCACCCCTGCCTCGGCCTCATCCCTCAACCCTCTTTCTTCTCCTTCCGCAAATCCCCGATCCCTTCCTGTCCCGGCAATTTCTGGGCCGAGGGGCAGGATTCGCAGGAGCAGCCTTTTTTTCTGAAAAAGGATTTCCAGATGTAGAACACGGCCCAGGCCAGGAGGATTCCCAGGATTAGATATTCCCATAACATTGTCAGACCTCCTTGGCGGGGGTAATGGCCGGGGCCGGGGTTTTCCAGGCTGGATCCGGCAGAAAGGACAAGGCGATGGCCGTGCCCAAGGCCAGAAGGTAGAATCCGACCATGGCCTGGATGCCGCTCAGACCGAGCCAGGTGCTGACGGTGAACACCCCGCTGGCCACGGCCAGGCCGAAAAGGGTGGGAAAAATGATGGAAAAGAGCATCCATTTGTAGGACCCGGTCTGGACTTTGACCATGATCGTGGTGGCCAGACAGGGGGGATAGAGAGCGAAAAAGAGAATCAGGGCAAAGGCGTGCAAGGGGGTAAACCCGGTGGCTTCGCCGGAGCGCTCCATGCGCTCTTCCAGGGACAGCGATTCGTCGGCGCCTTCCTGGAACAGAACGCCCAGGGTGGCGACGCTGGACTCGCGAGCCGCGAAGGAGCTGATCAGGGCCACGTTGATCTTCCAGTCGAAGCCGGCATACTGGGTCACCGGCTCCAGGGCCCGCCCCACGGTGCCGAAATAGCTGTAGACGATGGTTTCCTCGCGGATGGTTGTCCGCAGATTGGACCGCTCCGTGGACAAGGCGCGCAAATGCCGGCTGATGGTGCGTGCATCCGCATCCCGGGGGCGCAGCAGGGGGAAAATTTCCGGATGCAGGGCCTCGTAACGATCGTCCACCGCGGTAGAGGCTTCCTGGGTGGAGGCGGACAACTTGGCCTCCCGGTAGGTGTTCGCGGTGTTCAGCAGGTTGAGCACGGCCTGGTCGTCGGCAAGCAGATCGGCGTAGGGCGTATCCTGGATGTTCTCGCGAAACGCGGTGATGGCCTCATCCATGCGGCCTTCAAAATAGGCCATGCGCTCGTCAGGCAGCCCAGGGAACTGCAGGAGAACATAGACCACGATAGCCACGGCAACCACGATGGTCCCCACCTTCTTGATGTAGACCCAGGTCCGATCAATGGCCCGGCGGAGCACGCCCGTCAGGGTGGGCAGATGGTAGTTGGGCATTTCCATGACAAACGGAGCCGTCTCCCGGGTGCGCAGAATGGTGGAGGTCAGCAGCTTGGCGATGATCATGGCCATGATAATGGTGATCGTGGAGATGAACAGCATCAAATAGGACTTGTAAGCCGCGAAATAGATGGTGACCAGCAAGGTGTACAAGGGAATCTTGGCCAGGCAGTTCATGTAGGGCACGGTCAGGATCGTGGCCAGTCGGGAGCGTTCGTCCGGAATGCCCTTGGTGGCCATGATCCCCGGCACGGCGCAGCCCCCGGTGAACACCCCGCCGAGAATGAACGGCAGGGTGGACTGGCCGTGCAGACCGAAACTCTGGAAAACCCGGTCCAGAATGAAGGCGATCCGGGCCATGTATCCGGAGTCCTCCAAAATCGCGATCAGGGCGAAAAGAATCAGGAAGATGGGCACATAGTTGAGCAATGTATTCACGCTGTCCACCATCCACAGGGACATGGAACGAAGCATGGTGTCCTGGAGCAGCCCGGGGTCGGGTAGCACGCCGGCCACCACGGTGCGGACCCAGGCCAGGGCCGGCCAGGTCAAAAAGGTCAGCTTGTAGCCCTGAACAATGGACAGCTCGTAAATCAGGTAGACGGTGAGGACCAGAAAGATCGGGGCAAAAGCCCGGTGCAGAAGAACACGATCGATTTTCTCGGAAAAGCGAACCGTGTCCGCCTTGGTCACCTCCACGCACTGGGCCACCAGGGAGGCGGCCAGCCGGTCCCGGCAGGTGACGATGTAGTCCGCCGGGGAGATGTCCATCTTCTTTTGAAACATGGCCGCGGCCGCGGCCACGGCGTCCAGCACGCTCTCGGCCTGGGCATGATACCTGAGCAACAATTTTTTGGCCTCGGAGTCATCCTCCAGGAGCTTGACGGCCATCCAGCGCAAGGGAACGGACTTGACCAGATCCTCCGACTCCTGGAGGCGCTCGTGAATAGCGGCGATGTCTGCTTCCAGCTCCTCGTAATTTATCCGCAGTCCGTGCTGATCCTGAAACGGGGCTTCTTCGTCCCGCTGCACACGGGCCGCACGGCGCAGGGCCTGGCGCAGTTCATGCTTGCCCCGCCCCTTGCGTCCCACTGTTGGGACAACGTCAATGCCCAACAGACCGGCCAATTTTTTGTGGTCGATCTTGCGCCCCTGGGCCTCGGCCACATCGACCATGTTCAGGGCCATGACCACGGGAAAGGACATTTCCAGGACCTGGAAGGTGAAGTACAGCCCCCGGCGCAGACTGGAGGCGTCGATGACGTTGAGGACGGCGTCCGGACGCTCCCGGAGCAGAAAATCCCGGGCTACGCGTTCTTCCAGGGAAAAAGAGGTCAGACTGTAGGTGCCGGGGAGGTCCACGACTTCCACCCGGCCCGTTTCATCGCGATAGTGACCGCCCTTCTTGTCCACGGTCACGCCGGGATAGTTGGCGATATGCTGATTCGCCCCGGTGAGCATGTTGAAGATCGTCGACTTGCCGGCATTCTGCTGGCCGGCCAGACCGATCATGATGTTTTTCTTGGTGGAAGACATACTGGCCTTTGTAAAAACTTCTGGTCAATTCGCCGTGCCCGAATGGATACTCCAACGGGCAAATGGATTGTGTGCGTCTTCTGCTCAGAACCCGATCATGAAAGCAGGAACTCAGAAAAAAACAAAAAAAATCAAGAAGCTTCCAAAATGATTTTCAACATCAAAACAAAACCCTGGTTTCCCCTGCAACGACATTTCCTTTACGCGCAACGCACGTCAATCAAATCCGCCTCGCGCTTCCGCAGAGTGACGTAATAGTCGCCCACGCGCAACTCCAGGGGATCGCCCAGCGTGGCACACCGGACCATCTCCACTTCGGCATTGGGTACGAACCCCAAATCCAGAAGACGCTGACGAATGGCGCCGTGCGCTCGATGCCGGCGAATCCGACACCGACAGCCCTTGCCGACCTGGGTCAACGTCTGGTCAGGGAATTCCCTTTCGTGCTGGGTCTGCGCGCAGGATGGACATGTTTGCGTTTGCTGACCTTTCTGCTTCTGGAAACGATGCAACATTTCGGCTTCTCCTGGGGGGGGTTCAGTTTCGAGGTTTGCTGAGCAGGATGCCGGGTTGGCATTCCCTTTATCTCTTGCTCTTCCTCTTGGTCATGCGCCTCTGCGTAGGAACTTCCGTCGCCGGAGAATGGAAACTACTGATAACCAGTTTCACTGTCAAGCCTCGTCCATGATTCTTTCGAAAGACCGCGCACCTTGCCTGGATCATTTCAACTATTGGTCATGATCCAATCCGATGGGATGTTCAGTATTTCAGCGCCTGGCGTAGCCCGACAGCCAGCCAGTCCAGGACCAGGGCAGGCGCGACCTGGGTGCGCAATGCCTCCTCGGCGTTGTCCAGGCGCAGATCAATGGCGCGCCAAGCCTGGGGCCGGCCCAGATCGTGGAACACCCGGGCCAGAGATGTTTTCGGGCGGCCCTGGCATGCCGTGATCAGGCTCCGACGGCAGGAACGGATGACCTGAAAGGCCAGTGGCCGGTCCACCTGGCCTTTGGTCATCGTCCTGGAAAACCATCCACGACCGGTCTTCAGAAACCCTGCCAGAGCCTCGCACCACTGTGCATCCGCCCCTCCCTTCCCATTCTCCCCAATCCCTTCATCGCCGGCCTCCAGGTCCCAGGAGAGGGTCGCCACCCAGCTTCGGGAAACCAGGGTGCGCAGCAGGCGCTCCCGTTGCGGGGCCAGCAAGACATAGGCATTGCGGGTTTCCGTGTCCTCCATGGATTTGAGCAGGGCATTGGCCGCCTGCTCGGTCAACTCCTGGGCTTCACCCAGTATGACCACCCGGCGCACGGCGTCGCGGGGAGCCTGGCCCAGCACCCCACGCAGATCCCGGACCGCGTCAATGCCAATCCGACCTTCCCGGCCGTCCAGATAGATCAGATCCAGAAACACACCGTCGCGAATCCGACAGCATGCCGGACACTGCCCGCAAGGCCCGGGCACGGCCTGGCCGACCGAGGCGGAGGCGGTTCCAAGACAGGATTTGGGGACAGTGTCAGGCGGAGTTTCAGAGTGGTGCCGGGCAGGAGCATGTCCGGATGAGGACGTCGCGGCACTCCCTGGCGGTGTGGTATGGCGCGCGCGGGGAACCGCTTCGGTACAATTGAGCAATGCCGCCCAATAGAGGCCCAGTTTTTCACGTTCTTCAGCGGTTCCGCCCTCCAGGAGCAGAACCCGTGGAGGGCGAAACGTCAGGCGGCCCAGGACATCCACAACCCGATCCTGCCCCGAAATCCGGAACAGATCCGGAACGATCCGAGGGGACGGGCCCGGACCATGATCCCCAGACTGGGCCGTCCCCGGCTTTGGACGGGCCGTGGCCATGCTTGCCCGGCCTATGCGGGGCGCTGGATGGTCTGACGTCGGTCAGGGCCCACGGACAAAATGGTCACCGGCACTTTCAATTCCTGCTCGAGCCGGCGGATATATGCCGTGGCCGCTTCAGGCAGGTCACTCCACGTCGTGATCGTGCTGATGTCTTCGGACCAGCCCGGCACATCATCGTAGATGGGCTGGACTTCGGCCAGCAGGCCTTCACCCTGGGGCGGATAGCGTAGTTCCCGGCCGTCCAGCGCATACCCTGTACAGATTCGGATCCGCTCCAGGCCGCTGAGCACGTCCAGCTTGGTCAGGACGATTTCCGTAACCCCGTTCAGCCGGATGGATTCGCGTAAGAGCGGCAGATCCAGCCAGCCGCAGCGTCGCTTGCGTCCGGTGGTTGCGCCAAATTCCCCGCCTTGCTGCTGGAGATGCTCGCCCACGGTGTCAAAGAGC
Organism: Desulfovibrionales bacterium; assembly: GCA_007693505.1. GTDB lineage: Bacteria > Desulfobacterota > Desulfovibrionia > Desulfovibrionales > Desulfonatronaceae > Desulfonatronum. The sequence goes on along the minus strand of REDL01000078.1, from coordinate 43,383 downwards.
TCCGTGGGAAACGGGCCGGAGCCGACCCGGGTGGTGTAGGCCTTGACGATGCCCAGAATCCTGCCCAGCATTCCCGGTGAGCATCCCGCACCGGCGGCCACGTTGCCGGCCACGGTATTGGAGGAGGTCACGAATGGATAGGTGCCGTGGTCAATATCCAGGTGGGTACCCTGTGCGCCCTCAAAGAGAATGGACCGACCGGCCGCGGCGGTTTCGGCGATGCGCTCCGAAACGTCTCCCAGATGCCCCACAAGTCGCCTTCCCGACTCCAGAACCTCATCCAACACGTCTTCCACCTTCAGGGCCTGCCCCCCGAAAAAGTGGGTGAACAGCGCGTTCTTTTCAGCCAGGGCGTGTTCGATCTTGGCCCGCAGCAGATTCTTTGACCGGAAATCTCCGGCCCGAACCCCAACCCGGGCAGCCTTGTCCTCATAGCACGGACCAATCCCCCGGCCGGTGGTGCCGATCTTCTCGCCGGTGCGCTTTTCCTCACGCAGCTTATCCAAAACCTTATGGTAAGGCATGATCACATGGGTCTTGGGGCTGATCACGATCCGCTCCGGCCCCACGTCCACGCCGCGCGCGGCCAGGGCGTCCAACTCCCGACAGAAAACTTCCGGATCCAGCACAACGCCGTTGCCGATCAGGCAGACCTTTCCAGGATGGAGGATGCCCGAGGGAATCAGGTGCAGGATGAAGGTCTTTTCGCCAACGACCAGGGTATGTCCGGCATTGTTGCCGCCCTGAAACCGGACAATCAAGTCCGCATTTTCCGTCAACAGGTCAACGATCTTCCCCTTGCCCTCATCACCCCACTGGGTACCCACGACAACAACGTTTGACATGAACCACTCCTTGAAAGTATATCTTATCGTTTGCGCAAGACGACCCGTCTCCCTAAAAAAGCCCGAACGCAAAGTCAATGCATGCGTTGATCTTTTCCTGCGCGGACGGCTCCGGCTTCAACTCCCTCACCACTTCTTCCCTTCCGCTACAATGAATCAACTCTTTTCCCGATTTCTTGCCCACCATCTTTGGCTGCTGGTATTTCTTCTGATTTTTCTGCAATTGATCCTGGTCAGCCGTCTGCTCTGGGATACCCAGCCACCCGGCCTGATCAAGCCCGTGCTCCGTGTGCTGGCCCCGGAATCCGAGTTGGTCCACTCCCGCATATCCCCTTTTGGCCCGGGGATGGAACGGGAACTTGTGGAACTCTTCGCAAACCGAACCGGGGTTCATCCGGTCTGGCTGCACATGGATGAAGCCGGAACCGCCTGGGATGAACTGCGTCGCCACCGTGCGGATCTGCTTGTCGGCTTTGGATACGCGCCGTCCCGGCCATTCCTGGACTCCCTGGTTGCGCCGGTCAGTGCCGGTCCGGTCTACGCCCGGCACCCGGTGGGGATGGTCCACCACCGTCAACACCGGCCGCCAAAGGATCTCGCCGAGGCCTGCCGTCGTGGGCTGCTCATCCCGGAAAACCCGGCACTGTTCCAGACAATCGCTCACCTCCCGTACGAATTTGCCCAGGAACGGACCATGGCCGGCGAATCGCGGTGCGCCGCCCCATTGCTTACCATTGCGGAAGGGACAATGCCGCGCCAATTTGCGGTCATGTCCACGTCCGAAGCCCGTTTCATGCTGGTGGATACCGGTCGGTTCGCACTCTGGGAGCCGTTCTTCGTGGACCTCCAACTGGCCGAGAACCTCGATGCCTCCCTGGAATATCGCTGGTTCTGGCGTGACGATCGCAACCGGTTGGCCCCATTACTCCAGGAGTTCTGGAAGGACCTGCTGCACAGCAGGGAATTGGCCCGCATCCAGGATAAATACATCGGCTTTCTCCCGGAGAGCAGTGACCGTCATGCCCTGCTCCATCTCCTGGCCACCCTGCGAAGCGAATTGCCCCGCTACGAAAAAACCATTCTCAAGGCGGCACAACGCTACGACATTGATCCCCTGCTGCTGATCGCCCTGATTTACCATGAGTCCCGGTTCGATCCGGAAGCGGTCAGCCGGACCGGAGTGCGCGGCATCATGCAGATTACCCAGGCCACGGCCCGGGAACTGGGCCTCAGCGACCCCATGGACGCAAGGAAGAGTATTCTGGCTGGGGCCCGCTACCTTCGCCAGATTTCCAATCGCCTGGATCGCCCTGATCTGGATGAGTGGGATCGCTGGTTCCTGGCCTTGTCTGCCTACAACCAGGGAATCGGCCATACCTGGGATGCCATGGCCCTGGCCGAAAGCCTGGACCTGAAGGCCACGAGCTGGAACGACGTCAAAAGCGTCTTCCCGCTGCTCAGCCAACGCGAGTACTTCAGCAATGCCCGTCACGGATACACCCGGGGGTTCGAGGCCGTGGCCCATGTGGAGGCGATCCGCTACTACTACTATGTCCTACACGGACTCCTTGTTCTTGAACGACCGGAAGGGGAGTACTTTGGCCGGCTCGGGCGCGCTGGGCTTCTTTCCTGAAGCGGTCACGGGCAGGGCCGGGGTGTCCAGATGTTTCTTGGGTTTCTGCTGTTCGGCCCAATGGTAGTTAAAAAGATGGTTTTTCCAACGGACCACCTGAATCAGCCCCAGGACCATCACGGCCTGCTCCCATTTCTTGGTGGGTTGAAATTCCCCGACCAGTCCCTCGTACTTGTCCATCAATGCCGTCAATGACGCTTCATCAAACTGGGCAAGCTGGTCAGCCAGCTTGATTAACACCTTTTCCACGAGTAAAGCCCATCCTTGGTTTATTGGATTATGGATCAGCGTTCACCTGCGCTATTGCGATGCGGCAGGCAGATATTCCCGCAAGGCCGGCAATACGCCGCTTCGACGTCTTCATGGCGATCCGCAAAGAACGCCCACCGGCCAATCCAATGTAGTATGCCTTCCGTCCGATGTTTTCAAGGTGGAAAAACAGGGACGAACACGAAATCAAGCCGCATGCAGGCAGTATAAGGAGCGACCATGTCCGACTTGAAAACCATCTATCGCACCCTGTCCTCGGATCCGTTTCCGCAGTCCATGACCATCACCCTGGGCGACCAGGAATTGCACTTTGCAAAGCGTACATGGCGGATCGACGGTGAGGAACGGGGATTGCGGTACGGAGAGAACCCTGACCAACCCGCGGCCCTGTATGCACTGGCCCAGGGCAACCTGGAACTGGGCGGCGTGTCTTTCCGGGGACCGGATGAGGGTCTGGTCTGCGCCCTGACCGAGGACCACATGCTCCAGGCCGGCAAACATCCTGGCAAAATCAATCTTACGGACGTGGACAACGGGATCAACATCCTTCAGTACCTTTCCGCCAAGCCCGCGGCAATCATTCTCAAGCACAACAACCCCTGCGGCGCGGCCTGGAACGACCAGGGGCTGGAGACCGCATTGCAAAACGCCTTCTGGAGCGACCGGATCGCGGCATTCGGCGGCACCGTTGTGGTCAACCGGACTGTTGACGCCGCCAGTGCGGCGTTCATCAACAGTTCCTATTTCGAGGTTGTCGCGGCCCCGGACTATGCTCCAGAAGCCCTGGAAATACTCAAAAAACGCAAAAACCTGCGTATATTGCGCATTCCAGGCTTGGCCAAGCTGGAATTTCTCGCCCACAAGCCGTTTCTGGACGTCAAATCCCTGGTCGATGGCGGGCTGATCGTCCAGTTCTCCTTCCGCAACCGGATTCGCGATGCCGTGGATTTTCTGCCGGCCACGGCCGAGCGGGACGGTGTCCTGGTCCAGGCCCGCACCCCCAACGCCAAGGAAATGGACGACCTGCTTTTTGCCTGGGCCGTGGAGGCCGGTGTCACCTCCAACTCCGTGCTCTTCGTGCGCAACGGCGCCACTGTGGCCGTGGGCACCGGGGAGCAGGACCGGGTCGGATGCGTCCAGCTGACCATGCACAAGGCCTATACCAAATATGCGGACTGGCTCTGCTTCACGGAGCAGGGCCTTTCCCTCTACGAGCTCCAGGCCCAGGCCGAGACCGACCAGGAGGCCCGCGCACGGCTGGAAAATATCCAGAATCGCACCCAGGCGGCCAAGGGCGGATTGCCCGGCTCGGTGATGGTCTCCGACGGTTTTTTCCCCTTCCGGGACGGTGTGGATCTGGCCGTGGCCCAGGGCGTGACAGCCATTGCCCAGCCCGGAGGCTCCATCCGGGACCACGAGGTGATCACCGCGGTCAACCAGGCCGAGCCCCAAGTGGCCATGGTCTTTACGGGCCAACGCTCCTTCCGGCATTAAACGCGCTGCCAAAGCAACTCTCCCGGCCATCCACGGCATATGATTGAAAGACTCTAACGCATCGGATCGGATTTTGCCCCAACCGCCCCTCTCCTCGCCTCCCGGTCCCGGAACCGTGGTCGAATACCTGCAGGACAATCAGGTCAACCTGGCCGTGGTTTTGGAAGAACAGGGAGGGCGGCTGCGGCTGTTCACCCAGCGCGGCCGGGAAATGAATCTCCCCGCGAACCGGCTGTTGCCCTGGCACGGCCCCAGATATCCTCAGCCTGCAACCCGCGCCGAACAGGAAGAACGGCTGAGCCGCCACCTGGAACAGCGGACGACTTTGGCGGAATCCATCGAGATCATGGAAATCTGGAATCTGGCCCAGGGCGAGATGGATGCAGCCCCGTTGGAATGGTTCGCGGATCTGCTCTGGGACGATCCGGACCCGGACCGGCGCTCGGCCCTGGGGCGGGTTCTGCTCACGGCCAAGACCCATTTCAAGTTTCAACCGCCCACCTTTCTGATCTATCCTGAAGCCACGGTGCTTGCCCGCCTCGCCGAACAGGAAGCCGTCCGGGAGCACCGGGAACTGGTCAGTGCGGGTCAGGACTTTTTTCACCTGCTTTGGAAGAGCTGCGGGACGCCTTCTTCTTCCACGCCATCCCCGGAATCACACCCGCCCCCCCCCACGGAAGCCGCGGCAGCCAGGCTCCGGGAACTGCTGCTGCGCAGAATCCGCCACCCTGAAGACCCAGACACCGGAGATCTCTGGCGGGACCTGACCAAACGGATTCCCGAGCATCCGCAGCAGGCCCTGCTTCTGGCCCAGGCCTGGGGAATCGTCCCAGCACACTACAATCATCTCCTGGATCAGGCCGGGTACGACTGGCAGGACGCCTGGAGCGAGGAGTTCGCCACGCAAATCCATCAGGTGCAGGCAGCAGCGGCAAGTCAGGCAACTCTGGTGACGTCCGAACGATTCTTCAGCGTTGACTCGCCCTCCACCAGGGATATCGACGACGCATTTGCCCTGGAGCGGACTCCGGACCAGGGATTCCGCCTGACCCTGGCCATTGCCCGCCCCTGTTTGGAATGGCCCTGGTTATCGGAACTGGACCAGGCTACATCCCAAAGGGCCTCCAGTCTCTATCTGCCGGAGGGCGATTGCCACATGCTCCCGGAACGCCTCGGACTGGGTCTCTTCAGCCTGCAGCAGGACATTGACCGGCCAGCCCTGCTGTTGGACTTTGATCTGGATGCCGAGGCCGGAGTTCGTTCCGTCACGCCCCGCCTGGACTGGATCCGGGTGCAGGCCAATACCCATTATGAACAGGTTGAAAGGGATATTGTCACCGGGCAGGAACCATTTGCCTCGGCCCATGCATTGGCCGGAATGCTCCGGGATCACCGCATCGCCAGCAACGCGGTGGTCTTTGATCAGCCGGATCCAAGCCTGAAACTGATCGGCTCCGGTGCGCAGACCCGAGTCGTGCTGGAGAACAAGACGCCTACGCCCCGAGCCCAGATGCTGGTCAGCGAATTCATGGTCCTGGCCAATACGCAGCTAGCCATGTGGGCCCGCATCAGGGAAATCCCCCTGCTCTTCCGCACCCAGAACGTGGCCCTGCCGCCAGGAACAGGTGGATGCTACACCCGCCCCGAAGACATGTACCGCATGTCCCGGATGCTGGCCAACGCGGTGGTCCAGACCAGGCCCGCACTGCACGCCAGCCTGGGCGTCACGGCCTATGCATCGATCACCTCACCGTTGCGCCGGTATGTGGACTTCATCAATTTGGCCCAGGTGGCAACCTCACTGGAGCAAGGCGCTCCGCGACTGAGCAAACGCGATCTTGACGCAGGGCTGCCGCTTTGGCGAGCTCGTCTGGAGGCTGTGGGCAGGGTGCAGCGAACACGCTCGCGCTATTGGAAGCTGGAATACCTCCGTCAGCAGAACGGCAAAACAAAAATTTGGGGTGCTGTTTTAGTGGACGAAACACCAACTCAGGCTGTATTCTCCTTGCCCACCGAGCAGGTACTGGTTCGAGCACCGAAACGCCTGCTGGGGGACAAGTTTCTCATCGGTGGGAACTTCGGCCTCCGCCTGGGAAGGGTTGATCCATTGCTGAATGAAATCAAGGTAGTGGAGGTTATGGATGATCAAACCGAGAAAAAGGAGTAGACGATGTTGACGATCTTGTGGTTGGGAATGAGTTATGTAATCGGGGCCATTCCCTTCGGCCTGGTGCTGACCAAGATGCGTGGGCTTCCTGATCCGCGGCTGCATGGCAGCAGGAACATGGGCGCGACCAACGTAGCCCGTGTCTGTGGAACAGGCTGCGGCGCGACCGTGCTGGTTCTGGATATCCTCAAGGGGCTTTTCGCGGTGGGCGTGGCGTCCTCATTCAGCGAATCCTGGCTGTTTCTGTCCCTCACTGCCTTGGCCGTACTCCTTGGCCATATGTACTCCGTCTTTGTGGACGGCGAGGGCGGCAAAGGCGTGGCCACCACCGTGGGTGTTTTCCTCGGGTTGTCCTTCTGGCCCGCCATATTGGCCCTGATCGTTTGTCTGACCGTGATCAAGCTGGGCGGTTTCGTCTCCCTGGGATCATTGGTGCTGGTCACCCTGATGCCCATTTTCATGCTACTGACCGAAAACTTTACCCTGCTCCCCATCACCCTGGTCATCATGGCCCTGGTCTACTCCCGACACAAGGACAATATTCAACGTCTGGCCAAGGGCGAGGAACAATCCTGGAGAGCCTGCGCCTGATCCATCTTTTTCCTCCCGCCATGCTCGCGCATGGCGGGATTTTTTTTGCTGTCGAGCCTGTATTCCGGACCGCGGGCAGCCCGTCCCACCAGAATATCCCCATGGAGGCCGTCCCATGTTCTTTCCTTCCAGAGTCCACAGCCTGAAGTCACTTTCGCTGTCAATAGTGACAATCGTATTCACGAGCCTGCTCCTCGCAATCCTGGTCAGTTTCCCCGTGTTGGCCCAAAGCCAGGAAAATGATCCCGCAATTATGCCACGGCAAGGCCCGCCAATGGATGGTCCGCAAGCAGGCATTGACCTGCAGGGGTTCCATCTGTTCAATGCTCACCTGGAAAATGATCAGGGCAAGGTTTCCGTGACCCAGGCCCGCGCGGATGCCTCCTGGTCCCGCTTCACTCTGGGCTGGCACTCCAACTGGTATAGCTGGCAGGACAACGCCATGCTGCCCTTTGGAGATGGACGCAGTGACCCCTGGAACTCGCTGCACGTGCTCACGTTGATGGCCAACCACCGTGACCGCCTTTCCCCTCGCTGGTCCTATTTCATCCAGGGAGCGATCCGCTCCGGATTTGAAACGGAGCTGTCACGTTCCGTAGGTCTGGCGGCCAACGCGGGGCTGGTCTATGCCTGGAATCCGGACTGGACCGTAGGCATCGGCGGGTTCATTGGTGTCGATCCAACGAGCAAATTCGCCTTTTCCAGCACCTTTGCCATGGGCGGTCCGTTCATCCAATATCGGCATCCACGTGCCCCCGGGATATCCGGACGCCTGGCTTTTCCGCAAAGTGAACTGCGCTACACCGGCTCACCGTTTTGGTCGACATGGCTTGGTCTCGGGGTCAACTCCGATACCTACCGCCTGGCCGACAACAGCCCGGTCATGCCCAGAGGATATCTCCGGGAACGGATGACCACCGCCGGCCTCTATCTGGACGTCACTCCAACTCCCGGGATGCTGCTCCGCCTTGGCCCGACGTACAATTTCAGCCGACGAATGGAGTTTTTCGATTCCAGTGGCGGCAAACGCCGCAGCCATGAACTGGACGCGACCCTGGGGGTGGAAGCCAAGATCAGCTGGTCCTTCTGAAGCCCCTTGGCAGCACCCTGCATCATGGCAGATTTGTTCTCAGACCACAGGCACGCTGAATCGGTATCGAAATCGTGATCGAAATCGATTTCTGAGAACTTTCCGATTCCCATGGTTATTTCGATGATTTCCGCCCTTACCAGGGTGGCACCCTTGATCTTTGCGACAGCTTATGGTGGGGTCACGGAAGGTCGGCGGCACCGAGGAGTTGTTACGATCAACTTTTTTCAGCATCACAGCATACCAAGGAGGTTTCCATGTCCGAGAGCGTTTACAAAATCATCGAGTTGGTGGGAACAAGTTCGAAGTCCTGGGAAGATGCCGTTCAAAATGTTGTGGAGAAAGCGTCCACATCCTTGCGGGATCTGCGTATCGCCGAGGTGCAGAAACTGGATGCAAAAATTGAAAACGGAAAAATAGTTGCCTACCGGGCACGGGTCACCGTCTCTTTCAAGTACCAGCCCAAAGACTGACCGCAAGTGAGCCGGACACCGATGGCTCACCATAAAATCTGAACGAAATTACCAGTTTGCAACCAAAATAATCCAAAACGGCTTCTCCCTGAAACGCCAGAGCGCCTTCTCCCCAGGGAGAAGGCGCTCTGGCGTTTCAGGGCTGAAAAACAATGTGCTTATCGGCAGATACCGGAATATTCGCATCTACTCCGGACAAGGGTGCCGATCACAGCGCAGGACAAAAACGGAACATGTCGCGTGGCGGACAACCTTGGAGGTGTTCGTGCCCAGCAGGTAGTCCTGCAGTTTCATGCGATGGGCGGGGATGATGATCAGGTCGGCTTCGACCTTTTCAGCCATGCGCAGAATCCGACGATAAATGGAACCTTGGGCCACGAGATGCTGGACGTCGATGTCCTCCGGGATATGCACATCCACCAGTTCATGCAGAAGTTTTTCCGCATCGGCCACGATCTTGTCTCCGGCATCGGACGGGAAATAGTCGGCCACGATGGGCATGCCCATGTCCGGCACAACGGTCAAGGCGAACAGCTTTGCATTGTAGAGCCGGCACAGATCGACGGCGTGCTGCAGACTCATCGTCCGGGTACGCTCACCCTCCTGAAGGTCAATGGGAACAAGTATCCGTTTGTACATGGCGACTCCGTGATCGACGTTGGAATTCAAGGGGGCCGAAAATCATGTTGAACGCATTCGGAACATCATTGACAAGCACATTCTGAGGGGATGGACGCAGCTGTCATGCCGTGGACGGAGCGGCATCGCCCCCCGCCCGCTTTGACCCGTACATCTGCCAAGCAAACAGGGCAAAATACATGGCCACGCCAAGGATCTGCATGCCCAGACGATCAAAGGGCAGATAGGCCGCGAACACGCCGGGTCGGAAGGTGGTGGCGCAAACAGCCAGCAGGTACAACCGCTCCAGCCAGTTGCAACGCGTGACCAGCCAGCCCTGAAGGGCCGAGGCAAAGGCAAACATGGCAATCAGACCGGAAAAGAAGACCCAGGTCAGATGCCAGGGGTCCTCCAGCCAGATCACCTTCCCGGCCTCGGTCACGCCGGAGATCATCAGCAGGTCCGTATTGAACAGAAAGATGAACGGCAGAATTCCTGTACGCAAGCTGTAGGCGAACCCCTGTACGCCGGTCTTGATCGGGTCCGTGCGGGCTATGGCCGCCCCGGCATAGGCCGCCAAGCCCACCGGCGGAGTCACGTCGGCCAGAATGCCGAAATAGAAGACGAACAGATGGGCCGCGATCAGCGGAAAGACCAGCCCGGCGTCACCGCCCAGCTGGATGATCACCGGCGCGGTCAGGGTGGCCATGATGATGTAGTTGGCCGTGGTGGGCATGCCCATGCCCAGGATCAGGCTGGTGATCGCCGTGAATATCAGCATCAGGGCGATATTGCCCATGGACAGGGTGGCGATGATGGTGATGAACCGGCCCACCAGCCCGGTGATGGTCACCACGCCGACGATGATCCCGGCGGTGGCCGTGGCCACGCCTACGGAAATCATGTTCCGCGCGCCCATGATCAACCCGCTCCATACGTCGTGAATGCCCTGCCAGGTGGCGATGAGCAGGAAGCGCTTCAGGTCGATGTTCGGATCCAGGGTCCCGGCCCGTCTGTGCATGCCCAGGGAGAGAAAGGCGATGATCGGACGCTGGACGAGCATGATCACGATCAGGCTCTCAATGGCGTGCAAAGCCGAGGCAATGGGGGAGCGCCGCAGGACGACCAGGTAGAAAATCAGCACGCCCAGGGGGATGATAAAATGACAGCCCCGGAGCACGGTCTTGCCGAACTGGGGCAGCTCCTTGCGAGGCAGGGCCTTGATGCCCATTTTCAAGGATTCCAGATGAACGATATAGAGCAGGGCCAGATAGGAAATCAGCGCTGGAAAGAGGGCCGCCCGGACCACGTCCAGATAGGGGATGCCAATGATCTCCGCCATGATGAACGCGGCCGCCCCCATGATCGGGGGCATCAACTGCCCATTGACCGACGAGGCCACCTCCACGGCCGCGGATTTGTGCGCCGGAAAGCCGACCTTCTTCATCAGCGGGATGGTGAAGGTGCCGGTGGTTACGGTATTGGCGATGGAAGAGCCGGAAACCAGACCGGTCAGCCCGGAAGCCATGACCGCTGCCTTGGCCGGGCCGCCCCGGAAGGTGCCCAGGGCTGAAAAGGCCACATCGATAAAATATTTTCCGCCCCCGGCCCGATCCAGCAATGCGCCGAACAGGACGAACAAAAATACGAAGTCCGTGGCAACCCCCAGCGGAACACCGAAAATGCCCGTCGTGGTCAGGTACATGTCACTGATCACGAAATCCAGGGGCACGCCGCGATGCCGCAGCAACGCGGGCAGGTGGGGGCCGATCATGGTGTAGAGCAGAAAGATCCCGGCCAGAATGGCCAGGGCCGGGCCCAGGGCGCGCCGGGCCGCTTCCAACAGCAGCACGATGAGGATCACGCCCATCCAGATGTCCAGTTGCGAGGGCAATCCCATCCGGTTGATGATCCCGCCATAGTCCCACCAGATATACAGGGCTCCGGCCGTGGCCAGTATGGCAAGCATGAAGTCGTATATCGGGATGTACGTTCGAATGGATCGCCGGGCAAAGCTGGGAATGACCTTCTGGGTCCAGGTGACCCACATCGGCGGACTGTACTGCTTGTAGGCCGGGTAGGCCAAAAAAGCGAGACAGATGGCAAACCCCAGATGCCAGGCCCGGGCGATGTGGGAATTCATCGGCTCGTAGGCCAGGTAGAGCTGAAAACCGGACCAGCCCAGGCACAACAGCGTGATCAGCCAGGCGGCAACGGGATGTTTGGGCTCACGGGCTCCGGCCTCGACCATGGCCACCATGTCTTCGGCGGAACGGACCCTGGATTCCTTGCGGGACTGATCCTTGCCGGGCTCCACGACGTGGGGGGCACCCGGTTGTGCGACGGTTTGGTCCTGAGCGGTCATGGCGAGCCTTTGGAGATGGAAAAGGAATACGGGACAGGAAACAGGCAGGGGCGGTTCGTAAACCGCCCCTGAGCAAAGAGGTCCAGGCTAGATCCAGCCCTGTTCCTTGAAGAATCGCTCGGCTCCAGGGTGCAGCGGAGCGGAAAGCCCTTGGAGCATTTCCTCGGGATTCAGATACCGGAACGCGGCATGCGAGGCGCGCAACTCGTCCAGGTTTTCAAAGACGGTCTTGACCATGTCATAGACCACCTGCTCCGAGACGGACTCATTGGTGACCACGGTGGCGGTCACGGCAAAGGTTTCAATGTCCCGGTCAATGCCCCGGTAGGTGCCGGACGGGATGCTGGTCATGATATAGTAGGGATGTTCGTCCACAAACGCCCTGATGGCGTCAGAATTCAAGGGAACCATGTCCAGGTCCACGGACTGGGCCGGCTCCTCGATGGCCGCGCTGGGATTGCCCACGGTGTAGAAAAATGCGTCAATGTTCCGGTCCACCAGGGCGCGGGAAGCTTCATGCTGCTGCAGCGCCTCGGCCCGGAAATCCGTATTGAAGTCCAGACCGTACAACCGCAGCACGTCCTCGGCGTTGCCGCGCTGTCCGGAACCGGGATTGCCGATATTCACCCGCTTGCCCCGCAAGCCGTCAACAGTGGTGATCCCCGTGTCCTTTCGGGTAACCAGCATGACGGTCTCGGGGTGCATGCTGAATACGCTGCGTAGCCCTGAAATCGGCCTGCCTTCCCAATCGGCGGTGCCGTGATATGCCTGAAAATTTCTGTCGGACTGGGCCACGGCAAAGTCAAACGCCCCCCGGTCCAGGGCATTGATGTTGAACACCGAACCACCGGTGGGTCGCCCGATGAAGTTGTACTCCGCGCCCATATGCTTGTTCATCATGTTGCTGATCTGCAGGGCAACCTGGTAGTAGACCCCTGTAATGGACGCGCCACCAAACAGGATGTCCTGCTTGGCCATGGCCTGCGGCGCGGACATCGCCAACCCGAGCATCATCGCTACGGCGATGAACCACTTTTTACCAAACATCATCACACCTCCATCATCATAATGTGTTGTAGGAAACGGGAGAATACGCCAACCTCACACAGTGTATACGTAATTGCTATGCCGAAGGAGGGAGGAGATGTCAAACTATAATGTTGCCCCATTGCCTCCGGCACAGTCAGGCCTTCTGCATGGTCGACATGTCCAGCAGGATTGACGCCACCAGGGCGGCGCGTTCCATCAGGCTTGCTGTGAGAATGTACTCCTGGTCGCTATGGTCCATGCCCCCCATCGGGCCCAATCCATCCAGGACCGGGACGCCGCATCCGGCGATGAAATTGGCGTCCGAAACCCCGAAACGCAACTCTTCCGGGAGATCGTAGCCCAGCCGGTCAGCCTGTCGGCGGGCCAGGGTGAAAAGCTCCCGGTTTGCGGAGGATTGGGGCATGGCCGGTCGCCCCGTGGTGGGGGCAATGGAACGGATTGTGCCCGAAACCACGGATTCGGCACAGACAGCCGCGATGCGCTTCTCCAGGCGAGCTTGGCCCTCTGATGAAAGAAAACGGGCATCCACCAGGGCCTCGGCCTGATCCGGAACGGTATTCGGGCCAATCCCTCCCTCAATCCGGCCCACATTCACGGTAATTTCCGGATCGTCGTTCAGGGATTCCAGGGCCACGATCATGTGCGCCAGTTCCAGAATCGCGCTGGCCTTCGCCCCCCCCTTGGCGGCGTGTCCGGCCCGTCCTTGGACCGTGGCCTGGAAACCCATCCGGCCCTTGCGCCCCGTAACCACGGCCCTGTTTCTCCCGCCGCCTTCCAGAACCAGGGCGGCGGTCCAGTCACGGGCCTGCTCCTCGATCCAGGGCCGGGAAGCCGGCGAACCGATCTCCTCGTCGGAATTGCAGAGAAAGGTGACCGGAATCCGATCCAGCACGCCCATGTGATGAAGAGCCGTCAGGGCGATCACCCCGACCACCAGGCCGCCCTTCATGTCGTAAACACCCGGGCCATAGCAGCGCTCGGCATCCCGGCCAAAGGCCGTGAATGCGGTATCCTCAGGAAACACCGTGTCCATGTGGCCCACCAGGGCGAAACGACGGGCCCCGAATCCGGAGCTGTACGGGGCCGTGGACGCCTGGACCATGTCCCCATGTTCCGCAAAAGACAGCACCCGAACGTTCGGCATCAATTCGCCCAAAACCTTGGACATTGCCTGAGCCATGCGGTCCAGTCCAGGCTTGTTGCGGCTCCCGCTCTGGATCTCCACCAATTGACGCAACAGATCCAGAGCCATGGGCTCCATCGTGGGCAGTTGGGCAAAAAGGCGGTCAAACATGGCCGACCCGGCTATGCCCCGTCCATATCCCGGAACCTGGCAAATCCAAAATCCTCTCGCCCGTATTCCCGGGCATCAGCATCCGGATAGAGCACCCGGTCTCCGCTCCAGGGCTTCTGCAGTCGCAGCCCGCCCTCCTTGCGGCCGAGCATGTTGGTCCGGTGCAAGGGAATTTTGCCCCCTGCCGTGGCAATGTACCGGGGGATCGCATCCCCGGAAATGTTTCCGTACATGCTCTCGACGATCTCCTGGCCGGTAGCCACGGGAACACGCAAGTGGCTGAACTGGGGATTGCGATAACTGCAGTTGAAAACGTAATAAGGCCGCACATAGGCTTCCTGGATGGTCTCGCACAGCTTCCACATCTTGATCTTGGAGTCGTTGATACCCTTGAGCAGTACGGCCTGGTTCATCACCGCGGCCACCCGCCGGGAAATCGCCGTGAACGCGGCCTTGGAGACCGGGGTGATTTCCTGGGCCGTGTTGATCTGGGTGACCACCCGCAACGGCTTGCGGTTGTTGCTGGCCTCCAGGATATCCAGCAGTTCCTCATCCACCCGCTGCGGAGTGGTCACCGGAATCCTGCTGCCCAAACGCTTCATGCGCACATGCTCAATCCCGTCCAACTCACCCAGCAGCCACTGGAGCATGGCATTGGGCAGCACCAGAGCGTCCCCTCCGGTGACCAGCACGTCCCGGATTTCCGGGTTGGCCCGGATATAGTCCAGGGCCTCGCCATAGGCTTCCTTACCGTAAATGCGGTCCTTGGCCCCGATATGGGCGATGCGCAGGCAGTGGGTACAGTACATGGCGCACATATTCGTGGCCTTGATGGTCGCCACCCGAGGGTAGAACTGATCAATCAACCGCGCCGGGGAATGATCCGCGGCCACCGGGGGAATTTCCTCACCAACGGCGTCAACCATTTCCCCGGTGGGGACGGCCTGAAGCAGAACGGGGTCATTGTCGTGACCGGAGAGAATCAGGCTGGCATAGTACGGGGTCAGGCGCATCCGGTAGGTCTGGGTGACCCGGCGAACCTCATCCACGGCCTGGGGAGGCAGGTCCACCACCGAGGCCAGCGTGTCCACGTTTTCAATGGCATGGCGCAACTGCCCGGAGTAGGAGTCCCAATCGACATCGCTCATGCCCAGGGCCTGCTTGATTCTGGCCTGATTGGCTAAAATCCGGTCCCAGACTTCCAACCCGCTGGGGGCTTCGATGGCGTGCCGATCCAGGTAGTCGGCGATGCGGGTCCTGGCCTCGTGAACAATGGGCAAGGCCTTGCCCACCCGACCGCCGATGGTCACGCCGTGTTCGTCGATACGTGCATGCCTGCGGGCCAAATTTTCCAGTGCCTCCCGGGCCAGACCCAACTGCCCCGGGTTCCAGTCCAGCTCATGGGCGATCCGGTGCAGCTCCGCGAACAGGGCCACAATGGGTCCGGTATGCCGCAGATCAGCAGTGTCTGTTTCAGCAGCCTCCAGCAGGCCGGCGACATGGAGTCGAAGCTCCTCCGGCGCAGCAGCGGACTCCTCATTGATATAGAGGTCGTCGAACAGTTCCTGGGTGAATGCATCCAATGGCCCGGCTATTGTTATGTCCTGGGCCTGATCAGTTTCCGTCAGCATGGTCGTTTTTTCCTGATGGTGAAAGGTTGGAAGATTTCAGGGCATCGAAGATGGATTCCTTGAGGCGCTGGACGCCTTCACGGATATCGTTCTCGAGTTGGGCTCGGGTCTGCCCTACGGCCACCACGCGCCCGAGAAACGTTCCGGGTTGAACGGCCAATCTGCCGCCGACATGCTCGACGACAATAACGCCGTGCGTCTGGCTGCCCTCCCGCACTTGTCGAAACAGGTTCCGTTCGTCCTCGTCCAGGGGAACGATCTGGTTGGTCTCGGCCTCTTCATCCAGCTTGTAATTGTAGGTTCGCCAACAGATGTTGTTCAGGGCGTCGCTGATCTCCACGTTGTTCTCCGGAAAACGGTCATGCATGACGGCGTGGTATTCCAGTTCCAGCAGTCCGGGCGTTTCCGGAGGCAACGCGTTCTCCAGGGTGCAACACATTTCCATGGTCGTCCCCTGCTTGCGGGCATTGACCTCCACGAAAAAAATCCGGCCCTGGGCGTCCACGATAAAATCGCAGCCAAAAATCCCCCGATAGCCGCTACGGCCCATGACCTGCCCAATCTTGCGCGTGATTTCCCGCAATTCCTGCTGTTTGGATGCTGCCAAGGCCGAGGGGAAGGTTGAACCGCGAAACTTGTTGCCGTCCTGGATCTCCTGGTCCGCTATGGCCCCAATGAATACATCCGTGGCATTGGCCACCACCCCGAGCACCGTGGGGTCATCAAGATGGGGCACATAGCGGCTGATGAAAAACTTGCCCTTGAGATGAGCAGCCTTGTTCTCGATATCCTCCTGACTGTGGGCCAAAAAACTGTTTACACCGGCCGCGGAGTAAGGCTGGCTGACAAAAATCCCATCCGGCCACTGGGCCCAAAGCTCTCGAGCGGTTTCCAACATCTGCTCGGCGTCCCGGCAGACCCGGTAATCGATCAGCGGCGCCGTGCCCTTGAGCATCTGCAACTGGTAGAGCTTGTTGTTCCAGATATTGGCGATATGGCCGCTGGGACCGAGAATGCGCACGCCGGGAACCAGGGCCAGGGTTAATTCCGGTACCGACTCGAACACATGGATGAAGACGTGACCTTGCCGGTCCAGCAGTTCCCGAACCAGGTCGTTGATCGTGGTTGAGGCGGAGACCAGGGAGGCAAACTCCCTGGGTGCGATGCGGAAACTGACCTTGCGGCCCTTGGCCCGGTAAAGTTGGCGGGCCATGGGGTTGATCACCAGGGTATTCTTGTGCGGATAGGACTCCAGCACATCCGGCAGGATGGAAATGAAGTCAAATGGTTGACCATGAATCTTGGTCAGGGTTTCCGTGACGAACTGATTCAGACAGTCGGACTTCAGCTCGCCGATATACAAAAAATACGAAACCGCGGGGTCCAGCTTGATGTCCGAAAAAAAAACATCGTCTTCGTCCATGAACATATCCACTCTCCATGACGTCCGGTTCAAAGCATTTTGCGCTAGGCCGTTTCGCTCAGGAGGTCAATCGTTTTTACGATCAGGACGCAGGATTCAATGATCTAATGCGGGCTTTGCCCGCAACCCAGTTATCAGCTATTTGTTACCAGGAAAACCAATTAGCAAATAACCGACAACAATTTCTTGCTTTTTCTGGCAGGGTCTCATGGTTACGTCACTAGTGTCCGCCGGGCAGGGCGCAACTTGATGCGGCCGAGGATCGTAGCGGCTTGGCTTGGCTGGCGGCCCGTCCGGTTTGATGGGCGATTTTTTCCAGCATGCCCTTGAAGATCAGGATGTGGAAGGGGTAGGTGGCATACCAGTAGGCCAGACCCCAGAGCCCCTTGGGCAGGAACCGGGAGCGCTCAATGATTTCGGTATACGCTCCGTCCGGGCCGATGGGTCGCAGTTCAAAGTCCAGCAAGGCCTCGCCGGGTACCTTCATCTCCGCCAGGAGCCGAAGCCGCCGGCCAGGTTCAAGCTGGAGCACCCGCCAGAAATCCAGGGCGTCTCCGACACGGATCTCCGCCGGATGACGGCGCCCGCGGCGTAGTCCCACGCCTCCGACCATGCGGTCCATAACGCCCCGCAACTGCCAGAGAAAATCACCGTAGTACCAGCCTGTTTCTCCACCCAGGGCAGCCACCACCGGCCAGACGTCCTCGGGCTTGGCGGCGATCCGGATATGATAGGACAACCCCAGAAGCGTCCCGCCGGCATAAGGGGCATCCCCGCAATCCAGCCATTCCGGGGGCGGCTGGAATCCGGCGTCGCTCCAGCAGGTCTCCACGTCCAGCTGCTGGACCTTCTGCAACGCAGTGGAGATGGCTTCCCGGCAGGATAAGAGCGGCTGGGGAATGACCTCCCGGATGCGGTTCTCCGTGCAGACAACCCTGTTGCGCAGGCCGACCACCAGCGGTTTGGCCAAGGCCGTGGGCACCGGGGTGACAAAATTGATCCACAGGGAGGACAGATGCGGGGTCAGCAGCGGCACAGGGATGAGAATCCGCCTGGGCAGTCCGGCGATTTCGGCGTAGAGCGCGAACATCTGGGCATAGGTGAGCACGTCCGGACCACCAATGTCGTAGGTCTGGCCGGAGGTTTCCGGATGTTCCAGGCAACCCGCGAGGTACTCAATGACGTTGGATACGGCGATGGGCTGGCATTCGGTGTGTACCCAACGCGGAGTGATCATCACCGGCAGCCGTTCGGTCAGGTACCGCAAAATTTCAAAGGATGCACTGCCCGCCCCGATGATCATGGCCGCCCGGAAAAAGGTTACGGGCACCTTGCCCTGACGCAGCACCTTGGCCACTTCCAGGCGGGAGCGCAGATGCTTGCTCAGATGGACGTCGCTCTCCTCCCCCAAGCCACCCAGATAAATGATCTGGGCAAGCCCTTGAACCTCAGCGGCCCGGGCCATGTTTTCCGCGGCGATCCGGTCGGTCTGGGCAAAATCCTTGGCTCCGGGGGTCATGGAGTGCACCAGATAATAGGCCGCGGAACAGCCCGTCATGGCCCGCTCCAGGGATGCCTGGTCCATGACGTCGCCCTGGGCCAGTAAAATTCTGGGATGCCCGGCCCAGGGCCTGCAACCGATCTTATCCAGGGAACGGGCCATGGCCGTGACCGCGTACCCCTGCTCCAGCAATCGTTTGATCAGCCGTCCGCCGATATATCCCGTGGCTCCGGTGACCAGTATCCGTTCCTGCATCATCCTGCCCTCCTTGGGCGTAACGTCCGTAACCATGGCCTGTTGATTGATTTCTCCAGGGTTGCCCGCTAGAGCATCACTGAATTGGACGGCAATTCGGCAAAACGAACTGCCTCGCCCACTCTCTACACCAGAACACCCTCCATGTCCGAGATCGCCTACCTGCAAATTTTCCTTCGCTCCTCGGCGATCATCCAGGGTGTCTATATCGTCTTGGCAACCATGTCCGTGGTGTGCTGGGCGCTGGTCTTTGCCAAACTGCTTCAATACCGCCGGTTCACGAAAATCGTGGCCGATGACACGGAAACCCTGCAGGAATCAAAGGAACTCCATGCCGCCATCCTGAATCTGCCTCCGGCTCCAAACTCCATCACCCGCAAGGTGGCCCAGGCAGGATACGAGGAATACCTGGAGCTTCAAGAACTGGGCTTGTCCCAGGAAGAGCGGGCTCCGGTCGTCCTGGAAAGCCTGCGGCATACCCTTCGGGACGAGGTCCGGCGCCAATCTGGCAACAGCTTCCGTCCTTTGGCTTTCCTGGGCGTCTGTGCCAATGCCGCGCCCCTGATGGGTCTGTTCGGCACGGTGTGGGGCATCTTCCATTCCTTCCAGGGCTTTGGCGAACTGAGCCGGGCCGCCAGCCTGATGACCGTGGGCCAGGGATTGGGCGAAGCACTGGGCACGACCATCGTCGGTCTCTTGGTGGCCATTCCGGCCACACTCTTCTTCAACTACTTTCTGGGTCGCCAGGGTGAACTGGAACGTGGCCTTGATCACTTTGCCGGACTGTTCCTGAAGCTGGTGAAACATGACTTGCACAAGCGGACCGACTGAGGTGCGGCGTCGTGCCGATCCTCAACGTCACGTTCCCGCAAAATGTGCCCTGACAACATTCTCCACTTCCTTGGGGATCTCCGGCCTGCCCTGCTGGTTCAACGCCGTGGCCGTAATCTTGGCCTTCAGCACCAACTTTTCATCCGGGAGGCGATGGATGTCCTGGTAAAAAACCAGCCGCAAACGGGATTCCTTGATGAGACGCAGGCCGACACGAAAGGAATCCCCACTGGTCAAGGCACTTTTGTAGTCGATTTCAGCCCGAACCACGACAAAATGGATACCCATCATTGTAAACCGCTTGAAATCAATGCCCACGGACTTCATGCATTCGTGGCGGGTATGCTCCAGATAATTCTGGTACACGGCATTGTTGACAATGCCTTGCATGTCGCACTCATAATCGCGAACAGACATTTCCAAGGAAAAATCATAGCTGTTCATAAGCATCCTCTATACGCAGTCTGGAGGCGAGGTTTATTCAAGCATTCGATGAGCCGCAGATGAGCGGAGCACGCGTCAAGGCACGGAAGAATGCGCTCATATTCCGGTGAGTTCGTCCACGACTCGGCTCCTACGCTCGCCATCGCTCCAGCCGCCCCACCATGACGCCCAGGGCAAGATAGATTCCTCCCCAAAGCAAAAGACCGGGCAACACCCAGCGCGGATCGGTGAACCAGAGCAGCATCAAGCCGGAAAGCCCGGCAGCCAGCATCACGGTGTACTCCGCCAGGACGGTCTTGCGATGCCCCCAGCCCAGTTGCACGAGCCGCTGGTAATAATGGCTGCGATGGGCCTGCCAGATCGCTTCTCCGGCCAGCAAGCGCCGCAACAGGGTCACGGTGGCGTCCACAATGAACGGAGAAAAAACCAACACCCCGGCCCACAACGGCACGACCCCGCGCACGTCGGCCCAGAGGATCAGGACGCCCGCCCAGAACCCCAGGGTCGAGGCCCCGCAGTCGCCCATGAAGATTCTGGCCGGAGGAAAATTGAAGATCAGGAACCCCAAACAGGCCAGAGACGTACACCAGCACAGCAGGGCATAACCGTATTCGCCGCCCATCCAGCCAAACAGTCCCAGAAAGCCGAAGCCAATCACGCCCATGCCCCCGGCAAATCCGTCCATGCCATCCATGAAATTGTACAGGTTGGTCATCCAGATCAGGAAAAGAACGGAGAACAGTCCTCCCACGATTCCCGGCAAGGCCGGGTTCCAGATACCAAGATCCAGCACCGCCAGGGCCAAACCGCCGACCAGGGCCAGCACCGCGGCAAGAAGATGCACGACAAATCGTGGTCCGGCCCCCAGTCCGCGCTGATCGTCGATGAACGAGACCACGGCCACCAGCAGCAGGGCTGCCAGCGGCCAGCGCAGCCCCCGGAGAATGTTGGCGGCTGACGCCTCCGCAAGGGGGGTGGTTTGCGGATGCAGGCCGCCGAGTTCCACGACCGTCACACTGGCCAGTGCGGCGACCAGTCCGGCAAGGATAGCCAGGCCTCCGGTTCGGGGAACGGGGGCATAATGCAGAGATCGTTCATTGGGATGATCCAGAATACGCAACCGGGCCCTGCCGGAGGCCAGATAGGCCGTAGTCACCGCGCTGACGATCACGGCCACGAACAAGAGGGCAAGAAAAACCGGCGGACCATGAAAAACGGGCATGCCGGTTCACTTCAAGTTCACTGTTGCATACCAGCGGGCCATCTCCATCAGGCCGTCGTGCAGACCCTTGGCCGGAACCCAGCCCAATTCCTTCTGGATTTTCCCGGCATCCACCTCCAGGGAGCCGGTCAGTCTCCGAAATTCGGACTGCCGACCGGCAACCTTGGCGGCCACCTCCATCCAGGCCACGGGCACGGAAAAGAGCTTGGCCTTGCGCCCCATGCCTTCGGCCAGTTCGCGAACCAGATCCCGGGAAGATATCGTTTCCGCATCCGCTGCAAGAAAGGTCCCGGTTGCCTCATGGGTTATACAGCATTCCAATGCGTCACAAAGGTTGTGGATACCCAGCATGCTGCGCGCATTGCGCACCGCTCCCAGAGGGAAGGTCTTGCCCTGACGAATACCGTCCATCAAGCGCAGCAGATTGCCCTTGACCCCAGGGCCGTGCACCAGGGGGGGACGCAAAACCGTCACCTCCAGGCCGGTGGCCGCGGATGCCTCGGCCAAAACCTGCTCCGCCTCCCACTTGGTGATTCCGTAGGGATCCTTCGGCTTGGGGGGGGCAGCCTCGGTGAATGGTTTGCCGTGGGTTTCCTCGCCATTGACCTTGATCGAGCTGACAAAAACCACCCGCCGCACACCGTGTTTGGCCGCTTGGCGGGCCAAATTTTCCGTTCCGTCCAGGTTGACCACGCGATAGGTGCTCAGCGCCTTGGCCCGGTCCTGGACCTGGTGAGCCCGGCCGGCCAGATGAACCACGACCTGAATCCCGTCCAAAGCCGCGGACCAATCCGTCTGGCCGTCGATGTCGCCCACCTCAACGCTCTCCACGCCGCTTTCATCCGTTGCCTCCAGAGACGTGGCTTCATCCAGCACGCTCCGGGTACGCAGGGCAGCCCGCACAACATGCCCGCGGCTTCGCAGGACCGGGCACAGCGCCCGCCCAATAAATCCATTGGCTCCGGTGACCAGAATTCGCATTTCGGTCATTACTGCTCCATGTGTTCTATGCCCGGTTCCATGGGGATCGCCAAACTCAGAAAGCGATTGGCTTCCTCGATCATCAGTCCCTTGTCCTGCATCATTCGCAAAAACCCGTCCAGCTTCTCCGCGGGCAATGCCGGAAACGCAGCCTGAATGCGCTGCCTGGAACGGATCGTGCGGCAGTACAGGTAGACATCCCGAGAGACCGCAGTCAACCGGTGCAGGACATTCGGCGCACCAACTCGACGCTGCACAATAACCAGAAAATCACGGCCATCCTGGTACCCCAGGATCGGTCGGTATCCGCCCCGTCCCTGGCATTCCCGCATCAATGCGGCGTAGTCCCTCTCCCATTCCCGAAGCCGACGTCGCACCGGAGCCCAAATCCGGCGCTGTCGGATTTGACCGCCGCGATATCCCTGGACCAGAAAGCCCAGACCCCTGGCCACGTGCTCTGGAAACAGGGAAAACCAGTAGCAGTGGTTTCCGGTACACCGAATGCCGGACCGCTCCGGAGCCCGATGCACCGGACTGTCCAGGCCCAGCCAGAATGCTACCGGTTTCAGCGGCCGGTACGCTCGGATACCCTGGATTACGGCCAGGGTCTCGGTGACCTCCTGCGGCGTGCTACCGGGAAACCGCAGCAGAAGATTTCCCCCGTGGTGCATGCCCATGGCCTCGCAATGGCGCATCATTTCGATATTGCGCAGGGCCGAGACCCCCTTGTTCATTCGGCGTAGCAAATGGGTGCTCAGGGCCTCGATACCCACCTGCAGTTCCCGGGTTCCAGCCCGGTACATGGCCTGGAGCAGGGCCAGAGGCGTATCCGCGCGAATCTCGGCGAACAAACGAAAATTCTTACCTGTTCCCGCCAGCTTTGCAAAGAGTTCCTCCGCTCCCTTGCGAGGCAGCAAATTGTCCATAAAAGCCACGGAAAGCACCTTGTGCTTGGAGGTCAGGGCATCGATCTCCCCGGCGACCCTGTCTGGAGACTTGCAACGATATCCCGTCCACTGCAGATTGAGATTGCAAAAGACACAGCCACCGGAAAAGACTCCAGAAGAGCATTCGGACAAGCACCTGGAATGGGCTGCATCATCCGGTTCGCGCAGAGCCTTGTCCCCAGGAACCTGGCCGCGATTTTGCAGATTGTCTCCAGCAACCGGGAGGTTCCGCTGACCTGGCCCGCTCCGCGCCTGCCACCAGCAACCCCGGGAGGCTTCCACCGGCAACACCGGGAAAAACCTGGTTTCCGGGGCAAGGGAACGAACAAGATGGAAATACTCATCAAAGTCCGGCTGAGGCAATTGATCCAGATCCGGAATCAAGCGATTTGCTGCAAATCCGGCTCCACTCCGCGCAGGCTTTCCCGTGACCGACGCCTCTGGTCGGCAATACTGTTCCGCCAACTCCGCCAAGGCCATTTCCCCCTCACCCTGGACCAGATGGTCGATTTCCGGAAACAGGGCAAGCAGGTTTTCGGATCGGCTCCCGGAAAAACTCGCCCCGCCGATCACAACGGGCAAGCGGGGATGCTGGCGCTTGACCCGGCGGATGAGCAGCAATGCCGCCGTTGTCTGGCACAGGGAGGCGCTGACCCCGAAAAGCCCCAAACCCGCCCAGTCGATGCGCTGGATGAACCGTTCCAAAACCTGGTCCAGCCTCCGGGCAAGCCGGTTCAGGCCAACCGTGGAGATCAACCGGTTGCCCCGGCTTTCTCGATCAAAGACGCCCTGAACATCCGCATGCTGTTCCGGATACAACAAGGCCGCGGAAACGCTCTCGGCGATCCAACTGCGCTCAGAGACGGCCTGGTAAAGTGGAAACCCGATTCCAGCAGCGGCTTGCAGGTGGAAATGCGCCGCCTGGACCGGCAACTCCGGAAAGCGCTGTCGCAAAAACGCCTTCAGCGTCCCCAGTTGGATGGACGGTCGATTGAAGAGAGCCCAAGGCGGGGAAACGAGCAATACGGGAAGCATGAAGAAAAGACAAAAAAAGCCCGTTACAGCTAACTGCAACGGGCTTGATGGCACTGTGAGAGGAAAACCGTTCAGGCTTTCAGCTTATTGACCGCCGTGGTCAGACGGGACACCTTGCGGGCCGCGCACCCCCAATGGATGACCTTCTTTCCGGCGGCCTTGTCGAGAATGGCCGTGGCTTGCACCAACCGGGCCTGGGCCTGTTCCATATCCTTTTGTTCCAGAGCCATGCGAACCGCCTTGACAGCGTTCTTGATCCGGGTCTTGGTCGCCTTGTTCCGGGCCTGGGCTTTCAGGCTCTGTCGGTGCCGCTTGATTGCCGATGCATGATTAGCCAACGTCTTTCCTCCTCAAATAAATGGTCTGACCTGAATTGAATATAATCGGCACACCGTGCCGCTCTGTTTATCTCGACTGCAAAAAGATATGCATGCCAAAGGAAAACGGAATTGTCAAGACCCTGAGCGCGATGGCATTTCTCCCCGCTACACCTGCAAGGCCGGAAAGTCGGCCAGAATGTCGAACCGGTCCACAAGCGACTTGAGCAGGTTCAAACGGTTCTGTCGCAACTCCGGTTCCGGACACATGACCATGACGTGATCGAAAAGATCGTCCACAACCGGCTTGACCTCCAAAAGCAAGGCCAGCATCTCCGCATACCGGTCCTGGGCCGCCATCTCTTCCCAGCGCGGGACAATGGCTTGCCATGCCTGGGCCAGAGCCCGTTCCTGGGGTTCAATGAGCAATGCATCATCGTGTTCCCCGGTCAGATCGGGACCGTCCGCGCTGTCCATGGCCTGCTTGCGGATGATATTCGCGGCGCGTTTGAACGTCTGGACCGCGGCCGTGAATTCCGACTGCGCACTGAACCGAAGCAGGGCCTCGACCCGGGCCCGCAGGGCCCAGACATCGGAATATCCCGCTCCCACCGCCGCATCCACAATCTTGGTCGGTATTCCCTGGCCTTGAAAATAGGCCTTCAGGCGCTGAACGAAAAAATCCATCAACTTCGCCCGGCTCGCTGCCGTATCGAGCTTCCAGGGTGCCGTCCCATAGGCCTGCTGGGCATCCAGCATCAACTGTTCCAGGTCCAGGCGCAAGCCGTGCTCCATGATGATCCGGCAAATCCCCAGGGCGGCTCGGCGCAGGGCGTAGGGGTCGTTGGCTCCGGTGGGCGTCATGTCCAGGCCAAAACATCCCACCAGGGTGTCGGCCTTGTCCGCAAGAGCCAGCAAGGCCCCCAACCGGCTGGACGGAACCGGACTGTCCGGCCCGGCGGGCAAGTACTGTTCGGCCAAAGCCTGGGCCACCTGCTCGGCTTCGCCTTGACGACGGGCGTAAATGCCGCCCATGGTCCCTTGCAGCTCAGCGAACTCCTTGACCATTTCCGAAACCAGATCCATCTTGGCCAGCAGCCCGGCCCGAGAGGCTGCGTCACGGTCGCCAACCATGAACCTCTCGGCCAACATCCCGGTCAGGTGCTCCAGCCGACGACACTTGTCGCCCATGCTGCCCAATGGGGCTAAAAAGACGACGCTTTCCAGCATCTTCAACCACGTAGCTGAAGAAGCCCGGCAGTCAACGTGAAAAAAGAACCGGGCATCTTCCAGCCTGGCCCGGAGAACCCGTTCCCATCCTTTGCGCACCAGCGCTTCGGATTGCGGCCGCAAATTGATCACGGTCAGGAAATACGGTAGCAGCTTGCCGGAGGCGTCCTCCACCCCAAAGCTTTTCTGGTGCTGCTCCATGCTGGTCAGCAAGACCTCCCTGGGCAACTCCAGAAAGGAGGTCTCAAATGTTGCCAAGAGGGGTACCGGATGCTCCACGAGTTGAACCACCTCGTCCAATAGCCCCTCTTTCCAGACAATGCGCGCCCCGATTCCGGCGGCCAGGTCGTTGCCCTGGGCGATAACCGTCTCGCGTCTGGTCTGACTGGCCAGAACAACATGCCCCTGACCGGCCAGGACTGTGAAATACTCCCCGGCGTCCCGAATGTTCCACGGCCCCCGGCCCATGACCCGGTGTCCGTAGGTCATGCGGTCGGCGGCCACTCCGGCGAAGCTGACCTCGACCACATCCGGACCTAACAGACACAAAATCCAGCGCAGCGGCCGACCGAAAGCCGTATCGCCGTCAGCCCAGCGCATCTTCTTGGGAAAGGTCAGGCCGGCGATGATCTCGGCCAGCCGTCCGGGCAGAATGTCCACGCTCCGCCCGCCACCCACCTGCTTGCGGACCGCGGCATAGGCCCCTTTGGGCGTGTCATGAGCGAACAATTGCGCAGGATCAACCCCATGGCCGGCGGCAAACCCCAAGGCAGGTTTCAGGGGGTGCCCGTCCGGAGCAAAGGCAGCCTTCCACGGCGGGCCGATGAACAGTTCCTCAACCACCTGCTGATGCTGGCTCATGTCCGGACAGGAAATCGTCAGCCTTCTGGGTGTTGAGGCGGTGCGCACCCCCGCGGCCTCGATCCGGGCGGCTTCCAGGGCCTGTTGCAACGTCGAAGCCAGCTGATGTTCCAGCGAAGCCAAAAATCCCGCGGGCATCTCCTCGGTACCCAGTTCCAGAACAAAAGGCACGCCGCTCATGACGCACCTTCCTGGAGGGATGCCGGAGTTTCCGCGGAAGAGACGGGGTGCGCCGCGGACGGAGATGTGGCCTGGGATGAGGCCTGGGATGAGGCCTGAGACGAGGATTGGGGCTGGAGCAGGGGCAAGCCCAGTTCCTCACGCTGGACCGCGTAGAGTTTGGCCACTCGGGAGGCCAATCGGCGTACCCGCGCGATATACCCCGTCCGCTCAGAGATGGAGATGGCTCCCCGGGCATCCAGCAGGTTGAAGGTATGCGAACATTTCAAGCAATAATCATAGGCGGGCCAGGGCAGGCCGGCTTCCCCCAGCCGGGTACTCTCGGCCTCGTACATCGTGAACAGCTGCGACAGCATGTCCGCATCTGCGATTTCAAAGTTGTAACGGGAATGCTCCACTTCCCCCTGATGATGCACCTGGCCGTAGGTCACAGTCTGATTCCATTGCAGATCGTAGACCGACTCCTTTTCCTGCAGGTACATGGCCAGCCGTTCCAGGCCGTAGGTGATCTCCACGCTGACCGGCTTCAGGTCAATCCCCCCTACCTGCTGAAAATAGGTAAACTGGGTCACTTCCATGCCGTTCAACCACACCTCCCAACCCAGGCCCCAGGCTCCAAGGGTCGGAGACTCCCAATCGTCCTCCACGAACCGGATATCATGCTCCGCTGCCCGGATACCCAGGGCGGCCAGACTCTCCAGATAGAGCTCCTGGACTCGATTGGGCGAGGGCTTCATGATCACCTGGAATTGATAGTAGTGCTGCAGCCGATTTGGATTCGCACCGTACCGGCCGTCCGTGGGGCGGCGAGAGGGCTCCACGTAGGCGACATTCCAGGGTTCCGGCCCGATGACCCGCAAAAAAGTGGCCGGGTTGAACGTTCCGGCGCCCACTTCGATGTCATAAGGCTGCTGGACCACGCACCCCCGTTGCCCCCAATAGGTTTGCAGGGCGAAAATGATGTCTTGAAAGTACATAGTCGTTCCTGGTTTGAGAGTGATTGAATAAGGATCTTATGCGTCCATGTTCGGCCAGCTTTGCGGATAACCCGCATGCCCTGAGGATTTGCTTATAATCACAAATCCAGGCGGCACGAACTGGCTACTCGGCAACAAAGCGGTTGTTGCACCAGCGCAGACCGAGGTGTCGCCGCACGTACCCGTCCACCAGTTGAAACAGTTCTCCCCGGGTTGCCGGGGATATGGACATATCCGCCCAGTGTCGGGGGCTGCTGGAGGCCAGATGGCTCAGGATGGATCGGGTTTCCGGGCCGATGCGGATTTGGTGACCAGCCTCTGGAGGACAGGATGCGCAAAATACGCCTCCAGTCTCCATGGCCACGGTCACCCCGGAAGATCCTCCCCTTTTGCCTCCCGTCCTGCCCTCTGCATGTCCTTCAGCTGACCTGAGCGGCCGATCACCGCTCCGCGGCTCCTCGGCCATCAGGCGTCCACAAACCGTACAGATGTCCAGCTCTGGAGCATAGCCCTGGGTAAAACAGATCTTGGCCCGGAAAAGCTGAGTAAACACCGGAGCTACGCTCTCGGCCTGGTCCAAGGCATCCAGGGTTTCCAATAAAAGCTTGTGGATCGCCGGAGCATCGTCCAGGCTGATCCGCATGGCCTGAACGAACTGCAGACAGTTGGCCGCCAGACCTGTCCGGGCCGCATCCTGACGCAACCGGGGGAATCCCCGAAGCAGCGTTCCCTCCTCCAGGACATGGCGGCCCTTGGCCGGAAAAAAACGCACCTTGAACAATACGCTGTTCAAGGCGTCCAGACAGCCGCCAAAGCGGCGTCGACTTCGGGAGCCACCAAAGGCCATGGCCGTGATCATGCCATGTCTCGGGGCAAAAAACCGCACCCAGCAATCGATTTCTCGAAACCGACCAACTTTGAGGATCAGGCCCTCATCGATCCACTCCTGATGCACGAAGGGTCCTGGGAAATTGCTGTTCGAATGGTTATGGGTTGCATGCCCGGTTCATGGAAAGCGCAGGGACATCACTTCTCCGGATTGGGCTGAGAGCGGCCATGGCTCTCCATCCAGGTACAGATTCACCCCTCCGGCATTGCCCAGACGCAGTTCCAAGGTGTTTGCAAACGTGATCACAAAACGTTCCCCGGGTCGGAGAAACGCTTCCCGGGGACGAGCGTCATCAGCCTGAGCAGACAGCCAGCAGTTCTCCGTAGCGCGAATCTCCAGTGTCTTCTCCACTCCTGCCGGGGCAAGCACCGGGGCCCGGGCAGTGGGTGTCTCCTCGGGCTGCTCCGGGATGGTCGCTGATGCAGGCTGTTCCGGTTCCGTCACGGGTGGAGCTGGGGGTTCGACAGCTTCATGCGATGGTGCATCCGTTGGAGCTGCCGGTGGCGCTTCAGTGGGTGTATCAGGAAATTCCGGCACGCTTGTCGACTCCTCGGCCAAGGATTGCAACTCCGGCAGCCTGGCGTCCTCGGGCGCATCGCCAACCGGTTCTTCGGCCAAGGAAGGAAAGGCCAGGGAACCGGGCTCCCCCTCAAGTGCCGGGGCAGATTCTCCGGGAATTTCCTCCTGGATCGGCACAGATCCCGGAAAGGGCTCCGCACTTGGTCGTCCGGTCACCGTGGCGGCGTCATCGGCGCGACCCCAGGTGAACACCTCGCGGATATCGTCCTTGAACAACCAGATCCCGCCGAGAACAAGGCTGAAAATAACCAGCACCGCAGCCATAAGAACTGCCCGCGGAACCCCTTCACGCACGCCAGGCAATTTTTTTGCGTCGGCCAGAACCAGATCATCGTATTCCGAGTCCTCTTGAGACACATAAATCTGGGCCAGGGTGTTGCCCATTTTATCCGCGTCCATGCCCAGAAAACGAGCGTAGTTTTTGACAAAACCCTTGGCGTAGACCGGGTGCGGCAAGGCCTGCTCATTGCCTTCCTCAATGGCTACCAGATTCATCCGGCTGATCTTGGTCTTGTCCATCACGTCAGCGATTTCCAAGCCCTGCCGGAGGCGTTCCTCTTTCAGCAGTCTTCCGAATTCCTTCAAATCCATAACATTCTCCCCAACAAAGCCGAACGCTCCCAGGTCCGGTTGCCCATGCGGCTTTCAGCCGGAGCGGGAAAGGCTCGCGCCGGGATTATTGATGATGTTGCAGATGGGCTAGAGCCGAATATCGATCAGCGCCCTGTTGCGTAAATTCTCCAGGTATTCATCGTACCGTTCCTCCAGGCGGGGCTCCATCAGGGCTTCGCGGATCTCGTCCTCCACGTCGGTCAGTGCCTTCAGTTCGCCGGCTTGCTCATCCAGCAGCTGGATCAAGGCCGGACGATCCTGGATCAGCACGACGGAAGAAACGTCACCAACGTGCAAGGACTCCACCGCACCGCGCCACTCAGGGGAAAGATCCTGCCAGGCAAACTGCCCGATGTCCCCGCCCTGCTCCGCCGCCGGGCCTTGTGAGTACCGCTGCGCGGCCTCGGCAAAAGTCAGATCTCCATCCACCAGCCTGGACCTGAGATCTTCGGCGGCATCTCTTGATGCAAGCATGATCAGACCAAGCCGCACCTGACGCTGTTGTGCGAATCGCTCCTGGTTGGCCTGATAATAGGCCCGCACCTCATCCGTGGTGACCACAACCTTGCGTCGGACCATAAGACTCAGCAACCGGTGCCGGATCATCTCGTCCCGCAATCTGCGCTCATACTGCTCCCTGGTCAAACCCTGCAGCGTCAGCTGTTCCAGAAACTGGGATTCGGTCAAACCGGCTCGTTCACGCAGTTGCCGCAGCTGGTTCTGGACTTCCACATCCGAAACCTCGATATCCAGCCGTTGCGCTTCCTGGCGCAGCAGCACCTCTTCGACCATCCGGTCCAAAAGGCGACGTTTGCCGTCCAGAAGCATTCGGGCTTCGGCATCGCCCAGTTCCTGGCCTTGAAACTGTTCCACTACCGGCCGAAAACGCTGGTTCAACTCGAAAAGGGTGATGACATCCCCATTGACCACGGCGACGATCCGGTCCACCACATCCCGGGCCGTCGCAATTCCGGAGAACGTCCCCAAAAGCAAGATCATCGCAAGTACAAGAGAAAAGTAGCGAAAGCGCATTCAATATCTCCACGCAAAGCGTCCAAAGTTTGCGGTATGGGTCATGCGGCGGCCATGCGGCCGCGTCGCGACTCATCCAAATTTATTGCCGCGTCAGCAGGTGCTCATTGACCTCAACCCTTGCGTATTGCAACGCGTCGGCCAGCCAGGTGTCAAAGGCCAGGTGCAGTTTTTTTTCAAGCAGAATGCGTTCCACCAGTGGATAGGCCTGGGCCGGGTCAATGATCCGGCCCTCGGTGCGCTCCAAAAGCACCAGAACCTGGTAGCCGCCCGGACCGCGCGAAAGCAGTTCCGTGGCCTCCTGCGGCTCCAGGCCGGAAAGCAGTGCCTGCCAGTCGCCAGGAATATTGTCTTCGCGGAGCGTATGGACTTGAACCTCAACAGCGCCAAAACGCCTGTCCAACATGTCCGTGTCGGTTTCCGTTGCAAACCGTTCCAAAGCTGTTGCCACCAGCTCCCGGTCCTGACCCTGGATCAGCAGAAACCGCACTCGAGGTTGCAGATAGAAATCAGCGATGTTCTCCCGATAATAGGCGTCCACTTCCAGATAATCAATGGAAACCGTTGGCCGCAGCACCTTCTGGATCAGCTTTTCCTGATGCAAACCGGCCCGGAGCTGCTCACGCCATCGCTCCAGATGAATATATTCCTCGATAAGCATCTGCTCAAAGGCTCCCTCGGGATAATCCGCCAGCACCTGTTGCTCGGCGGCC
The DNA here is from genome assembly GCA_007693505.1 of Desulfovibrionales bacterium. Classification (GTDB taxonomy): domain Bacteria; phylum Desulfobacterota; class Desulfovibrionia; order Desulfovibrionales; family Desulfonatronaceae; genus Desulfonatronum. Next base: position 11,833 of record REDL01000078.1, on the reverse strand, counting down.
TCAACCTCCTGATCGCAGACGGCAAGATTTCGTCCGTCCAGAAACTGGGCCACCAGCCGCTGCACCAGAATCTCGGCCAGCACGTTCCCGTATTCTTCCTGCAAGCGATGCATTGAAGTCCCGTGGCGGGAAGACAACCCCAGATACTTCAAGTCGTGCACGGCTTCGATCTCGACGAGCAGGATCGGCTCGCCATTGACCCTGGCCACGACCCCAGGCTCCTCGAGGGATTCGGAACAGCCAAAGCCGGTCAACAGGGAGACGACCAGGAACATCACCACGGCCAGACTCGGAGCCTGGCTTGGATGAAAATGCATGTGCTTCTGGGGCATGGGTGGACTATAAAACCGTGGGATGCGTCGGAATCAGTTCAGAGAGCAAAGCAGTGGCTTGCCGCAGATGTTCATAATTAGCCACCTTGTCCGCAAAGCGCAACTCCACCCGGCTGGGAGGGAGCAAGCGGGCCTGGTCCTGATGTCGGAGAACCCAGGGCACGATGGCATCCAGAACCGCCGCGTCGCCGTGCTCTGCATTCGCAACCTGGCCACCCCTGCCGTTACTCGCGCCACTTGCACCATTGGCCCATGCCACGACGACCTTGCCAAAAAGAAGATCGGCCTTGGTCGCCCGCAGGTCTGTCAGCAATCGCTTCAACCGGACGACCTCCAGGAATGTCCGCAGTTCTTCGGGCAATGCCCCGAACCGGTCCTTGATTTCCTCCTCGATCTCCTGAGCCGCCGCATCCGTGGCCGCCGAGGAGAGGGCCTTGTAAAAATGCAACCGGTCCCGGGCTTCGGGAATGTAGTCCTCCGGAATATGCGCCGGGTAGAGGACGTTCATCTCGGTTTGAATTTCTTCCCGCGGAGCATCCCCCTTGAGTCGGCGGACCTCGTTCTCCAGCATTTCCAGAAACAGCTCCAATCCGACCTTGGAAATGGTCCCGGACTGGGTTTCCCCCAGAATGTTCCCAGCCCCCCGCAATCGCAGATCCTCCATGGCTACAAAAAAACCCGCGCCCAGATAATCCATGTCCAGGATGACCTGCAACCGTTTCCGGGTGGACTCCGGCAGGCCGTCCAGGTTGTTGACCACGAAATATGCAAAGGCTTGGCGCTCGCTGCGACCCACCCGGCCTCGCAATTGATAAAGCTGTCCGAGGCCGAACATCTGGGCCTGGTCCACGATCAGCGTGTTGGCCCGCGGAAAATCCAAGCCGGATTCAATGATCGCCGTACAGACCAGAATGTCCAGCTCGCCATGCCAGAATGAGTGCATGGCCTCTTCCAGCATGGCCGGATTCATCTGGCCATGGGCCGTGCCGATGCGGGCTTCCGGAGCCAAAGAGCGGACGTATTCGGTAACCTGCTCCAGACCTTGGACCCGGTTGTGCACCCAGAAGACCTGCCCACCACGTTCCAACTCCTGGGCCAAGGCGCGACGCAGCATTCCAGCATCGCGCTCCAAAAGATAGGTCTGCACCGGTTTGCGGTCCTGAGGGGGCGTTTCAATGACACTCAGAGAACGGATACCGGACAACGATAGCTGCAGGGTTCGGGGGATGGGCGTGGCCGTGAGGGTCAGAACATCAACGTTCTTACGCAGCTTTTTGAGCTTTTCCTTGTGCTTGACCCCGAAGCGCTGCTCCTCGTCCAGAATCAGCAAGCCGAGATTGGGCACGTGGACGTCGTTGGAGATCAATCGGTGGGTGCCGATCAGGATATCCACCCGCCCCCGGGCCGCTGCCTCCAGAATCTGCTTCTGGCGTGCCTTGGGCACAAACCGACTGAGCATGGCCACCTGGACCGGGAAATGCTCCATGCGCATGCGAAAATTCTGGTAATGTTGTTCAGCCAGAATCGTGGTCGGGCAGAGCAGGGCCACCTGCTTGCCGTCCATCACCGCCCGGAAAGCCGAGCGCATGGCCACCTCGGTCTTGCCGAAGCCCACGTCGCCGCAGACCAGGCGATCCATGGGCTGGGGCAGATCCATGTCCGCCAGCACCTCGTCGATGGCCCGGGACTGATCCGGGGTTTCCTCGTATCCGAACGAGGCCTCGAAATCCCGGTACATCTCGTTCATGGGGCTATAGGCGTACCCCTTGGCAATTCGCCGATAGGCATAGATTTCCACCAGATCCTGGGCGATCTTTTCAATGGCCTTGCGCGCCCGCTCCTTGGTCTTGGTCCATTGTCCACCACCCAGTCGATCCAGTCCTGGAGAACCGCCCTCGGGCCCCTTGTATCGCTGTACCAGATTCAACCGATCCACGGGTAAATACAACTTATCTTCACCCGCATATTCGACCAGCAGATAATCATTTGCCGCATCCCCAATCCGCACCCGGTGCAGACCGTCAAATCGTCCGAGACCGTAATCCCGGTGCACCAAAAGGTCCCCGGCGGACAAGTCGTCAAATGAATCCAGTCCGGCAAACCCTTTTTTCAAGGTTTGGCGTGAGACCCCCTTCTTCTCGTCAGGCTGCAGTACATCCTCGGCCAGCAGCAGCATACCGTTCCATTCCAGGTCCAATCCCTTGCGCAGGGAGGAGCGGACCAGGGCCACCCCTTGCCCCTCGGAATCGTAATCCTGGCTGAAGACGATCCCCTCTTCGGCCAAGCGCTTGCCGAACCGTACCCGGGAGTGTTCGGTATGAAAGCTGATCAGCACCTGAGGGCGTTCCTCCCGCCATGTGCGCAATGACTGCATCAGCGTACTCCAGGGGCGCTGGCGCGCTTCCGGATGCCAGAACACGTCCTGAAAAACACCAAACGTTTTTTCCGGGAGATCAATGCCTTGCCGATCAACACCAATGAGCAGGTCTTCAAAAACGATCTGCCGCTGGTCGTGCCAGACCAGTCTGGCTGATGAGGCGGACTGAATCACGCTGGACCGCAGCCAGCGGCCATCGGCCTCACAGTCATTTTCCCGAGCAGCCTCATCGAGAAACGTCTGCCACGCCCATTCCGCCTCTTCCAGACGCGGACGCAGCTGGGACGAGCCGCACAGCAGAAAAGCGGATTTTTCCGGTATCCATTGGTTCAAAGTCGAAAATCGGTCGTAGTAGACTCCAGGGGCCATTTGACCGTCACCGCGCTCCAAGGCCCGCAGCAAGGCACCATGAGCGCCCTCGGAAACCTCCCCGGTCGCGTCAAAGCGTTGCCAGCAGGCCTGGGCGGCGGTCATGGCCTCCGGGCTCAAGAGGGCCGGTGCCACCGGCAGGATGACCACGTCCGGAACATCCTCCATGGAGCGCTGCCGCAAAGGTTCGAACAACCGCATGCTTTCCAGGGTTTCACCGAAAAATTCCATGCGCAGCGGCATGTCAAAGCCCGGAGGGAAAACGTCCAGAATGTCGCCGCGCCGGGCTGTCTCACCAATGGCGGCAACCATGGAAGACCGTCGATACCCCCAGGAAATCAGCTGCTCCAGAATCACGTCCGGAGAGAGCTCCTCACCGACGCGAAGATGCAAAAACGCGTTTTCCACCGCTTCCCGGGGCGGCCACTTGGCCAGGAAATTTTCCACGCTCACAACCAGGCCAAAGGGACGCACCGCGCCGTGCAGGGCAAACAGGGCCAGCCAGCGTTTGCTCCAGGCCGAGTGGTCCGCGCGAAGCGGATCTTCGGGGGGGTACGCCGGCAGAGTGAACCAGCGCCGCTTCCAGAACAGTCCCTGGTTGTCCCGGGAAAACAGCCGAACCAGGGCCTCCATTTCCGGAACCTGCTTGGCCTCGGGCACCACCAGGATCACGTTTTCTTCTCGAGCCAAAAGAGCTTCGGCCAGATACGCCTGGGTTGCCGGACCGCTTTTATGCACATTCAGCGCGTCCTTGCGACCCCGCAAAAAATCCTGCACGTCCTTTGTCAAATACACGAACCGTTACCTCGCCTCATGGTCGCAAACACTTCCTTCCCACCCAGGGTATAGCTGCGTGTTGAAAAAATTCCTGATCCACAGTCCGTTCAAAAATCCCAGGTGCACGGAGCAAAAAAAGTTATCCGGACACGTCCTGTGTTCGGCCCCTATGGGCCGTGGCTTCGCCACATTTTCGATTTGTCGTCCTGGCAATCGAATCACGATCGAAGCGTATTTATTCATACGTGCGCGTTTGAATCCGGCACCCACCGAAGGTATGGGAAACCTTGAGGCATGCAAAGTTACCAAAACATGTGGGTGCAGGACAGCAACACAGCAATTGGGAGTTTTTCAACGGATAGCGGGCGGAGTGCAATACACCCCGGTTGCAAAAATCTCCCAGTTCATTACAACTGCCCCCTGTCGCGAGTCAGGGGCGATGTTGGAAAAGCCCCCGCACGCATTCAGCAAAAAGCCACCGGAGGTCTTCTGAACGCATGGGTTATTACCACGAACACTCCGCCGTATCGGTATCCCTGGACGAACATGTCAAGATGCTTGGGGACGAAGATTTGTTGGATTTCTGGGAGGAAAGCCAGTTCATGGAGGGGTTCTTTCATGAGCATGACTTCGCCCCGGATGTGCCGGTGGAAAACTACGAGCGGCTCATTCTTCAGGAACTGCAATTGCGGTTTTGCCAGCGCGGTCACCCCTTTGTCATCCAACCGAAAATTGAAATGCCCTGCCCCTTCTGAGTCTGCCTTAACTGGTGTTGAAAAAATCCTTATCACTACAGCGACACTACCATTTCCATCGTCTGACCAATTTGTTTCACCACGGGGCACACGGGGATCACAGGGGAAAAAAATCCAGGTTTTTGGCAATATGCTCCTCCGTGCCCCCCGTGTGACCCGTGGTCCATTCTTCTGCGGCCTTGATTGTTCACAGAATATCTTTCCTGAACTGATAGTTCACAGTAAAAGATCGCGTAATTCTGGTAACTTTCGCTGTAGTGTTATCCGGCAGTCCGTTCAAAAACCCCAAGTGCACGGAGCAAAAAAAGCTACCCGGACACGTGCTGTATCCGGCCCCTACGGGCTGTAGCTTCGCCACATTTTCAATTTGCCGTCCTGGCAATCGAATCAAGATCGAAGCGGAGGTATTCATACGTGAGCGTTAGAATCCGGCACCCACCAAAGGTATGGGATACCTTGAGGCTTGCAAAGTTTTCCAAAACATGTGGGTGCCGGACAGCGTCGCAGTAGTCGGGGTTTTTGAACGAACTGTGAATGTCCTCTCCGGGTTTGTCTTGCCCGGCCACTCGCATCATATAAAATGCACGCAACATAAGGGGCTGTCGTGCCGCGCCCCGATATTGCGTGCATACACCCACCAGGACCACTTTACGTCGCGACCTTTCCAGCCGGTCGCCCTCGACCGATGCAGACGTACTCCAGGCCAAAACGCTTCAGGAATTCAGGATCATACAGATTGCGTCCATCGAAGATGATCGGCTCTTTCAAGGTTGTCCGAATCCTGTCAAAATCCGGATTCCGGAATTGGTTCCACTCCGTGGCCACGGCCAGCACATCCGCGCCATCCAGTGTCTCGTATTGTGTGTCCACAATGGTTACCAGCGAGTTCTCCGCCAGGACCTCCCGGGCCTTTTCGCCGGCTGCCGGATCAAAGGCCCGGACTCGCATCCCGGCAGCGGTCACTTCAGCGATCAACTCCAGGGCTGGGGCTTCCCGAATATCGTCCGTGTTGGGCTTGAAAGCCACGCCCCACAACGCCAGGGTCTTGCCTTGCAATCCCCCCTTGTCGGCAAAAAAGGCGCTGATCTTGTCCACCAGGCCGCGCTTCTGACGCATGTTCAAGCCGTCCACGGCCTTGAGCACCCCGGGCTCGTATCCGGTATTCACAGCCGTATCGATCAGGGCCCGGACATCCTTGGGAAAGCAGGAACCGCCGTAACCCAGGCCAGGGTAAATGAAATGTCTGCCGATGCGTTGGTCCGAACCGATGCCCATGCGCACGTCGTTGACGTCCGCGCCGACCCGCTCGCAAATATTGGCGATTTCATTGATGAACGAAATCTTGGTGGCCAGCATGCAGTTGGATGCGTATTTGGTCATCTCTGAGCTGCGCACGCCCATGATAATCAACTTCTCCCGGCTGCGGGCAAAGGGTGCGTAAAGGGCCTTGAGCAGTTCAGCCACCCGGACGTTGTCCGTGCCGACGATCACCCGGTCCGGCTTCATGAAATCGTTGACCGCGTCCCCTTCCTTGAGGAATTCAGGGTTGGAAACCACGTCAAACTCGATCGCCACCCCACGGGCCCGCTGTTCCTCCAGGATCAGGTTGCGAACCTGATCGGCCGTGCCCACTGGTACGGTGGACTTGTTGACCACGACCTTGTACTCGCGCATATGTTTGCCCACGTCCCGAGCCACCTGATGCACGAAACGCAGATCGCAGCTTCCGTCTGGCTGTGACGGAGTCCCGACGCAGATCATCACGAACAGACCCGTTTCCAGCCCCTCGGTAAGGTCCGTGGTAAACCGCAGCCGCCCCTGCTCGATGTTCCGTTGAACGATCTCCTCCAGGCCAGGTTCAAAAATATGGATCTTGCCCGCAGTCAAATTCTTGACAATCTCTGGATTGACGTCCACGCAGATCACGTTGTTGCCCATTTCCGCAAAACATGCCGCGGTGACCAGCCCGACATATCCCGTTCCAACAATGCATAAGTTCATGATGAATCCATCTCCTGAATCAAAAAAATAATTTAATTTCCCTACCCCGCCCGCTCTGGGCGATGCTCTCTTACCCCTCCCGGATACGGGACACAACCCCTGCCCCACCCGCGTCATATCCATTTGCGGGTCCGGGAATGGGCAGATATCCGTCGGTATCCTTCAGAAATCATGTGAAAAAGGCACTCACGATAAAGTGTGTTGACTGCACTTGATATTCCCCGCCCATCGATGGTAGCCATTCAGGAACGCAAGCACAGCAACAAGCACGGAAACAGACACGGAAACAGTCACGGACGCAACCACACGAGAACGCGACTGACAGTTCAGTTCCCAGGTGCCGGTTCATAAAGCAGCTGGAGCGTCTGGGGTGCTTGGTGCTCTCGACACGTTGTGGTTCAAATCTACTCCCGTTGCCCCCCTATTCCCCCGTCGTTCCCTGAAAAAAGTTCCGGAGGTTCCCACATGCGCATCGTCGTACTGGACGGCAAAACCATCAATCCCGGCGACAATCCCTGGACGCCCCTGGAGGCTCTGGGAACGGTGACAATCCACGACCGAACAGCCATCGAGGACATCGTTCATCGCGCCGAATCCGCGGACATCCTCCTGAGCAACAAGACCCCGTTACGAGCGGAAACTCTGGCCCAATTGCCCAACCTGCGGTTCATTGCCGTAATGGCTACGGGGTATGACGTCATTGACCTGGACACGGCTTCGGCCCGGGGCATACCTGTTGCCAACGTGCCCAGCTATGCCGCCAAGTCCGTGGCCCAGTTCGTCCTGGCGCTGATCCTTGAACACTGCCATCAGGTCGCGCTGCACGATCGGGCGGTCAAATCCGGAGAATGGACCTCGGCAGAGGATTTCTGTTTCTGGAAAACCCCGCAGGTGGAATTGACCGGTCTGAAGATGGGCATTGTCGGTTTCGGCCGCACCGGGCGCCTCGTGGCCGAACTGACCCACGCCCTGGGCATGGACATCCTTGTCTACACCCCGCGGATTAGGGAAACTCCCCCTTACCAGCCCTTTGCCTGGAAATCCCTGGAGGAGGTCTTTGAGCAGGCCGACATTGTCAGCCTGCACTGCCCCTTGAAGCCGGACAATGCCGGTTTTGTGCGCAAAGCCCTGTTACGTCGGATGAAGCCTTCGGCTTTTTTCATCAACACGGCCCGGGGAGCCCTGGTCAACGAGGACGATCTGGCCGCAGCTCTGAATGCCGGCACACTGGCCGGGGCTGCGGTGGACGTGGTGGCCGAAGAACCCATCCGCAAGGACAACCCTTTGCTCTCGGCCAATAACTGCATCATCACCCCGCATATGGCCTGGGCCAGCCTGAATTCCCGACGCCGACTGCTGGAGGCCACGGTGGAAAACATCAAGGCTTTCCTGGCCGGGCGGCCTACCAATATTGTCAACACGCCGGCAACCTCATAGATTTTCAGCCATGTACACACTCACACTGCTACGCCACGGCCAAAGCACCTGGAACCAGGAAAACCGCTTTACCGGCTGGACCGATGTCGATCTCACCGAACACGGTCGCCGGGAAGCCGAAGCCGCGGCCAAAATCTTGCTCGCGGAAGGGTTTTCCTTTGACATTTGTTTCACCTCCGTGCTGAAGCGGGCCATACGCACCCTTTGGATCGTCCTGGACCATATGGATCTGATGTGGTTGCCGGTACACAATTCTTGGAAGCTCAATGAGCGGCACTACGGCGCCCTCCAGGGACTGAACAAGGCGGAGACCACCGAGCGCTATGGCGAAGACCAGGTTTTCCAGTGGCGGCGCGGCTATGACGTCCTTCCGCCGTCCCTGGAAGCGGACGACCCCCGCCACCCTCGATATGATCCCCGCTATGCTCCCTTGCCAACCAGTGAATTGCCCGCAACAGAAAGCCTGCAGATAACCATTGACCGGGTCCTGCCCTATTGGCACGATGTCTTGACCCCGGTGATCAAGTCCGGGCGCAAGGTGCTGATTTGCGCCCACGGCAACAGCCTGCGTGGTCTGGTCAAATACCTGGATGCTATTTCCGATGAGGAGATCACCGACCTGAACATCCCCACCGGAGTGCCGTTGATCTATGAGCTGGACCAGGACCTGCGCCCGCTCAACAGCCGGTATCTCGGGGACCAGGAAACCATATCCGCGTCCATCCGTGCCGTGGCTGACCAGGCCAAGGCCGGCTGAACAAGGAAACCGCATCCAGCCAGCATATCATCCGCAACCTCTCCACTACAGAAGAAGGAGCCTCTTATGTCTGATTCCATTCGTGTCTACGCCCTGAGCACCTGCATCCATTGCAAGCGGGCCAAGGAATATCTGGACCAGTGCGGCGTTGACTACACTCCGGTGCACCTGGACTGGATGACCGGTCAGGAACGCACCGACGCCCTCAATGAAATGAAAAAGCATAACCCGGCCCAAAGCTTCCCGACCATCCTCATCGGCGATACGGTTATCGTCGGCTTCAAGAAGGATGAAATTGAAAAAGCGTTGGGCAAAGATCAGGAACAGGATCCTACCGCATCATGAACTCCGAGGAAAAGGCCGCCCAACTCTACGAGACGCTACGCAAGATCCAGGAGTCCAAAGGCTATTTCTTCAACAAGGACAAAGAGATGGTCCTGGAACTCCTGGCCGCGCTCCAGGCCAACAAGGACCATTACGGCTACATGGTCTGCCCCTGCCGCCTGGCTTCCGGAGACCGGGACCAGGACAAGGACATCATCTGCCCGTGCGTTTACCGGGAACCGGACGTCAAGGATTACGGCAGCTGCTATTGCGGCCTGTATGTCTCCCGGGACTGGAACGAGGAAAAAATTCCCCACGAGTACGTGCCGGAGCGCCGCACTCCGGTTTAATGACCACTCATGTCCGTCCGCGCCCTGGCCCAAGAACTCTATGCTCTGGAACGGGAGGTGGAACGCCTGCGCCATGAACTGAAGCAGGCCCCACCTCCCCGCCAGGATAAGATCGACCTGGAACTGCTTCGGGCCAAAGCGGAGCGTAATCGGTTGCGGGAGGTGCTTCGGGCCAAGAAGTCGCGAACGTGAGGAGGTCATGAACCGAACATTCCCGCATCCTCCATCTTCGCGGTTTCGCGACGTCGCGTGAACCAAGAATCATCCTTGGCGACCATGCTCTTCTCCATCATTATCCCCAGCCGCGGCACTCGCCCCAAGGCCCTGGCCCAGGCCATCCGCAGCGTCCTGACGGCTGTGGACCATGCAGCAGACAAGATTGAACCGGCGAAAGTGGAAATCCTGGTGGGCTTTGATGGTATTCGCGGAGATAGGGTCGTCACGGCGGAAAATGTTCACTACTTTGACCTGCCCCGTGACCAGAACTGGGGCAACGGGATTCGCAACATCCTGCTCCGTCGGGCCAAAGGTGAACGGCTCGTTTTCCTGGACGACGACAATGCCTTGACGCCTGGCGCCTTCGCCACCTACCTCCGGCATATGAACGCGGACATGCTCATCGCCCGGATCAACACCGGCAAAGCCTTCACCAGCCCATTCCTGCCCGTGGACAAACCTGGCAAGTCCCTGATCCGCCAAGGCAATATCGATCCGCTGTGTCTCTGCCTCTCGCGGGATTTAGTGGTCGTCCGCGGCCAGGGCTGGCAATCTCACGGCAAATATGAGTCCGACTACCTGAATATCCTGCGCTACTGGCGACGGGCCAAGTCCGTACAGCATTCGGAGGATATCGTTGGCATCTATGATGCAGGAGCCGGGCTGGACCCGGAAGGCGTCAACCAGCGGCAACACGATCTGCTCATATACCAAAAAAAATCTCAGGCCGGCTGGTAAGTTTCATGACGCTTTCGATAGCCTTCCCTGGAACCCCAGGGCTCTTTGCACCTTTGAGTCGACTACGCGCATGACCAACACCATCCCGCCGCCCCCCCCGAGTCTGCTCTGGTACGGAGCATCATTTTTCTCCAAAGCCCTTTCCGACCTCGGCTGGAATACAACGATCAAACGCCAGTACCAGCCCGCCGCCGTCTCCTGGCGTGAACTCTTCGCGGATCTGCCAGCTCCGCCCGACGTCCTGGTCGTGGCCGACTACAGCGGCCCGCCGCCCCTGCTGGACCCGCACACCTGCCCCTGCCTGACCGTCTTCTACAGCGTAGACGCGCACATCCATTCCTGGCATCCGCTGTATGCCCAGGCCTTTGATCTGTGCCTGGTCAGCCTGCGCGACCATCTGCCTCGCTTTTCCGGTTCGCACCTCGATTCAAGCCGTGTGCTCTGGAGTCCGCCGTTTGCCCAAGACACTCTCCACCCCGCGCCCAAGGATCAAATCTGGGACGCCTTGTTCGTGGGCAAGGTCGACGCCGACTTGACGCCCAGACGCCACAGCGCCCTGCAAGCCCTCAAACAGGACCTTCCAAGCCTGGAAGTCCGCCAAGGCAGCTTCCCCGAACTGTTCCCGCAGGCCAAAGTGGTCCTCAACTTCTGCGACCTGGACGATCTCAATTTCCGCGTGTTTGAGGCCCTGGCCTGCGGAACGGCCCTGCTTTCTCCGCGCATCGGCCACGGCCAGGACGATCTGTTCCGCCACGGCGAGGACTTTTGGCTCTACGACCAGTCCCCGGATGGCAGCGACGTGACCGACCTGTTCCATCAGCTTCGCCGCCTGCTGGAAGACGACGCGCTCCGCGTCCGCTTGGCCCGGAGCGGTCAGGTCAAAGTCAACGCCGGCCACAGAGCCTCCCACCGCGCCGCCACCTTCACCAACTGGCTGCGCGAGCATGACTGGTCCGATCTGATCGCCAGACGTCAACGCATCGCAATGGACGTCCACCGCGACACGCTGCGCCCCTTGTTTCTGCATCTGAGCGAGGCCCTGCCCGAAGACCACGACCTGCGAACGCGCTACTACCAGGCAAGCGCAAGACAACCCCTTAACACGCCGGAGAGCCGCGGCAAATGACCTCCCCCCACCTGTCCATCGTCATCCCGGTCTTCAACCAGTGGCCCTTGACTGAACAGTGCCTGCGCAGTCTTCGCGAGCACACCCCTGGTCGTTTTTTTGAAGTCATCGTCGTGGACAACGCCTCCACGGATGAAACCGCCACCCATTGCGAAGCCCTTGGAACCAGCCTCTTTCCCGATCGTTTCAACTACCTTCCTCTGCCGGAAAACCTGGGGTTCGGCAGGGCCTGCAACTTCGGCGCGGACCAGGCCGAAGGGGAATTTCTCTTCTT
>REDL01000132.1 GCA_007693505.1 Desulfovibrionales bacterium | reverse complement strand
TGACCACGCCGAGAGTTACAAGTGGCCTTTGATGCTGTTTTTGCTTGGATCGGCCACGATGTGCCTTGGGGCATTGCTTGGTCGTGCCTTCAAAATGCGTATTCGTCAGGTCGTATAGGATAATGGTTTCCTTGAGACTGAACGTTTCCTTGGCGCGATTGCGCAGAAAGGATTCAATACGCTCTTTGTTTTCAAACAGCAGGTCTGAAGCATTGTAGAGCTCATTCTGGCCGATCCTTGAAAAATCGGTTTCCAGTACCAAGTCCAATGCACTGTTTTCTTTTGTAAAACGCTTGAGTTCGTTCTCGCTGCTGGGATGAACAAGTCGCCCGACGATGGACAAGGCCGCCAGGTCGGACTGTCTCTGCGTGAAATCGAGTTCTTTGAAGAGGTCAAAAAAGCCCAGCTTTTGCATGGCATGCACGCCGACATGTTCCGCCCCGACCGACTTCGCCGGTGAAGAGGAGACCTCGTTGACGTCCACGGTCAAATAATCCGGGCCATCGCTTTCCTCTTGCACGGCCTGCTGCTTTTCGGCCATTTTTTGCTGGACAAGCAGACGGGCATAGTGCCTTGCAAGTGGCTCGACCTCAGTATCCGGCTCTAAAAAAGATCGGTATCCGAGGTGGATCTCCTCAATCCTGTTGGCCAGGGCTTTCCATTTTTCCTTGGGCAGAGAAAGGGTTCCCAGCTTGAGAATGGTTTGCTGCCTCGGGCCATTGACCGTTCTGATGGACTCCACAAGAAAGTGAGTGTGATATACTTTCTGTGGATTTTTATTCTGTTTGACTTTTTCGCGGATAAACATCGGGCCATTGTAGCATATCCTTGAGGCTTGGCAAGCTCTGCCACCATACTTATGGGCACTACAATCGACTTTTCAAAATCCGCTACCAACAATATCAGTATATTAGGCTCCACGCTTGCCCAAAATTCGGCCAAAAAACATGATTTTGGCCTTGCTTCGAGTAAACTTGGGTTAAGGATACAGTCGAGGGAATCCCCTTGGGTTCCTGCCGTCCCTTGAAATCTGCTGCGCTGCATAAACCAAGACCTGGTCGGACAGCCCTACGGCCCGTAAGAATAGGTCGCAGTTTGGCTCAGGCCTGGCTGCCGATCAAAGGCAACTCTTTGTCGATGCGAAAAAAAACAAGAAATCGGATCTTTCCTTCCGGCTCCATCTCCTTTGGGTAGCAGCGCCGACATAGCTCGTACATAAGTTCGCTGTCCTGTTCTTCGCGCAGCTTTGTGATGGCCAAGCGTTTGCCTTTGTAGCCAGGCCCGTTCTCAATAAAAAGATAATGGGCCTTGGGATTTTCTAAGGTATTCTTGTGACTCAGCCTGTTGTTCATGATCAGGGCAAGAGTACCGTCCTCCATGACATGCGGCCTGGCATAGATGGCGGCATTGACCGCGCCAGAAGCGTCGGCAGTTGACAGAACTCCTATACCATGCGTTTCATCAAAGTAAGTCTTTAAGTCCATGTTCTCTCCTTGTGCGTTGGCATTTCATGTATCGTCATTTGTCCACCCAAACCGCGTTTCTGTTTCGTTCCTAACCTCCCAGGGACTTGCCTTTTCGGTCCCGTTCGCGCAGCAGAAAATGCCCACGATTCTATTGGTTCTATCCGAAGAGTTCGGGACAGTCCAGAAAAAATACTCTCCATTAGCACCGCCAGATCTATACGCATTACCGTAAGACCTTTCCAGGACAGGCAGAACTTTGGCCTGTCGACTGTCCTGTAGCGTAGCAAAGCCTCCAAGTTCTGTCGGTAATTTCGTAAATTCTCAAAAACTTGTGGCAACAAGCATGCCAGGGTGCCCGCTCCCCGTCTGCACGAGGACAGGCTTCGTGGGCATGACGAGCTTGAGAGAGTATGTCATTTCAGTCATTCCCACGCAGGCCTGCCTGTGGCAGACAGGCGGAAATCCAGGGGCAGAGGCAATTTCAGAGTTTGCCCGGCCTGTTTGAGCAATTACCCAGATTTCACATAAACACTTAATATGTTGAAGATAGCTTTGCACTGCCCTGTAAGTTTAGTCTAGATTTTCGTAATGGGTAGGATTGGTCTGCAAAGTCGACCTCAAGTGGTTTGTTGCTGATTGAAACCATAATACACCAGTGAGGGCTGATATGTTTCCGGTGGGGCGTAACCCAGCAGGGTGCAGAGGGTGGCCGCGACATTGGCCAGGCCGGGGTCTGGGGCGGACGTCAGGTGGAGGGTGTTTTGGGCGCGGAAGTCCTTGACGATGAACGGCACCGGGTTCAGGGTATGGGCGACCATGGGTGACCGTTTGCCGTTTTTTTCAGTCCACATGCATTCGGCGTTGCCGTGGTCCGAAGTGATGACGGCACTGCCACCGGCATCGGCCACGGCGTCCAGAATGCGTCCCAGGCAGAGGTCCACGGTGGCCACGGCAATGCGGACCGCCGACTCCACCCCGGTATGCCCGACCATGTCTCCGTTGGCCAGGTTCACCCGAATGAAGCGATATTGGCCCGCGTCAATACTCTCGACGACACGGTCGGTGACTTCCGCGGCCTTCATCCAGGGGCGCAGATCAAAGGCAATCCTGTCCGAGAGAATTTCTTCGTAGGTCTCCAGCTCTGGATTGATATACCCGGATTTATTGCCGTTCCAGAAGTAGGTGACGTGGCCGTATTTCTGGGTTTCGGAAATGGTGAACGAGGTGATTCCCGTGGCGCAGAGGTATTCCCCAACCGTGCCGGTGATGGTCGGCGGGGCCACGAGAAACTGCTTGGGAATCATGGCGTCCCCGTCATATTGCATCATCCCGGCATAGGTCACGTCCGGACGGCGGACCCGGTCGAATTCGGTGAATTCCTCTTCCTCAAAGGCCCGGGAAATCTCGATGGCCCGGTCTCCTCGAAAATTGAAAAAAACCACCGCGTCGCCATCCTGGATGGTTCCCACCGGCGTATCATTTTCCACGACCACGAAGCTGTCCATGTACTGATCCGTTATCTTCGCGTCTTCCTGGTAAAATGTTTCGATGGCCTCAGAAGCCGAGGAGAAGGGACGGCCGTGGCCCAGAACATGGGCCTGCCATCCCTTCTCCACAACCGACCAGTTGGCGTTGTAGCGGTCCATGGTCGTGACCATCCGTCCACCACCTGAAGCGATCCGGTAGTCCCGACCTTCGACGGACAGTTTTTGCAGGCGGTCTTCCAATGGGGTCACGTAGCGCAGCGCACTTTTCTGGTCCACGTCCCGACCGTCCAGTAGGGCATGCACCCGCACCCGGCGGATTCCCTCCCGAAAGCAGCCGTCCAGGAGGGCGTGCAGCTGTTCGACATGGCTATGCACGTTGCCGTCGGAGACCAGGCCGATAAAGTGGACGGTACCGCCGTCCATGCCGGCCTGAGCCACGCGCTGCCAGGTTTCACCCTGAAACACCCGGCCGGAGGCAATGGCCTCGTTGACCAGCCTGGCCCCTTGGGAAAAGACCCGGCCGGCCCCCAATGCGTTATGACCCACCTCGGAATTGCCCATGTCCTCGTCCGAAGGCAGGCCTACAGCCGTGCCGTGGGCCTTGAGGGAGACCATCAGTGGTTCTTGAAGCAGGGCATCCAGGACCGGGGTGTGCGAGACATGGACGCCGTCACTGGCATCCCGAGGGCCCAGGCCGATGCCGTCCAGGATGACGAGGACCACAGGACCGGAACACGGTTGCACGTCTTTGAGGGGGATGAGGGGAGCGATAGGCATGAGGGATCCTTTTAAGCTGCTTGATGGAGGGTGAATCCAGTGGGCGGGGGCTACCTCCCGCGGAGAATATTCCAGTAATACCGGAGCCTCGGTTTCCATGTTGCCTGCAACGGGCCGCGTTCATCCCGCAGGGCGTCGCCCTGGAGCCGGTAGAGCGGACCGCCTCCGGGGTTGCGCCAGCCGCGGTTCAGGGCCGCGCCGATGCGCATCCGGTAGGTGTAATGGCGGGCTGTGAGACGGTCGATCCGGCGGTTTACCAAGCCGGATGGATATACATAGGTGTTCGGGAATCGGCCCAGGTGGTCGGCGATGATCTGTCCGGGCCCAGGGATTTCCCGGTCCAGATCCACGTCAGGACCGGTCAAGTTCTGGTGCCCCGCGGAATGGCAAGCTATCTGGGCCACCCCGCTGTCCTGCATTTCCCGTAGTTCTCCCCAGGAGCAGAAGGAGGCCGTGTTTCCCTTGCGCCCTGCCTGGGAGCTGACCTTCAGGCGATCCGACATCGGGACAACGACGCTGTCCTGGATGACGTCCGTGGACACGCTGACCAGGGCGCGCAACCCCATCTCCCGTAATATCGGATAGACGAAGTGATAGAAGCCGACGTGAGCGTCGTCAAAGGTCAGGCAGACGCTCAGCTTGTTCGGCTGGAGCGGTTCCCCCGGCAGGACCACGGGGTAGTTGTCGCGCACGTACCGCAGGTGGGCGTGAAGCAGATGCGGGGTGTTGGCGTACTTGCCTCCGTCAGGGACCACGTCATGGTACATGACGACGGCAAGCATGCTGATTGGCCTCATGCAATTTGAGGTACTTGTAGAACGCGGTGTGGCCGTTGTAGGCCGAGATGAGCAGACCTTCATACCCCTGGGTAATGCCGCGCTGCAACACATAGGATTTGAAAAAGGCAAAGCTTCCGTGCAGGAGGGCTTTGATTGGTCCGGAGTTTTTTTTCCCGGCGTGCTGGGCCGCGAATTGGTCGGTATATCGCTGCATCTTGGTCAGAAAGTCGGCGACGCAGGCATAGGAGTAGTGGCGGACAGGATGGCTGAGGCGGACCTCTCGCAGGCCCGCGGTGATGACGCCTTCATGCACAGCGGCGTCCGTGAACCGGGTGTGCCCGCGATGAAACAACCGGACATGGCGGTCCGGATGCCAGCCGCAGGTGGTGATGCGCTTGCCGTTGAAGTAGTTTTCCATGGGAAAGGAGTAGACGCAGGCCGGGCTCAGGGGCTGGTTGCTGATCTCCGTGAAAAGTTCCGATGTGACGATCTCGTCGCTGTCGATGGAGAGAATCCAGTCATGTGCGGCCAGTTCCACGGCTCGGTTGTGCAGGGGGCCGAAGCCCGTGAAGGGCTCCTGGAAGACGCGAACATTGGCGAAGCTCGCGGCGATGTCCAGGGTGGCGTCGGTGGAGCCGTTGTCCAGGATGACCACGTCCGGAAAGCCGGAAACGGCCTGCAGACATCCGGCGAGCAGCCGCTGGGCGTCTTTGGTCAGGATCGTGACGCTGATGGGAGGCATTGTGGACGGCGTCATGAAGCCCCTGTCTTGGCGGACGTCCGGGCCGAAGCGGTATTGACCCGGGCAGTCCGGTAGCTTTGCAGGGTTTTGGCCATCATGCGCTCAAACCCCAGTCGGGATGTAGCCAATTGGAAAGCGGTCTCAACACGGGCCGGGTCGCCCTTGTCCAGAACATCCAGCACAGCCTCGGCCATGGCCGGGATATTTTGTCCAGGAACCAGCCATCCTGTTCGGTCCCCGACCAGCTCGGCCACGGCCCCGACATCCGTGGCGACCACGGGCCTGCGCATGGCAAAAGCCTGGGGAACCACTCGGGACTGGGCTTCCACATCCACGGAGGCCAGGACGACGCAATCCGCGGCAGCGATGATTTCCGGGACATCCTCCCGGTATCCGGTCATGGTCACGACACCGTCCAGATCACGCTCCTGAATCCGTTGGCGCACCTGCTCCTCGAATTCCGGCCGGGTACCCTGGCCCACAAGCAGGAAGCGGACATCGGGTGATGCCTGGTGCACCAACGCGGCCGCCTCGACAAAAAAGAGCTGGCCTTTGTCCGGGCGGATCATGCCGATATTGACCACGATATGCGTATGGCTTGCAATGCCGAGTTCCCGGCGAACCTGCTCGCCGGGAACTTCGGGATGGAAGCGGGCCAGGTCAATGCCTTCCCCGATGACGTCAATTCGCTGGGGATCGAGTCCGACCTGGGCCAGCCTCTCCCGCAACAGTTTCGCCGTGACGATGATTCGGTCCGCACCATATTTCCAGTAAGGGGTATGGGTGATGCCGCGGGCAATGGGTTTGGTGACATGGACGGAGCGGACAACCGGATAGCCGAACAGACGCAGCCACGCGCAGAGCTGGGCATCCCGTGAACCGTGGGCGTCGATGACGTGAATGCCCTTTTCCCGCACGAAGCGCAGCAGCTTCATGAACACCACCGGATTGGCACTGCCCCGGAATGCCAGGGGAAAAACGGGCAGACCCATGGACGTTGCCCGCTCCGCGATTCTGGAAGCGGGATGGGCCGCGATCCAGCCGCGATGTCCCTGGTCGATCAACCAGCGGATCTGCTCCAGGATGCGCATTTCCTGGCCACCCCAGTTGGGGCTGGATTCTGTATGTAAAATATGCAAGGAGTGGTTCATGGCTGATACGTTTTGTAAACGCGCCCGATTAACAGGCCCAGGCAACAGGCCCAGGCAACAGGCCCAGGCAACAGGCCCCAGGAGATGCAATGACTCCGTTTCGACCCTTCACGGGCACGACAACATAAGGTGATGCGGGAAAATGCACAATCTTGATAAGCCGGTCTTCCAGGTGCCGGAGTATTTACGTCACTTACGGCAAGTTATCGTGGACCGGTCGGTCCTGGATGCCCCTTTGGCTCAGCGCGTCCTGCGGCGGTTGGGGCATTTGCCCGTGGTGATCCGCGAATCCGAGTTCGATCCCGGAAGGATGCATTTGACTTCGGTGGGCAAGGGGGCGGAGGATGGGTCCGGTTCCAAGGACAGCGGTTCGGGAACTGTCTATCTGAAACACTACAGGGGCCGTTTCTTGCGATCCTGTCCGGGAACGCGGCACTATCACTGTTGCGCCTACCGGATCGTGCATATTGGGGAGAATTGCCCCTTGTCCTGTTCCTACTGCATTCTCCAGGCCTACTTTCAGGACCGGGTGCTGAAGGTCTGGGCCAATCAGGCAGATTTGTTCGCTGAACTGGAATCGGCTTTCAGCGAGCGCCCCGATCGACGCTGGCGATTGGGCACTGGAGAGTTCACCGACTCCCTGACCCTGGAGCCGGTGACCGGTTACAGTCGCGATCTGGTGGGGTTTCTGGGTGCGTATCCGCAAACCTGCCTGGAACTGAAGTCCAAGGTTGTGGATCTGAGCTGGATGGATCAGGTGGCCAGGCCGGACCGGGTCCTGCCGGCCTGGTCCATGAACGCGCCGGAGATCCAGGCCAGAGAAGAAGGTGGCAGTGTGTCGCTGGAAGAGCGCTTGCGCGCCGCCCGGGCCTGCACCCAGGCAGGCTTCCGAGTCTGCCTGCACTTCGACCCGGTGATCCCCTTTCCTGGCTGGGAGCGCGGCTATGCACGAA
Source organism: Desulfovibrionales bacterium (assembly GCA_007693505.1). Classification (GTDB taxonomy): domain Bacteria; phylum Desulfobacterota; class Desulfovibrionia; order Desulfovibrionales; family Desulfonatronaceae; genus Desulfonatronum. The sequence continues at coordinate 53,846 of REDL01000132.1, read as the reverse complement.
CCGTGGAAATGATCAAGGACCATCTCCGCCCTGAGGACGTGGCCTACATCAGTCTGGGATCGCTGCGCTTCATGCCGGAACTCAAGCAGCGCATCGAGGAAAATCACCCCCAGGCCCGTTATATCTACGCCGAATTCATCACCGGCCTGGACGGCAAGCAACGCCTGCTCCGCCCCCTGCGCGTCCGCCAGCTGCGCCACGTGGCCGAAACACTGCGCCGGGCCGGATTCCAGGGTTTGTACTTGTGCATGGAGTCCGATGAGGTCTGGAACGCGGTTTTCGGGTACATGCCAAAGGAGCTGGGCGGGCTGGGTCGGTATTTGATGCGCCGGGCCTTTGGGGAGTGAGGAAGCCGTGGTGAAAGGCGTTTTTTCACTTCCCATGCTCCGCGAGTCACATCACCTTGAACACCTCCCGCCAGCCTGCGAACAGGTAGCGCCGCGCACTATCCCAAACCGTCTTCTTTCGTTTTCCATTCGCTCACATTGCGCTTCTGCGTGTCAAAGTTGATCCCCAGCAAGAAAATCTGTTTGCCCAGGCCTCGATAGGCCTGGGCGTAGCCCTTGTCCTTGATCTGGGCCAGGGCCGTGTCCGCGCTCTGATTGCACTTGAATTCGATGATGTAGATTCGCTCCCCGACGTGCATCACCAGATCGATCCGCCCGTCGCAGGTCAGTACCTCGCTGCGGGCGTCCACGCCGGAGGCGCTGACCATCAGGTAGAACACGGTGTGGAAATAGGCTTCGTCGCGGTTGGTTTCCAGGGTGTAGGCAAGGTCTTTGAAGATGGCCGTGACCGTGTCCATGAAGGCGGCCAGGTCTTCCCGGCGCAAATGTTTGGACAGCAGCATGAACCGGGAGGGTTCGGGCAAGCCCTGGGTGCAGGAGTGCAGAAGCATCTCCAGAAACGAGGTTTTCACTTCTTGATTGGGGTAGTCGAAGATGTGCAGGTCCTCGTCAATATCCTTGATGGTCACGTATCCGGTCTGGAAGAGCAGGGCTTCGGGTTGGAGCTGTTCCAAATCGTAGGTACTGAACAGCATTGTGGTGGCCTGCATATTTTCGATCCTGGGCAGATACCAGTTTTGTTCTCGAAGCAGGTTGATGAGAAACGTGGGCGTTCCGGTCTCGAACCAGTAATTGCGGAAAGCCTGTTCCTGGAGAGCGCCCAGCACGGAAAAAGGGTTGTAAACGCGCACATCCTTTTCGGAAAAGCGGTATCCGTTGTACATCAACCGCAGCATGTCCCATATCTCTTGGGCCGTCTGGCCGGTCTCCCGTGCGAAACGGGCCACGTACTCCGCGAAGACGGTTTCCAGTTCGTCCTGGGTGTAGCCGAGCATCTCCGCGTAATGGCGGCTCATGGTCAGATCCGTGAGATTGTTCAGCTCCGAAAAAATGGACACCCGGCTGAACTTGGAAACCCCGGTGATGAACACGAAGCGCAAGGCCCTGGTTACGTCTCCTTCCTTGATTAACCCGAAAAACTGCTTCAGCGTGTCCCGGTTGTCCTTGGCAATGCTCAGTTCCGCCTCGCCTTTGCCCAGGTGATCGATGAGCGGCTTGTCGTATTCGTCGACGAGGATCACGACCTTTTGGCCGGTCTTTTCATGCAGCGCGACGATCAGTTCCTTGAACCTGTCCTTGAGCAACGTCGCATCGGAGGTCAGGTCGTAACGCCGCGCAAGCATCTCCAGGTTTCGGGATAGACCGGCTTTCAAAATGTCCGGCGTCTCGTGACTGATCCCATTAAAATCCAGCAGAATCACCGGATGCTTTTGCCAGTCCCACTCCCCGTGCTCCGCGATCCACAACCCCTCGAACAGTTCCCGCCGGCCCTCGAACAGGCAGCGCAGCGTGGACACGGTCAGGGACTTGCCGAAGCGCCGGGGTCGGGACAGGAAATAGTACTTGCCTTGATCCACCATCCTGTGGATATGGCTGGTCTTATCCACATAGAGCTGATTATCGCGGCGGATGCTCTCAAAGGACGAGTCGCCAACGGGCAGGTTGGGCAGTCTGGACATGAAGGGCTCCTGTGACATTACGAGAGAACAAGGCGGCCAGTTCGTTTTTCGCATGGCCGCGGAGCGGACGATAGTGTCGTTTTTGGGTCATTCATTGATCTCCGTCCGAGAACATGCCAGATTTGCGCGGCATTGTGAACGTCGGCAAACCGGCTGAAAATCGCTGATCACGCCAGGAAGGAGCTCCCATGAAACCAGAGCAGACCATCGAATTCTTGCGTACGGAGTTGGAAGCGGCGCAGGCGCGGATCGTGGAGTTGGAGCGGCGGATTGGGTTGATCCAGGAAGGGTTTTCCGACTGCAAGGATTCCCTCAGGCTGCTTCGGGAGAGTCCCGCGCTGGCCTACCAATCCCTGGATGAGGACGGCAGGCTTGTGGATGTGAATGGGGCTTGGCTGAATATGCTGGGCCATGAACGCCGGGATGTCCTTGGGCGGCATTTCACCGATTTTCTGGCCGAGAAACACCGGGCCGTGTTTAATGATAACTTAACCCGGCTCAAAGCCACCGGCTCATTGCACAACATCGAATATGACCTGGTCCGCAAGGACGGGGCCTTGCGGCACGTTTCCCTGGACGGTTGCATTTCCAGCGACGAGCAGCAACGGTTCCAATGCACGCACTGCCTCCTGCGGGACATCACCGACCAGAAACTGATCGAAAACGAGTTGCTGTCCATGGATCAGCAACGCCGGATCATTCTGGACTCGGTTCCGGCTCTCATCTGGTCCAAAGATCGGAAGGGGCGCTTTCTGATGGTCAACAGGGCCGGCCTTGAGACAATCGGGCTCGAGAAAAAGGCGGTTATCGGGAAAACAACCCACGATATCTTCCCTCCTGAAATCGCGGATGCGCATGTCCGTGTGGATCGGCGGATTTTGGCCACCGGAGAGCCGGAACTGGACGTCGAGGAACCCTTTGTTTCCGCTTCCGGCGAAGTGGTGTGGTGCATTTCAGACAAGTTGCCCTTGCGCGAGCCTCAGGGCGACATTGTCGGAACCATCGGCTTTTCCAGGGACATAACCAGGCAAAAGGACATTCAGCAAGCGCTTTCCAAAAGCAAGTCTTTGCTTCGCTCCCTTTTCGAGCACATGCCCAGTGGCGCGGTGATCTATTCGGTGCGGGGCGATGGAACCAGGCAACTGTCTTTTTCGTCAAGCAGAATGAAGGGAGTCGTCCCATGAAGTGCCAGTTCTAACCATGGCGTTGAGGATGGTGATAAACTTGCGCATGCTGGCAACGATGGCCACCTTTTTGGGTTTTCCTGCGGCGACAAGACGATTGTAAAACTCTTTGATTACAGGGTTAAAGCGAATAGCCACGAGCACTGCCATGTAAAGTGCACGGCGAACTTGGGCGCGTCCGCCAAAGATAGTTCGTTTGCCACGCATCTGGCCGGAATCGCGATTGAAAGGCGCAACACCAATCAAAGCGCTTATTTCACGGCGTGATAGCCGCCCTAACTCCGGAACCTCGGCGATCAGGGTGGCGACGGTGGTTGGGCCGATGCCACGCGTACTGGCGAGTAAATCCTCCAAGTCGGCATGATGTGTGCCAATGTGCTTGGCGAGTTCAGCCTCGACTTCGGCAATCTGTGTCCGGATGGCTTCAATCAATGCCTCAATGCTTTTGCGAGCGACGGCATGACTGACCGAAAGACGTTGTTGTTCGGCAACGCGCAACGCGACGAGCTGTCGCCGCCGGGCCACCAGCGCCTGCAACGCATACTGCTCCGGAGTAGGCAAGACCTTGATGAAGCGATCACGTTCGAGGTGGCGTGCCAGAACCTGGGCCAATTCAGCAAGCGCTTTGGCATCAATACGGTCAGTCTTGGCCAGATACCCCATGGCCTTGGCGAAATCACGTACTTGACGTGGATTGACTACTGCCACTGTGAAGCCATCCGCTTGCAGAGTGCAAGCCAGGTTACGTTCAAGCCCGCCTGTGGCTTCCATGACAATTAGGTCGATGGAATGAACTGCCAGCTTGACGGTAAAGGCGGCATGTCCAGCCTCGTCGTTGGCGAACGTCTCGGAGTTGCCGCCAAGACCGATAGCAGCGTCGAAGGTGCTTTTGGCAATGTCAATACCGACTAGAATTGGTTCAGGCATGTTCCTCTTCTCCCATCCTTGTAAATGCGAGTTTAGGTCAAACAACTGTTCGGGCTCCCAAGGAACGGTCACGAGCGGCGCGCCATCAGCTCAATTGCGGGCTTGGTGGCCCCGAGGGGAAACAGGCTGCGCCGTCACGCCAGAAACAACGACGCTGTGGACTCTGGGACAGAGACTACTGAGTCGATCTCCCGCCCTAGTACCAAGTACGTCGACCGTTGGACAAGCAGTGGGAAAAGCCTCCTTTCCCAAGAGCATAACATTACATGTTCCCACCGCTTACCCAACGGTCGCCTCTTGCCAGAAACAGTAACAGTTTATCAACAACACGTTTTTCAAGATACAAGGGAATCCAAGCGGGAATTGGAGGAGTCCTATCTCGCGGCCATGAACATGCTGGCCATGGCCGCGGAATTCAAGGATGAAAACACCGGGGACCACATCCTGCGCATTGGCAGGTACAGCGCCTTTCTGGCCGGGAAATACGGGCTGTCTGAGCACAACGTACATACCCTGCTCAACGCCGCGCCCATGCATGACGTGGGCAAGATCGGCATTCCGGATCAGATCCTGAACAAGCCGGCCCGGTTGACCGCCGAAGAATTCGCCGTGATCAAGACCCATACCCGGATCGGCGCGCGCATCCTGGGTGGCTCCCGGTCCATCATTCTCCAGGAGGCCTCGACCATCGCCCTGCGCCATCACGAAAACTGGGACGGCAGCGGATACCCCGACGGCTTGCAAGGCGAGGCCATCCCCTTGCCCGGGCGGATCGTCAAGCTGGTGGACGTGTTCGACGCCCTGACCACGGATCGGCCCTACAAGAATGCCTACCCGGTGGAAACCGCCCTGGGCATCATCCGAAAGGGCATAGGCACGGAGTTCGATCCGGACCTCGTGGAGCTGTTTCTGGCTCACTTGCCGGAAATCCTGGCCATCAAGGCCGACATGCTCCACGACGAAGCACTGGTTGATCAGCCCTATGTGCCGAGCGAGCGGGACAGTGGGTGAGCAAAGTGGAAACATCATCCATCGCCCACCAGCAATCCATGAAATATTCCGAGGACCTCTCCCGGCTTTACCACCTGGAACGCCAGCGCGCCGAGGATCTGCGTCTGGGCGCCCTGATGCAGAAGCGTTTTTTGACTCCCGTGGAACAGGTTCCCGGTTTTTTCGCGACCACGGACTACGAGGCCCTGGTCTACAATGCCGCGCCCATGTCCGTTTCCGGAGTTTTTTTCTGCCTCAAGCCCATGGCCGGACAGATGCCGGATTATGATGATTCTCGGGCAAGGGGTGAAGCCAATTCCGGCCAGAAAACCGAAACGGCCTTCGGACACAACCTTTCGCCCGCGGGCTTTCTGCTGGCCGACAGTTGCGGCCACGGACTTTCCGCCGCGCTCATATCCATGTGCATTTCCAGCCTGGTCCAGACCTGCCCGGCGCCACTGTCCGCTCCGGAAGAACTGATCCGGAGCATTGATCAGGATATTTGCGGTCTGATGCCCGCGGGCCGCTTCGTGGCCGCTGGATATGCCATTCTGCATCCGGGACGCTGCCTGCTTTCCAATGCCGGACTGCCGTTCCCCCTTCATGTTCACAACGAGGATGTCGAGGAAATCGCCGTGTCCGGCCCGCCCATGGGCATGGCTTGCGGAAATATGTTCCGATCCGTGGAACGGGAGGTCCGTCCGGGCGACCTGCTGGTACTGTTCACGGACGGTCTGACCGAAGCGAGCAACGGGGAAGACGAACCCTACGGCGTGGACCGCTTCAAAACCTGTCTCGCCCGGCACGGCCAGCGTCCCTTGCACGAACTCATGGCCGCCATCCTGACCGATCTGCGAACCTATATCGGCAATCTGCCTCTGGACGACGACGTGACCGTGGCCCTGTTCCGGGCGAAAACGGACCCATCGCCGCAACAGGGACAAAATGGAGGAAGCGGATGACGACCATCTTCCGGGACAAGCGAATATCCGGGGACGAGGCGGAGCGCGAAGCGCTGTTTGAGGACTTCGGCATGGACATGAACAGCGGTGGATATCGGGGGGAGCACCAGGACATGCTGCTTCTGGCCCTGGTGGAGGCCGTGAACAATGCCGTGGAACACGGCAATGGCAACGACCCGCGCAAGCAGGTTCACGTCCGGTATCTGGTGCGTCCGGAGCTGGTTTTGGCCTTTATCAGGGATCAGGGGGCGGGATTTGAGCCGCGTTTTCCCGAGTTGCGGAAGGTTCGCGGAAAACGCGGCAGAGGACTGGGCCTGATCAAGACCAATGTTGATCACGTATTCTTCAATCTTTCAGGGAATCACATCTTTATTTGCAAGGGAGACCAATCAATGACCGAACACCACGTTCAAGAGCATTGGCGGATCAGTACCTACCCCAATGGCGTCGTCCTGGTCACGGACCTGAACTTCGGGCCGGGAAAAATTTCCATGGTCAAGGGAATGTCCGAAATCATGGACAAAATCGAGAATGTTCCGGATCGAACCATTTTTCTGGATCTGAAATGCGTCCGACTCCTGAGCAGCCTGACCTGGGGAAGTCTTTTCGCCGAGGCCCAGAAGGGCGCTGTTCGACAAATCATCCTGTTCAACGCCTGCGAGACCATCCTGAAGACCGCGGACCAGATGGGGCTGAACACCCGCGAAGAGGAAACCTATAAAAAAATCGTTCTGCTGCCGGACGCTTCCCAGGCCATGCACCTTTTGGCGGAGAAGCTGACGGAATAGCACGAGCAGGGACATTTTCATGCCACAACCGACATCGCTGAAGAATGAACCACGGGGATCACGGGGGACACGGGGGGCATATTTCTCCGCCTCATCAATGAACAGAGCATGCATCTGGGCCGGTTGATCACCGACCTGCTGGACATTTCCCGGATTGAGTCCGGGCAGGGCTTTACTCTGCACACGAGCCGGGAGGACATCCGGGCCATTATCCAGGAGAGGCTCGCCGGGCATCAGCTCGGCACCCTTGGGCACGAGCTGATCCTGGAGGGACCGGCGGAGCCGTGCGTGCTCTTCGTGGACAGGGACAAACTGCTTCAGGTCCTGGACAACATCCTGAACAACGCCATTAAATACTCCCCGCAAGGAGGAACCATCCGGGTCGGCCTGGAATGCCGGGACGACCACGTCGCCCTGCGGGTCCAGGACCAGGGAATCGGCATGACCAGGGAACAGGTGGACAGGATCTTCAACAAATTCTTTCGCGCCGACCCGTCCAACACGGCCATCTCCGGGGTCGGCCTGGGCATGCCCATTGCCAAACACATCGTGGAAGCCCACGGAGGGACCATCACCGTGGACAGCGAACCCGGCCACGGGACCACGGTGACCGTGGTGCTGCCCAGGGGCGAGGCGGAACCCGCTCCGACGACGATGGACTAAGAAAATGCTGTTCCCAAGCCTCAAAAATCAGAATCAGAATCAGAATCGGAAAAACGTGAACATTATCTTAGGAGTTCCTTCATCAATTTGGAATATAAAGGAGAGATTGCCCTCCACTGCCATTATCAGCGGCTATGATCCCGAAACCACTGTTCCAGTGTGGTGCAGTGGCGGCAGGCGCCGCGTTTTTGGAATATTCGGACAAGGGCCATGCCCAAGATGAATCCGCCGATGTGCGCCCACCAGGCGATGCCGCCGCCGATGCCCTGGAAGACCAGGGAGAAGAGACCGGAGACGATTTGGATCAGGAACCAGATGCCCAGGAAGATCACCGCCGGGATTTCGAAAAAGAAGGGCAGAAAGAGGATGGGCACAAAGGCCACCACTCTGGCGTGGGGATAAAGCAGCAGGTATGCGCCCATGACCCCGGCAATGGCCCCGGATGCGCCAATAACCGGAACCTGGGAGCCGAGGTTGAATAGCAGGTGGATGAGGATCGCGCCGATTCCGCAGAGCAGATAGAAAAGCAAAAACCGCAACGGACCCATGACGTCTTCCACGTTGTCTCCAAAAATCCAGAGCATCCACATGTTCAGCAAAAAGTGCAGCCATCCGGCATGAAGAAACATGTGCGTGATCAGAGTCATCGTCCAATTCGGAGCGTATCCAACCCATTCGGCCCAGGCCGGATCGGTTACCCTGGCGGGAACCATGCCGAAGATGTGGGTGAACCGCAGCAGTTCCCGTCCGGTCATGGTCAATTGCAGGATGAAAACCGCGGTGTTCAGGATGATAATCAGCCACAGTGCATAGGATGGGCCGCGGCTGGGGATGTTATCTCGGAGTGGAAACATGGCATTCCCTTTGGGATGCGGGGATGACCAGGGCTTGGACATGGCCCAGGCGACGACGAACACCCTGCGTGCGCAACCACCGCAGGACTTTTGAGAGACTGCGCGCCACCTGGGCAAGCCCCTCCCGGTTGCCGGGGTTGCTGATGACCAGATCGCAGGATTGAAGTTTTTTCGCCTCGGGCCATTGCCAGGATTCCATGTCGGCCAGCAGATTGTCGTCCCAGCCGCGATTAGCGTACAGCCAGGCCCGGCGTCGGGGTGGGTCGCAGGCCAAACCGACAGTCAGGTCGAAGCCGGAGGTCCAGCCGGACTCCAGAAGCAGCGGAACTTCGGCAACGGTGACGCGAGCCGCGTGATGTGTTTTCCAGAACGCGTGCAGGTGGTGCTTGACCAAGGGGTGGATCATGGCCTCCACTTCCCGACGAAGCCCTGGAATTTCCTGCATGGCCTGCAGAAGGGCTTTTTTATCAACGGGTTCCGTGGGCATCGGGATGAAGCGCTCACCATAGTGACGCTGGAGCAGTTCCCAGCCGTCTTGCCCCGGGCGATAGAGCTCGGCCACGGCCTTGTCCGCACTCCAGACCGGAATGCCCTGTCCGGCCAACTGTGCCAATAACAGGCTTTTGCCGCAGCCGGGCATGCCGGTCAAACCGACTCGCTGGGTGGTGCGGGAACCAACCAGGATGGTCTGAAAGATGTCCTTGGGCGGTGTCACCTGAAAATCCATGGGCTCTTCACTGCGCGGGTGAGGCAAACCCAACTTCCAGGCGTGCAGCATAGGGCGTTGCAGCACCATGTTCAACCCGGGAATTGCCGATTGCCATGTTGCATTCACTGCCGGGCAATAGGTCGGGTCACCCAGCAGAGGGTGGCCGATGTGTTGCATGTGCACCCGAATCTGGTGGGTTCGCCCGCTGAGAATGCGCACGCTGAGCAGGCTGAATCGGTCCTTTGGTGCTGTCCAGAGCAGCGTGTACTCGCTGTGTGCTGGTTTGCCGCCCTTGGCCACCACGGCCATTCGGGTTTTGGATGTCGGGTGGCGGCCGATGGGGGCATCCACAAGGCCACTCGGATCGGGGCGGCCGTGCACCAAGGCCAGGTAGACCTTTTCCACGCCCCGCTCGGCAAAGGCGGCGGTCAAGCGCAGCCTGGCCACTTCGGTCAAGGCCACGGCCATCAGACCGGTGGTGTCCTTGTCCAATCGGTGCACGATGCCGGGCCGGGCGCCCTCCAACTGGGAGAGTTCCGGGAAATGGTGCAGCAGGCGGTGGACCAGTGTGCCGTGGTCCAGTCCTGGGGCGGGATGGACCACCAGCCCGGCCGGCTTGTTCAAAACCACCAGATCATCGTCGTGATACACGATGCGCAGTGTTTGGTTTTCAGGCCGTAACGCAGGCTGCGGGGGCACCTTCCCCAACTCCAGACGCTCACCTGTGGCAAGGCGTCGTCCCGGGCGGAGGCAGGGGCGGCCATCAACCCTGGAGAAACCGTTTTTGATCCAGGCCTGAATTTTGGAGCGGGTAATGCCGAGGTGCCTGGTGCGATCCATCCAGAACTGATCCAGACGAATCCCGGCCTGGCCTTGGTCAACAACGGCAACCAATTCCATCTGTTCCGTTGGCGACTCAGCAGGTGCGGACATAGGAACGTCGGTAGAGGCCGATGCGTACAAGGGTTTTCATTGAGGAGTACAATAAAAGAGAAAAATTGAACGATTCAGCATGGCATTGTTAAAGCGGCATTCAGCAAATGGATTCTCACCGTCGCGGGAAAGACATGTTTTTCAGGGCCGTCTGCAAGGCAGTCACACTTGCGAAGGTGAATATCCAGGCCGCTGGTGCTTCAAAGATGGTGAATAGACAGGAAGAAAATATGGAAATAATGCAAAAATGTCCAAAAAGACGGTGACGCACTCCCGTCCCGAAATGATTTCTGCCGAACCGTCCCTTGAAAAATACCCAATTGCTGGGTCGCCGCAAAACGTTCAAACTCTCACGTATGATGTTACTGCAGAAAGTCGCAACACCTTGAAATTCGTCATTCCGGCGAAAGCCGGAATGACGAATTTCAAGGTGTTGAGCAAAATCACATCACACGTTTTCGCGGGAAAAGGGACTTTTTGCAGTGACCTCACGTATGAATAACGACGCTTCGACCTTGATTCGATTGCCTGGACGGCAATCGAAAAAGTGGCAACGCCACAGACCGCAGGGGCCGGACACAGGACATGTCCGGGGAGCTCTTTTTTGCTCCGAGCACTTGGGGGTCTTGAACGGACTGCAGAATTAGGACGTTTTCAACACTCAGTTAAGGTGAAATGGTCTTCCTTGAAGTCTCGGGGCCAATGGAACATCGGCCCAGGGTGTCAGTCCAAAAACATCGGTTGGGGCGTTTACAGGATTCGCTCTCTGGCTTTTCTGTCTTCTACATAGCGGGCCACGACCTGGGCGGCGGTGCAGCCTTCGGCCGCGGCAGTGACGATCTGCTTGACATACTTTTCCCGCAGATCGCCGATGACGTAAAATCCGGGGATGTTGGTTTCACACTTCTCGTTGGTGACCACAAAACCGTCGGCGTTCATTTTTACTCCGGCAGGTACCAGCCTTTTGTTGGGTTCAAAGCCGATGAACACGAAAACACCGTCTGCATCCAGGTGGTGTGTGGCAGCGTTTTGCACGTTTTTCAGTTCCACCCCGGTGACTCCCGAGTCATCAGCAATGATCGCCGTGACCACGCTGTCCATGTGCAGGGTGACCCGCGGCTCATTGCGGATGCGTTTTTGGAGGATCATCCCGGCTCGAAAGGTATCCCTGCGGTGGACGATATGGACTTCCTTCGAAATTTTAGCCAGAAAAAGGGACTCTTCCAGTGCGGAGTCGCCACCACCCACCACCACGACCCTCTTTCCGCGAAAAAAGAAGCCGTCGCAAACCGCACAATAGGAGATCCCCTTGCCGTAGTTTTCGGTTTCTCCTGGAATACCCAGTTGGCGCGGATGTCCGCCACAGGCCAGGATAACGGCCAGGGAGTGCAGTTCTGATCCGTCGTCAAGGCGGACGGTGTGCGCATCCAGTCCAGGCTCGACTTCCAAAACCTCTTTGTTCAATATTTGCAGGCCGCAGGAACGGGCATGTTCCGCCATGGCTTCTGCCAGTTCTGTGCCCTGAATGGACTTTGTACCCGGCCAGTTTTCGATCGTATCCGTATTGTTCAGCTGTCCGCCAAGTACGCCCTTTTCCAGAAGTACCGTGTGCAGTGCTGCGCGTTGGGCATAAATTCCAGCAGTCAGTCCTCCCGGGCCGCTGCCGATAATGACCAGATCGTGGATGGTCAAATCCGTCATGATGGTCGCTCCTTCAGACGCTAGGTGGAAGAAAAGGGGCACAAGGGTTTCAAAACAGCCTTGATCGACCCTGGGCCGCACCTCACGTCCGCCAGCAAAAGTCCACTGGCGGGCGGATCCCGATGCGACATACAAACGGCGGCATGGCAAGCCTCGCTGGGCCCCGCGGCAGGGAGGCCTGTTTTCCCTTGTCAGGCCAGGAAGTGCGACTGGTAGCGCGTTACCGTAGCGCTGGCCTCAGGACGTCTTGGCGCAGGACACGGATTTCAGCCGTGCGGGACAACTCGGCCACGAATGCCTGCAGGAATTCGCGTTGGCGAGACTGAAGCAGAGCGTTGCGCCAGTCAGCCCGCTCAGCAAGCCATAGTTCTTCGCTGGGAGCAATTCGCTCGTGAACGCGAGCAACGATGAACGCATCCTGCAACTGATATACATGCGGCAGCCACTCCCCGGCACTGGCGGTGAACGCATCACCGCCCAGGCTGGGATGGAATCCCAGGCCTGGGATGAACCCCTGGCGCCCGAAAGCAGCACTGGTTTGCAGTTCTTCAGGGTCGTAGGCTTGCGGATCGTCCGAGCGTATCAAGTCAAGAGCCTGTTCGGCCTTGGTTCGGGCGGCGTCCTTGGCCATGTCCAGGCGTAACTGGGTAAGGATGCGGTCGCGGACGTCCTCCAAGGGGCGCACGTGTTGCGGCTCAAAGTCGATGCGTCGTGCCAGGAGGTAGCCGTCGGCCAGGAGAAGGGGGGTCTGGGTGGTTTCTCCGTCCTGAAGGCCGAACAGCACGGCAACGGCTTCGGGAGTCAGGTTCAGCTCAGCCGGGGATTGACCCATGGGAAAAAAATCCGTGGTGCGCAGGGGAAGGTCCAGCATTTCAGCTGCCGTCTCCAGAGATTCACCAACAATGAGCTGTTCCATGGCCAGGTCCAGGGCCTCGGCGAGCCGGTTCAGACCATGTTCCTCGGCCAACCGGGCCCGGATGGTCCCGGCGACGTCATCGAGAGGCACCACGCCAATGTCTCTGCGTTCTTGGACCTGGATCAGGTGCCAACCAAACGGGGTACGCACCGGTTCACTGGTATGGCCAGGTTCCAGGGCAAACGCCGCGTCCTCAAAGGCTTCGACCATCTCCCCACGGCCAAACCAGCCCAGATCTCCACCTTGGGCCGCACTGGCGTCGTCGGAATATTCTCGGGCCAATTCGGAAAAGGATTCTCCTGCCTGCATCCGAACCAGTAACTGCAACAGCCGCTCTCGAGCCTGATCCACCGCAGTCTGCGAGTCGTCTTCAGGGGTGATGAGAATGTGTCGGGCTTGGACCTGTTCGGGAACCGTGAATTCGTGGGCCATATTCGTGTAATATGCCTCGATCTCTTCTTGGGTGACGCGGGTTGGGTCGGCCAGTTCGGCCGGGCTGATATGCAGATAGGCGATACGGATTCTGGGGGGAACCTGGAAGGTGTCCACGTTGGCCTGATAGTGGGCTTCGATGGTCTCTTCATCCACGTCGAACCGATCCAGTTCCATGGTCCAGGGAAACGAGAGGTAGTCCAGCACGGTTTCTTCTTGAGCAAATGTGAAGAAATCGTGAGCGTCCTGGTCGGAAACCGTGGCGGGCAGGCCGATGAATTCCCCGAGGCGCTGGATTTTCAGGTCACCGCGGAAATCGCGTTCAAACTGCGCGGGGGTCAGGTTGTGGGCACGCAATACCGCCTGGTACTGGGCTGGACTGAAGCGGTCGTCCTGATCGCGAAACACAAGCATCTCGACGATGGATTGACGTAATTCCTGGGCGGTAACACTGATGCCCAGCCGGGCGGCCTCCTGCTCCATAAGCTTGGCATTGACCATCTGGCCGAAAATCTGGCCACGGAAATCCATCCGTTCCAGCTCATCCACGGAGATGTTTGGATTTTCCTGACGCAGGTTGTCCAACGTCTGCCGATAAACCCGTTGGAAGTCGTCCAGCAACAACGGGCTGCCGTTGATTTCCGCCAGGACGTCTCCCCGCTCGCTTCGGAAGCTGCCGACACCCCAGAAGACGAATACCAGGATGATGATGCCGAATATGACTTTGACGCCCCAGGACTGGGCGTTGCGGCGAATTGCGTCAAGCATTGGTGCTCCTTGCTTTGGTATCCGCGGTGGCTCGGCGGATCCAGGAATCAGTTTATTTCTTGCGGGCCTTAACCAGGTTCAAGAGACCGCCGACTTTGATAATCTCAAGCTCTTTGGGGGTCAAATCGTGGCGGACGGATATTTTCGAGCCATCATCGAGATTCAGAGCTGTTTTCGGGCTCGTGAACAGGCTGGCGCAGGTGAGTTCGATGTTTTGCCCCAAGGTGATTTTGTCGTGATCCGCGGGATCGGTGAAAATCAAAGGCAGAATGCCGAAGTTGATCAGATTGGCCTTGTGAATCCGGGCAAAGGATTTGGCCAGGACGATCCGGACGCCCAGGTGGCGGGGGCCGAGAGCGGCATGTTCTCGACTGGAGCCTTGGCCGTAGTTGTCCCCGCCGACAATGATTCCAATTTCGGCCTTCTGTGCCCTGTTGACGAAATCCGGGTCGACCCGGTTGAAGATATAGGTGCTGATCGCTGGAAGGTTGGAGCGCAGGGCCGTGACCGCAGCTCCGCCTGGCAGGATATGGTCCGTCGTGATGTTATCACCCAGGACGATCAACACCTGGGCATGGACCTGATCGGGCAAGGCAGTGAAATCTTCCAAGGGGACGATGTTCGGACCGCAACAGATCTCCACAGAGGATGCCGTCTCCCTTGGCGGCGGCATGATGAACAGCTGCTTGATGGAGGGGACGCTGCCGGGCAAAAGTGGTTTTTCCGGCGCCGGCCCCCAGGTGGCGGGAGCGGTGATTCGGCCTTGCATGGCAGCATGGGCAGCGGTTGCCGGACCAACCAGGTAGACCTGGCCGTCTTGCGTGCCGCTGCGTCCCTCGAAGTTGCGGTTGAAGGTGCGCAGACTGACACCGCCGGAGGTGGGTGATCCACCCATCCCAATGCAGGGGCCACAGGAACATTCCAGGAGACGGGCGCCACTGTCCAGCAGAACCTCCAGCAATCCTTCCCGGTTCAGCAGTTTGAGAACCTGCTTGGAACCCGGAGCGATCAGCAGGTCCGTGGTGGGGGCGACAATCTTGTCACGAAGGACCAAGGCCGTTGTTTTCAGGTCCGTATACGAAGAATTGGTGCAGGACCCCACGGCCACCTGATCGACGGTCAGGCCGTCCAACTCTCGAATGGGCACGACCAGGTCGGGCATGTGCGGACGCGCGGCCAGTGGTTCCAGGGCGTCCAGGTCGACCTCGATGACCCGGTCGTAGGTCGCGTCTGAATCTGCGGCCAGGGGAGCGAAGTCCTCTGGCCGGCCCATGCGCTCCAGGAAATCGCGGGTCTGCTCGTCGCTGGGAAAAACCGAAGAAGTGGCGCCCAGTTCCGCACCCATGTTGGTAATGGTGGCCCGTTCGGGAACGGTCAGTCCCGCGACACCCGGTCCGGTGTACTCCAAAACAGCACCGACCCCGCCCTTGACTGAAAGCAGGCCAAGGATGTGGAGGATGATGTCCTTGGCACCGGCCCAGTCCCGCAACTGACCGTTCAAGACGATCTGAAAGACCTTGGGCATGGGGATGGTGTATGGTTCGCCGGCCATGGCCAGAGCCACAGACAGGCCGCCTGCGCCCATGGCCAGGGAGCCCACGCCTCCGGCCGTCGGGGTATGGCTGTCCGATCCGATCAGGGTCCTACCGGGTTTGGCGAAGTTCTCCAAATGCAGTTGATGGCAAATACCGGTTCCCGGAGGAGAATAAATGACGCCGTAACGTGCAGCTACGGTACGCAGGAACTGATGATCGTCCGGATTTTGAAAGCCCATTTGCAGGGTATTGTGGTCCACGTAGCTGACGGAAAGTTCGGTTTGGACCCGGTCCAGTCCCATGGCCATCCACTGCAGATAGGCCATGGTTCCCGTGGCGTCCTGGGTCAGGGTCTGGTCGATGCGCAGATTGATTTCCGCTCCTGGGGTCATCTCGCCGGAAACCAGGTGGTCACTGATGATTTTTTGGGTCAGGTTACGTCCCATGGGAATCCTCATTAAGGTAAGGTTGTGAATCTCGGCATTACGATGCGTTGCCGCTTGGCTGGTCGGGAAGTCCGAACAGGCGGATTCGGTTGATTGCATTGCGTCGACAATCCATTTCCACCTGCAGCCGCAATTTGTCCTGCTGGAGGTGGAAAATTTCCTGGGCGTGGATAATGCCCGCGGACAGGTTTTCGCTGTAGCGCAATTCCTTGATCTTGGCGGCGCAGGTAGCCTGTTGGGTCATGAAGCCCGCGAGTTCGGCCTCCAGGGTGGCGACGGCCTCAGCTTCGGATTTTGACGCGACGGCTGGTCGAGGTGGATCGTTTCGTGTCATTGGCGGTGGATTCTTGCGGAGAGTTGAAACCTGTGGAAGCGGTTCGCGGCCCAAATTTGTTGGAACTCGTTGTGGAAAGGTTCTCGGGACGTTTTCTGGTCGTGGAGAGAACGTGGTTGTAGAGATGCCAGAAGCCCGGCCAATGCTTCGTCAGTTCGCCGGGATTGAGCAGATGGGCTCCGGGATATTTGAAAGAGAGCATGGCCAGGGAAAGAGCCCAGAGGACGTCCGGAGCTTCGAACTCCAGATGAGAGCGCCCGGAGTTTCGGGGTGCAGGGTGCAAAACCAGGGTATCGTCTTTTTTCCGACAGGTTCGTCCAGACCACTGAGCCAGATTGTGGACAGCGTCCTGGTCATACTCCTCGGGCATTCCGCCCAGGACACTTTGACCGGGAGCCGTCAAGGCCAGGACAAGGCCCAGAGGAAGGTTGCCGGGCTGGTTGGCCAGGTCCAGGAACGGCTTTTCCGGCCATGGACCGGATTCGGCGTGCACCCCATCAGGCCCCAGTTTTAAGCGCAGTCCGCAACAATGCAGCAAATTTAGCCGTGGATCGCCAAGTTGCTCCCCATCCGGCCAGCTTCCCCGGAGATGCATGGGCTGGCCGGTTATCCGTGACCATGTCAGCAACATGGCGCATAACATGGGGTCCAGTGGGACCAGGACCGTATCAGGAGAGTTTTGGGGGCGTTGATGTCCTGGGATGAAAGGAAGCCGCGGCAGAGCGGAGGAAACCGTGATGGCGTCCGATTGGATACGGTGAGGGATACCGCACAGGTCGTAAAGCCGGGCAAGGCCGTGATGCTCGGGGCCAAGTGCCCCTGTAGCATTGGCATTCTCCCAGATCAGACGTAGGCCTCGAGGGTAGAACGGAGCAGCAGCCAGCAACGCCCAGATCAGCTCCTTGGGCGCGTCCGAGCCGATCATTGCCTGCTCTGGTCGGCCGCTGGCTTCCAGGCGAACCGGCAGGCCGGGGGCATGGGGGTTGAGCTGGTGAAGCCGTGCCCCGAGCTGGGGGAGAAGCTGCTGCCACGATTTCAGGGACAGCATGTTCAACTGCCCCGAGCCGCTGAAAGTGAACACACCAGGATGAGCCAGTGCTGAAGCGAGCAGGAAGGCCAAGGTAAACGGATCGTGCCCAACATGAACGGTTTTGCGGGTTGGCTCAGGAGGATCAACTGCAAGCGGTGCGTGCGCAACGACGTCATGCTCCCAGTTGAGCCGGGCCCCGAACTGGTTCAAGGCCTTGATCA
The DNA here is from genome assembly GCA_007693505.1 of Desulfovibrionales bacterium. Lineage (GTDB taxonomy): Bacteria > Desulfobacterota > Desulfovibrionia > Desulfovibrionales > Desulfonatronaceae > Desulfonatronum. The sequence continues at coordinate 36,427 of REDL01000132.1, read as the reverse complement.
ACTCAATAAGGCTTTCATTGAGAAGCACGGGGCGAACATGGGCCGGAGTGTTGGCCATCGCCGCCCAGAAGATGATCGTTTTGGCACTCAGGTGATCTGTTGGGCCAGGCAGGGTTACGCTTTCACATGTTGGGACAGGTCGCAAAAGCCACGCCGTGCCTGCCCGACCGGCTTTCTGGGTGTGGTCTTGCTCACACAAGATATAACCGAGATTATTGCATTGGGAGACAAGTTGGCGCCAATACCGGAAGCGGCAGGCTTCCGAGGAGGGCAAGACATCTTCCCAGGCAGACCACAGGGCCTTTTCCAAGGCTTGATTCGGCGGTCGTCCGGAAGTCCCGCGGTTGCCTTGCTTTGTTTTTCGATCGGTAATTTCGGCCATGAGTCTGGCGCGTCGCAAAAGCAAGTCGGCAATTCTGCGCTCATCGCGCAAAAGGCGCTCTTCAAGACGAAAAAGGGGTTCACTCGGCGAATTGTCGGCTTTCGAGCTTTTCGTCTCGGATATTGCCCCTGGTGGTGTCTGGTTCGGTAGGGAGGGTTGGTTGGTCATGGCATTCCTTTTCTAAAGGGGTATTTCCTAATCAGATTCTCTTTCGGACACAAGCCCGGAGCTGTTTCGCTGACCGGTCCGAACCTGAATCATGAAAAACGATGGCTCATTGCGGGTATGACAGAATCGGCGACGCAATGACGAGTACAGATCTACCGGGACGGAAAACACCGAATTTTCCAAGGTTCTTGGGGTGAAGATATTTGCTTAATAAAAGATCAAAAGAGGGGTTGATTAAACGGTTGGCATGGGCTAAAGGGAAGGGTATTCATCAAAAACGACAATGTGTACTTACAGCTCGAGCAACGCTTCCGGCACTGGCAATTCGTTGGGAACGTTATTTTTTTTGCGCCTTGCTTGATGTTCGAAAAGGCGTTGATAGTCGAAATTTCGTCCAGCTAAGAATGGTGTTGCCAAAAGCGTCAAGTCTGGTCGGGAGCTTTGTTCTCTGGATTCCACCTTCCAGATCTTTTCCTGAAGGAGCTGCTTCACAGATGCATTTATCTGGAATAAAAAGAATAATAATTCACGTTTGCCCGTTCGCCTCAGGTATTTTTCTTTTGCTTTTCCTGGCTCATAGTTCTCCAGGTGGTTTTTTCTTGTTTCGTGTTGACAGTTTTGGAATCGCTTGTTAAATATTGCACAAGCGAATCGGCATGGAGTCGCAACTCGTCTTCGTCGATGCCTGTATTTTGGATGCTGCGTCACGAAAAGCTACAACGCATGATGGGGCATGTCGGGACGACTTGAACGGCAACGATAACCCAAACCAATGTAAAAAGGAGACAAAACGATGTCTGGATTGGTTCCGCCGCATGGAGGTAAAGGATTGACCGAGTGCCTGCTTCAGGGCGCTGAGCTGGAAGCGGAGAAGAAAAAGGCTCAGGGGCTGAAGAAGATTGAGCTCGCTCCCCGCGAGAAGGGCGACGTTTTGATGATGGGAATCGGTGCGTTCAGCCCGCTGACCGGGTTCATGCCCAAGGCTGACTGGAAGAGTGTTTGCGAGAAGATGTTGCTGTCCGATGGCACCTTCTGGCCCATTCCGGTGACACTGTCCGTTTCCAAGGAAGATGCCGCTGACATCAAGGTTGGTGACGAGATTGCCCTGTATGACGCCAAGTATGATGAGATCTTGGCTACCATGAAGATTGAGGAAACCTATGAGTTGAGCGACACTGAAAAGAAGTTCGAGTGTGAAAACGTCTTCATGGGCGAAGGAACCAAGACCCCAGAGGAGTTTTGGAAGGTGCATGCCGAGGATCCACATCCGGGCGTGGACATGGTCATGGGGCAGAAGGCCGTGAACCTGGCCGGTCCCATCAAGGTTCTCTCCGAGAGCCATTACCCCAAGACCTATCCCGGTGTGTACATGCGGCCTGCCGAATCTCGTAAGATTTTTGAAGAGCGTGGTTGGAGCACGGTGGCTGCGTTGCAGCTGCGCAATCCCATGCACCGCTCGCACGAATTCCTGGCCAAGATCGCCATTGAAGTCTGCGACGGCGTGTTCATCCACTCCTTGGTCGGCAACCTGAAGCCCGGCGACATTCCGGCGGAGTGGCGGGTAAAGTGCATCGATACCCTGATCAAGGGCTACTTCGTCGAGAAGAACGTGGTGCACGGCGGCTACCCCATGGATATGCGCTATGCCGGTCCTCGTGAAGGCCTGTTGCATGCCACTTTCCGCCAGAACTTCGGAATCTCGCACATGATCATCGGTCGCGACCATGCCGGCGTGGGTGACTATTACGGGATGTTTGAAGCCCAGACCATTTTTGAAAAGATTCCTTATGCCACCGAAGCCTGCCCCAGCCCCGGCCTGGCCCTGCTTTGCAAGCCGCTGAAGATTGACTGGACCTTCTATTGCTACAAGTGCGACGGCATGGTTTCCTTGCGGACCTGCCCGCACACCAAGGAAGATCGGGTTATCCTCAGTGGTACCAAGCTGCGCAAACTGCTCTCCGAGGGTGGCGAGGTTCCGGACCACTTCGGTCGTGAAGAAGTTCTTGTCATTTTGCGTGAGTACTATGCCAGCCTGACGGACAAGGTTGAAATCAAGATGCACAAGGCCGCCGAGGGTTGATCCGGCGGGTGATTTTGCCGTACAGCCGGAAGGCCAAGGCTTTCCGGCTGTTCATAGAGGCTTGGTTGATTTTCAACACTACAACATTGAGGAGGACGTATTATGCCTACTTTTGTTAATCCGGAGAAATGTGACGGTTGCAAGGGTGGTGAAAAGACAGCATGTATGTACATCTGTCCGAATGACCTGATGATTCTGGATGCTCAGGAGATGAAGGCCTTTAATCAGGAACCCGATGCATGCTGGGAGTGCTATTCCTGCGTGAAGATTTGTCCTCAGGGCGCCATCGAAGCTCGTCCCTACGCAGACTTCGCTCCCATGGGCGGAACCAGCATTCCGCTGCGTTCCGGCGACTCCATCATGTGGACCATCAAATTCCGCAACGGGAACATCAAGCGTTTCAAGTTCCCGATCCGGACCACTGCTGAAGGTTCCATCAAGCCGTACGACGGGAAGCCCGAGCCAGGGGACCTGGAGAATGAACTGCTGTTCACCGAGTCCGAGCTGAAGAAGCCCGGCGAAGCAGTGAACAAGCAATATGAGTTCAAAGATGCCGAGCTGACCCAGTGCTGGTTCGAGCCCACCTGCGAGCCCGGCAATCGCTAGATCGATTCGGGCCTGGTGGCGTGGTTTTCAGGAACATTCGCGTTTGAATAATTTTTAAGGAGGTTTTGAAGATGACTGTAATTCCTTCCAAAATTGCCCCTCAAGGTGTGCCCATCGCCGAGCCGGAAGTTGTCGAAATCGAGAAAGACGTCTTGATCATCGGCGGCGGAATGGCAGCTTGCGGCACCGCCGTTGAGATCAAGCCCTGGGCCGACAAGCACGGCGTCAGCTACATCATGGTCGACAAGGCCGCTCTGGAGCGTTCCGGCGCTGTAGCCCAGGGGCTGTCCGCCATTAATACCTATCTTGGCGACAATTCCCCGGACGACTACGTGCGCATGGTCCGCACCGACCTGATGGGCGTTGTCCGCGAAGACCTGATCTTCGACCTGGGCCGCCACGTTGACGATTCCGTACACCTGTTTGAAGAGTGGGGCCTGCCTTGCTGGGTCAAGGAAGGCGAGCACAATCTGGACGGCGCCCAGGCCAAGGCCAAGGGCCTGTCCCTGCGCACCGGCGCCAAGCCGGTTCGTTCCGGGAAGTGGCAGATCATGATCAACGGTGAGTCCTACAAGGTCCTCGTGGCCGAGGCCGCCAAGAACGCCATTGGCCAGGACAACTACCTGGAGCGCATCTTCGTGGTGCGGCTGCTTCTGGATGCCAACACCCCGAATCGGGTTGCCGGCGCGGTGGGCTTCTCCCTGCGTGAAAACAAGGTGTACGTCTTCAAGTGCAACGCCTGCCTTGTGGCCAGCGGCGGCGCGGTGAACGTGTACCGACCCCGTTCCGTTGGTGAAGGGAAAGGCCGCGCCTGGTATCCGGTGTGGAATGCTGGTTCCGGTTACACCCTGGTCGCGCAGGCCGGTGGTGAAATGACCATGATGGAAAACCGCTTCTGCCCGGCACGCTTCAAGGATGGTTACGGCCCTGTCGGCGCGTGGTTCCTGCTGTTCAAGGCCAAGGCTGTCAACGCCCTGGGCGAAGACTATTGCGTGACCAACGACGACATGATCAAAACCTACCGGGATAAGGGTTATGCCAAGGGTCACATCATTCCGACCTGTTTGCGTAACCACATGATGCTGGAAGAAATGCAGGCCGGACGCGGTCCGATCTACATGGACACCGCCACCGCCCTGCAGACCACCTTCGCCACGCTGGACAAGAAGCAGCAGAAGCACCTTGAGTCCGAAGCCTGGGAAGACTTCCTGGACATGTGCGTCGGCCAGGCCAACCTGTGGGCCTGCATGAACATCGAGCCCGAAAAAGTCGGCTCTGAGATCATGCCCACCGAGCCTTACCTGCTTGGTTCTCACTCCGGTTGTTGCGGCATCTGGTGTTCCGGTCCGGACGAAGACTGGGTCCCGGACAGCTACAAGATCAAGGCTGACAACGGCAAGGTGTACAATCGGATGACTTCGGTCAACGGCCTGTTCATCGCTGGAGACTGCGTCGGTGCTTCCGGTCACAAGTTCTCCTCCGGCTCCCACGCTGAGGGCCGCATCGCGGGCAAGCAGCTGGTGCGTTGGGTAGTGGACCACAAGGACTACAAGCCCACCATCAAGGAGTCCCATGACGACCTGAAGAAGATGATCTACGCTCCGTACTATAACTATGAAGCCGGCAAGGCCGCTTCCACAGATCCGGTGGTCAACCCGATGTACATCACTCCGAGGAACTTCATGGATCGCCTGATGAAGGCCACGGATGAGTACGGCGCGGGAACCTCCACATACTACCGGACCTCCGCGAAGCTACTGGAGACCGGCATGACCCTTCTGGACATGCTGGATGAGGACTCCAAAAAACTGGCCGCCCGCGACCTGCACGAGCTGCTGCGTTGCTGGGAACAGTACCACCGTCTGTGGACCGTCCGTCTGCACATGCAGCACATTCAGTTCCGGACGGAAACCCGTTACCCTGGTTTCTACTACCGCACCGACTTCCCTGAATTGAACGACGAGGAATGGAAGTGCTTCACCAACTCCAAGTACGATCCGATTGAAAAGAAGACCACCTTCTACAAGGTGCCTCTGGTTCAAATCATTCCGTAAATTGCGGAATCTCAGCTGCGGGCCGCAAGGCCCGCAGCTTTTTCGTTTTCCCCACTGGACAAACTTGGGCTTCCCTGGTTTAATTCTCTGTTGCAGGCGTGAATGCATGTGAATTCACGATTCCAGCCGAGGTTTAGGCCATTTCAGGACCTGGGGCCCAGTGTCAGGCAAACTGTACGGAGGAAACTATGGAACATTCAGGAATACTTGTCGTGGGAGGCGGCTTCAGCGGTATCACGGCCGCACTGGAAGCAGCCGAGGTCGGACATGAGGTGTTTATTGTCGAGAAGGGTTCATACCTGGGGGGGCGTGTCTCCCAGTTGAATCAATACTTTCCCAAACTCTGCCCTCCCTCCTGCGGACTGGAAATCAACTTTCAGCGGATCAAGAACAATCCCAAGGTGAAGTTTTTCACCATGGCCGAGGTCGTTTCCGTGACCGGGACTCCGGGTAATTACACGGCCAAGGTCAAACTCAGCCCGCGGTATGTGAACACCAACTGTACCGGCTGTGACAAGTGCTCCCAGGTCTGTCCCGTGGAAACGGATTCTGAGTTCGAGCTTGGCCTGGCCAAGCGCAAGGCTATCTATCGTCCCCATTTGGCCTCTTTCCCCTTGCGGTACGTGATCGACCCGGTTGTCTGTCTCGGGAAGAGCTGTTCCAAGTGTGTCGAGGCCTGTTCCTACGATGCAGTTGAGCTGGACGACAGGGAAAAAGAGATTACGCTCAATGTCGGTTCGGTTATCTGGGCGACGGGATGGAAGCCGTACGATCCGAAAAAGCTGGAAATTCTTGGAGCCGGGACGATCAAGAACGCCATCACCAACATGCAGATGGAGCGTCTTGCCAGCCCCAGCGGCCCGACCAGCGGACAAATCACGCGTCCTTCTGACGGCAAGGCACCTGAGCGGATTGCCTTCGTGCAATGCGCTGGGTCCAGGGATGAGAGCCATTTGCCGTACTGTTCCTACATCTGCTGCATGGCCTCACTGAAGCAGGTCACCTACCTTCGCGCGCAATATCCGGACGCAGAGATCGTGATCTATTATATCGATATTCGCACCCCTGGTCGCTATGACAAGTTCCTGCAAAGGATCAGGGAAGATGAGAAGGTCCTGATGGTTAAGGGCAAAGTTGCTCAAGTTACTGAAGATGGCGCCACCGGTGATGTGCTGGTCATGGCTGAGGACATTATCCAGGGGCTGAAGAAAGAAGAACGATTCAACATGGTGGTATTGGCTACGGGCATGGAGCCAAGCGTTGCCGGAACGACCCTCCCCGCCGGGATGCAGCAGGACGATGACGGGTTCTGTATTTCGCAGGAGAACGGCGTCTTCTCCGCAGGGTGCGCCAAGATGCCCCTTGATGTCATGCGTTCTGCCCAGACCGCGACCGGTGCAGCGCTGAAAGCAATTCAAACCGTGGTAGGGAGGTAAGCAATGTCCAGCAAGATCGGTGTATATATCTGCGAAGGTTGCGACATTGGCCCTCAGCTCAATGCAGGGCAGCTCGCGGAATTCGTGCAAAGTGAATACGGCGGCAGCTGTCCGGTGGTCAAGACCGCACCGGTATTGTGCAGTCAGGAAGGCAAGAACCTGATTCAGGCCGACGTCGACGCGGAGACTGTTGACGGTGTTGCTGTCTGTGCCTGTTCGCCCCGGGTGAAATGGGATGTTTTCCAATTTGGCGAAAAGGCTGTTGTTGAGCGGGTCAATTTGCGTGAACAGTGCGCCTGGACCTATGTTCGTCCTGAAGCTGATCAGACGGCCGAGGGTGAAGTTCCGGAGACCTTGCGGATGATGGCCCAGGACTACATTCGCATGGGCATCATCAAGTTGCAGAAACATACTGTGCCGCAGCCGGAAATTCCGGAAGTGACCAAGACGATTCTCGTGGTCGGCGGTGGGAATACCGGGATGACCGCGGCCTTGGGTGGAGCAAAACTCGGATATGATGTGGTGCTGGTGGAGAAGCAAGACCAGTTGGGTGGATTTGGGGCGAAAATGTACAAACAGGTTCCCTACTCCCACCCATATACCCAGGCCATGCCCACGGGAATTGACAAGAAGATCAACGACGTTTCCGCCAGTGACAAAATACGGGTCTTCACGGGTTCGACGCTGAGCAAGCTTGAAGGGGCTCCAGGGCAGTACACGGCGGTTGTCGCAACAGGAAATGGCGATGAACGGATACCCGTCGGGTCTGTCGTTCTGGCCACGGGTTGGAAGCCATTTGATCCTGAAGCCCGTGTTGTGGAAGCTGAGCCGCCAAAGGAAGAGGCCAAAGAAGGCGAAGAAATCGCCACGATTGAGACCCCGGAAATCCAAAAGGGCGAAAATGTATTGGCGCCCTTGGGTCATGGCAAGTTCACCAACGTGATCACCAACGTGGACATGGAGTTGATGGCCAAAAAAGGTGAACTGTTGCGCCCCTCTGATGGCAGACCGGTTCAGTCCGTGGCGTTTATCCAGTGTGCTGGGCAGCGTTCCAAAGAGGAAGGCCACTTGGACTACTGCTCCTCGGTCTGCTGCGTTGTCTCCCTGAAACAGGCCGGGTACCTCCGCGAGAAGAACCCTGACGGGAAGGCGTTCATATTCTATAAAGACATGATTGTTCCCGGAGTCCAGGAATTGTATTACAAGGCCGCTCAGGACGATCCAGGGATTTTTCTGACCAAAGGAGACGTAGTCGAGGTCAAGGAAGATTCCGATGGCGGAATCATTGTCCGTGCTGAAAATACCCTGCTGGGTGAACCCATGGAAGTCAAAGTTGATGTCCTGGTTTTGGCGACAGGGATGGTCCCGACAACCTTGGCCGAGCCCGTCATGAACTTTGCCTATCGTCAAGGCCCGGCTTTCCCTGACCTGAGCCTGTTCAGTGGGTTTGCCGACTCCAACTACATCTGTTTTCCCTATGAAACCCGCAGGACAGGAGTTTATTCCGCTGGCTGCGTTCACCAGCCCATGCTTATGGGTGCTGCTGAAGATGATGCTGCCGGAGCCGTGCTGAAGGCAATCCAGTGCCTGGAGTCCATCAACCGGGGCATGTCGGTCCATCCTCGCTCCGGTGACGTCTCTTTTCCCAAGTTCAATATGGTCCGTTGCACGCAGTGCAAACGCTGCACTGAAGAGTGTCCGTTCGGTGCCCTGGATGATGATGAAAAAGGAACACCACAACCCAATCCGACACGATGCCGTCGGTGTGGGACATGCATGGGTGCATGTCCCGAGCGGGTGATTTCCTTTGAAGAGTACAACGTGGACATGATTGCCTCGATGATCAAGGAAAACGAGGTGCCCGACGATATCGATGAGGGCGGACCTCGGGTTATTGTCTTCGTCTGTGAGAACGATGCCTATCCCGCGTTGGATATGGCCGCTTTCCAGGGCAAGAAATGGTCGCCGTATGTCCGGTTCATTTCCGTGCGCTGCCTGGGTTCCATCAACAGCATCTGGGTTGCCGACTCCATGTCCAAGGGCATTGACGGCGTCCTGCTCTTGGGCTGCAAATACGGCGATGACTATCAGTGCCACTTTGCCAAGGGTAGTGAACTCTGCAACAAACGCATGGAGAACATCGCTGAAACTCTGGGCCGGTTGCAGTTGGAGCCTGAGCGGGTCCAGCAGAAGCAGGTGGCCATTGACGAGTACGACAAGATCCCGCAGATAATCGATGACTTCATGAACCACATCATCGATGATATCGGCGCCAACCCATACAAAGGCTTCTAGGAGGTGACGGAATATGGCACAAGTCAAACGCATTGAGCCCGATCTGCAGTTTATCAAGGAAATGCAGGCGGCGGGCGGCGAATCACTCAAGAAATGCTATCAATGCGCCACATGCTCCGTGGTCTGCCCCCTGTCACCAGAGGAAAATCCTTATCCACGCAAGGAAATGATTTGGGCGCAGTGGGGATTGAAGGACAAGCTGGTCGGGGATTTGGACATGTGGCTTTGCCACAATTGCGGAACCTGTTCGGATCAGTGTCCGCGCGGTGCCAAGCCTGCGGATTTGATGGCCGCCATGCGCAACATGGCCTATCAGAACGTTGCGCAACCAACGATCATGGGCAAGTTCATGAGTTCATCAAAGTATTTGCCCATTCTGGCCGGTATTCCCGCACTCATCTTCCTGATTGCCTGGTTCGTAACCTCTGGTTTTTTTGGGCTGCCCTTGGATGAGAACGGACAGGTTCTTTACCGTCTGGTCTTCCCGCAGACGGCGTTTATTGATCCGTTGTTCGGCTTGATCATGGTGGCGGTCATCGTGATTTTTATCCGGGGAATACTCTCGCTGATCAAGACCTTCAACGATTCGCCGCAAGCGCCTATTGGCGGTGTTCCCGTGCTCACTGTCCTGAAGTCCACCTGGCAGGTGATCATTGACGAAATTCTTTCCCACACCAAATGGAAAGAATGTGGCGGAGACAACAATGACCGTTACTTTGGCCATATGGGGATTTTCTTTGGATTCGTGGGCCTTTTCATCGTCACGGCGTACGTCGGGGTGGCCTATTGGTTGGGAGTATTCACAGGCTGGGATCTGATGACGCCCATGAGTCTCTGGAATCCGTTCAAGATTTTGGCGAACATAGCCTCCATCGCATTGATTGTTGGACTTATTCTAGTCACCAAGCGCCGCTTGAACCTGGATGACTCGAAATTCAAGTCCTCCTATTACGATTGGTACCTGCTGGGTGTGATCTGGGTTGTCACGCTCTCCGGAATGTTCAGTCAGCTGCTGCGTTTGGCCAACGTGCCTGCCGTGGCCTACCCGATGTACTATATCCATCTGGTGAGCATCTTCATGCTCTTTGCTTACCTGCCGTGGTCCAAGCTGGCCCACTTGGTCTATCGCACCGTGGCACTCGGTTACGCCCGGCACATCGGCCGCTCTCCGAAGCCGCAAGCGTAGATCTTTCTTCAAGCTTGCATTGCAAAGCCGGGGTGTCTCACCCCGGCTTTTTTTTGGTGAAAACAGGCTCTTGTCAGAAACGTAGCATCAGGGTATATATCTGAATTCCGAAATTCACCAAGGAGTTTTTTCCATGAAAAAAGAGATTCATCCTACTGCAAACAAGCATAAAATCCACTGTGCCTGCGGGTATGAGATCGAAGTTTTAACCACGCAGCCGAACGACGTCCAGATGGAAATTTGTTCGAACTGTCACCCTTTTTATACCGGCAAACAACGGTTCGTGGATACTGCTGGCCGTATTGACCGCTTCAAAAAGAAATATGGTGCGGCTTCCGCAAGCCCGAAATAAATTGCTCCACCCCGGACCGCTTTTCGAGAAAGCGGCTGGGAATGAAGTGTTTCGGGTGTCAACGCCTTCGTTCTATTGATATGTATCATGGGGAGACGAGGGCGTTGCCTTTTCCAGCTCCTGGCTGGAATGGCCTCAGTTGGTCGGTATTCTGCTATTCAAGAACATGAATGACCGCCGTAATGGACTGATCCGCGATGTTTGCTAAGCTTGAAAGTCTACAGGATAAATATCAGGAGCTGGAGCGTGAATTGAGCTCCGCTGAGGTTTTTGCCGACCAGGAACGCTATCGACAATTGACCAAGCGACACTCCGAATTGGGTGAGATTGTTTCTGTTTATCGTGAATTCATCAAACTCTCCACGGATGAGCAATCCAACAAGGAACTGTACGCTGATCCGGACCCCGAAATACGTGAAATGGCTCGTTCCGAGGCAGCGCTTTTGGCAGAACAGCTGGAAGCCCTCAAGCTCAGACTCCAGATTCTACTTTTGCCAAAAGATCCCTTGGATGACCGCAACGTGATTCTGGAGATCCGCGCGGGCACGGGTGGAGAAGAGGCAGCCCTTTTTGCCGCGGATCTGTTTCGGATGTATATGCGCTTTGCAGAACGAGTCGGTCTGCGTACGGAATTGATCCAAGCCAGTGAAAGTGGCACCGGAGGGTTCAAGGAAGTCATTGCGGCCATTTCCGGAGACAAGGTTTATAGTCGGCTCAAGCATGAGTCGGGGGTGCATCGTGTTCAGCGCGTTCCGGCCACAGAATCCCAGGGGCGCATTCATACATCAGCGGTGACCGTGGCCATTTTGCCCGAAGCGGAAGAGGTCGACGTGCACATTGATCCTGGAGATGTCCGGGTCGACGTGTATCGCTCATCCGGTCCTGGGGGGCAGAGCGTGAACACCACTGATTCCGCAGTACGCATAACGCACATCCCCACAGGTCTTGTCGTTATTTGCCAGGACGAAAAATCGCAACACAAGAATCGGGCAAAAGCCATGAAAGTGCTTCGTTCCCGGTTGCTGAAAGCCAAGCAGGACGAGCAGAAGGCGACCTATGACCAGAGCAGGAAAAATCAGGTCGGCAGCGGTGACCGTTCGGAGCGAATTCGCACCTATAATTTTCCACAAGGCCGGATAACAGACCATCGTATTAACTTGACTCTGTATCGCTTGGAGTCGGTTTTGGATGGTGAAATGGATGAACTGGTGGACGCTCTGGTTCAACACTACCAAACCGAGGCGTTGAAGGCGGACTCCGACGATGGATCGTGATCATGTCTGTTGCATCGCCTACTCTGCGTGAAATTCTTGATAAATGCACCCGTTTTCTCACAGAAAAGCGTGTTGATTCACCTCGCCTTAGCGCGGAACTCCTTGTTGCGGAGGCGTTGGGTGGAAGCCGGCTTGATCTTTTTTTAGATCTGGACAAGCCACTCCGTGAGCCAGAGCTGGCCAGGATTCGGCCTCTTCTGGTCCGCCGTGGCAGCGGTGAGCCCATGGCCTATATTCTCGGCCGTCGGGAGTTCTATGGGCTTGATTTCCATGTTTCACCGGAAGTGCTTATTCCGCGTCCGGATACCGAATTGGGAATCGAGCGCGCCCTGACAATGTTCAGCAGGGATGAGTGCTTTTTTTTTGCGGATGTCGGTACCGGAAGCGGTGCCCTGGCAACAACCTTGCTCACCCTCTTTCCCTATGCCCATTGTATTGCCACGGATATCTCCTTTGGCGCTCTGCGGGTTGCCCAGAACAATCTGCTCCGGCATCGCGTTGGTGACAGGTGTTTGCTGGTGCAAGGCAATCTGCTTGGACACCTCGGCCCATCTCGACTGGATTTGATTGTTGCCAACCTGCCCTATATCGGTGAGCGGAACACCGCCAGCCTGAGCCGGGAAGTGCTTGATTTCGAGCCCCATCTTGCCTTGTTTGGCGGGGCTGACGGGGATGAACTATTTGTGCCGTTCTTGGAAGATGTTCAGCGGGTTGTCGCTCCAGGCGGTGGGCTGCTCATGGAGGTTGATCCAGTGCAAGTGCCCGGTGTTTGCCATTTGCTGCAGTGGGTTTTTTCCCGGAAGACGGAGATTGGCGTGTACAAGGACTTGGGCGGACATGAGCGGTATATTCAAGCGCGGTTTGCATAACGGCGTGTTGAAAAAATCCTTCTCCATGACCTGTTCAGAAAAGCCAAGTGCATGGAGCAAAAAACTCAAGATCGCAGCGTAGGTATTCATACGTGAGAGTTTGCGCCTTTTGCAGCGACGCAGCACTTAGGAGTTTTTCAACGGACCGGTAAGCATGGTAACGCGCCTCAATGCTCGCAGTCTGGCTATTATGCATGATTTTACCACGACATTGTTGTGTAAAACAAACGAAATGGGTGATAAAAGCAACAGCCGTGTTTTTCGTCAAAGAAATAAATGTATTCGTTTCAGTATGCTGGATGTTTTTCTTGGGCGGCATGATCTTTGCTTGATGTCTTCCAAGGAGTACGCATGATCTGCCAAAAAACAATTAAAAAAACCATCCAGTGCTCAGGTATCGGCTTGCACAAGGGGCGCAAGGTTCGGCTTGTGTTGCGCCCGGCAGCCGAAGATACGGGCATTGTTTTTGCCTTGCATGGTGACGACGGGGTTCGCTTTCACAGGCCCTCCGCAGACGCCGTGGTGGAGACCACCATGGCTACGACTTTGGGTTTTGGAGGGCAGCGTTTGGCTACCGTTGAGCATCTCCTTGCTGCGGTCCGGGGGCTGGAAATCGACAACCTCTATGTCGAAGTGGAAGGAGATGAGGTGCCAATCATGGACGGCAGTTCGGCTTCGTTTATTTTTTTGCTTCGAGCTGCTGGCTTCCGTCGCCAAAATAAGCCCAGGCGTTTACTGACTCTGAAGCAGCCCATCGATTTTCAGCAAGACGGCAAGTGGATCAAGGCCCGTCCTTCCAAACGGTTGACCGTGGACTACACGATCAATTTCAACCATCCCATGGTCGGTATCCAGAAATTTTACGTGGAATGCAATCCCGAAAGTTTTACCCGGCACGTGGCCAAGGCGCGAACTTTCGGTTTCATGCGTGAGGTGGAGTATCTGCGTCGGAATGGTCTGGCACTGGGCGGTTCTCTGGACAATGCAGTGGTCCTGGATGAATATGGAGTCATCAATCCGGAGGGCTTGCGCTATCCAGACGAATTCGTACGTCACAAAGTGCTGGATTTTATCGGGGATCTTTTCGTTCTAGGTATGCCCATGACCGGGGACTTCGAAGTCTATTGCTCGGGACATGCCTTGAACAATGCCTTTGTTCGCTACATTATGGAACATCAGGCGGACTATTTGGAGGCAGATGTCTGCGGAGAAATTCCTGTTCCTGCTGAGGCTGTCCTGCCGTCACTTTCCGACGTCCCGATTGTCTCCAAGGCCTGGAGCTGAGATTATTCCTTTTCCGGATATTTTTTCGGACCGCAAATAGCGGCGTTCTGCCCCGTTCATTTTGATCGGGGTTTTTTATGGAATATTTTCGGGTGCTGTCAGTCATGTTGGGACACTTGACAGTGCGGATTTGTTCTTTGTAAATAACTATAATTTCAATATTTTAAGTTGCAGTGTATCCAAAGGGCATCCCCCAGGGCTGGTCTGCAATCTTCGAAATCGAAATCGCTCTCGAAATTGGAATGTTGCCAGTAATCGATTCCGATCGTGATTTCGATTTGGATACCGATCCAGGGCACTGCGGTTCGAGAACTAATCTGCCATGTGGGAAACCTGTTCCATGCTTGACAGCATCCGATGCAGGTCGGTATTTGGGTTCGTCTCTTGGACCCTGTGATTTCTTACGTGGACTTGCTTGAAACCTGTGAAAAAGTATCCGACCGACATATGCAACCTGATCATTACCAGAGTATTTTCTCGCCGGAATGGCTGGAGCAGACTTTCCCGGTGCAGCGGAGCGCTGATTTTTTCGAAGCCCTGTACGGCGATGCCGATGAAGCGGCATTCGACATCAAGTTGGCCTTTGATGGTGCTGCGTCAGGCAACCTGTATTTTCAGTTTCAACTCGTTCAGCGCCCAGGCAAATGTTTGGCCTGCAACCTGACATATGGTCTTCCTAACGTGCTCACGCGGCACCCGGTGATCAATATGCGTGGACTCGTCGCGGACATTGCCTCGGCCCTGGATCTGCCCGTTTCCACCCTCACGTGGAATCTGGGTCAGACCGATCCGCGTCACCAGGAACTGCATGTCATCCCCCTGACCATCACAATCTCCGCAAAGTAGCCGCTGCCTCGCTGTTCCCGTCGTTTCCATCGAAGTTCCCTGCGATCACATTATTGATCCGGTCGCATTCCAGTCCCCAGTCCGGTCCCTTTGCTGTCATGCCCACTGGGCGAATTTTGACCAGCTCCCGTGTCTGAAGCGGGGTGAATGGCTCGTTTGAAACCAGTCGGCAAGGGACGTAATATTCACATTTGCCCTGAACCGGGGAGGTTCCTTCCACCACCATGGTCACTGACTCGCGCTTGGCCAACGCGGCAAGGAACGCTTGGCGTTTGTCTCCGGCCAGGGTGCGCAGTACGCTGGCTCGTTGCCGGCGAACCCCATCCGGCACCTGGTTCGCGTACTCCGCTGCCAGGGTTCCGGGGCGAGGCGAAAACGGGAAGACGTGGGCATAGGTCAAGGGCAAGACAGAGCAGAATTCGAGAGTTTCCCGGAAATGGACATCCTGTTCGCCGGGAAAGCCCGTGAGCAGATCCGCACCCAAAGCGTAGATATCCAGCAGATGTCCAAGGTCCGTGCAGAAATCCAGGATAGTCTCGGGCCGGTAATGGCTACGGCCCATGGTATGCAAGACAGCCGGGCTGGCGCTTTGCAGGGAGAGATGCAGGTGCGGGCAGATCAGGCCTGAACCGGCGATCACGTCCAGGGCCTTTGCTCCAAGCATGGCCGGGTCCAACGAGCTGAGCCGCAGCCTAGCCCGCCCTCGCCACATCGGAGCAAAGATCCGGTCCAGCATCCGTACAAGATCCCAGAAGTCAGATCGAGGCCGCAGGTCCTGACCGTAAAGCCGCAGGTTGACGCCAATCAGACTGATCTCCCTGAACCCTGCGGTAAGCAGACGCCGGACCTCCTCAGCCACCTCCCCCGGCTCTCGGCTGCGTCTTCGTCCTCTGGCCAGGGGTACGATGCAGTAGGTGCAACCATGGGAACAACCATCCTGAACCTTGACCTGGGCCCGGGCCCGATGGAAATCCGAGACGCCGGCCAGCATATCCTGACCGGGCTTTGACCCCGAAGACCGTTCCTTGGCCGATGCTGGAAGCAACACGTCCGGTCCTGCCAGCAGTCTGCCGTGGTCCTGCGTCCCGACCACGTCCACCACTCCCGGAAGAGCGCAAATTTCCGGTTCAAAGGTTTGGGCTGCACACCCGGTGATGATGATCCCGGCACCAGGCGCTTCGCGGTGCAGGGCCGCCACGGTTTTGCGCAGCTCGGCTACGGCCTTGGCGGTAACAGCGCAGGAATGAACCAGAATCAATTCGGCTTGGTCAGCCTTGTGGACAGAAACATGGCCCTGGCCAATCCAATGTTCGAGGATGACCTGGGATTCGTATTGGTTGACCTTGCAGCCGAAGGTGGTCAGGTGGAAGCGCATGATCCTGATGTTCTCATGACTGTTGAGGCTCAAGAAGAAATCTCCCCGGCTGCCAAGACTTGGCCAGCCAGGGAATAGAGAACGCCGACTTGGCCGGAAGCTGCAGGCTCGCGGGGGATTGGATAGGACAGGGTAAGGCGGTTGATATCCGGTGACGGTATTGCATCCAAACCCAAGGATAACCGAACCGGTTCAGGGCGTTGGCGATAGCGGGTTTGAAGAAACAGATCCTGGGGCCAGGATGTGGGTGGAACGAGGAAATTGACGGACTTCAGGTGGCAGGTCGGGCTGAGGAGCAAGGCCCGTTCTCCAACCACCAAGCGGTTGGAGTCCGTGTCCTTGCGCAGCACGTAGAGCGGTTCGTTCCAGGCCACATCCAGTCCCTTGCGTTGGCCCACTGTGTAACGCCAGAGTCCTGTGTGCTTTCCAATGATGCGTCCGTTTTCGTGCACGATAGGGCCGGACGGAGGGAGGTCAGTTATCCGCTGCTCCAAAAAATCCCTGTAGTCCCCAGATACAAAGCAGACCTCCTGGCTTTCACCGGGCAGAGGTGGCGTGAGGCCCAGGCTGTTCAGTTCCGGAAGTACGCTTTGCTTGCGATGCTCGGCCAGGGGAAAGGCGGCCTGGGCAAGCTGGCTCGGGGAAAGCAAGGCCAGGAAGTAGCTCTGGTCCTTGGTTTGGTCCGCACCCCGCCAAAGGGCTGGACCGTGGCTCGTCAGCGTTACGCAGGCATAGTGACCGGTGGCCAGGATCCGTGCCCCTTGTGCGCGGACAGCGTCCAGGAGCAGCCCGAATTTGATCCTGGCGTTGCACCAAGTGCAGGGATTGGGCGTACGCCCTTCCAGGTAGCTCTGGACATAGGGCGCGACCACCAACTCCTCAAAACGAGAGCGCAAATCCAAAACCTGAAGTGGTACATCCAGAATGCCGCAGTTCTCGCGCAGACCCTCCAGAACCTCGGGCTGGGTGATATCGGCCAGCTGGGCATGGACCGCAATGAGGTCAAACTCCTGCTGTCGGAGCAAGGCCAAGGCCATCAGGCTGTCCCGGCCTCCGCTGACAGCTACAGCGACGGTCACGGACGCTTACTGAGCAATCCCGGTGGGCAGAGGCAGCCGGGGCAGGTGGTGTTCCAGCACATGGCCGACCTGCAGGAGCAGGTCTTCGCGAAAGGCCGGTCCCAAAATCTGCAAGCCCACCGGCAAACCACTGCGCTCACCCAAACCCACAGGCAGGCTCAGACCGGGCAAACCGGCCAGGTTCAGGGAGATGGTGAAGATATCGGTGAGGTACATCTGCAACGGGTCCGCCGTCTTCTCGCCCATGCCGAAGGCTGTTGTGGGCGTCACAGGTCCGCAGATCACATCGCACTGCTTGAAGGCTTGGTGGAAGTCTTGCTGAATTAAGCGGCGAACCTGCGCGGCTTTTTTATAATACGCATCGTAGTATCCCGAGGAGAGCACATAGGTGCCCAGCATGATCCGGCGTTGGACCTCCTCGCCGAAGCCCTTGCTCCGGGAATTGCGGTACATTTCGATCAGGTTGGCGGCCTCCTTGTCCCGGTATCCGTAGCGCACTCCGTCGAAGCGGGCTAGGTTGGAACTGGCTTCGGCCGAGGCGACGATGTAGTACGCGGCAACGGCATACGGAGTATGGGGCAAGG
This sequence comes from Desulfovibrionales bacterium, assembly GCA_007693505.1. Lineage (GTDB taxonomy): Bacteria > Desulfobacterota > Desulfovibrionia > Desulfovibrionales > Desulfonatronaceae > Desulfonatronum. The sequence continues at coordinate 18,557 of REDL01000132.1, read as the reverse complement.
ATATTGGAACGCAGGTCGCCCCCAGCTTTTCAGCAACCGCCATGGACTGTGCGCAGCGTTCAGCCACGTCCAGGTCCAGCCCTTCCTTGCTCCAGAATTCCTGGGGCATGCCGATACGGAGGCCGGAGAGGTCGGAGCGCTGGGCAAGCAGGGCCGGGTAGTCCGGCACGGGCTGGTCAGCGCAGGTGGAATCCTTGGGATCATGGCCGGCTATGATCCGCAAGAGCAGGGCCGCGTCTTCTACCGTCAGGGTCATGGGGCCGATTTGGTCCAGGGAGGAGGCGTAGGCCACGAGTCCGTACCGAGAGACCCGGCCGTAGCTGGGTTTAAGTCCGACTATGCCGCAAAAGGCCGCGGGCTGACGGATGGAGCCACCGGTATCCGTGCCCAGAGCGGCAAACCCCATGCGCGCGGCCACGGCAGCGGCCGAGCCGCCGCTGGAGCCACCGGGAACGGCATCCAGTTTCCATGGGTTGGCCGTGGTCTGAAAAGCGGAATTTTCCGTGGACGAGCCCATGGCGAACTCGTCCATGTTGACCTTGCCCAGAATTACGGCTCCGGCATTGCGCAAACGGGATACAGCCTCGGCGTCGAAGCATGGCGTGAAATCGGCAAGCATCCGTGAAGCACAGGTGGTCCGCAATCCCCGGGTAGTCAGCACGTCTTTGAGGGTCAGCGGCACGCCCCATAGAGGCTTGGTGGTCAGGGTCTCCGGGGTGGGGCCGGAGCGATCCATTTCTCGAGCTTGGCTCAAAGCCTGTTCGTCGGTCCGCGTGATAAAGGCCCGGACAGAGGGCTCAAACGCGTCCATTCGGTCCAGGCAGGAACGGACCACCTGCTCGACCCGGACTTCTCCAGCGGCCAGGCGACCGCGAATTTCCGTCATGGTGGGCAAATACGATTCAGACATTGAGCGTCCTTCAATGGGCTATTGTATGCGAGGGAAAGGGCACCTGGAGCAACCCCTTGCGATAAGTCGATTCATCCAACGATGCGGGGAACAATGAAGTAGTTGCCGTCGGTTTCCGGGGCATTGCCCAGCAGTTCTTCACGGCTGTATTCCTTGAGGACCTCGTCATCCCGGAACACTGTTTCGTGAGTGACGGGAGTATACAGCGGCTCAATCCCGGAGGTGTCCAGTTCGTTCAGTTTTTGCATATAGTCAAGAATATCATTAAATTGATCTGCAAACTGTGTTATTTTTTCTGGCGCCGGATTCAGCCTGGCCAATCCGGCTACTTTTGCAGCGTCATCAGTACTGATGCTCATAGATCACTCCTTGAAGGCATGCCACGCATGAAGATAATGGGTGCCCCCTTGCGACGAAATGTCAGAATATAGCTTGTTTTGGGAAGTTGAGTCGCATTGAGGTCAGCGGGCGTATCGCTCTCTGACTCGATCCAGTTGGTTACGCAAATCCGTGGCGTTGAGCCGGTTCACGCCCTGGCTTGTGGGCTGGAACAGGAAGAGTTCCTGGCGGGCTTTTCCTTGGTCGCTCCAGGAAAGGGGGGCCATGCTCCAGTCGAAGTCGGTGGCTCCAGCCAGGTGCACGTTCAGGCTGTCCGGTGAACTGGTGTACTGAGGTTGGCTGATCCGGGAGGCGAAGCGGGCAAAGTCATACCCCAGGGCAACCCAGAAATCCGGAGTAAAACCCTGGACGTGGGTCGCTTCAGCCAGAGAGCGGGCAGCAGGCCCGGGATTTTCCGGCCACCAGGCTCCAGGCATCGCGGCAAGGCGGAAATACTGCATTTCCGTGTGCCGAGGGCGCTGCAGCCAGGACTGGCTCCAAAGTTCCGTGCCAAGTATCAATAAGCGTGGTTCATCGTAGTAGAAAAACTGTGGCAGAAGGACTTCGGCGTCACTCAAGCTATCAGGAAGAAATACAGCCTGAAATGGCGGCCTGGGCAGGACGACGCGTTCCTGGCGACCGCGGCGCTGCTGGGCGGGAACACCAAGCAGCGCCGCTACGGCTTCGCCCCATTCTGCGTGCTGTTCAGGCGGATAGCTTTGCAGACCGCCGATGTGACCGCCCTTGCGCTGTACTTCTCGAGAGAAGAGGTCTTCCATATGCGCCCCAAAGCGGTCCTGGGGGAAGAGCACAGCCAGATTGTAAATGCCCAATTGGTTCATGGCCAGGTCAGTGAGGGCATGAATTTGGTCCTGGGGCCCTCCGAAGAATCGCCAAGCCTGGCGGCCCTCAACAACTGCTTCGCCCATGGTCGGCAAAAAGGTGAAGAAACGCCTCTGGGACGTCAAAAGGCTGTTTCCATGTAATCGTTCCCAGACATCGCGCTGGATCGGGCCGCCAATGACGCGGCATTCCGGAGCCATGGCGGCTATGGTTTCCTGAAGGTCCGTGGCCTGGGAATTGATAATCTCCAGGCGGACCGGGAAACCGTCCGCCTCAAAGGCCTTCCGTCCGGCTTCGGCCCCCCGAGCTACCTTCCAGCCGGTTTCCGCCAAGGGGCCGTCGAGCGGAAGAACCAGCCCGACACAGATACCAGGGGTACCAAACTGTTCCTGTAAGGCTCCAAGATCCTCAACAAAGGGCTGGGGGTCGGCCCATTGGCCCTGACGGAGCAAACGCTGCATGGCCAACCAGGAATCCTGCCATGCATCCGGATGCTTCCGGGCTTCCCGGCGACGCTGCTCCCAGGTGAAGACAACATTGGGAAAGGTGGCTTTCTCGGAGGGGGGAGTGAACTCCACAAGTTGTTGGAGTGATGCGTCTGGAATTTCCCTGGCGATATGGGCGACGACCCGTTCCAGCTCGGCCCTTTCTTGATCTTCGGGAGCCGCGGCATAGAGTTCGGCAAAGAGAGACAAGAGAGGGAGGTAGTCTTGGCGGTGGCGCAAAATTTCCGAGAGGCGGATGCCGGCGGCAGAGCGTAGTGACCAGGAGGATTCGGGTTGACGCAAAATCTGTCGCAGATAATCCTCGGCCTGGATTTCCTTGCCCTGGCCCAGCAAGGCCAGAACCCGGTATTCATGCCAGAACCATTCCAGGCGGAGCTTCGGATCCAGCAAGGCCCAGCGGATCAAGGCGTCCTGAGCGCGGACGTAGTCTTGAGTCTGCAGCGAACTGATGGCCAAGCGCTCCCAGGCCGTATTCAACTGGCCTGGTGTAAGGGGTTCGGAAACCAAAATGTCGTAGAGCTGACGGCTTTGCCGATAGTCTCGGGCCTGCCATGCCGCGTCCGCCTGCAAAAGCAATCCCTGAACCGTCTCCTCGGTTGGTGGATGAGGAACAAGGGGAAGACGTTTTTTTTCGACGCACCCGCTGACAAAAGCAAGCAGGCAGAGAATCAGCATTGCGCGTAGAACGATGTGGAAAATCATGCATCCGCCTTGAGATGGAGGCCGGGAGAGAAGTTCACGCCTCAAGGCCTTTTGCTCCTGCTTCATGGAGCCGGTGGGCAAAAGCATGAGACGTCTCTGGTGCTTGTTGAACAAAAAAAGCCTGACCCGCGACGAGGCGAGTCAGGCTTACGGTATAGGGATTGGGCAAAGTGCCTGTCAAGGCAAGGAAGGCGGTATCTATTTGACCTCAGTGTAGTCCGCGTCAACGACGTCGTCGTCTTTTTTGCCTCCACTCTGCTGTCCCCCTGCACCGGCCTGGGAGCCTGCTTGCGGTCCAGCCTGGGCACCCTGATCACCGGCATTTTTCTGGGCGTAGAGTTGCTCCGCCAACTTGTGGGAGGCCTGGGCCAAATCTTCAGAGGCACGACGGATTTCGGCTTCGTCATCGCCATCCATAAGTTTTTTCAAGCTTTCGATTTTGGCTTCAATCTCACCGCGCAAAACCGAATCCAGCTTATCACCCAGATCACTTATGGACTTCTCCGTGGCATAGATCAGGGAGTCGGCATGGTTGCGGGCCTCAATGAGCTGCTGCTTCTTCTTGTCCTCGTCGGCATGGGCTTCGGCATCTTTGACCAGATTCTGGATCTCGTCTTCGGAGAGTCCACTGGAAGCGGTGATCCGGATGGACTGTTCCTTGCCCGTGCCCAGGTCCTTGGCCGAGACGTTGACGATGCCGTTGGCGTCGATGTCAAAAGCCACCTCCACCTGGGGCATGCCCCGGGGTGCTGGGGGAATGCCGGTCAACTCGAAGCGGCCCAGGGTCTTGTTGTCCGCGGCCATGGGACGTTCGCCCTGGAGCACATGGATGGAAACCGAGGGCTGATTGTCCGCGGCCGTGGTGAAGACCTGGCTTTTGCGGGTCGGGATGGTGGTGTTGCGCTCAATCAACTTGGTGCAAACACCACCCAGGGTTTCGATGCCCAGGGACAACGGGGTAACATCCAGCAGTAGCACGTCCTTGACGTCTCCGGCCAAGATACCGCCTTGAATGGCCGCGCCCATGGCCACGACTTCGTCCGGATTCACACCTTTGTGCGGTTCGCGGCCGAAAAATTCCTGAACCTTCTTTTGCACCAACGGCATGCGGGTCATGCCGCCAACCAGGATGACTTCGTCAATGTCCGAAGTTTTCAAACCGGCGTCGGCCAGGGCTTTTTTGCACGGTTCAATGGTCCGGTCCACCAAGTCTTCCACCAGCTTGTCCAGCTTGGCCCGGGAGAGCTTGATCAACAAATGTTTGGGACCATTCTGGTCCGCGGTGATAAACGGCAGGTTGATTTCCGTCTCCATGGAGGTGGAAAGTTCCTTTTTGGCCTTTTCCCCAGCTTCCTTGAGTCGTTGCAGGGCCATGCGATCCTTGGAAAGGTCGATACCGTTGTCCCGCTTGAATTCACTGACAAGATAGTCAATGACCCTGTGGTCGAAATCTTCGCCTCCAAGGAAGGTGTCCCCATTCGTTGCCCGGACTTCAACGACATTGTCTCCCACCTCCAGGATGGAAATGTCGAACGTTCCTCCGCCCAAATCGAAAACAGCCACTTTCTCGTTTTTCTTTTTGTCGAAACCATAGGCCAGAGAGGCTGCTGTCGGCTCATTGATGATCCGCTTTACCTCAAGGCCGGCGATTCGCCCGGCATCTTTCGTGGCTTGGCGTTGGCTGTCGTTGAAGTAGGCCGGAACAGTGATGACGGCATCGGTGACGGTTTCGCCGAGGTAGGCCTCAGCGTCGGACTTCAATTTTTGCAGCACCATGGCGGAAATTTCCGGGGCGCTGTATTTTTTGCCATTGATGTCCACGTAGGCATCACCGTTGCTTCCCTCAACGATTTTGTAGGGGCAACTGTCTTTCCAGGAGGTGATCTCCTTGGCATCGAAACGGCGTCCCATCAGCCGCTTTATGGCAAAAACGGTCTTCTCCGGGTTGGTGACGGCTTGTCGCTTGGCAATTTCACCGACCAGCCGTTCCTTGTCGGTAAAGGCAACAATGGACGGAGTGGTCCGACCCCCTTCAGGGTTGGTGACGCACTTGGGCTCTTTTCCCTCCATCACGTACACGCAGCTATTGGTTGTTCCCAGATCAATACCGATGATTTTTCCCATGCTTTTCAATCCTCCTAAACACGATTTTTATTCAAATTAAGCTTGTTTACCCACTTGTAAAGGGGCTCATGAAAAAAATTACACACTGCACTCCACACTCACCAGCACTTTGGCTGGACGAAGCAGACGGCCTTTAAGGCGATACCCTTTTTGGACAACCTGGCAGATCTTTCCGGGATCCAGGTCTGGGTGTGGCTGTTGGGCCAGTGCTTCATGCCAGTTGGGGTCGAAATCTTCTCCAGCCTGGCCCAGCGGTTCCAATTCGTGTCGACTCAGGATATCCAGAAATAGTTTACGAGTCATTTCAACACCGTTGAGCAGTTCCTTTCCCGTTCCGGTTTTGCCGCCGTGTTCCAGGGCCAAATCCAGATTGTCCAAAACCGGCAACAAGTCCTCCAGTACGGACTCCGTGGCGAATTTGCAGAACTCTTCTTTTTCCCGATGGAGGCGTTTCTTTAGGTTTTCCGTATCCGCGGCCATGCGCAGCTTTTCGTCCTGCACCTTGGCCAGCAATTGGCAACTGGGGCAAACAGTCTCTTCACAGAGCCTGGCCAATCGCTCCGCATCGAGCGTCTCCGGCGTTTCTGCTTCCCCCGATCCATTCAGGGTTTCATGAACATTGATGTTGACGTCAACAGTATGGTTCGATTGATGTGATGTCTCGGGATGAGGGGTGTTTTTTTGGGGCATGCTTACCTCCTTGCGCATCTCGGTGCCCAATTAGAAACGATTTCTCAGTAGCTGGCTGATCACCTGGGCTGTGAACTCAACCAGCGGGACGACCTTGGCGTAGTCCATTCGGATGGGGCCAATGATGCCCACCACGCCCAAAGGGTCATCTTGCGCCAGGTAGGGCGATGAAATCAGGGTGATCTCCTGCAGTTCCTCTTGATTCTCCTCGCGGCCAAAAATGATGGAGATCCCATCAGGCTTGGAGACCTTGTCCAGCAGTTCCAGCAGTCGCGTGCGTTCTTCCAGCATCCGCAACAATTCCTGGAGTTTGGCCGGATTGGTGAATTCGGGATGGGTGAAAAAGTTGACCGTGCCTTCGACGTAGACTTCCCGTTCGGTATTACCGGTGAATACCTGTTGGGCAAGAATAAGAGCTTGCTGGCTGACGGCCTGGTACTCGCGTTGAACCGCATCCATTTCCTGGAGCAGTTTTGCCCTGACCTGGGCCAGGGTCCGGCCCTGGAACAGTTGATTCAGGTAGTTGCTATATGTGACCAGATCGTCCGTTCCGAGTACAGGATCAATGGAGACGATCTTGTTGCGGACAATGCCTCCTTCCACCACCAGAATGGCCATGGCCAAGCCGGGCTTGAGCAGAATGAAGTCGATGTGTTTGAAACCGATGTTCGTGGCTTTGGGTGCCAGGACCATGCTCACCTGGCGGGTATAGACGGACAAGAGACGCGAGGCGTTGCGCAACAGTTCGGAAACGTCCAGGCGGGCGTCGCCCATATGTTCGGTAAGTTGGTGACGTTCCTCGGGAGTCAGAGGGTGGATTTTGAGCAGGGCATCCACGTAGAACCGAAACCCCTGGGCCGAAGGAATGCGGCCGGCCGAGGTATGAGGCTGTTCCAGATAGCCCTTCTCGGTGAGGTCGGCCATGATATTACGGATGCTTGCCGGGCTGAGATTCAGGTTGGACTTTTTGGCGATGGTCCGCGATCCCACCGGTGCGGCCGTCTGGATGTAATCCTCAATGAGCGTCGTGAGGACGCCGATTTCACGTTGTTGCAGATCCATGGTTGTTTCCTGTCTAGCACTCGGCACGAGAGAGTGCTAGACCCCATAAATATGCCGCGAGCTTCTGTCAAGGAAAACGGATTTAGTCAGGTGATGTGGCAGAAGACGTACTCCCGCAAGCCGTGTAGCCAAGGGCGCGGTTTGGTTCCGGTGAGCGCGGTGAACGACTCGGTGTTCAGCACGGAGTAGCATGGCCGAAGGGCTTTTTGGGGATACTCATCGGAGCTGACGGGGTGGACGTCACATTGCAGAGCCATGGCCTGCACCGCCGCGCTGGCCAGTTCGCACCAGCTGGCGCAGCCACTGTTGACGAGATGGAAGACGCCTTGACCACCGGCCTTGAGCAATTCCACGGAGTGGTCGGCCAGGTCCGGCGTATATGTTGGCGAACCGATCTGGTCGTGAACCACGTTCAGACAGTCGCGTTGGGCTGCCAGTGAAAGAATTTTGGACACGAAGTTGGTTCGTCCCGGGCCAAATAGCCAGGCTGTCCGGATAATGCTCAACTGGTCAAGACCCAATTCGCGCAAAGCATTTTCTCCGGCCAGCTTGGTCTTGCCGTAGACACTCCTGGGATTGACGGCATCTTCAGGGCGGTAGGGCTCGCAGCTACTGCCGTCAAAGACGAAGTCCGTGCTGTAGTGGACCAGCCAGATGTGGCGCGGCTTGGCAAGTCGTCCCAATTTCGCGGCAAACAGCTTGTTGATCCGCATGGCCTCTTCAGGTTCGTCCTCGGCCTTGTCCACCTGGGTATAGGCCACGGTATTGCAGATAATGTCCGGCTCGTGGCGATCCAGGAAGGCGGCCATTTGGTCCGCGTCGAACAGGTCCACGTCGTCGCGGCCCACGGGCAGCGCGGTCAAACCGGCTTTTTCAAGACTTGCACACAATGATTGTCCCAGCAAACCTGTTTTGCCGCCAAGAACCATGACACTTTTTGGTTCTCGGGCCGGAAGGTGTTCCTTTTTCACCATCACTGTAGCTCACTGTACCATGTGTTCATGAATTCACGGTAGGTGCCGTCCTGGACTCGACGCAACCATTTCCGGTTGCGCTCATACCATTGGATGGTCTCCAGCAAACCATGTTCAAAGCTGCGGGACGGGGTAAAATTGAGTTCCCGCGAGGCCAGGGAGAAGTCCATGGCATATCGCCGATCGTGGCCAGGGCGGTCCTGGACATGGCGAATGAGGGAGTGAGGCTTGCCCAACAGGTCCAGTATGGCGGTGACAACCTGGAGGTTGGTTTTCTCGGCGTCTCCGCCAAAATTGTAAATGGTCCCCGGACGTCCTTGGTCCATTGCCAGTTCAACACCGCGGCAGTGGTCCAGAACGTGGATCCAATCCCGGACGTTGGTCCCGTCGCCATAAACAGGCAGTGGTTTATCCTCCCAGGCCAGGGTGATCATCAAGGGGATCAGTTTCTCGGGAAATTGGAATGGGCCATAGTTGTTGGAGCAGCGGGTGATGACCGTGGGCATGCCGTAGGTTTCATGGTAGGCCCGGACCAGGAGATCCGCCGATGCCTTGGAGGCGGAGTAGGGGCTGTTGGGGGCCAAGGGCGTCTCTTCCGTGAACAGGCCCTCCGGGCCGAGGGTGCCATAGACCTCGTCCGTGGAGACCTGCAAAAACAATTCGATTCCGGTCTTGCGGGAAGCTTCCAACAGGGTGTGGGTGCCCTGGATGTTGGTGGCGATGAACGGAGCGGAGTCATGGATGGAGCGGTCCACATGGGACTCTGCGGCAAAATTGAGCACGGCCTGAATCCGGTGTTCGGTCAGCAGTTGCTCAACCAAGCTTTGATTGATGATATCTCCCTGAAAAAAACGATAGCCGGTGTCCTGCGACCTGCCATGGTTTTGCTCCAGCTCCTGGAGGTTCATCCGGTTCCCGGCATAGGTCAGCTTGTCCAGGTTGACGATGAGCAGATCGCTGCGCCGTTCCAGGAGAGAGATGATGAAATTGGAGGCAATAAAACCGCATCCTCCAGTGACCAGGATGCGGTTGAGTCGGCGGTGCATGTGGTTCTCCTTCGTTTTACCCAAGCCAGCGTTTTCGACGGCGGTAGTGCTTGACGTCCCGGTAACTGCGCTTTTCGCCGCCGTGCCCCAGTCCCAGGTAAAACTCCTGCACGTCCGGATTGTTCAGCAAAGACGTGGAACTCCCGTCCATGACGATTCTTCCGTTTTCCAGAATATAGCCATGGTGGGAAATGCTCAGGGCAGCTCTGGCATTCTGTTCCACCAGGAGAATGGTCATTCCTTCTTCCGCATTGACTCGCTGCACAATGGTAAAGATTTCCTCCACCAGCAACGGAGCCAGGCCAAGGGATGGCTCATCCAGGAGGAGCAGTTTGGGTTTGGCCATCAGAGCCCGGCCAATAGCCAGCATCTGCTGCTCGCCGCCGGAGAGATATCCAGCCAATTGTTTGCGGCGTTCCTGTAACCGGGGAAAATATGCGTAGACTCGCTCCAGTGAAGCCGGGAATTCCGAAGATGGTCGGGTAAAGCCGCCGCAACGCAGGTTTTCCTCCACATTGAGATCCTCAAAAACGCGCCGACCTTCCATGACCTGGAAAATGCCCAGGCGTACAATCCGCTCCGGAAGGGTTCTGTGGATGGGTTGGTCGAGGTAGCGGATTGCGCCCTCGGTAATTTCGCCATCCTCGGTGCGAATCAGCCCGGAAACGGCCTTGAGGGTGGTGGATTTCCCCGCGCCGTTGGGCCCCAGCAGGGCCGTGATCCGGCCCTGCTGAGCCCGCAAGGAAAGTCCTTTGAGTACCAAAATGACGTCGTTGTACACGACTTCAAGATTTTCGATTTTAAGCAGGTCCATGGCGGGGTGGTTCATGGTTCAGAGGTTGAAGCGAGACAGACGGAGAGGACGTTGACATGGTTCCGGAGGCGGTTAATACGACTTCAGGTCTGGCACAAGGAAGCGGTGACACGAGGGCGTGGCTCCGGTGGGGCGGCGCGCCGCCCCATCGATTCCCCTATTGCCCAAGCCACTCCGGACGCCGCTCCAATTCCTGCTCAGCCAGCATTTCCATGCGGTCTTCAAAAAGCTGGTAAATGTAGACCACCATGTTCGGCCGGTGATCATCCTCGAAAAAACTGATGGGCGGCGTCAACCCCATGGGGTCGAAGTCTCTAAGGGCTCGGGAAGCGTCCCGAATGGCCCGACCGGTCAGTGGGCCTTTTTCCGCGGCAATGCGAATGGCCTCGGCCATCACGTACATGGAGGCAAAGCCGCGAATGTAATGGGTCATTTGGGGACGGCCGCCGGTCATTTCCTTGATGACCTCCATGCCCGGGACGTCCGTGCCGAAAACCACGGAGGTTTGCAGGCCATAGTGTCCATTGACCGCGGAACCGGCCAGTTGGAGCAGCTGCTCGTCGCTGCCCCAGATGTTGGTGATGAACTTGGCCTGCATCCCGACTTTCTGGGCGTCCTTGAGGATGACCGCGGTGGAGGAGATGGTCCCGCCCACCCAAACGTAGTCCGGCCTCTGACGTTGCATGCGCAGCAGCTGGCTGGTGGCGTCCATGTCTCCCAGTCCGACGTTGTCTTCGGCCACCAGTTCGTAGCCGAGTTCCTGGGCAAAGGCCTTGATGGCCGGAATCGGGGCCAGGCCGTAAGGATGGTTCGGGTAGAGCAGCCCAAGCCGGATGGGACGGTCCTCGGTCCAGTTGTCGTGGAAGTATTGCAGGGCGGCCCGAGCCTGGGTGGAATAGTCCGCGGCGATGAAGAAGTTGAAGGGAGCGACCTTTGGATCCGCCAAATGCGCGGAATAGGACGCCGAGTAGGTCGGAATTTCGTCCCTGGCCACGAAGCGGACCAGGGCTTCCGTATCCGCTGTGCCCCAGCCCTGCAGGGCCACGATGCCCTGGCCCTTGAAACGGTTGTAGGCGGCGATGGCCTGCTGGACGTTGTAGGCGTAGTCCACCTGGAGCATTTCAATGCGTTGTCCGCCAATGCCGCCGTGCTTGTTCAGGTATTCAACGCAGTGCCGGACACCATCGGCATAGGGCCGTCCCACGTCCGACGTGGGGCCGCTGAGGTCGGACAGCACACCGATCTTGATCTGGGCCAGTCCCGGTGATGCCGCAAACAGGACCAAGGCCGCAGCCAGTGTGAAAAGTTTTCGTCTCATCGCTCTCCCCTCCTTGATATATGTGGCAAAATACGTGGCAAAATTCGGCTAATGCGCGAATGGATACAGCTTCCAGTAGGCCTTGATCAGTCGCCAGCGGTGGGCCAGCCCTTCGGGCTCGAAAATCAGGAACAGGACCAGGATCAAGCCAAAGATGCCTTCCCGTAGAGCCAGGAAATACATGCTGATGTTCGGGAAGAACGAGCCGGCCCATTGGGCCAGGACCCCCAGGAATTCAGGCAATAAGGTCACGAAGACCGCGCCGAAAATGCTGCCCAGTACGCTGCCCAGGCCGCCGATGATGATCATAGCCAGGTACTGGATGGAAAGCATGATGTCGAATTGTTCCGGGGTGATGTACATGGTGTAGTGCGCCCAAAGTCCTCCGGCGATTCCGGCCAGGAAGGAGCTGACCGCGAACGCCTGCAGCTTGTAGGCGAACAGGTTCACGCCCACGGATTCCGCGGACTGGTGAAAGTCCCGGATGGCCACGAAGGCCCGGCCGTGGCGGGTGCGCAGGATATTGGCCACCAGAAGAACGCTGGCCGCGGCCACGCCAAAGGTCAGATAGAACATTTTGGCGTCGTTATCCAAAGACATGCCCAGGATCACCGGCGCATCCAGTCCCATGCCGATGGCGCCGCCGGTAACCGAAGTCCAGTGCAGGAAGACGTAACTGAGAATCAATTGGGCCGCCAAGGTGGCGATGGCCAGGTAGATGCCTTTCAGACGCAGGGAGGGAATGCCGAAAAGCATGCCCACCACGGCAGTGACCAGGCCGCCAAAAAGCAGGGCCGCGAAAAACGGCCAACCTGCCAGGGTACATAGGCCCGTGGTATAGGCGCCAACTCCGATAAACGCGCCGTGGCCCAGGGATATCTGGCCGCAGCAACCGGTGAGCAGGTTCAGGGCCACGGCTCCGATCACCGCAATGTTGATCATGTTCAGCATCGAGACTTGGTAGTTGCTGAGAAAAAACGGGGAGCAAAGCAGCAGGACCAGGAAGAGGCCCAGGCTGAGTTTCTGGAATCCGGACTGGAAAAACCGGGTTTCCGAGGCGTAGGAAGTGTGAAACAATCCGCATTTACCGCGCATGGCCGACCTGCTTGAAAATAATGTCAGAAATGTTCATGGGGTTAGACCCGTTCGATCTCACGGGTACCGAAGAGACCATAGGGGCGGATCATCAGGATGATCACCAGGACGACATAGGCCGCGACTTCCTTGAAGCCGGGCAGGCTGAAAACCTGTTGCATGAAGCCGTCGGCCACGTTTTCCAGTACGCCGATGATCAGTCCGCCCAGGGCCGCGCCCAGCAGGCTGTCCAGGCCGCCGAGGATGACCGCGGGAAAAACTTTCAGCCCCAGGTGTCCCAGCTGGGCGTTGATCCCGTTGATGTTGCCCAGAATGATACCGCCAATGCTGGAGACCACCGCGGCGATGCACCAGGACAGGGCAAAGATGTTTTTCACGCCAATACCCATGGATTGGGCCGCTTGCTGATCCATGGCTGTGGCCCGCATGGCGATGCCGGTGCGGGAGTACTTGAAGAAGATCGAAAACACGGCAAAGAGTAGACCGGAGAGCACGAACGCCGCAATGTATATCGGGGCGATGGGCACCCCGGCGACCCAGATCGGTTCCGAGGGCAGGACAGGGGGAAATACACGGATCTGGGTGCCCCAAAACAGCTGGACCAGGGACTTGAGCACCGTGGACAGTCCTACCGTGACCATGATCACGCTGATGATCGGTTCGCCGATCAACGGTCGGAGGATGACCCGTTCGATGCACAGACCGAGGACTACGGAAAAGATCAGGGTCATCAGAAAGGAGACCAGAAACGGCAGGCCCATCTGCACCGTCAAGGCAAAGCAGATATACGCCCCGACCATGACCATCTCGCCCTGGGCAAAATTGACGACCTTGGTTGCCTTGTAGATGATGACGAATCCCAGAGCCACCAGACTGTAAATGCTCCCGACCACTAGGCCGTTCACGATGAGTTGGAGATAGTATTCCATGGTTGATTCAGGCTAAAGGGTTTGCGGAAGAGGTGGAGTCAGGTCATTCAACGGTCGCGATTTGAATGCTCCCGCACATTTCCCGAATTCGTCCGTCCTGGTACTGGATGGAGGCGGTCAGGTTCATGCAGGCTTCCGGGCCGTACAGGGATTCGATGAGTGCGTGGTAGCGCTCCTCCACCACCTTGCGGCGCAGTTTGCGGGTTCGGGTCAGTTCGCCGTCGTCCGCGTCCAACTCCTTGAACAGCAGGGCAAAGCGCTTGATCCGGGTGGTTTCCGGCAGGCCGGCGTTGATCTGGGCGATTTCGGTCCGGATCAGGTCGTAGACGTCATTCTTGGCGGCCAGATCCTGGTAGGTGGTGTAGGTGATCAATTTACTCTCGGCCCAACGGCCCACGATTTCCGGGTCAATGCTGATGATCGTGGCCAGGTGGGGCCGTCCCTTACCCAGAACCACGGCTTCCCGGACATAGGGCGAGAACTTGAGCTTGTTTTCCATGAACTGCGGCGAGAACTGCGTGCCGTCGGCCAGCTCCATGACGTCCTTGAGCCGGTCGATGACCACCAGCTGGCCGTTATCCTTGAAGAATCCGGCGTCGCCAGAGCGCAACCAGCCGTCCTGGATGGTCTCGGCCGTGGCCTCGGGATTGGCGTAGTAGCCCTGGAATACGGCCGGGGAGCGGGAGAGAATTTCCCCTTCCTCGGAGATGATGATCTCGGTTTCCGGGATGGGTTCGCCCACGGAGTCGAAATCCACCCGGCCGTCAGCATGGATGCAGGAGATCCCGGCGATTTCCGTCTGGCCGTAGATCTGCTTCAGGTTCACGCCCAGGGCGTGGAAAAAGCGGAAGGTGTCCGGTCCCAGGGCCGCGCCGCCCGTGGTGGCGGAGCGGATTCGGGAAAAGCCCAGACGGTCCCGCAGGGCCCGGAACAGTCCAGCGTCGGCCAGAACCTTGCCCAAGCGCAAGGCCGGACCGGGTCTGTTCCCGGCCAGCAGGCATTCGGCATGGCGCGTGCCCAGGGGCAGGAACAAATTGTACAGGAAACGCTTCAGTGGACTGGTTTCCATGATCTTGACCCGCACCCGGGCGGCCAGGTTTTCCCAGACCCGCGGCGGTGAGAAGATCAGGTGCGGACCGATCTCCCGGATATTTTCCTGGACCGTGTCCGGCTCCTCCGGAAAATTGACGCAAAAGCCGAACAACAGGGCCGAGGCCACGGCCATCATTTGTTCACCCATCCAGGCCAGGGGCAGGAACGAGACGAATTCATCACTGGTGTGCTTGGGGTCCACCTGGCCCAGGTTGGCGGCCATGGACAACAGGTTGCGATGGGAGAGCATGGCCAGCTTGGGCCGTCCGGTGGTGCCGGAGGTGGTGGCGATCAGGCAGGTGTCATTGGGCTGAAGCTGGTCCACCCACTGGGCGAACTTGGCCGCATCAGGTCGGCCCTGCTCGCAGATTCGCTCAAAAGGGTGCAGTCCGTCCTCTTTGTATCCGGACAGACCCTTGGGATCATGGTAGACTACGTATTGCAGGTGGGGCACACGCTGTTTCAGGTCCAGCATCTTGTCCACCTGTTCCTGGTCCTCGGCCACGACCATCCGGCAATTGGTGAGCGTAAAGATATACTCGATCTCGTCCACCGGGGCGTCCTGGTACAGCCCAAGAGCCATGCCGCCCAGGGACTGGATGGCCAGCTCGGCCCAGAGCCATTCCGGACGGTTGTCGCCGATGAGTACCAGTACGTCGCCCTTGCCCAGGCCGAGCTGCTTCATTCCCGCAGCGAACTCCGAAGTCTTGCGCAAGTAATCGGCCCAGGAGTAGGGTTGCCAAACACCCCATTCCTTTTCCCGCATGGCCGTTTTGGCCTCGAAGCGCGCGGCGTTATCCAGGAGCAGGCGTGGCAGGGTGGTATCGTATACGCGCGCTTCGCGCTGGGTATTTGTGGATAAGGGCGGGCTGCTCTCTTTTCCAGGCGTATCCGTATTCATCTGTGGTTTCGTCAGGTCTTGTTCAGGTTGGTGAATTGGTGTGGCATTCGGGCGGGCAAGTCGCTCATCGGCCGATAAACGAGGCATTTTCGCTGCCCAGGTAGGCGGCGATCACGTCCGGATCGGCCTGGACCTGGGCCGGAGTCCCCGCGGCCAGTACCTGGCCGAAGTCCAGGACGACGACGTGGTCGGAGATGTCCATGACCACGCCCATGTCGTGTTCCACCAAAAGCACGGTGATGCCCCATTCCTCGTTGATGTCCAGGATATAGCGGGCCATGTCTTCGGTCTCTTCCAGATTCATCCCGGCCATGGGTTCGTCCAGGAGCAGCAGTTCCGGTTCACCGGCAAGGGCCCGGCCCAGTTCGACCCGTTTCTGCACCCCATAGGGCAGCTTGCCCGCCACCTGGTGGCGGTGGGGGGACAGGCCGAGAAAATCGATGATCTCTTCAATGCGCCTGCGGTGCAGATCTTCGCTGCGTCGGGCCTTGCCCCAGTAGAACAGGGACGAAAGCAAGCCGTAGTCCAGACGCACGTGGCGGCCGACCATCAGGTTGTCCAGGACGCTCAAGCCCTTGAAGAGGGCAATGTTCTGAAAGGTGCGCGACAGGCCGGCCTTGACCCGGTCATGGGCCGCCATGGGAAGCATGTCTCGTCCGTTCAGGGCTATTTGGCCCTCGTCCGGATGGTAGCGTCCGCTGATGCAATTGAGCATGCTTGTCTTGCCCGCGCCGTTGGGACCAATGAGCGAGGCGATCTGGCCCTGTTCCACACTGAAGCTGACATTCAGGAGAGCGGCCAGACCGCGAAAGGTCAGGGTGATGTCGCGGGCTTCCAGCATGGCCATTGCTAGCACCATTCCTTGGCAAAGTCGCAGGGGCCGACCACGTGGTAGCCGCGTTCCAGCAGGGCCTTGAGAACCGGCCCCGGATCGTCCATCTGGACCCGGATAACGACCATGCGTTTTTTATTGTGATAAAATGTGGCCGTGGAGATGATGCTCACATTCATCGCCGCGATGATGTTGGAGACTTCGGCGATGACTCCGGTACGCTCTTCCACTTCAAAGACGATTCGTGAACCGCCCTGGGCCAGGCCCATTTCCTCTACAAGAACATCGAGCATCACGTTGCGGTTGATGTACCCGAGCAGAACGTTCTTGGAATCCACTACAGGCAGTCCGGCCAAGTCCGCATCGTACATGATCTTGGCCGCTTCCTCGATTTCCATCTGCGGTGGAATTGAAGGTATGTTCTTCAGGACTAATTTTTCCACGGTCAACTTGGAAACCAGGTAGTTCAGTTCGTGCCGGCTGAGAGTGGTCATGGGTGAGGGCAGGGCCGAGCGAACATCCTCCTTGCGTACGGCACCGACAAGCCGCCCTTGTTCATCCACCGCCATGAGCATCCAAAGGCGGTTTTTATCCATTATTTTGTCCGCCTCCATCACCAACGTCTTGGGGGTGATGGTGGGCATGTCCGTGAGCATTTTCAGTCCGACATACATGGCGGGGGTTCTCCTTGGGCTTGCTGGAAACTTGGGGATGAAGGGTGATGGTGTTCTTCCATTTGGAGATGGAGCAGGGAGCGGAAGTCTTTGTCCAATACTTGCTCCGTCAACGGCGATATGCAGGCATGAGCGGAAATATGTATCCTGCCGGTGTCGGCTCTGATAGCCGTTCAGGTCTTGAGAGTCCAGTGAAGATTGCCGAGCCAAGGATTCCTGAGTGCAAGGAAGAAACGGACTTGGCCATTCTGCTCCCTGGACGGTTTCGGCCGTTTCAAGTAAGACGCATGTCCATGCATGAGATGTCCATTGCCGAGGCCCTGATCCGCATTGTGGAAGCCGAGATGGCCAAACACGGCTTGCGCAGGGTTGACAGGATCACCGTCCGGCACGGCGAGTTGTCCACCATGGTTCCGGAAGCCCTGGATCTGGCTTTCGAGGTCATGACCAGAGGAACGGTCCTGGAAGGGGCAGTGCTGGAGTACGACAAGGTCCCACTGACTCTGCAATGCGCTGCATGTCAGGCGACATTTTCGCCGGAAGTGCACAGTCTGCATTTCGCCCCATGCCCTTCCTGCGGCGAGGAGTTTGCCCATGTCGTGCTTGCTGGCAAGGAATTGAACATCGCTCATATCGAAGGAGATACATAAGGCATGTCCGTAACTATTCCTGTGATCCGGAATATTCTCGAAGCCAACGACCGCCTGGCTGGCCAGCTCCGAAACACCTATGCGGAAAATAATGTGCTGGCCTTGAACCTGATGAGTTCACCCGGGGCCGGCAAGACGGCCCTTCTGGAGCGGACCTTGACTGACCTGCGCGACGAACTGCGCATGGCCGTTATTGAAGGCGACCTGCAAACCGACAATGACGCCCAGCGGGTGGCTGCCACAGGAGCCCAGGCCATCCAGATCAATACCGAGGGCGGCTGTCACCTGGACAGCTCCATGATATTGGAGGCCCTGAAGCAGATGGACTTGACCGCACTGGATGTCCTGTTCATCGAAAATGTGGGCAATCTCGTCTGCCCGGCGGAGTTCGACCTGGGTGAGAAGGCCAAAGTTACGTTGCTGAGTGTGACTGAGGGGGATGATAAGCCGGAAAAATACCCCATGATGTTCGCGCAGTCCAAAGTTCTTCTTTTAAACAAGATCGACCTGCTTCCTTATGTTGATTTTGACGTGGACAGAGCAACGCGTTTTGCCCGGGCCTTGAACCCGGAGATCGCTGTTTTTCCAGTTTCCTGCCGCACCGGGGAAGGACTGGAACCCTGGTACGCTTGGCTTAAGGAAGCGGTCCGGGCAGAGCGCCGGTAGCGCCAGAAACAAGAGCACTTCAACCACCAGCATTCCACCGGCGGCATTTCGGGCGGGGCTAGCAGCCCGCCCTTTTTTCCGGAAAGCCCACGGCCAGTTTTTGGGGCACAAGCTCGTCAACGATCAGGGTCAGGCAGCTGATGGTCACGACCACCAGCACCAGCCCCAGTGGGCCGCCGTAGGGTTCCAGGGGTGGAAGCCCGGCCAAGGAATCCTGGATCCCGCCGGCAATGCCCGGAGCACTCACGGCTCCGGGCATTGCCGGGCCCCAAGATTATACCGATAAGGGTACCGGTCATGATGTACGCCAGGGGCGGCCACAAAACGGCGGAACAGTCCGTTAAGAAGAAA
>REDL01000018.1 GCA_007693505.1 Desulfovibrionales bacterium | reverse complement strand
CTCGGCATAGCCCATGGGCCCGCTCCGGGCACCGCGCCAGTGCCACATGTCCAGCCCAAAGGCATCCACGTCCGCGTCCGTCTCGGCCAAAACGTAATGCCGGGAGTCGCCAAGGGTTTCGGGCATGCTTCGTAAGTCCACATGGCAGGCCGCGTAGCATCCGGTATTGGCGAAGCCCTTGATGGGGCGGCGCGGGTCTTCGAACATGATGCTCAGCCTGTCCTCGTCAATAGCCTGTTCCCCGCGCAGACGCTCCCATTTTTCGCCGTCATACCCCACCAGATCGTGAAACTGGCCTGCGAATTCCTTGGAACTTTCCCAGCGGAAGTTCAGGGCGATACGCTGCTGGTCCATGGCCGCCCGGACCTCCACGCCGAGTACCGGTGCATCCGGGTCGGTGATCACGGCCCGGTCGCCGACCATGTGCTTATGGGGATCTTCGCACCCGGAAAGAACTCCGACAAGAAATATACTGGCCAAAACGGTCATTATCTTTTTCATGGAAGTCATGGATAAAGCCTCCTCATTAGTGTTGATCATCCATCCGCCAATACGGTCCAATTGCCGCCTCGCCATCAAGGCCGAACAGAGGCCTGTCATCCTCTGGCCACGCTTTCTTCGGGCAAGGAAACGACCATGGCCCCCGGTTCATCAGTAGGCGCCGGGGCGGCCTTGGGCTTCTCGGCTTCCGCGTGCCGGGGCGCTTGATCCAGGGAGAGAAACCGCTCTCCGAACATGTACAGCAGGATCGCGGCGGCCATTGTCCCGACCATCAGCCCCCACTCGGCGGGAGTGCTGGTATAGGCGGCCGTGGTCCCATCGATGGATTGGCGGAGCTGTCCGGCAAGCACGAAAATATGCTTGTCCACGTACATGCCGATCAGCACCAGCAGCCCGGCCAGTTCAATGGCGCTGCTTTTGCGCTTGGTGCGGGTCAGCAGCAACAGAAAGGGAACAAGGATACCCACGCCCAGAAAGAGCACCCAGAACTGGAAGCCGTAAGGTGAGGCAATGATGAAAAACGTGTCCGGAACCTTGGCGTAGACCGAGGCGATCAGCCGCCATACGGTGAACACTAGCCCGATGCCCAGGAGAACGGTCAGGATTGTCCCTAGCTCCCGGAGGGCTTGCTGCAGGTCCTCGCCCATGGGCTTGCCTTTCAGGGAGTAGGTCAGGATTGTCATGAAAATCATGGCCGCGATTCCGGAAATAACCGCTGAAAAAACGAACCAGACCGGTGTGCCGCTGCCGAACCACAGAGTGCGGTCCAGAATAACCGAGAATATGCCGCCCAGGATGCTTGTGGCCACCACCGCGGCGATCAGCGTGATCACGGAAAAGGTGTAGGCCATGCGCGCGTAACCCTTGTGGATGGCCCAGAATTCCGAGAGCAGCAGAACGAGATAGATGCCGTAGACCGTGCCCATCCACCACAGCGGGGAACTCAGGCTGGGGTAGAGGATGAAGTGGTGCATCCTGGTGAATTGTCCCAGGTCCATGGCCAGCATGGCCAGGGCCGGGACCAGAAAGGACACGGCCAGAAAGTGGGCCCGCTTCTGGAGCAGTTGAAAGCGCTTGATGTTCAGCAGTTCAAAGAAGTTGGCGGTCAGGCAAAGTCCGCTGGCGGCCAGGGCCAGAAAGACGTACCCGGCAATGATCACGTTCCAGGGCACCTGGTCCGAGGAGCCGAAGACCTCCTGGCCCTTGAGCTGGATTTGCACGGCGCTGAATACGCCCAGGGCCAGCAGCGCCAAGCATGCAAAGAACAACAGGTAAATCAGCGCGCTTTTACGCGGTTGCGTTTCCGTGTTGGGCATGGCCTAGACCCTCCTTTCGGTTTTGGGCAGTCCGTAAAAAATCTGTGGGCGAGTCAATTTTTCCGGCAGCAGTTGGATGCCCTTGCGCTCGAAAATCACCCTGGAAACGTCGCTGCGTGGGTCGTTCAGATCGCCGAAATAGCGAGCGTCCGCCGGACAGGCCTCGGTGCAGGCCGTGGTGATGTTCCCGGCATCGATCCGGTGTTGACAGAAGGTGCATTTGAGGACCACGCCGCCCGGGTAGCTCCCGCCGGCCGGGTGCGCTCTGCCATGCGAGAAGGGAGGCTGCTTGTTGAAGTGTCGGACCTGGTACGGGCAGGCTTGCATGCAATACTTGCAGCCGATGCACCGCTTCAGGTCCTGAACCACGATCCCGTCGGCCCGCTTGTAGGTGGCCTGCACCGGACAGACCGGAACGCAGGCCGGGTCCTCGCAGTGCATGCACTGCATGGGCTGGAAATGGGTGTCCAGGTAGGCGGCCCGTGGCTTCTCCATGGCCATCACGTCGATGTATCCGATGCCTCGCGGGGTGTTGTTTTCCCGGATGCAGGCCACGGTGCAGGCGTTGCACCCCACGCATTTATCCAGGTCGATGAACATGCCGTAACGCGGGGCGTCGCCGGTTTTGAGAATCGCGGGCAAGGGCACTTGCACTCCGGCTTGAAGCACAGCCAGGGGCGTCAAGCCGACAGCGCCGGAGACCCCCACGACTCCAGCCAGACGAATGAAATTCCTGCGGGAAAAATCCATATGATCCCTCCTCGTTGGGGTTGAGAATAGAAATGTCGTCAGAGTCAGGGCAAGCTGATGTGGGGTTGGGGGTTGCCTCGCCGAACAGGGATCAAGGCATGCGGAATAATAAGCTGGTCAGGTCTGGGTAGAACTGGCTCGTGCCGGGAAGAGAGATTCAGCAAAGCAGTTTCACTCTGAAGCCCCGGCTGAGAGAGATTGGAGAATCCGCCGCCTTGGCAAAGGAATCAGGCGTGTTCAGGGGGGAAGCCGGCGGGACTCATGAATCCGTCGGGTGGGTACAAGGGCGATACGGAAGGATAAGTGCAAAAAAGCGGGGAGGAAAAGACGATCGCGGCAACGTGGGTCGTGCAAAAAGACAAGCAGTGTGGACACGCACAGAGTCCGGTCGCGCAGGGGGCAGGGGGCGTGTCCGGGCCAGGGAGGGAGTAAAAAAAGGAATCGGACGAGTCTGGATGGCCAAAGTCCATGGCAATGCAATCGAATCCGCTTACGGCAACCAACATTCCGAGCAGAACGACGAGTGTCAGGATTTTTCTTTGGATCATTGACATATGAAAATGGTAAGTTTGTGAAAAGGGATTGTCAAATAAAAGTTCAAAATAAAAGTTCAAAATCCATGCATTCAAAATCCATGCTTTTTGACATGCGGACATCGGCGCGGTAGATTTAAAAAATGTGTGCGCTGCTTGTAAGAGGTCTAGTTTTGGCCGTTCTGTTGACGACATCTTTTGCCGCAACCGGGGCAGGGGCTGTTGTTTCGGCGTTGCTTCACTCAGGTGAGGCGGATTCTTGCTGCATGCCGTTCAGCCCTGATGTCAGCCTTGATGAACCCGCGAATCCAACCCCATGCACGGAGCAGGGGTGTCTCTGCCTTTTTTGCCTGAAACTCCTCACGTCCTTCCTTCCCGAGGCCACTTTAGGCCTTCCTTCGACGATATCCTTCGCTCCCCCGCCTTTTGCGCGCCCTCCCTCGGACCTGGTCCGTCGTATCGACTTCCCTCCCGAACTTTCCTGATCTTGTTTGCTCGTAACTGCTCAGCACATTTTGTGTCCGCTCTTGCTCCGGCAATAGGGGTCGGGGTCGGTGCTTCGCTATCGGATTCGGAATCGAAACAGGAATATTGAACGCATCCCCGCGTTTTGATCCTGATCCAGATTCCGAGCCCGGCAACGGCATTACACTGTGCTGCGTGTTGAGAAAAACATTTGGCAACAGTCCCCAGAAAGCACCAATTGCCGCGTTGCTGCGATTGGGTGTTTCTTACAGACTGCTATGGGAGGTCAATCCGCATGGCTTCTACGGATAGCATGAGTAATCCAGGCTGGAATATTCTCTTTCTGGCTTGGCTGCTGACCATTGCGTCCGCACTGACGAGCATTTTCTTCAGTGCCGTGATGCAACTGCCCCCGTGCGTTCTCTGCTGGTACCAGCGCATCTTTCTCTTTCCCTTGGCGTTCATATTCACCACGGGTCTCTTTTTTTGCGACAAGAGCGTGGTGCGCTACGCCCTGCCTCTGGCAGGCGCGGGCTGGCTCGTGGCCCTGTACCAAAATCTGCTTATTTACGGGATAGTCCCGGAGAGCATCAAGCCGTGCACTCAGGGGGTCTCCTGCACGGAGAGTTATTTCGACATTCTCGGATTTCTGACGATTCCAATGCTCTCATTCATGGCTTTCACGATCATTCTGGTGCTACTGTACACCTTCAATAGGAGAATTTCTCAATGAGGAAACAATATCTCGTTGCCGCCGTCGGACTGCTCCTGGGTCTGCTCTTCATCATCGCAACCCATGTCTATCAGACGCAGCAAGCGCAAAAGCTGGATTTTCTGGCCCGGGAAGACGCC
>REDL01000056.1 GCA_007693505.1 Desulfovibrionales bacterium | reverse complement strand
CTTCGCAAAAGGGATTCCCATCGGACTTCTTCTGGCTTGGTTGATGGTTCTTCATTAAGTAGATCATCTGTAGATTGATATGGAGCTGCTTTTCCAATAAAAATATAGAATGCATATTCGTTAACACGCCCAAGTTCGCCTTTTCTATTACTACCTGCAGACTGAATTACTATTGTAACTAGCTGAATTTTACAGTTTGGAAATAAACTATCCAAAAGTAATCCGAGATGATGAACCTCGTGTTCGTCAACGGTAACTATTAAGACACTTTCGTTTTGATTTAATAATCTTTTAGCAATATGAAGTCTTCTACGTATAAATGCCAACCACTTGCTGTGGCGCCACGCATCATTAGAATCAACATAATTATTATTGTATTTCCAGTCTTTTGCTCCTGTATTATATGGTGGATCGATATAGATACAATCAACCTTTCCGGCATAAAGGTATTCCAGCAACTGCAAGGCGTGGTAATTGTCCGCCTCGATCAGGGTATGCCAGGGGGCATCATCCGGGCCATTCTGCACCTTATCCACAGGCATCAAGGCGGGAAAAATCGGCTCTCCGAACTGGCGGACTACTACCAGATCATCAATGGGCATCCTTCGTAACTCGCCGCTGCTGATGTTGCGGCAATGGGCCTCGTTGTTACGGATGGTGAGTACCCGCCACAAGTCCGTAAGCGATCCTGCTCGTAGCGCAACCTTGCTATGCTTCTTGATTTCGGCGCTGTAGATGGGCGTCATCTCCGGCAGGTGTTCTTCGAAAACCAGGCCGAACTTTTTCTCTTTGGTGATCCCCCGCACCTCAGCCGCCAAGCGCTCGCGGAGGATTCTGTCCTCAACCTGGGCAATCAGATCGTTAACTGCTGACATTTTAGGAAATTTCTCGCTTCATAAGGTTGTTTGCTTGTCGTTAACCGACGGGACGCTTCCATAAATCGAAGCCCGACATTGGCTTGGGCCACGAAGATCCGATCCATAAAGACAGCTGTGCTGCGCAGGTTATTGGGGCCTGTCGCTTACTTACCGCTATTTCCCTTTTGATCAAGGGTTTGACGCAGTTTGGGAGGCTCCCAATTTGTTTCCACAACATAACCTGTGAACCCGTGTGCATGTAATAGAGCGTTGAAGGTGACTATGTGCTTTGCCCCGAGCACGAAAGCACAACGCGAGAATCCGATTTTACGTAGCCGATCAAGCCAGAATGTCTCGCGAACAGGCCAAGATTTTCTTACTTCTGTCTCGATTAAAGCTGCTTGTTGTAATGTCCAACACGAACCAAAGCCAAGTTTCTTTGCGACATCTTGATCAGACAATACCCCGAGCCTTTGGCGGTCTTCACTGCCAGGGTCGCAAAAGAGATGCCGAATAGACAGCTTTGAAGCAACAGATTTTGCAACTGATCCGACTGCCTGCCATTTTGAGATGCATTCCTCGTTAAGTTCCTCGGCTATAAGATCCACACGCTTACCGGAGCAGAAGGCAGAAAGATACTTGGAAAAGGAGACAGAATCTCCATCCTTCTGTCCTTCGAGTTGGTGTGCGTGGTTTGTACCTATAAGATAGCAGATCACGGTCATAGAGCCTTGGCGATTTGCTCGCCAGAAAAGATTAGAATAAGTTGTTATTTGTTTTGCTTGTAGGTCTTTGGCACCAGCAAACACCGCAGATACAAGTTGCAAGTTGTTGCTGGGTTCATTTCATCTGGCATCCTTACAGTTCAAAAAATAAAACCCCCATGGCTGTACCATGGGGGCACAATATGGCGTTCAAGAATAGCACTTCCAGCCCCTATAATTTACAGAGAGATTATTGCGTGTTGACCGCCGGAGGAAGATGCAATTCCCGCAAAAGATCAAGAGCATTGGCAAGACGGTTGTTTTTCGTTTTTACCCCTTTGCGCTTGACGATTTCATTTTTCCAATCGCCTATCTTTTCGTATTCGGCCAACCAATTGGCTGTAGCAGCCAACTCCAATACCGTTATGTTGGATTTTGCAAAACGCTGGATCTGCTTCTTGAATGACCTTATGGTGGAGTTTTCTGAAGCACCATTTCCATTAGTCAATTCAAAAATACTGTAACTTGCCCCATCGCTCTTGCGGTTGGCAACGACTTCCTTGACAAGACCAAATGCCTTTGCGTCCAGAATCGCCCGGTCCAAATCATGTGAAAACGGGCCGTAATGATGGTAGCTGTACTCAAACCCAAGATCACATCCCATTTGCTCAAGAAGATACGCAATTTTTTGAAGTCGAACACGGCTGACCAGTTTCTGCTCCGGTGCCGCGGCAATTATGTCTGCAACGAATTGTTCACGGTTTTGCATGCCTCTCTCTCCTTATCGTCCTTGCCTGATCTCGGTCTTCTTCATTTTCGAAGAAAAAACGTATCGGCATTTTTTTATCATTCAGGGCCTTGATGATAGGCGACAATTCACTGATTTCTTTTGGCTTCCTGGCATCTAAAATGTGAAGACGCTTGTGGATTCGCTCTTCATCTCCGCCAACCACGGAATAGATGTTCAGCGCTGCTTCATCATCCTTGATAACGGATTCATTTTGAATCGCTTGAACAAAATACTGCTCGATATCTCGAATCTTTTGCGCCTGTCGTCCTGGATCAGATCCAAATTCACCGACATCCATGGTTTTATACAGTCGGCGGGATTGAATTCGCAGCGCCAGGTCCTGAACGAGTGCATCACTGGCATGGGTCATCAAGGAAAGGGCGCCGAGTACAACGGAATCATCAAGGTCAAGGTATGCGGCAAGTGTCTCGCCACCTTCCTGGTAGAATCGCAGGAGAGGATGGTTGAGGGGCAATCCCGTTTCATGCGCCGCTTCAGCCCCAGTTGCGAGTTTCGCGATGCGTCGTAGCAATTTGCCGACCATTTTTTGGGCACAGCGCGTTGTCTTGTGGAAATAGACCTGCTCATGGAGCGTATGCCTTGCGAGCAAAAACTGCTCCGCGGCCGGCAACGCCTTCATCGCAAGACAAAACGTGGGCACTTTCAAGTCTTCATCTTCACCTTCGTCTTCATCAGGGGCTTCAAGGCTGACTTCAGCGACTCTCAAGTTGTCCATAAGCCAGTCAAAATCAATGGCCCCTGCACCTGATCCGGTCATGAAGCGGTCACGCTGTAAATATTCAAGGCGATCAGCGTCAAAAGAACTGGAAACAACCGCGTGATAGATATCAACAGGATTTTCCGCCTCCAGCAGTTCGGCAACATCTGCCGTGAAACCTGGTCGATGCTCTTCAAGTAACAGCCTGATCTCACCGTCAGGATTGCGAATCAGCTCTGCCGTCCATTGCTCGTGCCGCTTCACCACGGCCCGAGATTTTTGCACGCCCTCAAACACATGGCTGAAAGGCCCATGTCCCAAATCATGCAACAGAGCAGCAATGAGGGCAAGCTCGGCCCGTTCGCCTTGAAAATCACACGCCAGCTCCCGCTGGATGACCTCAATCAGTTTTCGGGCGATATGAAAAACCCCAATGGAATGAACAAAACGAGTGTGGACAGCGCTCGGAAACGTTAATTCCGACACCCCCAACTGCCGAATTCTGCGAAGCCTTTGGAATTCCCGGGTGCCAACCAGCTTCCAGGCGAGTTTTTCAATTTCCTTGGAATGGTCAAAAATGATAAGTCCATGAACGGCATCACGAATGCGTTTGCTTACTTGTCTTGAATTATTGACGAAGTTCATGTGCCACCAATTTGTTGAAGTTTTCAAGTTGCCACGATTCCTCTTGGAATGGAAGCATGATCCCGACAACGAAATATGGGCAGGCAACCTGACAGTTCATGGCATTCCCGCCAGGAAACACGACACTCACGACAATCCAATCCGCGACTTCTTTTGTGCAACGTGCCATTGCCTGATCCGTTTTTGCATCTCCTGGTTGTCGATCACCTGACCTGTACGAACATTTTCCAGCCCTCTGGCCACCATACGATCAAAGGCCAGTTCCTGCATGATCTTCTGATGTGTAGCGTCATCCGGCTGGATTTCCAGCACCTCGCGAACAGTTTTTTTACCGTGGACATGGAGTTTTCCTCCAGATCACTTGTACAAAATTTCAACTTTTTTCTCCCTGGTGATCCGTCGTGCCACGGCCTTCATTTTGATGCGCACTCGTTGTAATTGTGGTAAAAATAGTTCAGATGCTTTATACGCTCCCCCTTGCTTGCCACTTTCTTGAGCAGTTTGGCGAAGATAGGGCGATAAGCGATGTCTGCGTGCTGGATATGGGAAGGGATTCTTTTGGCCTCAATCGCCTCCTGACAGATTCTCTTGTAGTCCGCTTCAGACGTAAAGAATTCCTCTTTCGGATCCTCATACACTTCACGCTCATTTTCGGGCATCTCGTTCCACAGAGTTATCTCTATCTGATGGTATTCCTCGTAAGACAAGCCCTTAAAACAACAACTTTCGATCATTTCGGTTTCCCAAAGCGAAAAGCCCAAGTCGTCAGAAAGCCATAATACGGCACTTGCTATTTCTTCTTTGGCCTCAAATTCAGCCAAGTCTTTCCGTTGGTTTTCCGGGACTGGAATTTCAGTGTGGTAGAGGTAATCAGCGAGCCATTCGATATACTTATGGTAGGTTGCCGTGTCTTGGCACACGCCGATTTCGTTTCCAAATTCGTCAAGAGGGACAGTCCAGTCAATATATGCTCTTGGGCGAGGAAGGATCATGTCTTAACAGCCTCTTAATCCATATCATTGTAAAAAATGCCTTCATTACATCAGAGGGAATTGCCTGGCTGGCTCTTTCCAGAATGCTCTCACATCGCGGCATCAAACTCGTCCCGATACCGCGCCGTGCCGCCCTCTTTGGGCAGGGTGCCGGTGGCCAACACCGCGACCATGAACGCCTCGTCCGGCACCCCCTCCCATTGGCTGACAAGTCGATACCTGGATGCCTGCTCGAAGCCAAAGCGGGGGTAGTATTCCGGGTGACCCAGGACGATGACGAAGGGGCAGCCGGATTGACGCAGATGATCAAGCCCGTGCCGGACCAGCCGGGAACCGATGCCTTTGCGCTGATAAGAAGGCAGCACCGCCATGGGCGCAAGTCCCATGCCCGTCACATCGGAGCCGTCCACCGTGACCGGAGTGAACAGGATGTGGCCGACAACAACGCCGTCCTCCACGGCCACAAAGGCGAGATATTCCTTGCAGGAACTCCGGAGGGCATCCATCAGGGCCGCCTCAGGGCCGTTCTCGAACGCGGCCAGGTTCAGGCGATGAATGGAGTTCTGGTCTTGGGGTTCTTCGGGTCGGATTTCGATCATTACGGGTTCCTCTATTGCTGAGTGATCACGATGAGGTGGGCACGCGCCCGTCCCTCACCTCGTAACGCTTCCATTTCTGCCGACAAGCCATGCCTCCACTCAACACATGTTTCGGCAACTCCTTCGCGTACGATGCCATCGTATGAAAAGCAATAACTCTATACGATGGCATCGTATAGATTCAGAGATCACGGCGAGAGCGACTATCAACATTTAACCTGCTGAAATTGTTTCGGTTTTGTTTTTGAAAAATCACTGTGCAATTTGAGATCAAAAATCTAATAAATTCAGTGTGTTTATGTAATGAAATGCACAGTTTCTATTGAGAAATACTGCCGGACACCGTGATCTCTGAGATTGGGTCAGGATCAGCCATGATGGCTGGAGATGACACGTTATGCCAAAGCGGCGTGTGGGCTTCCAATTCCCGTCGTTGTCTGGATTGCGACAGACTCTGCGCCTGTTTGCGCTTCCCCATCTTTCGTTTTATGCACTCCCTGAAAAACGGTGGAATCCCCCCTGTTCACCTCTATCCATCCTGAGATGTTCATGAACACGGAAGCGACTGTTCAGCCGGAATTTGAGGATGAGAGTCACGTACTTCGATCCGCAAACCGCGACACCTCTCCATGACCTTTGACGACTACCTGCGCAACGGGGTCGTCGTCGACCTGGAGATCCATCCGGAAGAAGACCGACTGCTCAAGATCGGGGCCGTTGATCTTCGAGATCGCAAAACACGGCACTACCAGGGGCGTTTCCATGCCGGGGATGCTCTGGCCTCAGTAGATTCCTTCTTCACGAACCGCTCCTTTCTGCTCGGCCACAACATCCTGGAACACGATCTTCCTTGGCTACGAGAGCACTTTCCGGCCGCCAGCATTCTCAAGCTGCCCGCGCTGGACACCCTGCACCTCTCTCCCCTGGCTTTTCCCAGGAATCCGTACCATCACCTGGTCAAGGACTACAAGCTGGTGAAAGTGGCCGTGAACGATCCGGTCCAGGACTGCTTGCAAGCCGAGCGCGTCTTTCTTGATGAGATCGAGGCATTGCGCCGACTACCACTGGAGCAACTTCTGTTCTACGGCTCGGTATTGGCGAGATCATTTCCAGCGAGTGGGTTCGGCGAATTCTTCTCCCTCCTTGCCTCCATGCCGTTGCCGGACAGGCAGGGGAACGAAAGCTACTGGAATGGGCGGTTGGCGGGACTGGCCTGCGTGACTTCGGGGAGCCAGGTGTTCCGTGACCTGTGGGAACCGCCCGGCCAATCCTGCTGCCTGGGTTATATCCTTGCCTGGTTGGAAGTGGCCGGAGGCAACTCGGTTTTGCCGGCCTGGGTGTGGAAGAATCAGGCCGCTGTCCCTGCCATGCTGCGCTCCCTGCGGGAGACGCCATGCACTGATCCCGATTGCCGGTACTGCCGCACGGCCTTTGACTCCAAGGCCCAACTACGACGCTATTTCGGATACGACGACTACCTGCCGATCAAGGGAGAGAACCCGCCACTCCAGAAGCTGGTGGTCGAGACCCTGATCCGGGGCCACGACTGCCTGGCCGTTCTGCCCACCGGAGCCGGGAAATCCCTCTGCTACCAGCTACCCGGCCTGATGAAGGCCGAGCAGCGCAAGTCCCTGACCATCATCGTTTCCCCGCTCCAGTCCCTGATGAAGGACCAGGTGGACGGATTGACGCGCAAGGGCATCCTCAGCGGATGCACGATCAACTCGACGCTGACGATCATCGAACGGGCCAGAGCTCTGGAATCCATCCGCCTCGGAGATCGCGATCTTGTCTGGATCGCCCCGGAGCAGCTGCGCAACGCCGGTGTGAAGGAGACGCTCCGGTCTCGGGAGATCGGTATGGTGGTCATGGACGAGGCCCATTGCTTTTCCAAATGGGGCCACGACTTCCGTCCCGACTACCTGGCCTTCGCCTCCTTCCTCAAGGATATCTGTCCGGAGCCTCCCTACCCGGAACCGCAAATCGCCTGCTTCACGGCCACGGCCAAGCCGGATGTCCGGGACGAGATCCTGCGCTACTTCCGGGAAGAACTGGGCCGGGATCTGGTGCTTTTCGAGGGCGGCCACGAACGGTCCAACCTGCGCTTCGACGTCATCCCCTGCACGGAATCGGAAAAGCTCGAACGGATCGACGCCATTCTCAGCGACGTGCTTGCGCGGGAAGCGCCCGGCGGAGCCATCGTCTTTGTCGCGACCCGCGGGAAGGCGGAGGAATTCGCGGACGGCCTGCGGGATCATGGCTGGGAGGTGGACTATTATCATGCCGGGCGCACCCCCGAGGATCGGGTGACGGTTCAGGAGCGGTTTCTGGCCGGTGAGCTTCGGATTATCACTGCCACCAACGCCTTTGGCATGGGCGTGGACAAGGCCGACGTGCGGGCCGTGATCCATGCCTCCACCCCCGGCTCCCTGGAAAACTACCTGCAGGAGGCCGGCCGGGCCGGCCGGGACAGGCAGCCGGCCATGTGCTGCCTGCTCTTCGACCCGGAAGACCTGAACACGCAATTCGAACTCTGCCGGAACTCGGAGGTCACGAACAAGGACTTCCGGTCCCTATACGGTGGCTTGAAGAGTCTGGCCGCATCCCGCAAAAGCCCCACGCTGGTCATGACCTCCGGCGAGCTGCTGGCCTCCGAGGAGTTCGCGGCCTACGAATTCGACATCCTGGAGGGCAGCGATTCCATGCGGGACACCAAGGTGCGCACCGCGCTCTCCTGGCTGGAACGCGGGGGAAAGGTTCGCCGGGGCGACAACAAGACCCTGACCAT
This sequence comes from Desulfovibrionales bacterium, assembly GCA_007693505.1. GTDB lineage: Bacteria > Desulfobacterota > Desulfovibrionia > Desulfovibrionales > Desulfonatronaceae > Desulfonatronum. The sequence continues at coordinate 144,341 of REDL01000056.1, read as the reverse complement.
CCAGGGTCGCCTGCTCACGAAAAACCGGGAACAGGCCCTGTCCATCATGGCCCCGCTCAATCTTTCCAGGTCCGAGCGGGAACTCTGGCTGGGGCTTCTGGACATCCTGATGCAGGCGGAACCCAAGGAACTGCTTAATACCGACTCCCTGTCGGAGCGGCTCGGAGCCGAGCCCACGCGCATCCTGAGCGCCCTGAGGGCCATGCGCCAGGCGAGCATCCTGAACCACGACCTGAACATGACCGCCTTTGTACGCAAGGGCATTGCCGACGACTCCGAAACCCGGCTCAGCCGGTATGTCTCCCTGGAAGAGCACCTGCTCAGGCTGATGGAGGAGGACGAGCCGGACGCCAGGGCCGGGGGAACCTACAACCTTCCCCTGCGGCATGTCTGCCAGCGGCTCAAGGACCAGGGCCTGCGGGACGCGACCCCAAACCAACTGCTCCAGATACTGAATCTGCTCATGGACCAAAAGCTGCTCCGGATCAGCCGGCTTTCGAACTCAACCTACCAGGTCAATCTACGCCGGGAGTGGCGGGAGGTCCGAGACGTCGTCTCGCAGCGCAATCAGGTAACTCGGGTTCTGTTGCGTTTTCTTCTGGAGAAAATTCCTTCAGGGGTGAAAGGCAAGGATCTGCTGGTCTCGTTTAGCACGGGGGAGATGGAAAAGGCGCTCCAGGGAGACCTGTTCACCAGCCTGCTGACCGACCTGCCGGAGCGGTGCAAGGAGGCGCTCTTCGCCCTGCACCACGCCCGGGCCATCAGCCTGCAGAACGGGCTGTCGATCATCCGTCCGGCCATGACCATCACGGTGCTTGATGCCAAGGGCAGGTTCACCAAGGCGGACTACGAGGGCCTGTCCGTCTTCTACAAGCAGAAGATCGCCCAGGTGCACATCATGGGCCGCTTCGCCGAGCTGGGGGCGGTCTTCGACGGCATCGGCGCGGCCCTGCGGTTCGTGCGCGACTACTTCCAAAAGAGCAGCCAGGCTTTTGTGGAGACGCATCTCAAGGACAGAAAGGGGATTCTCGAACTGCCCGTGACCAGGGAGCAGCACGCGGCGATCCTCAAGACCCTGAATCCGGTCCAGGGCAAGATCGTCCAGGCTCCAACGGACGGGAACAGGCTGGTGGTGGCCGGACCGGGCTCGGGCAAGACGCGGATTGTCGTGCACCGCATCGCCTATCTGCTCAAGGTTATTCGGGTCCGGCCGGGCAGGATTCTGGCCGTGGCCTTCAACCGCAACGCCGTGGTCGAACTGCGCGGGCGGCTCAAGACGCTTCTCGGCAAAAGCGCCGCCCCCATCCGGGTGCACACCTACCACAGCCTGGCCATGGCCATTACCGGGCGGTCCCTGATCGGCAGCCGGGGGGACGAGGCGATCTTCACGTCCATCCTGCGGGAGGCCGTGGCGTATCTGGCCCAGAACCGGGACATGGATTCGGAAACGGCCTTGGACTGGCGGGAACGGATCATGGGCCTGGAGCATATCCTGGTGGACGAGTACCAGGACATCGGCGAGCTGGAATACGAGTTCCTTTCGCTTCTGGCGGGACGCAGCGAAGCCGATCAGTCCAGGCGACCGTCGCTGCTGGCCGTGGGCGACGCGGACCAGAACATCTATGCCTTCAAGGGCTCCAACGTCCGGTTCATCCATCGCTTCGCCAGGGAGTATGACGCCGACCTGACGTACATGGTCGCCAACTACCGCTCCAGGGCCCCGATCATCCACGCGGCCAACGGGCTGATCCGCCACAACCGCGACCGGATGGACAGTCCGGCCGTGGAACCGGTGCGCAAGGGCAAGGGCAAGGGCGATCCGGTCGTCATCCTGCGAACCAGCTCCCGGCCCGCCATGCTCAAGGCGGCCCTGGAACAGGCCCATCGGCTGATCGTCCAGAACGGTCAGGCCCCCGGCGATGTCTGCATCCTGTGCCGGACCAACCAGGAAATCTTCGCCATATCCCGTCTGGGCCGGCGGGCCGGAATTGATGTCTGCCCGGTGCGCAATCGAAGGATTCCCTTCCCGAACATCCGCGAAGTCAAGGAGATTCTCGACCTGCTGCAACGATGCGGCAAAGCCCTCTGCACCGGCCTGGAAGTCCGTCAACTCGTGGAGGACCTTGTTTCCGAAAGCGCGGTGCACAACAGGATGTGGCTGGACCACCTCCTGGTCATGGCCCGAGACTATCAGGAAGAAAGCGGAGCTATCCGCCGCCCAATGCGCGAATTTTCCGAATACGTCTGGGACGTCTCCCGCGACCTGGGCCGTTTCCGCCGGGTCACCGCCCAGGGCGTCAACATCGCCACCATGCACGGAGCCAAGGGGCTGGAGTTCCCCGCCGTGCTGCTGGTTGGATCTTCCCGCCGGGAACAAAACATGGAGGAGGCCCGGCGGCTCTATTACGTAGGCATGACCCGGGCCAAGGATCGGCTGTTTCTCTGCTGCTCGGGAAGGCATCCTTTTGTGGAGGAAGTCGAAAGCGCCGCCCCTGAGTGGGTGACGGTGCGCGAACCGGCGATCTCCCTGACCCCGGACGAGGAGCGGGAAACTTGGGCCGAGCTGTGGGAGATGCAGCTTGACGACGTCCACCTTTCATTTCCGGCATCAAGAGCCGGCCACCCCGGAACAAAAGCCGCCATTGACGCCCTGCAAACCGCTTCTGGCGAACTCAAATTCAAACCATGTGGAAAGGGTTTCCAGATAACCTCGAATGGAATTCCGGTCAGCGCCCTGTCGGCCAAGGGAAACAGGAAATACAGGCAATTTCAAGATCATGGCCTGCGCGTGGAAAAGATCTACCATTTGGCCTCCATCCACCGAACCCCTTCCGAACAGGACCTGGCTGGAGGGTGGATTGATCCGGAGCGATATCCGTTTTGGCATGTCCCCCTGTTTCAGGTGGTTTGGGAGGCAGTTGAGGGAAAGCTTTGAACACTCCGTGAAGCGAATAAAGGAGGGCAAGGACATCCGACTGGATGATTAACAGTCTGTTGAAAAATCCCTGCTGGCTGCGTTGCTGCAAAAAGTTAAAACCCTCACGTATGACTAACTACGCTTCGGCCTTGAACTTTTTTTGCTCCTATCCAGCAGGTTTATTGAACAGCCTGTAGATTCGGAGATTGTCAACACTCTGTTAAGGGGCGAGAGTCGGCCGCTCGCATCGCCCTACCTTGACGGCCTGAACACTCATGTACTATATATTGTACACCATCGAAGAGGAACCAGCCATGCGTATCATATCGTTCTCCGAAGCCCGCAATGGGTTGAAAACCGTCATCGACACCGTGATCGACGACGCCGAATGCACCATCATCAGCCGACGCGATGCACCGGCCGCCGTGATCATGTCCATGGACTATTACAACAGTCTGATGGAAACCGTGCACCTGCTGAGATCTCCGGCAAACGTCGCCCATCTTCAGGAGTCCATCCAGCAGTACAAAAACGGACGGGTGGTCGAGCGGGATCTGCTGAATGAGTAGATGTTTGGCCTGGACCAACGCGGCCTGGGCCGACTATCTTTTCTGGCAGGCCCAGGACAAAAAGACACTCAAGAGAATCAACAGGCTCATTGCCGATGCGCAACGGTCCCCGTTTGCAGGAATCGGCAAACCCGAAGCGCTCAAGGAAAACCTCGCCGGTTTCTGGTCCCGGAGAATCGACGAGACGAATCGCCTGGTCTACGCCGTGGACGATGCGCATATCACGATCATTTCCTGCAGGTATCATTATTGAGCTGAAAGCAGGATCAAATCGGTGTTTTCATGTCCACGAAAGCGGGTGTTCGTTCAGGTGGTTTGGGAGGCAGTGGAGAACGAAGCTTGAACTCTGTTCAGGCGGTCGGCGATTGCCTGAGGCGGTCTTGGACTGTATAGCCCAAATCAGCCCGAGAGGGCGTCGCTTCTTGCCCCGTTACTTCATGGAGTTCGCCCATGAACAAGAAAGACCTCACCGAAGCGGACATCCGCACCAAGTTCGTCACGCCCGCGCTTGTGGGCGCAGGCGGCGACAAGTGGGATCTGATGACCCAGATCCGGGAGGAGTTCCACTTCACCAGGGGCCGGGTCATTGTCCGCGGCAGGACCGTGCGCCGGGGCGAGGCCAAAAAGGCCGACTAAATCCTCTTCTACAAGCCGAACCTGCCCCTCGCGGTCATCGAGGCCAAGGACAACACCCACCCCGTGGGCTCGGGGATGCAGCAGGCTCTGGACTACGCCGAGATCCTGGACATTCCCTTTGCCTACAGCACCAACGGGGACGCCTTCCTGGAACACGACCGGACCAAAACCGCCGGCCCCGTCATCCGGGAAATCCCCCTGGACCAGTTTCCCACTCCCGCCGAACTCTGGGCCCGCTATCGCGCGGCCAGGGGCTACACCGCCGCGCAGGAGGCCGTGGCCGCCCAGGAATACTACGACGACGGCTCCCGGAAGACGCCGCGTTATTACCAGATCATCGCCATCAACCGCACCGTGGAGGCCATTGCCCGGGGCGAGAACCGGATTTTGCTGGTCATGGCCACGGGCACGGGCAAGACCTACACCGCCTTTCAGATCATCTGGCGGCTGTGGAAGTCCGGGGCCAGGAAGCGCATCCTGTTCCTGGTGGACCGTAACATCCTGGCCGACCAGACCAAGACCAACGACTTCAAGCCCTTTGGCCCGGCCATGACCAAGATCACCAACCGCACCGTGGACAAGGCCTTTGAGATCTACCTCTGTCTCTACCAGGCCGTGACCGGGGTCGAGGAGGAGCAGAACATCTACAAGCAGTTCTCGCCGGATTTCTTCGATCTGGTGGTCGTGGACGAATGCCACCGGGGCAGCGCCACGGAGGACGCGGCCTGGCGCAAGGTGCTGGAATACTTCTCCTCGGCCGCCCAGATCGGCCTGACCGCCACGCCCAAGGAGACCAGGGACGTTTCCAACATCGAGTACTTCGGCGAGCCGATCTACGCCTACTCCCTGCGCCAGGGCATCGCCGACGGCTTTCTTGCGCCCTACAAGGTGGTCCGCATCGGCCTGGACAAGGACCTGGACGGCTGGCGGCCCGAGGACGGGCAGACCGACAAGTACGGCCGGGCCATCGAGGACCGCGAATACAACGACCGCGATTTCGACCGCAATCTGATCCTGGAACGGCGCACCGCCCTGGTGGCGGCCAAGGTCACCCGGTTCCTTCAGGCCACGGACCGCTTCTCCAAGACCATCATCTTCTGCGAAAACATCGACCATGCCGAGCGGATGCGCCAGGCCATGGTCAACGCCAACCCGGATCTGGCCGCGGCCAACAACAAGTACGTGATGCGCGTCACCGGCGACAACGACGAGGGCAAGGCCCAGCTGGACAATTTCATCGACCCGGAATCCACCTATCCGGTCGTCTGCACCACCTCCCGGCTGATGAGCACCGGGGTGGACGCCCAGACCTGCAAGCTCATCGTCCTGGACCGGCGCATCAATTCCATGACCGAGTTCAAGCAGATCATCGGCCGCGGCACCCGCATCAACGAGGACTACGGCAAGCTCTACTTCACGATCATGGATTTCAAACGGGCCACGAGCCTGTTCGCAGACCCGGATTTCGACGGCGAACCGGTCCGGATCTACGAACCCGGCCCGGATGATCCGCCCGTTCCTCCGGAAGATCTCTTGGAAGATCCTTCGCAAGCGTCTCCGGAAGCGTCTTCGGGCGAGACCGCCTATCCATTGGGCGATGATCCGGGAGATCCGGCAAATGCCCGGCAACCGCCGGTCAAATACTACGTGGACGACGTGGAAGTCCGCGTGGCCACGGAGCGGGTCCAGTATCTGGACGAACACGGCAAGCTGATCACCGAATCCCTGAAGGACTACTCCCGCGGGGCCGTGCGCCGGACCTACGCAACCCTGGATTCGTTTCTGCGCGTCTGGAACGAGGCCGAACGCAAGCAGGCCGTGCTGGAGGAACTGGCCGCCAGGGGAGTGTTCCTGGACGAACTTGCCGAGCAGGTGGGCCGGGACTACGACGCCTTTGATCTGGTCTGCCACATCGCCTTTGACCAGCCCCCGCTGACCCGCCGGGAGCGGGCCGAAAAGGTCAAGAAGCGCGACGTGTTCGGGAAATACGGCGACAAGGCCCGCGCGGTCCTGGAGGCCCTGCTGGCCAAGTACGCCGAAACCGGCATCCAAAGCGTCGAATCCCTGGACATCCTCAAGGTGGACCCTTTGCGCACCTTCGGCACCCCCATCGAGATCATCGGTCTCTTCGGCGGCAAATCCGCGTACCTGGCCGCGGTGAGGGAACTCGAGGCGCAACTCTACACGGACGTCGCGTAAAACAGCATTGCCACAAGGGGTGAGAAATGAAGAAAATTCCTCCCGTACATCCTGGTGAGATTCTGGAAGAGGAGTTCCTGAAGCCACTGGCCATCAGCCAGAATCGGCTGGGCAGGGATCTTGCGGTTTCCCCGCGCAGGATCAACGAGATCATTCACGGCAAACGCGCCGTCACGGCGGACACGGCCCTGCGGCTCTCCAGATACTTCGGCAACTCCGCCAGTTTCTGGCTGGGACTGCAAATGGACTACGAACTGGACGTGGCCGAGGACGCACTGGCCGAACGGATCAACGAGGAAGTCCGGCAACTGGCCGTTGCTTGAAGGAATACGGCCAACAGCTCGTGCACGGATTTTTCAGCCCGCGACAGATGGTTCCAAATTTGTTGACTTTTTATCGTGGAATTGCATGCTGCGGCAGGGCGGGCTCCCGTGCCTGTCCTGCTTGATTCACGACCTTGAAAAAATGCCACGAAACGGGCAATCATGAAGGGTTGCCCCTACACCTGGACCATCTCGCATAACCCATGCCCAACATCTCAGGCATCGTAAAATCCATCCAGGACATCATGCGCAAGGACGCCGGGACCTACGGCGACGCCCAGCGTCTGGAGCAGCTCGGCTGGATGTTCTTTCTGAAGATCTTCGACGACCGGGAAAAGGAGATGCAGCTCCTGCGCGACGCCTACCGCTCCCCGCTTCCGGAGAATCTGCGCTGGTCCGCCTGGGCCGCGGACGAGGAGGGCATTACCGGCGAGGCTCTGCTGGATTTCGTGAACAACACGCTGCTGCCCAGCCTCAAGTCCCTGACCGTGGCCGGCGACAAGATCAGCGGCCTGATCCGGATGTCCTTTGAGGACGCCAACAACTACATGAAAAACGGTACGTTGATGCGCCAGGTGATCAACAAGATCAACGCCATCGACTTCAATGCCTCGGATGATCGCCACATGTTCGGCGACATCTACGAAAAGCTGCTCAAGGACCTCCAGTCCGCGGGCAACGCGGGCGAATTCTACCCCCCCCGGGCCGTGACCCGGTTCATCGTAGAGCAGGTCGACCCGCGCCTGGGCGAAACCATCCTCGACCCGGCCTGCGGCACCGGCGGCTTTCTGGTCTGCGCCATCGAGCACCTGCGCAAACAGGCCAGGAGCGAAGCCGACGAACAGACCATCCAGGACTGTTTCGCCGGGATCGAGAAAAAGCACCTGCCCCACGTCCTGTGCATCACCAACCTGCTTTTGCACGGCATCGACGTGCCCGCCAATGTCCGCCACGACAACACCCTGGCCCGCCCCCTGCGCGACTGGGGCCCCAGGGAGCGCGTGGAGGTGGTGGTCACCAATCCGCCCTTCGGCGGCATGGAAGAGGACGGCATCGAAGCCAACTTCCCGGCCGAGTTCCGGACCCGCGAGACCGCGGACCTGTTCCTGGTCCTGCTGATGAAAATCCTCAAGCCCTGCGGCCGGGCCGGACTCGTCCTGCCCGACGGGACCCTGTTCGGCGAGGGCGTGAAGACGCGGATCAAGGAAGCCCTGCTCAGCTAGTGCAACCTGCACACCATCGTCCGCCTGCCGAACGGCGTCTTCAACCCCTACACCGACATCCGCACCAATCTTTTGTTCTTCACCAAGGGCGCGCCCACCCGTGAAGTCTGGTACTACGAGCACCCGTATCCGCCTGGCGTGAAGAGCTACAACAAGGGCAAACCCATCCGCATCGAGGAGTTCGAAGCTGAGCGGGCTTGGTGGGGCACGGAACAGGACGGCTTCGCCGGCCGCGTGGAGAACGAGAGGGCCTGGCGAGTGCTCATCGACCGGATCAAGGCCGGGAACTACAACCTGGACCTGAAAAATCCGCACAACGCCGACACCGGCCCGGGCGACGTGGAGCACCTGCTGCCGGAATACGAAAAGCTGCTGGAGCAGATCGTCGAGACACGGGGGAAGCTAAAGGCCCTGGGCCTGAACCAAGCTTACATCTCGCAGATGGAAACCGGAAAACGCGCCATCAATGACGAACAATGGCAAAGGTTGTTGGAGGTTTTGGGCGTGAGTGTGGAACGCTTGGCAATACGCTGACTGTATTGGTAGCGTGGATGCGCCCCCATGTTTATATGCCACGAAGTCTCATGAAGAATCTTGAGGCTTCATGATTAAGGGAGATATTTCAATGTATATCAGCCATTTTCGCCTTAGAAATTGGAAAAACTTCGGAGATGCCGCCACGCAACTCTCCTTGAGAACGTTTCTTATTGGTCCAAATGCTTCCGGAAAATCCAACTTGCTTGATGCGTTACGTTTTCTGCGTGAGTTGGCCAGCGATGGCTTGGCGCCCTCATCTGCGAGCATTTGCGCAAGAGGGGATTTGATCCGGTTCTGACCGGAGGTAGCGTGGTCACCATTTACACCTCCAATAAATATGTTTCCCTTGATCTGAGCTTTGTGGAGTGTCGTGGACTCAAAGCGTCCAAACTGAAAGAAGCCATGGTCGAACTGGGGTTTAGGGCAAAGGATCGATACGTCGTTCACCCGGACACAAGCTATTTTGTGGAATTTCCGCCTGGCCCCCTGTCTGTCGGAAACGAACCGATCCGGGAAATCCGAGACATCGCATTCGCAACCGGCATGTTGAGGCTGATTTCTCCCACGGAATCCGTCAAAGACCGGCTGGCCGTCTGGTACCACTGGAAAGACAGACAAAGCCTTGAACAAGCTGTTCTCGTTTCCGAGGCCCATGAAATCGACTTGAACGAAGTTGCGCGTTGGTCCAAGCTTGAGGGAGTGGGCGAAGAATTTGAAAAGATCAGTGACCGGCTCGGATCAGGTCCAGGCCTTGCATTTTAGGTTCCTGAAGAAGCGGTTTGTACGGGGTCGGCATGGAGATTCTCAACGCATCCCACCGGGTGGAAAATCTTCTCGGGGTGAAGTACGTTGTCATTTCCGAAACCGTGATCGCGGTGGGAGGAAAAAACAGCTCCATAAATCGCAATACCCCTTGATCGGGTGCAAAAAAACCGGACAAAACCATGTCAATGTGGAAATATTGCGCAGTCTTGATCGCTGCCACCATGTTTTGCCTGGCGGCATCCTCGCCGGTCCATGCGGATGATCCGACGGATATCATCCAGCGGATGGAACAGGTCATGCGGGGCGATTCCAGTTACGCGGAGATGGCCATGACCATCCAGCGGCCGCGCTTTTCGCGGGAAATGGCCATGCGCGCATGGATGCTGGGCCGTGACTACTCCATGATTCTCATCACCGCTCCGGCCCGTGATGCCGGCACGGGCTACCTGATGCGCCAGGACAGCATCTGGAATTATGACCCGCGCATTGACCGAACGGTCCGTCTTCCCTCGTCCATGATGGCCCAGTCGTGGATGGGCTCGGATTTTACCAACGATGATCTGGTGCGCGACACCGACCCGGTGAACGACTTTGACCATGAACTCCTCGGCCGGGAGGAGTACCAGGGGCGTGAGGCCTTAGTGATCCGCATGATCCCCAAGCCAGGGACGCCGATCGTCTGGGGAAAAGTGGAGATGTGGATCTGTCAGGACACCTTCATCCAACTTCGCGTGGAAAACTTTGACCAGCAGAACGAGCTGGTGAACACCATGAAATTAAACGAAATCCGCAGGTTTGGAGACCGGGAAATCCCATCCCGCATCACCGTGATCCCGGCCGGCAAGGACAACGAGCAGACCGTTCTCGAGTATCAAAAGATCGAGTTCGACATTGAAATCAGCGACCGATTCTTCACCCAGGAAAACATGCAGCGGCAGCGATGACGCACCGGGCTCTGCCGACACACCGAACGTCATGTTGATGCATTTCAAGCTGGCCTGGCGAAATATCTGGCGTAAACCCCGGCGCACGCTGATCACCTGCTCGGCCATTGTCTTTGCCGTCGTGGCCGCCATCGCGATGCAGTCGATCAACCGCGGCAGTTATGAAGCGATGATCGAGCGCATGGTCAGTTTCAGCACCGGCCACCTGCAATTGCAGGACTACCGCTACGAAGACGAGTCCTCGCTGGACAATGCCTTTCCCATTGACCAAACGACGCTGGAATTGGTCCGTTCCGCCGACGAGCGCATCGAACATGTCGTACCGCGGCTCGAGACGTTCATGCTGGCCGCCAACGAGGAATATACACGGGGAGCAATCCTGCTGGGAATCGACACGGACAAGGAACATCGTTTCAACACTATCCGCAACCACCTGACGGAGGGTCGCTTTTTCGAGCCGGACGAACAGGCCGTGGTGCTGACCCAGGGCTTGTCCAGTCGCCTCCAGCTCGGTGTGGGGGACACGCTCATCTTGATCGGACAGGGCCGGTTCGGCATGTCGGCCAGTGGACTGTTTACCATCACCGGACTGCTGGAGCATCCAATCCGGGAGATGAACACCCAGGCCGTGTACATGCCTCTGAAGACCGCCCAGGGACTTTTGTCCGCCGAGAATCACCTGACTGCGCTGCTGATTTCACCGCAGCGCGAACGACACACCGAACAGGTGGCCGCCTCGATCCGGGAGGTGTTCGCCGACAGCGAACTGGTGGTGTTCACTTGGCCGGAACTGATGCCCGAGCTGCTGGAGCTGATGGAGCTGGACCTTGCCGGACCAAGGTTCATCACCGCCATCCTGTACGTCGTTATCGGATTTGGATTCCTGGGTACGGTCCTGACCATGACCCTGGAACGCATCCGGGAATTCGGCATGCTCCTGTCCATTGGCATGAGCCGGGGACGGTTGGTCGGCGTGGTTTTTCTGGAGACCTTTTTGATCAGTTGCCTGGGTGTGCTGTCCGGCATGGCCCTGGCGTGGCTGATCCTGCGCCTGGCGGATCCGATCCGCCTCAGCGGCAATGCGGCCCTGGCCCTGATGGATTTGGGATTCGAACCGGTTCTGCCCATGTCCTTTGCCCTGGATCAGTTCCTCATGCAGGGCCTGTACGTTTTCTTCATGGCCATGCTGGCCTCCCTCTACCCGCTGGTCACGATCTTTCGCCTGAACATCCTTGATGCCTCGAGGAAATGACATGCATCTCCTGCTGACCATTGCTTGGCGTAATATCTGGCGGCACCCGGCACGAAGCGGTGTACTCATCGCTGCCGTGGCCGTAGGACTGTGGGCTGCGGTGATGGTCATCGGCTGGGCCAACGGGCTGATGCAGCAGCGCATGGACTACGTGATCGAGCGGGAATTGACCCACCTCCAAATCCATCACCCCGATTTTCCAGACGATGGCCATCCCTGGGACCATATTCCCGATCACAACCAGATCACCTCCTGGCTGGATGACCATCCCCAGGTGCGCTCCCACGCCTCCCGCACCATAACCGACGGCATGCTTCAGTCTCCGGTCAAGACGTCCGGCGTTCGCATCCGGGGCATTGATGTCGCCGCGGAGACCAGAACCACCACATTTCATGAAAACATGGTTCAAGGGGAATTTCTGGACGCCGACCTGAGCAACCCGGCAATCATCAGCCGCATCCTGGCCGACGAGCACAATATGCGCATCGGTAATCGGATCGTGCTGACCTTTGAAAACGTAGACCGCGAACTGACTTCCAGCGCCTTTCACATCGCGGGCCTGTTCACCTCGGCCTCCTCGGAATACGACAAACGCAACATTTTCGTGCGCTCCAAGGATCTGACTGAAATCCTGGCCGGTCGGCCAATTTTTCATGAGATCGGCGTCATGCTGGTTCACGAGATTGAGACCGAGGCCTTTGTGGCCATGCTCAACAAACATTTTGAGGACATTCTGGCCCAAACCTGGCGGGAGCTTTCCCCGGAGTTGAGCATGATCGTTGAACTGGGCGACGTCATGATCCTGCTCATCAGCCTGATCATCATGGCCGCACTGGGATTCGGCATTCTCAACACCATGCTGATGGCTCTGTTCGAGCGCATGCGGGAATTGGGCATGTTGCTCTCCATCGGCATGAGCAAAGTTCGGATTTTTTGCATGATCATGCTCGAGGCCCTTATCCTGACATTTTCCGGGGCGTTGATCGGAATGGCTCTTGCCTGGCTGAGCTTGCACCATCTGGGGCAGACCGGGATCAACCTGGAAATGTTTGCCCAGGGCGCGGCCTTGATCGGGTTCGACTATCTGATTTATCCATTCCTGAGCATTGGCGATTTTCTGCTCATGAGCCTTGTGGTCGTTTCCGTTACCCTTGCGGCCTCGCTGTATCCGGCACTGAAAGCCGTCAGGATTCACCCTTTGGAGGCGGCTCGGGACGCCTGAGAACTCCACCGGATGTCACAAGTTACCAACCCCCAACGTTGCCATGCCCATTGTCCAAACCGAAAACCTCACCAAGGTGTACAACCCTGAGACCGTCCCCGTGCACGCCCTGCGCAACGTCTCCATTACCATTGATACCGGGGAGTTCACGAGCATTGTCGGCCCCTCGGGTTCCGGCAAAACCACGCTGCTGAACATGATCGGCGGACTGGACAAGCCCACTTCCGGTACGGTTCTTGTGGACGGCGTGAACGTGACCAGGCTGAAGGACCGCCAGCTTATCAACTTCCGGCTGAAAAACATCGGATTCGTCTTCCAGCACTTCAACCTCATTCCGGTTTTCACGGCCCGGGAGAATGTTTCCTTTATTATGCTGCTTCAGAAAAAAGACAAAAAGGAAATGCGGCAACGAACGGATGAGTTGCTGGAAGCGGTCGGACTGGGCAGCCTGAAGGACGCCCGGCCAAGGGAAATGTCGGGCGGCCAACAACAACGCGTTGCCGTGGCCCGGGCCCTGGCCTCGCGTCCCAGGTTCATTCTCGCCGATGAGCCTACCGCCAGCCTGGATACCAGAGCAGCCATGAATCTGCTGGACATCATGCTCAGGATGAACCACGAAGAACAGGTGACATTTATCTTTTCCACCCATGACCAGCGTGTTATCGACCGCGCGCGCCGGGTGATCACCATGGTGGACGGCATAGTGGAAGCGGATGAACACCGGAAATAGGCCAGACCATGTATCCAAGCAGATGGATGCCAACACTGATTGCCCTGCTGGCATGCTGTCTGGCATCCATGACGGGACCGGGAACGCTCCGGGCCCAAGTGGGCGAAAACCTCCAGGCGCGGGGATATGTCCAGTTCACACCGGTCCATGTTTCCGCTGCCCTGCCTGAACCCGTGGGGAAAGGCCGCTGGATGGAATACCGGCTGCAAAAACGCCTCAACCTGCGCTGGGACGCCACCCCGGATCTCGCCTTTCACTGGCAGATGCGCACCCGATTGTTCGCCGGTGACCTGATACGCGACATTCCGGGCTATGCGGACGGAATTGACAGCGATGCAGGCCTGGTCAATCTTTCATGGATGATCCAGACCCAGGATCGCTGGCTGCTGCACTACATCCCGGACCGGCTCTATGGGGAGTGGGATCACGGCGACTGGAACATTCGTCTGGGGCGGCAACGGGTCAACTGGGGGGTGAACCTGATCACCAACCCCAACGACCTGTTCAACATCTATTCCTTTTATGATTTCGATTACCCGGAGCGACCTGGATCGGACGCCCTGCGCATCCAGCGATTTCTCGGGTTCGGTTCGCGCCTGGAACTGGCGGCAAGTCCGGCCAGGGACCTGGAAAACAGTGTGGCGGCGGTACTCTATGCCTTCAATGCCGGCGGCCATGACGTCCAGTTGATCGGCGGCTATTACCGCGAACGACTGGCAACGGGCGTCGGCTGGGCCGGTGATGTGGGCGGTGCCGGGTTCAAGGGGGAACTGATGCACTTTGCCGACCTGGAAACAACGGACGGCAACCGGTCCGCCAGCACCGTGGCCGCGGTCTCGGTGGACTACATGTTCCCGAACCGCCTGTTTCTGGTTGCGGAGGCACTGTACAACAGGGATGGGGGGCAGGACGGCTTCGGGCTTTTGGCCGACCGGTTCACTCCGGACAATCCCTCCCTGTCCAGATGGCAGTTCACGGCCCAGGCTTCCTACCCACTTCACGAGCTGCTGGATGGAACGTTGACGGCCATGGTCTACCCGGACAAGGAGGCTTTTTTCCTTTCACCTGCACTGACCTGGTCCGCGCTGACCAACCTGGATGTGCAGCTTCTGGGTCAGTTCTTTCTGGGCGGCACGGACCCTGTCTTGTCCGATGCCCGGATCGTGACGGCCAGCCTTACATACCACTTCTGATTGCCCGACGACGTCTTCATGAAAAACAGTCCAGAGACCAAACACCCGATCCCTCCTTTTCCCAAAAAACCTGGACACATGGAGAAAACGCAATGGAGCCATCTTGCGGGGCAGGCACAACCGCTGAACCGGGCCAGATTTTAATCCACAACCCGCGGACGGACTTGCTCGACGCACTGCCCTGCCCCAGTCAGCACGTCATGGTTTCATCAACCCGACAACAGATGCATTTCTTGAGAGGAATACCGCAATTGACACATATTCAACAGGTGGCCGCGCAACTCGGCCTGAAAGTGCACCAGGTCCAGGCCGTCGCGGATTTGCTCCAAGACGGCTCCACCGAGGTGTTCATCGCCCGGTACCGCAAGGAGGCCACCGGTTCCCTGGACGAGGTGATTGTCCGCCAGGTCCGCGACGGGCTGGAGACCTTGACCGAACTGGACAAGCGCCGGGCGGCCATGCTGGCTTCCCTGGCAGAGCGGGAGCTTCTGTCCGAATCCTTGCGCAAAGCCCTGGAAACAGCTTCCTCCCTGACCGAACTGGAAGACATGTATCTCCCCTACCGGCCCAAGCGGCGCACCCGGGCGATGATGGCCGTGGAAAAGGGGCTCACGCCGCTGGCCGACATGCTCCTGGAACAGCGCATTGCCGACCCGGTTGGCGCCGCATCCTCCTTTGTTGATCCGGGGCACAGCGTGGAAACAGTGGACCAGGCCCTGGCCGGAGCCAGGGATATTCTGGCTGAGCGCTTTTCCGAGGACGCCGAAGCCAGAAAGGCGATGCGCGCCCTGTTCACGTCCAAGGCCCGGCTGCGCTCCCGGCCGGCCAGAGGCGTGGCCAAGGTCGATCCGGTGGTGGCGGCCAAGTTCAGGGATTGGACAGACTGGGAGGAACCCGCGGCGACTGCGTCCGGCCATCGTATCCTGGCCCTGTTCCGAGGCGAACGGGAAGGCGTTCTTTCCGTGGAGGTGCGTCCGGGCGAGGCGTTGGCCGCAGCCGAGCTGGAGCGACGCTTCGTGCGTGGTGGCGGACCGTGCACTCAGCACGTGCGTCAGGCGGTACAGGACGGGTACCGGCGCTTGCTCGCGCCGTCAATGGAGACGGAACTGCGGACGAGCTTGAAAAACAGGGCGGATACGGAGGCCATCGGCGTTTTTTCCGCGAACCTGCGCGAGCTGCTCTTGGCCCCGCCCCTGGGCCGTAAGCGGATCATGGCTCTGGACCCGGGTTTTCGCACCGGGGCCAAGCTGGCCTGCCTAGACGAGCAGGGCGGGCTACTGCATCACGAAACCATCTTTGTCGTGGGGTCGGAGCGGCAGGCACAGGAATCTGCGCGACGCATCCGGGAACTGGTGGACCGGTTCGCCATTCAGGCCATGGCCGTGGGCAACGGCACCGCCGGGCGGGAAACCGAGGCCTTTGTCCGCGCCCTGGAGTTGCGGGACGTCTTCGTGGTCATGGTCAACGAATCCGGAGCGTCAATCTATTCCGGCTCGGACATTGCCCGGGAGGAATTTCCGGACCTGGACCTGACCGTGCGCGGGGCCGTGTCCATCGGGCGGCGGTTGATGGACCCCCTGGCCGAGCTGGTCAAGATCGACCCCAAAGCCATCGGTGTGGGCCAGTACCAGCATGATGTGGACCAGGCGGCGTTGAAACGGGCTTTGGACGACACCGTCATCAGCTGCGTGAATGCGGTGGGCGTGGAACTGAACACGGCCAGCGCCGCCCTGTTGTCCTTTGTTTCCGGGCTGGGGCCGGCCCTGGCCAAAAACATCGTGGCCTGGCGCACGGAAAACGGGCCGTTTGGCTCCCGTCGGGATCTGCTCCGGATCAAGCGGCTTGGGCCCAAGGCCTTTGAACAGGCTGCCGGTTTCCTGCGGATCCGGGATGCTGACAATCCCCTGGACGCCTCGGGCATCCATCCCGAGCGGTACGGCCTGGTGGAGCGCATGGCCCAGGATCTGGGCGTCGGGGTGCGTGAAATGATGCAAGATGACCGGATCAGAACGAAAATCGACCTGCGGCGTTACCTTTCCTCAGAAGTGGGGCAGCCCACGCTGGAGGATATCCTGACCGAGCTGGAGCGACCGGGAAGGGATCCTCGGCCGACGTTTGAACACTTTGCCTTTGCCGAAGGCGTGCATCGCCCGGAAGATCTCTCCCCGGGCATGGTCTTGCCGGGCATCGTGACCAACGTAACCCGTTTCGGGGCCTTTGTGGACGTGGGCGTCCACCAGGACGGGTTGGTGCATGTCAGCCAGATGGCGGATCGCTTTGTGCGCGATCCCGCCGAGGTGGTCCGGGCAGGCCAGCATGTCCAGGCCCGCGTTCTGGAGGTGGACCTGGAGCGTCGCCGGATCTCCCTCTCCCTGAAAATGGTTGATCAATCATAATCGCCAAAAAAAGTTGGTCCGGGAGCATTACGCGTTTATGACGTAATTATGGGGTAGCTGAGGATAGGTCGCCCTTTGGGGCTGAAATCACGCCCTGAAGGGGCGAAACAACTACAGCCCAGGGCAGCGCCCTGGGATATCGATGAGATATAATTTTCCAGCCCTGAAGGGGCGACCTAAAAGGGTGCGGCGCATCAAAAATGCAGAATACACCCATTTCTGATTTACAGAAACGCGTGATGCTCTTGTTGGCCGGGGAGGACAAACTCCTCCTGCGCCCTGTCGCGGCCCACTTCAGCCAGAGTGGTTCCTTTTTTCCAGCTGGGCGGCCTTGTCCAGCACGGTCTGCGTCTGGTTCTTCTTGTACGCCATTACGGCATCACGCACGGCAGGGTGTTTGACGCCGAGGATTTGCGCCGCCAGCAGTCCGGCGTTCTGGGCGTTGTCGATGGCCACGGTAGCCACGGGAACGCCCCGCGGCATCTGGACGATGGAAAGCAGAGCGTCGAATCCCTGAAGGGCGGTGGCATTGACCGGTACGCCGATGACCGGAAGCACCGTGCAGGCGGCCACCATACCCGGCAGGTGCGCGGCGCCGCCCGCACCGGCGATGATCACCTCCAGACCGCGAGGTGCCGCGTTGGTGGCATAATCCACAAGACGCTCCGGAGTTCGGTGGGCGGAGACAATGGTCAGTTCGTAGTCCACCCCGAATCGTGCCAGAATTTCAGCGGCTTGGCGCATGACCGGCAGGTCCGAGTCACTGCCCATGATGATGCCCACCTCTGCTGCATTCGTCACTGGTTCTCTCCATGGATTTTGAGGATTTCTCTCAGATGCCGCGCGGTCATCAATGCCTGCTCCGGGTCGGCGTCCAGCACCACGGCATGGCCCATCTTGCGGAAAGGGCGGACTTCATGCTTGCCGTAAATATGCACGCTGACCCCCGGAAGGGTGAGGGCCTTCGCCAACCCCTGGATATGAGGACGGCCCACGGCTTTGGGCTCTCCCACCAGATTGATCATTGCTGCCGGGGTGTGCTGCTCGGTCAGGCCCAGAGGCAGCCCGGCGATGGCTCGCAGGTGCTGCGCATACTGACTGGTGCGACAGGCCTCAATGGTATAGTGGCCGGAATTATGCGGGCGGGGGGCAACTTCATTGACCAGCAGCTCTCCATCCATGGAGAGAAACATCTCCACGCCGAAAATCCCCACTCCTCCCAGAGCCTTGGCGGTCTGCTCGGCCAAATCACGGGCTTGCCGAGCCAATTCGTCACTGAGCCGGGCCGGGGCCAGCAGCAGATCCAAGGCGTTGCTGCGCGGGTCGAATATCATCTCCGCCACGGGGTAGGTCCGGATTTCACCATTAGCCCCGCAGGCCGTCATCACCGCCAGCTCTTTTTCCACCGCCACACACCGTTCCAGCAGTGAGGGTCCTTCCAAGGCGCGTCCCAGGTCAGCCGCATCACGCAGGATCACGACACCGCGACCATCGTACCCTCCCCGTCGGCTTTTCTGCACCAGGGGAAAACCAAAATCGCGCACAACGTGTTCATCCCACGTATCCAGCGGAATGAAGTCAGGCTGCGGCAATCCAGCCGCAGCCAATCGTTCCTTCTGGTGCAATTTATCCTGAAGAACTTCCAGGAGACCCGGCGAAGGATGGATGACTGTCCCCGCGGCTTCAAGGGCGTGCAGGGACGACGTGTCAATGTGCTCCAGATCATAGGTGAGTACATCCGAGGCTTCCGCCAACACACGAAGCTTGTCACGATCAAAAAAACCGCCGATGATCTGATGGTCACTGACCTGCCCGGCCGGTGCTGCCGGCGTCGGATCAAGGACTCGCACGACACAGCCAAGTTTCTTGGCCTCAATGGCCAGCATTTTTCCCAGCTGCCCGCCACCGATGATCCCCAAACGCAGGGGAGGGCAAGGTATACGGTCACGGACAGGATCCCACCACGCCTGTTTCATAAGGAAAAACCTTCTGGTTGATTTTCTATGCCGCTTCCCCCAAAAAAGCAGTCCCGCGGCGAACGGAGAAAGGCGAAGAAAATAAAGGAGATGTACCATTCTCCATGGACAAGTCAAGGCAGGGAATCGAAGGTCCTGCGGGTTTTGCGGTGGGAAACAGAAAAACGTGCCACTATCCCGGCGCGCATTGCCAATGGCGGGCAATGCTCCTTCAGGAGCATGCATTGGCAAGCGACCTGCAAAACCTGCCTCCCTTTCCTTCTTGATTTTTGGATTTATTCTTGGCTAGATCATCCAACAGACGGATTCACGGTCTTCCGGAATTCGCCCCTTCAACCGCCCCACAGGAGTTAGAGCCATGCATCTTGGAAAACAAATCAGACTGGAACGGATTCTGAACCGTGACACCCTGCGAGCACTCATTGTCCCGCTGGATCACGGCGTGAGTGTGGGGCCGCTTTCCGGCTTGACCGATATGCGCCAAACCTTGAGCCGGATTGCCAACGGCGGAGCCAATGCCGTGGTCATGCACAAGGGACTGGTCCGTTGCGGACACCGTGGCAGCGGACCGGACATCGGACTGATCATCCATCTTTCAGCCAGCACCGCCCTGTCGCCTTTTCCCAATGCCAAAACCCTGGTGGCCTCGGTGGAGGAGGCGCTGCGCCTGGGGGCTGACGGTGTTTCCGTGCATGTCAACCTGGGCGACGAGAACGAGCGAATGATGCTGGAGGACATGGGTCAAGTCAGTGCCACGGCGGCCTCCTGGGGAGTGCCTATGCTGGCCATGATGTACGCCCGCGGACCGAAGGTTCCCAATGAGTACGACCCGGATGTCGTGGCCCATTGCGCCAGGGTGGGCGTGGAACTGGGGGCGGACGTGGTCAAGGTGCCCTACACTGGAGACATGGACAGTTTCCAGCGCGTGGTTGATGCCTGCTGCGTACCGGTAGTTATCGCCGGAGGGCCGAAAATGGACAGTGTCCGCGCGGTACTCCAGATGGTCTCCGATTCCATCAACGCCGGAGGGGCGGGGCTGTCCATGGGCCGAAACATCTTCCAGGCCGAGAATCCCCAGGCTCTGCTCAAGGCCATGCATGGCATCGTCCATGACGATGTGAGCGTGGACCAGGCCATGGAGACGCTGGGACATGTCAGCTGAACATCGGCAATCTGAAATGCGAGCAGAGTCGGCTTCAGGAGGAAGTATTCCTGTCAACTCGCCTCCCCCGAAGCGCAGCGGCAGGATGCGCAAGGCATTGATGCTCTGCCTTGTTATCCTCCTGGCCGGCAGCGCCGGACTTGCCTGGGACATCCATCGGTTTCTGCACGTTCCTCCACAACAGCCGGGAGAAACACGTTTGGTGGAGATCGTTCCGGGTATGTCCCTGATTCGGATCAGCCAGCTTCTGGAGAGTGAAGACCTGGTTTCCAGCGGCATGCGGTTTCGGTTGTATGCCCAGGCCTTGGGACGAGGGGCGTCGGTGCAGGCCGGTGAATTTGCCTTGCACACCGGTTGGACGCCGGACAGGGTTCTGGATGTTTTGACCTCGGGCCGGGTCTATCTCCACCGCCTGCAAATCCCTGAAGGCCTGACATGGTGGCAAACCGGACGCGTCGTGGCAGCTTCCGGTTTGGCCAGTTTCGAAAGTTTCGCCAAGGCAGTGCACGACCCGGCCCTGCTTCGGCGGTTCAACATCCCCCAGGAAAACGCCGAGGGTTTCCTGTTTCCGGAGACCTATTACCTGCCCCGGCCACGCAACAACGACGCCCGGCCCATCGTCGAAATGATGCTGAACATGTTCTGGCGGGTTGCCGATGAACAGCTCTGGCCCGAGGACCGTCCTCCCGTGGAAACGGTTCGCGAGACGGTTATTCTGGCCTCATTGGTGGAAAAAGAAACCGGACTGGCCGAAGAACGGCAACGGGTCGCTGGGGTTTTTTCCAATCGACTGCGCATCGGCATGCGCCTTCAGTGCGATCCGACAACCATCTATGGCCTTGGACCCGACTTTTCCGGACCGCTGCTCCGCAGACACCTGGACGATCCCTCAAACCCTTACAACACCTACATGCACGCAGGCCTGCCTCCGGGGCCCATTGCCTCACCCGGACTGGCTTCGCTCCGGGCCGTTTTGCACCCCGAAGAGCACAACCTGTTCTATTTCGTCTCCAGCGGCGACGGTTCGCACACCTTCAGCCGGACGCTGGAGGAGCACAACCGGGCTGTTCGCCAATTCCGCCGGACCCAAGGGCGTTAGTTGCACGGCGTACCAAAAAAAAGCCGGGCCTCAAGGCCCGGCTTTCTTGGGTACCTGCAATCCGTCACGATTCAAAAGTAGGAAGGCTGACTCTCTCCAGAAGGAGGAGCAGCCTGTTTTTCGGCCTTTTTCAGGGCTTGATCCACTTTACTTTTCAGCTCCGTCAGGTCCACGGACTTGACCACGTAAAAATCCGCGGCAATGGATTTCAGATCATGTTGAAAACTGTCGTATGCCGTGCAGAGGATGACCGGAATGGACTGGTCCTGACTGCGAATTTCCTGAAGCAGATCCAGCCCGGAACGATTCCCCTCCAGCTTGATGTCCAGGACAACCACCTGGGGCTTTTCCCGGGACAGGACTTCCAGAATGTTCTCCGACCCGTCCGAAGTGACGACGTCGTAATTCTCCATCTGAAGTTCTTCCTGGTACAAGAGTCGAATGTGATGTTCGTCATCGACGACAAGAATTTTTCCTTTGGCCATACTCTCCTCCTTGAGGTGGAACGACGCGGCATTCCTTGGCTGCGAAAAATGAATCGAGGCTGGGATATTATCCGGGGCAAGCAGTTGGAAACAAGTCCCGAAAAGAACTCATGCACTTCAATGAGAATATGATCCGCTCATGAATTTCAGAAAGCTTACACAGATTCACCATGAGTCTCAACCAACTGTTTCCCTGTGGCCTCCATAAAGCGGAACGAGCAAGGAATCACCGGCTATTTCCGGTTGAATTACCATGCCAACCTGGATAAACAACAGCAAATGCTTTGTCGAGGTGAAGCCGAATGATTTATATCCGATTGGAACCCGAAGGCCGAACGATGCACTTTCCCAGACTGGGCACGGTCCTGCAACTATTGCGAAAATTGGGTCTTGGCAACAACGCCGCGCTGATCATCCGCGACGGAGAATTGCTCACACCGGATCGCCGCCTGCATGCCGGCGACGAGGTTGTCGTCCGCACGGTCACGTCACGAGGATGATGCCATGAAATGCCGAAAATGCAAGGCCGTGGCCGCTGTGGCACTGCCCAGTCACAACACGGCCTTTTGTCCCGACTGTTACCCTGTCTTTGTGCGCTCCCAGGTTGAACGGGCCATCCATCGTCACAAGATGATTGCCCCCGGTGACCGGGTGCTGGTCGCTGTCAGCGGAGGCAAGGATTCTCTGGCCTTGACCCTGCTTCTGCATGAACTTGGGCATGACGTCCATGGTCTGCATGTGGATTTGGACATCCCCAATTCTTCCACGGACGCCCGCGCGGCTTGCGAAGGCTTCTTCGCCAAGCTGGGTCTGCCGCTGACAGTCATCGAACTGCGCCGAGAAGGTCTGGCCATTCCCCTGGTCAAATCCCGGATCAAACGGCCGATCTGCTCAGTCTGCGGCAAGCTCAAGCGCTACTACTTCAACAAGTTTGCCTTGGAAAACGACTACCCTGTGCTGGCCACGGGGCACAACCTGGACGATGAGGTCAGCCGCCTTTTCGCCAACACCATCCGCTGGGATCATGCCTATCTCAGCGACCAGGGACCACTTTTGCCTGCCGAGAGCGGCTTTGCCCGCAAAATCAAGCCGATGTACCGGCTGACCGAGTTCGAAATCGCCAACTTCAGCTTCCTGCGCGGCATCGACCACGTCATTGCCGGTTGCCCTTACAGTGGCAAGGCCAGCTTTCCAATCTACAAAGGGCTCTGGTCCGGCCTGGAAGAGCGCATGCCTGGGGCCAAAGTCCAGTTTTACGAGAATTTTCTCCGCGAGGGTCGTCCGGTCTTTGCCGCCTGGAGCGACCAGCAGGGCCAGCTTCCCACCCCCTGCACCGAATGCGGCTATCCCACTTCCGCAGAGCGTTGCGGCGTCTGCAGGATCAAGGCCATGGTCGCCGACGACGAAAAGTGATTCCCGACGAGTCCGAAATTATTCCCCATGATGATCCCCCGAGATGATCCATCTGGATAATCCCACCGTACACGCCCTGCTTTCCGGCATTGCCTTTCCGGACATGGCCCTGGTCCGGCAACGGCTGGAGAGGTCGTTTTTGCAAGACATTCCTTTGACAGTGGCCGAGGAAGCCGCGCGTGTCGGACTCAACAGTCGCGTGCAACCCGGCCAGAGCGTGGCGATTGCCGTGGGCAGCCGGGGCATCGACCGCTTGGCCCAGGTGATCCGGAGCCTGTGTGACCTGTTGCATGGTCTTGGGGCGCGGCCCTTCATCCTCTCGGCCATGGGCAGCCATGGCGGGGCCACGCCAGAAGGCCAGTCTCAGGTCCTGGCCGGCCTGGGTGTGACGGAACAGGCCATGGGCGCACCGTTGCGCATCGGCATGGCAACAACCCGCCTTGGCACCTCGGATCTGGGCATGCCCGTACTCCTGGACAGCCTCGCCGCCAAGGCGGATCACCTCATTGTCGTCAATCGCATCAAGGCCCATACCAAGTTCAAAGCCCGAGTGGAAAGCGGGCTGATGAAAATGTTGGCCGTGGGCTTGGGCAACGACCAAAGTGCCCGGCTCGTGCATAAACTGGCCCCATCGCATGGGATGTTCGCGCTGATCAACGCCGCCAGCCGGGTGATCCTGGAGCGCGGCAACCTGCTCTGTGGGGTGGGATTGGTGGAGAACGGTCTGGGCCGACTGCATACCCTGCGCCTGCTGTTGCCGGGAGATATTCTGGAGCACGAACCGCTGCTCTTGACCCTGGCCAAGCGCCTGGCACCCAAACTGCCATTTGATGAACTGGATGTCCTCGTGGTGGACGAAATCGGCAAGGACATCAGCGGTACGGGCATGGACACCAACGTCACCGGCCGCAACCGGGACATCCTGGGCGACTTCACGGCCACGCCCCGGATCAAACGCATTTTCGTCCGGGACCTGAGCCCCGGGACCGCGGGCAACGCCCTGGGCATCGGATTCGCGGACGTGACCACGGACCGGGTGATCCGCAAACAGGATTATGCCAAGACCGCAATCAATGCCCTGACCGGCCTGAGCCCGGAAAAAGCGGCTTTGCCGTTGCACCTGCCCACGGATCGTCTGGCCCTGGCCGCGACCCTCCACACTCTGGGAGCAATTGCGCCAAACAAGCTGCGCATGGCGCGGATCAAGAATACCAACAGCCTGGAATACCTCCAGGTTTCCACGGCCTTGCTCGACACTGCCCAAACTGATTTGAAAATCCTGCATTCTCTCCGGGCCATGGCCTTTACCGGCGAGGATTTGAGTCCCTTCCCAGAACCTGACAGAACCTGAAAAATGACGTATGGATCTGGGATGGGTGCCAATTTTTTGACAAAATTCTGGATTACCGCTTGATCACCAGGTTCTTTCACAAAACGGCACACCACTCTCTGCCGGAAGCACATGGAATCCATCGAGTGGTTTCATCGACCCGGCATTTCCGAATTCAGAATCAGCTCTCCGAGTACGATATCTTTTTTAGTTGCATATTCGGGAAGTTCATTGGTACAAAACAAGCATGCAATGCTGTATTTTTCTATGGATTCCAAACACGGCCTCCGTTGGTATCTTGCAAACGTCATAACTCAAGGGGATCAGTATGAAGTTGAGTAGAATTTTTATCTTGTTGTCCGCCGGATTTTGTTTCCTGGCGGTGGCCGCCCTGATTCTGAGCATCAACAGAATCATGGAACGGGATATCACCACCCAGTATGAACAAAAAGCGGACATGCTTCTGTTCAGCATGAAGGCCGTGCGCAGCCACATCGGTTCGGTTGTCCGCCCGGCGGCAACGCGCATGCTTGGCCCCGACGAATTCGTTGTGGAACTCCAGTCCACATCCTACGCCGCCAACCGGGTTTTTGACAACATTCCCACGGATCGCAGGTATGAGATCCAGTTTCGGACACCGTCCACAAAGCCCATGAATCCCAAAAATATGGCCACTCCGGTGGAAGCGGAACTCATTCGACTCCTGGATCAAATGCACCTTGCCGGGGAAACGGATCTGGAATGGCGCGGAGTCCGTCAGGTTGACGGGATTGACCACTTCATCATTGCCCAGGGGGCGGTCAACGCCGCCAGTTGCATTCCCTGCCACTCCGCGCCGGAAAACGCTCCCCTTTCCATGCAGCAGCGCTATACGTTTGACGTACCTGCCCGACTGGAAAACCGTGTCGAGACTGCGGAAATCACCTTTATCCCCATGTCCTCGATCTACGCCACCATCAACAGCGCCAACCAAATCTTTCTGGCCATGGGGGCCGCGGGCCTGGTGGCCATTATTCTCGCCGTGTATCTGCTTTTTTCCCGGCTGATCAGCACGCCCCTGGGCCGCCTGCAGACGTATTCGCTGGCCGTGGAACAGGGAAATCTTGACAAGGAGATCAGCGGCACCTTCCGTGGCGAGCTGGCCTCACTGAAAAATTCCGTCCAAGGGATGGTGAGCAAACTCAAGGAGAAAATCCTGGAAGCCGAAGACAAGTCCCGGGAAGCAGAGGCTGAATCCCTGCGAGCCAAGGAAGCGGCGCAAGAGGCTTTTGAAGCCAGGCAGCGAGCCGAGCAGGCCAAAAGCGAAGGCATGCATCAAGCGGCTTCCAGCGTGGACACCATCGTGGACCGTCTGAATGGCTCACTGCGTGAGCTTTCCTCCCAGGTCAGCCACTCCGCTGAAAGCGCCCAGGCCCAAAACCAACGGGTCACGGAAAGTTCCACGGCCATGGAGGAAATGAACGCCACGGTTCTGGAAGTCTCCAGAAATGCCTCCAACGTGGCTGGTCGCGCCGACGAGTCCCACAAACAGGCTCTCCTGGGCTCGGAAATCGTCCAGAAAGCCGTTGCCTCCATCATGAAGGTCCAGCGCCAAGCCGAATCGCTCCGGGACAACCTGGGCGGACTGGGCAAAGAGGCGGAAGGCATCAGCAATATCATGAACGTCATCGAGGATATTGCGGACCAGACCAATCTCCTGGCTCTGAACGCAGCCATCGAGGCAGCCAGAGCCGGAGACGCGGGTCGCGGATTCGCCGTTGTAGCGGACGAAGTGCGCAAGTTGGCCGAAAAGACCATGCACGCCACCAAGGAGGTCGGTCAGGCCATCGCCTCGATTCAAAACGGCACCAAGGCCAACATCGAAGCCATGGAAAACGCCGTAGCCGTCGTGCACGACGCCACCGATCTGGCCAAGAAATCCGGGCAAGCCCTGGAGCAGATCGTCACGCTGGTCAGTGCCGCGGCCAATGATGTCCACTCCATTGCCACGGCCACGGAAGAACAGTCCGCGGCCAGCGACCAGATCAAGGTCAGCCTGGAGGAAATCAGCCGGTTATCCTCGGATACGGCTGAAGCCATGAACCGCTCCGACCAAGCCATTCAGGAACTGCTTGACCAGGTCCAGATGCTGAACAACCTGGTCAAGGACATGAAGGAAGAGCGTTAGGCAGTCCAAGAAGGGCCGGGATGAACTGACTCAACCCAGGCCTTCTTACGAAAGTACGGCTCCGCGTCATCAGCTGGCATGCTTGCTTTTCACACTGGCGCACCAAAAAAGGGCCCGACATCCGCGAAAAAAAGCGGACGTCGGGCTCTTCAGTCTGCATAGCGCTCGAAAGCCGCTACATAAACGCCTCGCAACTGCCGGGCAAAGGGAAGCCGCTGTGCAGGCAGATGGATTCGCGGGAGGCTTCCCGGATGTCGTAGGTGACCATTTCCGTGACCATTTGCGCAAAACTGATCTCCGGGGTCCAGCCCAGTTTCTCGCGGGCCTTGGTCGGGTCGCCGAGGAGGCTTTCCACTTCTGTGGGCCGAAAATAGCGGGGATCCACGGATACCAGGACATCGCCCTCGGCAAAGGAAACTTCCTTGCCAATGCGTTCCAGGCAGGGCTGGATTATGGGAGAGGGAGCGTATTTGGCGACAATGCCTTTTTCTTCCATGCCTTCTCCTTCCCAACGCAGCTCAATGCCCACTTCCTGGAAAGCCAACTGACAGAATTCACGCACCGAATGCTGTTCGCCCGTGGCGATCACAAAATCTTCGGGCTGGTTCTGCTGGAGGATCAGCCACTGGGCGCGGACAAAGTCCTTGGCATGGCCCCAGTCGCGCAGTGCCCCGAGATTGCCGAGATAAAGGTCCTTTTCCAGGCCCAGGGCAATCCGGGCCGCAGCCCGGGTGATCTTGCGGGTCACGAAAGTTTCGCCGCGTACCGGGGATTCGTGGTTGAAGAGGATCCCGTTGCAGCCGAAAATATTGTAGGCCTCCCGGTAGTTCACCGTGATCCAGAAGGCATAGAGCTTGGCAGCGGCATACGGAGAGCGGGGATAAAATGGCGTGGTCTCCCGCTGGGGCACTTCCTGGACCTTGCCGTAGAGTTCCGATGTTGAGGCCTGGTAAAAGCGGGTCTTGTCCGTCAGGCCCAGGAGGCGGATGGCCTCCAACATGCGCAGGGTGCCCAAAGCATCGGCATTGGCCGTGTATTCCGGGCTCTCGAAAGAAACCTTGACATGACTCTGGGCCGCCAGGTTGTAGACCTCGTCGGGCTGGGTTTCCTGGATGATCCGGGTCAGGTTGGTGGCGTCGGTGAGGTCCCCGTAGTGCATGAAGAACCGGACGTTTTCTTCGTGGGGGTCCTGATAGAGATGGTCCACCCGCTGGGTGTTGAACAGTGAGGACCGACGTTTGATACCGTGGACCTCGTAGCCTTTTTCGAGCAAGAATTCGGCCAAATAGGCCCCGTCCTGACCGGTTATGCCGGTAATCAATGCCTTTTTCATTGTACTGCGTTCTCCTTTATCGTAAAGCCGGCGCCCAAATGCCAAAATCCAAATTTTTGACCGCAAACACCTCAGATACCCAGGCGTACTCGGGGGCCGCTCGGTCCATAACGGATTGAGGATTGCAGGGCAACTTTGAATGGACTAGGAAAACAGAAACCCTTCGCTGAGTGGTGAAAAGTCCATATCCACAGTTTGTTCATAAATCCCAAGTGCAAGGAGCAGGAAAAGTTCAAGGTCGAAGTGTATTTATCCATACGTAAGATTTTGAACTTTTTGCAGTGTCGCAACAATTGGGGATTTTTCAACCAACTTTTCGGGGTATCCGCAATCCATGGCCTCACAACCGAAACACCGCAACCCATAATACACCCATGCCCGAAATCCACGCCCAGCGCCGTGAAAAACTGCGCGCACGTCTCGAGTCTTCCGGACTCTCGGCTCTGCTGGTCTCCAGCCCGGCCAATCGATTCTACCTCAGTGGTTTTGAACTGCACGATCCTCAGTGCAACGAAAGTGCCGGCATGCTGGTGATCGCGGCCAACGGTGAAGACTGGCTGCTCACGGATCCGCGATTCGAAATTACGGCCCAAAAAGTCTGGCCGGAGGAGCGCCTGTTCATCTACAGGAGTCCGAAGATGCAACAAATCCGCGATTTCCTCGGTGACCTGGGCCATCGCCCCCTGGGTTTTGAGGCCCGGGCCGTGAGCGTGGAACTCTACAGCGACCTGGCGGAGCAGGTGACTCTGAAGCCGACCAGAAGCATGGTTGAGGCCCTCCGGCTGGTCAAGGACGCCCAGGAAATCGCCCTTTTGGAAGCTTCGTGTCGACTCAACCACGAAATTTTTGCCCTGGTTCCGGAACTCTTGCGTCCCGGGCGCACGGAGCGAGAGATTGCCTGGGATATGGAAAAACTGTTCCGGGAGCGTGGATCCGAGGAATTGGCCTTTCCAACCATTGTGGGCGTGGACGCCAATGCCGCCCAGCCGCATGCTGTTCCCAATCACACTCCGGTTCGTGAAAACTGCCTTGTCCTGGTGGATGCCGGAGCCCGGCTGAACCAGTACTGCTCAGACCAGACCAGGACGTTCTGGGTCGGTGAGCACCCCCCGGACATCTTCCAACGGACCATGGATCTGGTCCGCGAGGCCCAGGACCGGGCCATCGCCGCCATCCGTCCGGGACTTCCGGTTCATCAAGCCTACCAACTGGTCCAGGATTTCTTCCGGGACCATCTTGTGGAAAAACGCTTCACCCATGGCCTGGGGCACGGCATTGGCCTGGAAACCCATGAGGGGCCGAGCCTGAGCCCCAACGATAAAACCATCCTGGCTCCGGGCATGGTGGTCACGGTAGAGCCCGGCCTGTATTCCCCGGACTGGGGGGGAATCCGCTGGGAGTATATGGTCCTGGTCACCGAGGATGGATGCCGGATTCTTTGAAAACTCTGAAAAGGCTTGGTGGGTATGTGTTTTTGCTCGCCGAAACGGGCACGTGACTATTGGGGGCCTTATCAATCGTGTTTCCGGCAAGTCGTGTAAACCATATTCTTGTGTCTTTTCATCATTAGAGAGAAATCCATCGTCATCTTGGTGTGGCGGTCCGCGACGGACCATTTTCCCTGTACCCGACCAATGATCTGAGAGGACTGTATGACCAAAAAACTGCCGCGACTTCCGTTCCAGGTCAATGCCCGGCGCCTGCTTCTGGTCGCCTGTTTGATGACCTTGGTGCTACCAGTCAGGGGTTCCTGGAGTGCGGACACGGATGCATATCTGGAGGCTCAGATTGGTCAGATGCTGATGATCGGCTTCCGTGGCCTGGAAGTGGGCCAAGACAGCCCTGTTGTCCAGGATATTCGTAGCGGACGTGTCGGCGGCGTTATTCTCTTTGATTACGATGTGGCACTGCGCAATCCGGAACGGAACATCGCCGCACCGGAGCAACTTGCCGCTCTGGTGGCCGATCTGCACGCCGCAAGCCCAGATATGCCCCTCTTCGTGGCCATCGACCAAGAAGGTGGTCGGGTCAACAGGCTCAAGGAACGCTACGGTTTCCCCCCTTCGGTCTCGCAAGGCTGGCTGGGCCGGCAGGATGATCCGCGCCTGACAGCGGATTTCGCCTACCGGACAGCGAATACGCTTTCCACACTGGATATCAACGTAAACCTCGCTCCAGTGGTGGATGTCAACGTCAACCCGGATAATCCGGTCATCGGTAAGCTGGAGCGCAGCTTTTCCTCGGATCCGCTCAAAGTGGCCGCTCATGCCGAGGCGGTGATCAGCTCTCACCAGGTCGCCGGGGTGCTCACCGCACTGAAACATTTTCCAGGGCACGGCAGTTCCACCCAGGATTCCCACTTGGGCTTCACCGATGTGACCAAGACCTGGTCTGAGATGGAACTGGAGCCGTACCGACAAATCCTGGGGACTGTGGGTGTAGACATGATCATGACCGCCCATGTGTTCAACGCCCGACTCGACCCAAAATGGCCGGCAACCCTCTCCGCGCCGACGCTACAGGGTTTGCTTCGCGACAAGCTGGGCTACCAGGGCGTGATCATTTCCGATGATATGCAGATGCAGTCCATCACCGACCACTACGACCTGGAAACCGCCCTGGAACAGACCATACTGGCTGGAACGGACGTGATCATCTTCGGCAACAACCTGGTTTATGACGCAGCCATCGCCCAAAAAGCCGGCCAGATCATCCTGGAGCTGGTTCGCCAGGGTCGCATCCCAGCGAGTCGTATCCATGAATCCCACGCCCGAATCATGCATCTCAAATCACGACTTGCCGCCAGGGGCGATCTGGAATGTCGCTTGTGCGACCAGTACTGAAACCCCGTATCGACCAAACCAGAGCGGAAAAAACTTGAGAATTAGCGTCGGCATTTCCGATATGCGGGTGACCAAACAATCCGGAGTGATCCTGGTCACCCATTCCCTGGGGTCCTGCCTGGGACTGGCGGCGTATGATCCGCTGAACAAGGTAGCCGGCTTGGTTCATTGCCTCCTGCCCAAACCCTCCGGCAACAAAAAAGCCGCTGAAAACCCGGCCATGTGCGTCAGCACCGGTGTTCCGGCAATGATCCGAGAAATGTTCACCCTTGGTGCCCAGCGTCGCAATCTTGTTCTAAAGGCTGCCGGGTGCAGCCGAATGGTCAACGTACTCAACCAGTTCAACACTGGACTGCGCAATCAGGAAATACTCCTGGCCCTGCTGGAGCACAACGGCCTGCAGCTGGCCGCGGGTGAGCTGGGCGGCAACGTTCCCAGAACCATGTATCTCCACGTGGATACCGGGCTGGTCCTGATCCGTTCGAAACGGAAGGAGCGGGAGTTGTGATCAAGCGCAAACTCATTCTTTCCCAGGTCCGACGCGTGCCCATGCTGTCCGGCACCGTTCAGGAAGGGCTGCGCCTGTTGCAGGACCCCCAGGTGGACATGGGCAGCCTGGCCCAGGCCCTCCAGCATGACCCAGGAATCACCGCCAATATCCTCCGCCTGGTCAACACCCCATACTTCGGTTCCGTGAATCGGGTGAACAACCTCCGCGACGCTGTCGTTCGGCTGGGCGCGAAACGTATCTCCCATTTGCTGCTTACCGTTGCCGTGACTCCCCGAATCAGTGGCGAATTGGCAGGTTACGACCAGGCTCCTTGCACCCTGCTGGAACAATCCCTGTCCATTGCCGTGGCCGCCGAACTGACTGCCGCCGAACTCTGCATCACCGCCCCTCCCCATACCTTTACCGCCGGCTTACTGGCCAATATTGGTAAAATCGTAATCAACCAATTTCTGCATGGCGAGTACGAACAGGTCAATACCCAGGTGGAACAAGAAAACTTGTCCTTCGAAGCCGCCGAACGGAACGTGCTGGGTGTCGACCACCCGGAAATCGGAGCCGAACTCCTGGCCTTCTGGAACCTTCCGGAAGACCTCGTTCGGGTTGTTCGTCATTTTCGTGATCCGGAGAACAGTCCAGAGCAGGATCTCACCTTGGATCTTGTCCACGTGGGTTCCGTCGTGGCTTGCATGACCGGAATCGGCCAAGGGGTTGATGGCATGCAGTACCGTATCTCTGAAGCCGTTGTCCTGCGTCTCGGGCTGGACGAATCCATGGTCCAGAACGTCATGGTCAAGCTTGTGGATCATGTCGAAAAAATCAAGGAGGTCTTGCCGAAATGCGGAAACTAACCACGTTTTCCCGCCGAACATTCCTGATCGCGTCCGGAGCGCTCACCGCCTCAGTGCCCCTTGCATCGCTCACATCTCTGGCGAAGGCGAAAAAATCCGACGTTCCCACCGTAGGCCTGGCCCTGGGCTCCGGGGGGGCCAATGGTTTGTCCCACATCCCCATGCTTGAAGTTTTTGACGAGCTGGGCATTGTCCCCAAAGTCATCGCCGGCTCCAGTATCGGCGCCATCATCGGAGCGCTCTATGCGTCCGGTCTTTCTGGTGCCGATTTGCGGCAGTTGGCCTCCGATTTCGCACCTGAAGACAAACATTTCATGCGCAACCTGATCCAGGGCAGTGCCGGTCTGAGCTTGGTGGACCTGATCAGATTCGACCTGGACCACGGCGGCCTGCTGGACAGCGACGGTTTTCTTGAGTTCCTCGAGACGAAACTCAACGGCTCCACCTTCGAGGACCTGACAATCCCCCTGAAACTCGTGGCCGCGGACTTTTGGAAGCGGGAGCAGGTCGTCATGGACAAAGGACCGCTGATTCCGGCGATCAAGGCCAGCATGGCTGTCCCAGGACTGTTCGCCCCAGTACCGCTGGACGGGCACCTGCTGGTGGACGGCGGCACGGTGAACCCTCTCCCGTTTGATCTCATCGATGCGGATTGCGACCTGACCGTGGCTGTGGACGTCTCCGGCGGCAAGGTTGAGCAGGAAGAAGAAAGCCCGGATGTTCTGGACGCCCTGTTCAACACATTTGAAATCATGCAACAAGCCATCACCAGGGAAAAGATGAAACACATCACTCCGGGTATACTGGTTCAACCCGAAACATCCGGTATTCGCCTGCTGCACTTTTACAAAGCTGGAGAAATCTTCTCCCAGTCCGCATCCGCGGCCGAGGAGCTGAAATCCGCCCTGCGTGAACACCTGCGGAACAATTCCGGGAACAATCAGAACTCCTGATCAATTTCATTCCTCCACGTTTTCGTCACATGACGTCATACCTGGACTATCCTTTGGTGAAGATGCAACAAGATCCCTGGTGGCTCCACAAATCAGGGCATTTTTGTTCTAACGTAACTACATGAAATTTTTAAGGCTGGCTTGTCCTGCTTGGAACGGATCGACCGGCTTCGCCTGTTTGACTGAACCAGGAATCGTTCATCAAGCCGTTGCCGGGCGCCAAGAGCACAACTTCCTGTTTTTATGGCGCAACGGCTTGATGTTACGAGACCGGTGAAGGAGTTTCGAGCCGTTCCAAACAGGGCAAGCCAGCCGTCTTGGCAAAAAAACTGGTGAAAACAAAAATGCCCTGCTCCACAAAGGAACAGGGCTTGCCGAGCGACCGGTCCAGGTGACAAATACAGTGATTTGTGATTGGAACAGTGCCGGTCACCGTGGGGCACACGTGGCAGGGCATTGGGCTCTGCCATTGGTACCGGGAACCGGAGAAGGAAAGGAGCATGCATGCTGGCCATTTTGGATTATGAGGCGGGGAACCAGACCAGTGTTCGTCGGGCACTGGACTTCCTGAATATCCCGTGTGCGATCACCGCGGAACCAAATGCCTTGCTGCACGCGGACGGGGTGATCTTTCCCGGGGTTGGGGCAGCCGGCCAGGCCATGGCCGAACTCAGCAGCAAGGGACTCGATGCCGTCCTCAGCGAGGTAGTCCGTTCGGGAAAGCCCCTATTGGGCATTTGTGTCGGCTGCCAGATTCTGCTGGACTACAGCGCGGAAAACGATACCCGAACACTGGGCATCCTCCCCGGTGAGTGCCGGCGCTTCGACCCAGCCTGGACGGATGAAGACGGGCGAAACCTGATCATCCCGCACATGGGCTGGAACGGGCTGCATCGCAAGCAAGAGTGTGTCCTGCTGGACAATGTCCCCTTGGAGGCTGAATTCTATTTTGTCCACAGCTACTTTCCGATGCCGTCTCCGGAGCTGGTGCTGGCAACCACTGAATACGGTCAAGAGTTTGCTTCGCTATTTGGGCGCCCGGGCTTGTGGGCCACCCAATTCCACCCGGAAAAAAGCGGTCGCCCCGGATTGACCTTGCTTTCCAATTTTCATGCCTACTGCAAGGAGGTGGCTCATGCTCAGTAAACGGATCATCCCTTGTCTGGATGTTCGGGATGGACGTCTGACCAAGGGAATAAAATTCAAAGGCAACGTGGATATCGGCGACCCCGTGGACATGGCCAAGTTCTATTCCGACGAAGGAGCAGATGAACTGGTTTTCTATGACATTACGGCCTCCAGTGAGGGCCGGGGGATCATGCTTCGGGTGGTGGAGGAAGTGGCCTCCAAAACATTTATTCCCTTTTCGGTAGGAGGCGGCATCCGCAACGTTGCAGACATGCGGGCCGTCCTGCTGGCCGGTGCGGAGAAAATTTCCGTCAATTCCGCGGCAGTGCGCGCGCCGGAGATCATCTCCCAAGGCGCTACGGCCTTCGGCTCGCAATGCGTGGTCGTGGGCATGGACGTGCTCAAGGTGGTGAGCACACCGGAGATCCCTTCAGGCTACGAGGTGGTCATTCACGGCGGGCGGACACCCACTGGAATGGACGCGTTGGCCTGGGCCCAAAAGGTTCAGGAATTGGGCGCCGGAGAAATCTGCCTCAATTCCATCGACGCGGATGGAACCAAGGAAGGGTATGAATTGACACTGACCCGGCTGATCGCCGAGTCCGTGTCCATACCGGTCATCGCCTCCGGCGGGGCGGGGCGGCCGGAGCATATGGCGGACGCCGTGACACAAGGTCTGGCCTCCGCCGCGCTGATTGCGTCCATCGTGCATTACGGGGAGTACACGATCAGGGAAATCAAGACGATTCTTGCCCAGCGGGGAGTCAAGGTTCGTGAGGTGTGGTGAGCCGGGTTACTCAAGATCCTCATCCGGGACAGCGTCATACGTCCCGCCGCGTCCCCCGGATTTATGCATAAGACGGCAGGGACCGATAACGATATCCTTCTGCACGGCCTTGCACATGTCGTAGATGGTCAAAGCGGCTATTTGGACGGCCGTCAGGGCCTCCATTTCCGCCCCGGTGCGATCCAGGCAGCGTATTTCCGATTCAATCACGATCCGCTGCCGTTGCACATCCACATTGAAACGCAGGTCTACATAGGCCAAATTCAAGCTGTGACAGAGAGGTATCAAGTCCGAGGTCCGTTTGGCCGCCATGATCCCGGCAATCTTGGCCGTGGCCAGCACGTCTCCCTTGGGCAGAGCCTTGGCCATGAGCAGGTCCAGGGTCTTGGCTGAGAGGATGACTTCACCCTTGGCCATGGCGAGGCGCTGCGTCTGCTCTTTGGCGCCCACGTCGACCATGGTCAGTTCCCCGTCCTCGGTCAGATGCGAAAATGTCTCGTTCATCACAGGCTATCCTTTGACCGCTCCCTTGGCCTTTTCGAAAAAACGTTTCACTTTCTTCATGGGCCGCTCCTCTTCCAGTCGGGCGAACTCCTTGAGCAGCTCCTCCTGTCTCCCGGTCAGCTTTGTGGGGATCTTGACCTGAACCTCGACCAACAGATCGCCGCGGTGGGTACTGCCCAGGTGCGGCAAGCCCATGCCGGAAATCTGAAACACATGCCCGCTCTGGGTCCCTCGGGGGATATCCATGGGCACAGGCTCTTCCAGAGTCGGCACGTCAATGCGCGCTCCCAGAGAAGCGTCCACAAAACTGATCTCTTTTTTGACCACGAGATTTTGACCTTGACGCCGAAAAATCTCATCTTCCTCAACATGGACAACAACATACAGATCGCCGGGCGGCCCGCCATGCAGACCCGGCTCGCCTTCTCCGCGGAGTCGCAGACGGCTACCGTTGTCCACTCCCGCGGGAATCCGGACCTTCAGTTCTCGTGTTTTGCGGACAATCCCCCGACCACGGCACTCCCGACAAGGCGAGGTAATGATTTCTCCCTGCCCCTGACAAACCGGACAGGTGACAGCAAGACGGAAAAAACCCTGGTTCTGAAACATCTGACCCTGACCACCGCAGTGCTGGCAGGTTTCGGGTTGCGTGCCCGGGGCCGCACCGGATCCCTCGCAATCCCCGCAGACCTCGTTGCGTGGGATTTGGAGTTCCACTTCCGTTCCCTTGGCTGCATCGCGGAAGGCCAGAGTTAAATTATAGCGAAGATCGGCTCCGGCCTGCGGTCGCGGACCTCGGGCGCCAAAACCGAAAAACTCACCAAAAATATCACTGAATGTGGAAAAGATGTCCTCGTTGCTTCGAAAGCCCTGAAACCCGGAATTATTCAACCCCTCGTGCCCAAAGCGGTCATAGTGGGCACGCTTTTGCTGATCCCGTAACACTTCATAGGCCTCAGCTGCCTCCTTGAAGCGAACTTCAGCCTGGGGATCATCCGGGTTGCGGTCCGGATGGTACTTCATGGCTAAACGGCGATAGGCTTTTTTGATCTCCTCATCCGAGGCATCTCGAGCTACACCGAGGATATCGTAGAAATCCTTGCGACCAGCCATGATTACTTCGTCTGGCCGACAATGCCGGCTTCCTGGATGTCTTCAGCGGGCAACACCTTGCCAGCGGCAATTTCGCGCAATGCGGTAACGATGTCCTTATTGTCGCTCTCCACCAAAGGCTTATACCCTTTCCGATATTGCTGCACCCGCTTGATGGCCATCTGCACCACCATGAATCGATTATCCACCTGCTGCAAACAGTCTTCAACAGTAATTCTGGCCATACGCCCTCCCAAAACAACTTTGAATTCGAAAAACTTTATTTTTTACCAACATGCAAACCTCAGGTCAACAGCTGTGACCAAGCAATTTAATGTACCACCATCAGCGCAACAATCAAAATAAATTCAACACAATACATTCGGATCTGGTGCGAGAAGGCCAGCAACAATTGAGCCTCCTTTCCCAAGAGCATAACATTACATGTTCCCACCACTTACCCAACGGTCGCCTCTTGCCAGAAACAGTAACAGTTTATCAACAACACGTTTTTCAAGATACAAGGTGTAAACCAGAATCCCTGCCAAGCAGCTTCGCTACGACAGGTCTCCTTCTGCCCTGGACAACAGCCCTTTTCTCGTTGACAAAAGTGTCATCTCGACAATCACTCGAACGCCTGATCGTATTCGGTTGCCGACTTTTCTGAAAATAGGTACCACCCCTGCGGGATGCAAGCCTCTTTGCAACCCCACACCGCCGCCGATTTCTTTGGAGCGATATAATCTCTCCAAGCCAATTGCCCAAGGAGCCCCCATGAGTCGTCTTGGCAAGTTGTCCTTTGCCCAGAAAAAGTGCCTCGGCCCCACCGGCTTGCTGATGCAGCGCACCGCCATGATCTGGCCCGGGGCCCGTATCGGTGTGGCCGTCTCCGGAGGGGTCGACAGCTGGATCATGCTTCAGGTGCTGTTACTGCGCCAACGCATCGTTCCGTTTCCTTTTGAGTTGCTGGCCATTCACCTCAATCCGGGCTTTGACGTTACCAGCCATGCCCCACTGGCACCGTGGGCCGCGGTACATGGCGTCGCCCTGCATGCGGAAACCACGGATTACGGCCCCAAGGCCCATGGTCCGGAAAACAAAAAAAAATCACCATGCTTTTTGTGCAGCTGGCACCGTCGCAAACGTCTCTTCGAGCTTTGCAAGCACTATGGGTTGACACACTTGGCTTTGGGTCATAACGCCGATGACCTGGTGCAAACGTTCTTCATGAACTTGTTTCGCAACGGCCGGGTGGAGGGACTTTCGCCCAAGGAAGACTACTTTGGCGGAGAACTGGTGCTGATGCGGCCGCTGCTCCTTCTGGAAAAGCCGATGATCCGCCGCGCCGCCGCACAGTGGAACCTGCCTGTTTGGAACAATCCCTGCCCGTCGGCTACCTGTAGCGAACGATCTCGAACCGAGAAATGGCTGCAATCCCTCCTTACCCACAACGGCGCCATGCATGGCAGCGTCTATGGCGCATTGAAGCGTTGGCAGCTTGACGTCCTCCACAGAAGCTCATAAATTTCCTGGTGCAGTATATTTTCTTCAATTCACAGCTCCACGTCATGACATTTGCGGTCCAAAGCGCATCTTTCCATCTCGTCGCGCAATAATGCACCCAAAAAACATCTGAGAGCAAAATGATCCATAAAAAATACCAAATCCTGCTCCTGAAAGATAATGTCGGTACCTGCAGCACCTTTACACTCCGCGTTTGGGTCTGCCTCCTGGTCGTCGGCATTTTTTTATCCTCACTGGCCTTGAACGCCCACTTTTACACCTCTTCCAGGAACGTCAACGCCGCTGAGGCCAAACTGCAAACCGCCCAAAACTCTCTGGAGCGTCAGCAACAACAGTTTTTGGTCCTGACGGAGAAACTTGAGGCCCTGGAGGACCAGGTCCACCGTGTCGTGGATTTCAATGCCAAGATAAGGGTTATGGCGAACCTGGACCCTGGACATGTCCATCGCGAGTCCTCCTTGGGAGGAACGGAACGTGGAGGCTTTTCCGATCAGTATCCTACAGCACATCGCCAGGAACTGCTGGTTAGAAAAATGCACAGTTTTCTCGAACAGCTCCATACTGAAGCCAAGCTTGAGGAGGTCCGCCAGGAGGAACTGTTGGCCGCATTGCGGGACAACCGGGGCTTTTTTGCCTCCACTCCATCCATTTGGCCTGCTGAAGGTTGGGTCACCTCCGAATTCGGCTACCGGCGCTCACCATTCACGGATCGCCGGGAGATGCATCGGGGGCTGGACATCGCCGGTCCCATTGGAACACCGATCTATTCCACGGCCACAGGCACGGTGCTTTCAGCGGGCAAGGAGGGCGCATATGGCAAGGTAGTGACCATTGACCATGGCGGGGGGATTGTCACCCTGTACGCCCATATGCACCGGATCATCGTCACGGTGGACCAGGAAGTCAGTCGTGGGGAATTGATCGGCTATATGGGAAATACCGGTCGAACCACCGGGCCACACCTGCACTATGAGGTCCGCCTGAACGGCATCCCCGTGGACCCCATGCGCTACATACTCAACTGACGATACAGTCCGCCCTGCCCCTTACTCCGTTCCATCGCGCTCAGTCTTAAAGGCTGTATCCACGACGGGAATCTCCACCCAAGCAAGGATGTGCCCGCCTTGGTTGTCCGCGCCGGCATCACCTATCCGGCACCTGACTGCCACGATTACCCCTCGCCTCTTGTTCGTAATTTCACGAGCACCGCTGCATTTCCAACCGCATGTGGTGTTCGTTTACCGACCATTACCTCCCTTTCATGGGAGAGCCTTGACGTCAACTTGTGACTCCATGCAAAAGTCTCCAATGGCAATCTGCGAGGACCTCCTCCCAAAACCTTCCAGCCAAGGAGAGCATGATGAAGTCGAAACTGAAGATCGTCCTGACGGGACTGGCGCTGTTGGCCCTGTGCATCGGAGCATCACCTGCGTCAGCCCAGCGGAGCACCTTTCTGGCCTTTGGCGGCGGCCCCACCGGAGGCACGTTCAACTACTTCGCCAATGGCATCGCCATTTATCTCTCCAGGGCACTGCCCAATGTGGAAATTTCCTCCGAGGGCTCCGGCGGTTCCGGAGAAAATCTGCGTCGCTTGCATGCCGCCCAGGTGGATTTTGGCATCGTCTACGCCGGAGACGCCTATCTCGGCCGCGCCGGGCAGTTGCCCAACGACGACCGACAGTACACCAACGTGCGGACCATGGGGTACCTGTACGGCGCTCCGGCCCAATTAGTCGTCCGCGCTGACGCCGGAATCACTTCAGCAAAGGACCTGGCCGGAAGGCGCGTTGCCGTCGGCAACGCCGGTTCCGGTGCGGCCCTGGCCGCGGAGCGCTTCTTCCGTCACATGGAACTCTGGGATGAGATCAGGCCACAGTTTCTGGGCTACTCCCCCGCAGCCTCGGCGTTCAGGGACGGCCAAATCGATGCATTCTGGGTCCTGGTCGGATATCCCAACGCCTCTATTATTGAGGCCGCCACCCAGACCAACATTGCTCTTGTGAACCTGCATTACGATGCCGAGGAGAGCGGTTTTTACGACGCCTTCCCCTTCTACGCCAGGGTCGAGATTCCAGCGGATACCTATCGCGGCCAGAGTGAGCCCGTGACCACCTTTCAGGATTCCACCTTCTGGATGACCCACGCCAATCTCAGCGACGACATTGTCTACGAGTCCCTGAAGATCATCTACTCTCCGGAAGGCTTACGGCACATGGTCACGGCCCATGCCGCGGCCCGGGAAATGTCCATCGAAAACGGATTGACTGGAGCCTCCATCCCCCTGCATCCCGGGGCGTACAAATTCTGGACCGAGCAGGGCCTGACCATCCCCGACGAACTAAAGCCCTAATCTCCGTATAACTTGCCGCTGACGGTCCCCGCCACGCCTCCAGGCGTGGCGGGGACCGTCACATCCTCTTTCCCCCTCCTAGCCATCATCCCAACCCGGAGACGCATGAATGACCGAGCCACAGCTCCAGGAAATGTCCACTGCCCGTAAGGAAGAATTGAAACGGATCCAGTCCAAGGACGCCAAAACCGGTCGCAAGCTGACCGGTTTTTGGAAATGGCTGGTCTCCATCATGGGACTGTGCATGGTCGTGTTCTATTTTTACGCCGCCGGCGTGCAACCCGTGAGTGACCAGTACCACCGCGGAATCTATGTTTTCCTGACGTACATCATGATTTTTCTGACCTTTCCATTCTGGAGACGGTCTAACCAGACCCGGCCCACAGTGGTGGATGTCCTGCTGGCGTTGGTTTCCGCCGGGGTGGTGGGCTACTGGATTTTTGAGTTTGAAAACCTGAACTACCGCGCCGGGATGGAAACCCAGATGGATATCTGGGTTTCCATCGTAGGGATCATCATCTCCCTGGAGGTCTGTCGCCGGGTTCTGGGCTGGTCCATCACCTTGGGCGGGTTGTTGTTCCTGGCCTATGGTTATTTCGGCCCCTACTTTCCCTCTGCCATCGCTCACCGAGGTTTCGGCATCGACCGGCTCGCCCCCTATATCTATCTGACCCAGGATGGCGTGTTCGGTGTCATGGCCAGCGTTCTGGTCACCTACGTGATCTTATTCATTTTCTTCGGTGCGTTTTTGCAAAAATCCGGTGTAGGCCGTTTTTTCATCGACTGGCCACTGGCCCTGGCCGGTCGAGCCGTTGGCGGTCCGGCCAAAGTCTGCGTCATTGCCTCGGCCTTTTTCGGCTCGGTCTCCGGGTCGGCCATCGCCAACACCGTGACCACCGGGGCCTTCACCATCCCCTTGATGAAACGAGCCGGATTCCGGCCCCACGTGGCCGGAGCCATCGAACCTGCGGCCTCAATCGGTGGGATGTTCATGCCCCCGATCATGGGTGCCGGTGGATTCATCATGGCCGAACTGACAAATACGCCATACGTGCAGATCATGCTCATCTCCATCTTTCCGGCCATTTTGTACTTTTTGGCCGTGTTCACCATGATCCACTTTGAAGCCAAGAAGCTGAATATCAAGGGGCTGGAACTGGACGACATGCCCTCGGCTTCGGCCATTTTCAAGAAGCACTGGTACAAATGCCTGCCCCTGGTGGTCATCATAGCCATGATGCTCTACGGCTACTCTCCGGGCAACGCCGCATTCTGGGCCACGCTGTCCTGCATCGTCATTAGCTGGTTCGACCCGGAATTCCGGATGGGGCCGAAACAGATCTGGGAAGCCCTGGTTGCCGGCGCGCAGAGCACACTGGTCATCGGAGCCACCGTGGGCGTGATCGGGATCATCGTGGGCACCATCGCCCTGAGCGGCATCGGTCTGAAATTCTCGGACATCATTATTTCGCTCTCCGGCGGCCACCTGTTACCGGCAATGGTGCTCATCGCTCTGGCCTCGTTGATCCTGGGCATGGGCGTCCCGGTTACGGCTTCCTACCTGATCGTTGCCGTGCTGGCCGTGCCGGCCCTGCATGAGATGGGCGTCGGCCTGATCGCCGGACACATGATCGTCTATTGGTTCAGCCAGAATTCCAACATCACCCCGCCGGTCTGTGTTGCTGCCTATGCCGGTGCGGCCATTGCCGGGGCCGACCCCTGGAAGACGGGCTGGACAGCCTTCAAGTTTTCCAAGCTTCTCTACGTCATGCCGTTTCTCTTTGCCTACGAACCGGCCATGACCTTGTTCATCGGTTGGGACCAGGCAGTGGTGGGCGACTCCGGGTGGACTGAAATCGCTGCGGTCTATTTCGCCGCTGCCGTGGGTACCGTGGCCTTCTCGGCCTGGTCCATGTTCTACCTGATCCGCCGAACCACGATTCTGGAATGGGTCATTTTCGGCGGAGCCACCTTCCTTTGCTTCCAGCCCAATCTGCTCAGCGATGCCCTGGGCATCGGCATCGTCGTCCTCCTGGGGCTTTGGCAGCATCGCAAGAACAAACAGGAAGAAGCTCTCAA
Organism: Desulfovibrionales bacterium; assembly: GCA_007693505.1. Taxonomy (GTDB): domain Bacteria; phylum Desulfobacterota; class Desulfovibrionia; order Desulfovibrionales; family Desulfonatronaceae; genus Desulfonatronum. Next base: position 101,851 of record REDL01000056.1, on the reverse strand, counting down.
ACAAACCATGGAGGCGACCTGCCCCTTCCCCTCCACTGGATCGGCCATGGCCAACGAAAAGGCCTGAAGCCCCTGACGGCAAAATCCGTCGCTTCATGCCACGTCAAACGGCCCCGGAGGCAATTGCCTCCGGGGCCGTTTGACGTGGGTTCCGACTGCTGAAATGTGCCTCACTGGTTCGCGGCTTCCGGCAGCATCCCGGTTTGCCGAAGTGCCTCGTAGAGAACGATGCCAGCGCAGGTGGAGAGGTTCAGGCTGCGCACCTGTCCCCAGATGGGTACACGCACGCACAAGGCGCCGACAGGCAGCAGTTCATCCGGCAGACCTCTGGTTTCCGGGCCAAAAACCAGAAAATCGTCCGGCTGAAATGCGAAAAGATGATGTGCCGTGCCGTTACGGGCACTGGTAAACACCAGTCGCCCGGGCTTCTTGCGCTGTAGGAAAGCGGTCCACTCCGGCCATGTTTGAACCTGAACGTGCTCCCAATAGTCCAAGCCGGCGCGACGGAGATACTTGTCCTCAATGGAGAATCCCAAGGGTTCGATAAGGTGGAGCGGGACTTGCGTCGCCGCGCAAAGCCGGGCGATGTTCCCGGTGTTCGGGGGAATTTCCGGTTGATACAGGACAACGCGCATGGCCGTCTCACTCGGCCTGTTTCTGAAGCACCCACCGCTCCGCCAGACGACGGGCTTCAGCAATCTGACCGGGAGTCATTTGCAGTTCAGCCAGATGCATGGCCTCGGCGGCCTGTTCAACCCCCTGATACAAAGCCAGCACGAACCATTTGTAGGCCAGGACATTCTCCTGGGAGACTCCCTGACCGGTGAGGTACATCAGGCCCAGGTTCAGCTGGGCCGGGGGTGAACCCTGCTCCGCGGCCATCATGTAAAACGCCGCGGCACGACGCAGATTTTGGTCAATGCCGTGACCCTGCTCCAGGAGGTATCCGGCAAGATACTGGGCCGGGACATAACCGCTTTCCGCCGCGGCCACGAGCAGGTCCAGAGCTGCCTGGGGATCAGGATCCCCGCCATTGCCCTCCAGGTACAACTGGGCCAGATTGTATTGGGCTTCCGGGTACCCTTGTTTCGCGGCCCGATAATACCACAGCACGGCTTGTTCTCTGTCCATGGCAAAGCCCAGTCCCTCCTCGAAGAGAATGGCCAGATTGTTCTGGGCCTCCGGATGGCCACGTTCCGCAGCCACCCGATACCAGTGGGCCGCGTGCATGAAATTGCGCTCCACCCCAACCCCCATGGCATACATGGCCCCCAGGTTCACCTGAGACTCAAGATGTCCCTGCTCAGCGGCTTTACTGAACCAGTAAAATGCTGATTCCGGGTCTCGAGGGCCCCCCTTGCCTTCCCCGTAAATCAAACCCAGACGATACTGGTATTCCGCGTTTCCGGCCAGGGCCTGCTCTTGAATCCGTCCCAGGTCTTGAAACGGACTCCGTTCAGCCGCAAAGAGAGGACCAAGGAGGAAAAGAAAAAAACAGCATGCCAGGGGCAGGCAAGGAATCGGGGATGGGGACGCAATCGAACGCGTGAACATGGCTCACTCCGTGAAGCAGGTTGTTATCCGTAGTGCGAAGCATCTACAAAATACGGGATCATCCGGCAATGAGCCCTCGTTGAGGGCCACGCCCTGGTTGGACTTTTACCTTGAAGTCGCGCAATTCCCTGCCCCTTGCAATGCAAATACGCCTGGACTAGGGCTAGGGGATCGTCCCTGAAAAAACGCATGAAAAACCCGTTGTTCGTGAACGGGACGCCTGATGTGGCCAAGCCAGGCCAGACCAAGCCAGGCCAGACCAAGCCAGGCCAGACATGATGAGTGATGAGGATACCGCGAACGGGATGACAGCGCCTAGGCGGCCCGGTCGCATGCACGTGGACAATTAAGCAAAGGCAGGAACAGCAATGGAACCGCAAGCGCTTTACAAGACTATTTACAAGATCGCCAAGGTCGTCAACTCGTCGTTGGAGCCCAAGGTGGTCCTCAGCCAGATTGTGGAGCAAGTCGCCACGGCCATGAACGCCAAGGGATGCTTCATCCGCTTGCTCAACAGGTCCGGTGAGATCCTCAAGCCGGACGCCTATTACGGACTGAGCGAGCGCTACGCCAAGAAAGGTCCCGTGGAAGTGGCCAAAAGCAAGCTGGACCAGGAAGCCCTGGCCGGTAACCCCGTGTACATCGCCGATGTCCGGACCGACCCCCGTTTTCAGTATCCCCAACAGGCCTCAGAGGAGGGGCTGGTCTCCATCGTGGTGGTCCCGCTCACGGCCCAAAGCGACAAGGTTATCGGCGTTCTTCGGGTCTACGCTGGGGAAACACGTCAATTCTCCGACGAAGAACTGGAATTCCTGAGCTGCATCGCCAATCTCTGCGGCATTGCCCTGGAAAACGCCCGGATGTTCCACGCTCTCAAACGGGCCAGCGAGCTTGCCAACGACTACATCTATCAGGTTTTCGAGGATTAGCGGCCACTCCTGACTGAAACATCCAGGTTCCGACTTTCCCCCAACCCAGCAATTCGACATCCGTTCGGAGGAACGCATGAATAAAATACGTGTTGGTATCAACGGTTTTGGCCGCATCGGGCGGCAGGTCCTCAAATCAATATGGAAGTACCACCGCGACGTCATTGAGGTCGTGGCGGTGAACGACCTCTTCGACATCAAGACCAACGCCCACCTCGTGGCCCACGACACCAGCTATGGACGCTTCGAACCCGAAATTCGCGTGGACGGTGACACCATGCTCGTGGGCGACGACTTCCAGGTGACCAACTTTGCCGAGCGTGATCCCCGGCAGATCCCCTGGGCCTCCCAGAACGTGGACGTGGTGGTGGAGTGCACGGGCATCTTTCGTACCGGACCCAAGGCCGCCATGCATATCGAGGCCGGAGCCAAGAAGGTGATCATTTCCGCACCAGCCAAGGAAGAGGACATCACCATTGTCATGGGCGTGAACGAAGCTGCCTACGATCCGGCCAAGCACCACATCATCTCCAACGCATCCTGCACTACCAACTGCCTGGCTCCCGTAGTCAAGGTGGTCCACGAACGCTATGGCATCAAGAAAGGGGTGATGACCACCATCCACGCCTACACCAACGACCAGCGCATTCTGGACCTGCCACACTCTGATCTGCGTCGAGCCCGGGCTGCGGCCTGCAACATGATTCCCACATCTACCGGAGCGGCCAAGGCCGTGGCCCTGGTTATCCCGGAAATGGCCGGCAAGTTCTCCGGCTACTCGGTCCGCGTGCCCACCCCTACGGTCTCCCTCGTGGACTTTGTCTGCGAGTTGGAAAAGGACGCCACCACCGATGATTTGCGAGCTCTGCTCAAGGCCGCGGCTGAAGGCTCCTTGAAGGGCATCCTCGGCTACTCCGAGTCTCCGTTGGTTTCGTCGGACTTTATCGGCGATCCCCGCTCATCCATTGTTGAGGCCGACTTCACCATGGTCCAATCCGGCAACATGGCCAAAATCTATTCCTGGTACGACAACGAGTGGGGCTATTCCTGCCGGGTCGGGGATTTGGTGACGTACATGGCCGAAAAAGGCCTGTAACCTGAAGAACTCGACCTGCTTCGGCAATCAAAGCCAAAAAACCCAAGAAGTTTGCTCAAACGACAATGGGCGCAATTTTCACCTCGATTTTGATTTCGATGCCGATCTCCATTTCGACACTTGGCTGATCCGCTGATGCCGCTATGGCCATAAAACAGAAGAAAGAATAGACGCAAACGTGCACAGTCAATTTCCAACAACGAGGCCAGCCATGAAAGTCCTGATCACACTTTCCCTCTTCTTCTGCTGCATTTTCCTCGGCCGGACGTCCTGGGCCGAGGAAATGTCGTCCGTGACCGTAACCGTCTACAACCACGGACAGGCCCTGATCAACGAAGTCCGGGAGGTGGAGCTGCCCTCGGGCTCCGGGTTGGTGGAGTTCAGCGGAGTGGCTGAAACCATTGAGGCTCCTACCCTACAGGTCCGCTCCCTGAGCGCACCGGAAGCCTTCATGGTTCTGGACATGAACTATGAGTACGACCTGATCAGCGTGCAGAGCCTGCTGGACCGTTACGTGGGCAAACCCCTGAAAGTCGTGCTGCCCGACCCGCATGACCGCACGTCCACGGTACTCCGGGAAGCTCTGCTCCTGGCCAATAACGACCGGCCCATCTTCCAGGTGGACGACCAGATCTTTGTTGGCAACCATGACGCTGTTTACTTGGCCGAAATGCCCGCTGGGCTGCGCCCTCGACCGACCCTGGTCTGGCTGGTACAGAACGACGGACCGACCCGGCAGCACCTCGACGTCTCCTATTTGGCCGGAGGTATGACCTGGCAAGCCGACTATGTGCTCAAGGTGGACCGCGACAATGAGCGGGCCGCATTGTCCGGTTGGGTGACCCTGGACAACCAGTCGGGTATGGCCTTTGAACAGGCCGCCTTGAAGCTGGTGGCCGGCGAAGTGAACATAGTCCGCCCTGAACCGGTGCGGATGCGCCGGGACATGCTCCTGACCGCGCCCATGGCCGCGGAACAAATGCAGCAGGAGGAATTCTTCGAATACCACCTTTACAGCCTGCCCCGTCCCGTGGACATCGCGAACCGGCAGACCAAGCAGGTCAGCCTGCTGCAAGCCCCGGAAATGCGCCTGAGCAAAAAACTGGTCGCCCGCTTCGGCGGTTACCCCAGCCCAGGCCAGGGGACCATCAGGCAGGGCGTGGACGTATTCTTGACCTTCAAAAATGCCGAAGCCGAAGGGCTGGGCCTGCCCCTGCCCCGGGGCATTGTCCGGGCGTATCAGGAAAGCCGGGACGGCAGCACCCTGTTCATCGGCGAGGATCGCATCGACCATACGCCCAGGGACGCGGATGTGGAACTGCGCATGGGCCGGGCCTTTGATGTGAACGTGGAACGGACCTTGACCGCCCATGAACAGCTTGGCCGCAACATGGTCCGCTCCACCTGGGAGATCCGGATCCGGAACAGCAAGGACGAGACGCAGCAACTCTTACTGGAGGACACCTTGTTCGGTGACTGGCGGATCATCACCTCCAGCCACGCCTACGATCAGTTGGATGCCCGCCGGATCCGCTTCACCCTGGACGTCCCGCCTTCCAGCGAGCAAGACCAACTGCTATTGACCTATACCGTGGAATCCCGAACCTGATTCGTCTTCGAGACAACGATGACCGGAAACAAGCCAGACAACTCGCCCGGAAACATCCCCAGGCATTGGCTCCTGAAAAGCGAACCCAACTGCTTTTCCATCGAGGACTTGGCCGCGGCCCCGGATCAGACCACCTTCTGGGACGGAGTGCGCAACTACCAGGCTCGAAATTTGATGCGTAAGATGCGCGTCGGGGACCAGGCCCTGTATTATCACAGTCAGACCAACCCTTCGGTGGTCGGTTTGGTCGAAATCGTTCGTGAGGCCTACCCGGATCACACAGCCTGGGACCCGCAAAATGACCACTTCGATTCCAGGTCCACTCCGGACAAACCGCTTTGGGACATGGTGGACATTCGCCTGATCCGCAAGTTTCCCCAGGCGTTGCCCCTGCCCATGCTCCGCACGGTGGCCGACCTGGCCGGCATGGAACTGCTCCGTAAAGGCAGCAGACTCTCGGTCCAGCCTGTCACCGAGGCCCAGTTCACAACCATCCTCAGACTGGCCGAGGAGGCAAAACCATGACTCGCCTGGAGCTTATCACACGGGCGGGCCGGATCACGGCCCCCAGCCCGGAAACCGCACGGGAGTTTGAAGCCGCCGCACCGGTTTTGGCCGCGGAATTAAACCGGATTATGGCCGCCAGACCGGATCTGACCGCCCTGATCGGTCCGAACAACACGGCCATGATGGAAGACAACCATCGCAATCATGCCCGGTTCATGACGTCCCTGCTCTGGCTCTACGATCCGCAAATCCTCGTGGACACCGCCCTCTGGGTCTTCCAGGCATACCGGGCCCACGGCTTCCAGCTGACCTACTGGCCGGCTCAGCTGGACATCTGGATGCAGGTGCTGGAAGAAGGTCTTTCCCGGGAGGCATATGTCGAAATCTCACCGATCTACCTGTTCATGATCGTCCATCAGCCGGCCTTCGCGAGCCTCAGTGAAAACTCTCGCAAACAGCCTTCCCTCGGGCAATCCAAACCCTGAGTCGCATGTCTGCGACGAGCGCGGAATTACGGTTGCTTCGTGGTGGATGAATTGCCGCAACGGCCTCACCTTGCTTGAAACGGTCACCCATGCTACGTTTCCGAAATTTGAATGTTGCTCGGCATAGAACTATCAGGGAGAACTATTGGGAGAACTATTTGCATCGTGCACGGACTTTGAACCCCGATCAGCAAGGAGGCCTTATGAGTGTAGATTCCAATGATTTGTTGGCCAAATTTTCTGGTTTTTATCCTGAACTGGAAAAATACGGCGTCACCATGTCCACAACATTTGACGAGGCCAAGAAGGCCTGGGTCGTCACCCTGAAAAAGGACGGCAGCGAGCAGAAGACACATATCGAGCAGGAAGACGCCGAAAAATGCCTTCAAGGGGTCGAGTGTATCCACTTGGGCGTGCATGTCGCGGACTTTATTCGCGTCTATTGCCAAGGTGGCGAAGCCTGCAATACCTGAACACCATTCCTGGCACACCGCGCCTTCAAAGGGTGCTGGTCAAGCAAATCGTCGCAAACAGAGGTACGGACGTAACATCGTTCGTGCCTCTTTTCGATTCAATCGGTTCCATTTTTCACCTCCACTATGCATCGAGTCCCACATGGCCCACAACCCCAATCCCGCCCACTGTCCCCCTCACTCCCTGATATCCACTCCTTTACCTGATTCCACGACGCCGGCGGCAATAGGCACCCAACTGCACATCCTGGCCAACGGGCTGACCGTCCTCGTTCACGAGGACAACCGCTTCCCACTGGCTTCGATGCGGCTATTCGTCCGTGCCGGTTCGGTTCATGAGACTCCGGAGCAAGCCGGGATCAGCCACCTGCTGGAACACATGGTCTTCAAAGGCACCCCTCGCCGGTCGCAAGGACAAGCCGCCGCGGACATTGAGTCGTTCGGCGGGGAGCTGAACGCGGCCACGGGGTTCGACGCCACCATGTATATCGTGGATCTTCCCGCAGAACACTGGGTCACGGGTCTGGACGTCATCCAGGACATGATCTTCAATGCATCTTTTGCCCCGGAAGAGTTGGAATCAGAACGGCAAGTGATCCTCGCGGAAATGGATCAGGGCAATGACGACCCGCATCGACGGATTTTCAAATCCGTTCAGAAACGCCTCTGGGCCGGAACAGCCTATGCGCGACCCATTATCGGTTACCCTGACACGGTATGTTCCATCTCTCGGGACGATCTTTCGGCCTATGTCCGTTCCCGCTATCAACCAGCAAACATGACCCTGGTCCTCTGTGGTGATGTCCGAAGTGAGGATGTCCTGAAACAGGCCGAGCTGCTCTTCGGCCACCTGACCAATAACGGAGAGCGCCATCTGATCAACGCTCAAGGCTCAAATTCCGTCCCTGGGGTGTTCTTCAATCCCGCCAGTTCCGAAGAATTCCCGTTGGCTCCCCGGATTGCCGTTGAACAGGGCCCCTGGCAGAAGGCGCACTTTTTCCTGGCCCTGCCCATTCCCGGCCTGCGCGACGTGCACAGCGTGGGGCTGGACGTCCTGGCCCATATGCTTGGCGGGGATCGGACCTCGTTGCTCTATCGCAGATTCAAGTACGAACTGGGATTGGTGGACACCATTTCCGTTTCAGCCACGACCCTGGACCAGGTCGGCATGCTGTCCATTCAGGCCCAGCTGGACGCCACCAACATCGAGGCGCTCTGGTCCGGGGTGATTCGCGTCCTGGCAGGCCTGACTCCGGAGATCTTTAGCCCGGAAGCCCTGAACCGAGCGAAGCTGAATATTGAGGACAGCCTGTTTCAAGCCAAGGAGACCCTTTCCGGGATGGCTTCGAAGCTCGGCTATTTCCAATTCCATGAGCAGAATTTCGAGGCCGAACAACTGTACTTGCACATGATCAGAACAATGGATGCGGGCCAGTTACAAGAAATCATCCAGACCCATATTCGCCCCGAGAGGCTGGTTTGTTCCATCTTCACTCCCACCCCCGAAACAACCACGGTGGAAAGCCTGCATGCCACCCTGACAAAAATATGGCCCGATGCGACCCCAAGTTCATTCCCGGTCAGCCGCCAGACACCTCCGGGCCAGCCGGAAATTCTCCATCTGGCCCCAGGCCGGACTCTGGTCCTGTTGCCGGACCGCTCCCTGCCCTACACGGCGCTGACCATCTGCTGGAATGGTGGGGACCTGCTGCTTCCCCCCCCGGATCAGGGTCTGTCCGAACTGACTGCACGGGTCTGGACCAAGGGGACGCGCACCAAAAATGCCGTGGCTGTTCAGGACTTTCTCGCGGACAGGGCGGCTCGGGTGGCCGCGGGCGCCGGCCTGGAACAGTTCCACCTGAGCGTCCATTTTCCGGCTCGATTCAGCCCCGAACTCCTGGGCTTTTTTCAAGAGCTGCTTCTGGAACCGGCCTGGGCTTCCGAAGAAGTGGACCGGGCCAAACAGGAACAGTGCGCGGCCATCGTCCGGGCCGAAGACAGCCCTGTCAGCCTGGCCCTGCGCAGTACCTTCCCGTTCCTGTTTCCCCTGCATCCATACGGATACCAGCGTTCCGGCACACCGGATGCAGTCACGTCCTTCACCCGGAAGCAAATCGTCTCCTTCTGGGAGAGACAGCAGTCTCGACCATGGGTCATGGCTGCGTGTGGAGATCTGGACCGGGAAGCCCTCCTGGACATGGCCATGAACCTGGCCGGACAAGACGTCATCGCCGCTCCAGCACCGCGAAAGCCCCAGTGGGGCGTGGAGCGGGAACTGCTGCTTCAGCTTCAGGATCGCAACCAGTCCCATATTCTTGTGGTCTTTCCGTTACCCGGAGTGGGCAGTGATCAGACACCCGGCTTGAATCTGCTTCGGGAGGTTCTGGCGGGGCAATCCGGGCTGCTTTTTCGGGAGCTGCGCGATGTTCGCGGCCTGGCATATTCCGTGACCGCTTTGCTCTGGCAGGAAACCCTTACCGGTTTTCTGGCTTTCTACATCGGAACATCTCCGGACAAGGAAGAAGCCGCGATCCAGGGGTTCCAGGATGTGATTTGGAATCTCGCGGACCACGGCGTTCCGGAAACGGCATTGCATCGGGCCCAAAACCTGCTCTGGGGAGACTACCAACGTGGACGGCAACGCTTGATTGCCAGAGCCCACGAAGCATCCGAAAATCTGACCCGTGGCTTCACACTGGACCACTCCATGCGGCTTATCGGGCAGGCCAAAAACACTCCTGCAAACCAGCTCAGCACCCTGATCCAGGAGCATCTCCACTGGGACAAAGCCTACCTGATCAAGGTCCGGCCATAACCCGACCCGTTACCGCGCTCTGCGCCCAACAAGACAACGCAACATTGGCATGCCCAAAATCGAAAGGATCGACTTGACGTAAAGTATCCGCAAACAGCAATCTCGTTTTCGACTCCAACACCAGGCTGACTGCATACGATCATGCCCCACCGCCCGAACCCGCCTAACCACTGTCGAAGGTGCGGAACCTGCTGCCGCAAGGGTGGTCCGGCCCTGCACCAGGCGGACTTTGCGCTACTGCGCGACAAGACCATCCGCAGGGAAGATCTGGTCACCCTGAGAGTGGGTGAAATGGTTCATGATCAGTTCAAGGGCCGGATCATCCCCCTGGACTTTGAATGTATCAAGATACGTTCCCGAGACCACACGGGCTGTTGCTTTCACCAACCAGTTCCTGCCCTCCAAGCCATAGCCAGCGGGGCGACCTCTCACCCGAGTGGCCACTGCGCCATCCACGAAAACAAGCCGGCCGAATGTGCGGCTCTGAAGTGCTGGGACATCGCCGACCTAGCCCTCATCTCGGCCACACCCCGCCTGTCCAGACTGGAAATCCTGGGCAAAGACAACCCCTTGTTCGAACTGATCCGTGACCATGAAACCCGCTGCTCCGTCGCTGACCTGCTCCGCCACATCCAAACTCCCAACCCGGAGTCCGTTGAGCACATGCGCCAAGCAACAGCCTATGATGCCGCGCTGCGCGACCTGCTCCAGAAAAAAGCCGGGGTCCCTGCCAACCACATCACCTTCATCCTGGGCCGCCCTCTTTCCGAGGTGATCCTCGGCCTGCGGCGATGGGTGGCAATGCATTGAATTTACTTGGACCATAAACTTGCCGACAAGGACGGGCACACAGGCCAGGTCCGACGGCAACCCAGGGATTTCCAATAAAAAAAGGGATTCAAGCCATTACAGCTTGAATCCCTATAGAATTCGTGGTGCCGAAGGGGAGAGTCGAACTCCCACGGGGGAACCCCCACTAGACCCTGAACCTAGCGTGTCTACCAATTCCACCACTTCGGCCCGAAGAAGAGGTGTCTACTCACATCGGCTTCTGTTGGCAAGGGGTCAATGCAGGAAAAAAAAATTTTCTCTCCAGGCCGCCAGTGCCGGCCATCAGCTCGGCTTGACTCGGACATCATATGGTTGAAGGGCGTGAGGGTTTCCGGTACGGATAACGGTTTCGCCATTTCGGGTTGCTTTCCGCCCTCGGAAGACGGCGAGCGACATATTTATCCGGTAGGAGAATCCCACCCTCATGCAGGTCTTGCGCACCCTGGACGAAGCCCGCCACGCCGTTTCTCAATCCTGTGTCACCATCGGCAATTTCGACGGTGTCCACATGGGCCATCAACAATTGTTGTGCCGGACGCGCCGAAAGGCCGCTTCCCTTGGTCTTGCCAGCGTCGCGGTGACATTTGAGCCACACCCGCTGCGAGTCCTGACAGGTTCACGAACCCCTCCGTTTATCACCTTGCCGCACCAGAAACTGGAAGCTATCGCCTCCCTACGGCTCGACTATACCTTTTGCGTAACTTTTACCAAGAGTTTAGCCAAGCTGGAGCCCGATGCGTTCGTGCGGACCTATCTGTTGCAGGGTTTGGGCATGCGGGAGATGGTCATTGGGTACGATTATGCCTTTGGCCGCAACCGAAAGGGCGATTACGCCATGCTCCGAGAACTCGGTGAGCACGACGGCTTCAATGTGGAGCAGATCGGACCGGTGCTCATCGATGACGCGGTGGTCAGTTCGTCACGAATCCGGGACATGGTCCAGGCTGGTCTGGTATGGGAGGTTCGGCCGCTACTGGGGCGATTCTACCGTGTAGAAGGGCAAGTGGTTTCCGGGCGCAACCGCGGCGGTCGCTTGCTGGGCTTTCCCACGGCCAATTTATGCCTGCAAGACGAACTGTTTCCCAAGACCGGGGTCTATGCGGTCTGGGCCGAGTCCGAAGCGCGGACCTATCCGGCCGTGGCCAATATTGGCTTTAATCCCACCTTTGGCAACGACGTGCTCTCCGTGGAAGTGCATATCCTGGATTTCAACCAGGATATATATGGACGTCATGTCCGTATCCATTTTGTGCAACGCCTGCGAAGCGAGCAAAAGTTTTCCGGACTGGACGCCCTGATCGCCCGGATCCACGAAGACATTCTTCTTGCCCGACGCATCCTTGGCTCGTCGGAAGCGCATCTTGTCGAAGCCCGGCAGTGTGTCTGAAATCCCTTCACGAAGCCGTGAATTCATGTCCTCCCAAGGCTTGATCTCACTTTGCGGACCATAAATATCGCCCACCCTTGAGTGTGACCCAACCCAGGGGCAAACTCCGCCAGTACAGCCCAATCCGCCCGCCGACACCTGCTCCGGTTGCCCCCTTGGCTCGCTTCAAGTCTGCAATCGCGCCGGAAGGCAGGGCCAAGCTCTGTCCTTGCAACAATTTTTGCAGATCGGACACATCATCCAGATTCACGCCGCGTCCCGGAGCATACTCCGGCAGCAGCAGCCGCATCCTGGGATGGAGCCGCAGGACCCCGCCCCCCATTCGCCCAAGCTCAATCCCTCGCCAGCCCAGTCGCGACGGAAGGGCTAGGCCGCGACCAGGAGAAAGGGCAAGTTCCGGCAGGAAGATCACCCGTCCGCCAAAATCCCTGGCTTCACCCGGCGGAAGACGCTCCCAGGCGACATTCAGCAAGCCAGAACATGCTTGTGGATCAATGACGATACCGGGGGCATTGCCACGTTCCCCGGCGTTTTCACCGCGACGTTTTCGTCTACTTCTTGCGGACGGATGCTGATTCGAACCGGACTGTTCATGCCGTGCAGCGACAAACTGACCAGGCCCGACCTGGCCGGTTTCCACAGACGTCGACCCTGATGGTTTCGAAAATGTCAGGGCGGCGTAAAAAAAACCTTGCCCTTCACCGGTCTCGGTCCGGATCTGCAGCCATCCGCAGCTGGATGCGCCACTGGTTTTATCTTCAGTCCAGGACTGCTCGAAACCGGGAAGGGAGGGAAGCGGAGCGGGCACCAGGCCAAGGACTTCAGTCGCCCATTGCACTTGCTCCCTGTTCTCTCCTGGATTTGTGGTGCAGGTGGAATAAAGCAGGCGCCCCCCTGGGGCTAAAAGTGTGGCTGCCTTGCGCATCAGATCCCGTTGCAGCGCGATCAACGGTCCCAGCTTGTGCTCCGGCCACATCTCCCGAACACGCGGGTTGCGTTCCACGGTTCCCCAGCCGCTGCATGGCGGATCCAGCTGGATATGGGAAAACCGCTCTTCAGACAGAGGTAATTCCTGTCCTGGATGTCCGCAGGTGACCACCTGGGCCAGGTTCAGGACAGCCAAATTTTGCCGCAAGGTCGCCAATCTGCGAGGATTAGGCTCATTGGCCAGGACCATGCCCGTCGATCCCACGAGTTGGGCCAGCAGCCCTGTCTTGCTGCCCGGACTCGCGCACATGTCCAGTACCACCCCGCCGCGCGGCGGTTGTAACAGCAAGGGGGCCAGCATGGAGGAACGGTCCTGAATGTAGATCAAGCCAAAGGCCGCGGCCATGGAGGCACCCAGCGGCGTGGGTTCCTCCAGCACTTGCCGGGCCAGCGGATGAAACGGTTCGGGCGTGAAAACATGGCCTTCGGCCCGGAGCAGGGCTTCCACCAGACCGACATGTTCTGGCCCACATACAAGACGAAAACTTCTGGGCATATGGCGCTCCATTCCGCGCAAGCCTTGCAATCTTCCTTCCGAAGGCCAAAGCCGGGCAGGAGTCAGGTCTCGGGAAACATTGCGGGAAAACAATTTGCGTTGGTGATGGAAAGTGTCTAAAATAGTTTTTTTTACCCCGCAACAGGGCGGTATTTTCCGTTGAACGTCCCCTCAACCGTATCCAGCGAATCGGGAACTCGTTTCCATGGCGCCCCCAGCAGCACTTCCACCGCGTCGACACCGCCGCGTGATGCTCCTTCCGCAGACCACTTGACCGCGTCCATGTTCGCCGCCCTGTTCCGGGCTCTGGCGCACTGCCCTGAAAAGCATCACGCCACAGTGCTTGCTCCCCTGGAGTCACGGCTTGGCCAGGTGGTTCACGGCCTGCACGAAAAATTTGCTTTGTTGCTGGCCCCCGCATGCTCCGAGCAGGACACGATCCAGGGGCTGTGGTTGCTGTATCTCACAATGCGCTTTCACGGCCAGGACAGCCTGGAGATATGGATTGGTCCGGACCTTTTCAGCGACGCCGCCGAAGCCCTCAGTAAACCTCACTTGCGGATTCACGGGCTCCAGGCAGCTGGTGCAGAACCAGCGCAGACCCTTGCCGATCTGCAGGAGAACCTGGAAATTCTGGCTCGCAGCGTTCGCGATTCCACACGGGTGGCATTGCACCCGACCGGCCCCCAACAGCTCGTCGCGGTGCTGGAGGATGAAGCCTGTCCCAGATAACTCACCATACGTTACTGCTTTTGCTTTTCGCCAATATCTAAGGAGACTCCTTCATGCGTCATTTCTTTTCGTATGTGCTCATGGCCGTTGTTTTCTTCACTTGCGCGGCCCTGCCTCAAGCCGCCAAGGCGGAAGAAACGCTGAAACGGTTTGCCGTACTGCCCTTTGCCGTATACGGCCCGGATCAATACGCCTACCTGGGCCAAGGCGTGCAAACCATGCTCACCTCCCGCCTGAAATGGGCGGGCCGCTTTGAAGACGTAGACCGCCCGGTCATTTCCCAGGTCGTGCCCACCACTCCGGACACCCCTGAAAAGGCCCAGGCAGCCCTGACCGCCCTGGATGTGGACTTCCTCATTTACGGTAGCGTGACCATTCTTGGAGACCAGGCCAGCCTTGACGCCAATGTTTTGGACGCTCTGGGCAACGATTTTCCCCACTCGACCCAGGTGCCCCTGAATGACCTGATACCGGCCCTGGAGGGCGTGGCCCGCTCGATCAATGCCCAGGTATTTGGCAGGCAACAGGACCAGGTGACCCAGGCACAGGCGCAACCGCCCCGGGCCACTGGGCCGGCCCACCCTGACCTGATCGTCAACGAGCATGGGCTTGGCGGTGCGCCCTACTACCTGAATCCGGAGATTCTCTACGCCGGCTCTGCTGACGCTCCTGGGCGCTGGCGTAGCCAGGCTCTCCCTTTTTCATCTCTGGGAATGGTTGTTGGTGATGCTGATGGCAACGGCTCCAATGAGATCTTTATTCTGACGGACAACAAGGTCTTGGCTTTTCATGTGCAAGACAACAGACTGATGCCTTTGGGGGAATATGCCGCCCCGGCCCGAATACAATGCCTGAACATCAACCTGATGGACATCAATGGCGATGGATTCAAGGAAATCATTGTCTCGGCGATCCTAGAAGAGACGCCGCGTTCATTTATCCTGAACTTCATTGACCGGCGCTTCGTCCTGCTTGAGGACCGCATTCCCCTCTATCTCAACGTGGTCCGCATCCCCCCGGATTTTCGGCCCACCCTGATCGGTCAGCGCAAGGGCCGCAACCGGCTTTTCGATGCCGGAGTGCACGAAGTGTTGCGCATGGACGGCAACCTGGAGTTGGGGACGCCCCTCAATCTGCCACGGGAAGCAAACGTTTTCAATTTTACCTTTTTGCCCCAGGAAAACGACTTCAAGGTAGTTGTCGCCGACCATCGGGACAATTTACGGGTCTTTTCCGCGAATAACACCTTTCAGGCGGTTACCGAGGAGTCCTATGCCGGCTCTGCGCTCGGCCTGGAGGTGGACGAAACCCTGCCCGGCCTGAGCCAGGTCCATGACGACGAGTTGACCAGCTACTATTACATCCCCTCCCGGCTGATCCCTGTGAGACTGAACCGGAATCAGCCCTGGAATCTGCTGGTCAATCGAAACATCTCCCTGTCGGCCCAGTTTTTCGCCCGATATCGGTACTTCCCCCAGGGCGAAATCCATGCGCTGTTCTGGGACGGCATCAACTTGAACATCAACTGGAAAACCCGTCGTATTCGCGGAACGGTCATTGACTATGGTCTTGCGGATGTCATGAACGATGGACGCACCCAACTCTTCGTGCTGGTGAACACACACCCCGGCGTGACCGGCTTTACCCAGCGACGCACCGTGGTGCTGACCTACGCCCTGGACCTGGACAGTCTGCCTGATGAAGGGACGACCTTGGATATCGGCTTGGAATAGCTCTGGTCACCATGCCTGGGGTGCAGGTCTGGACGGTGAGCAAGCCCGAAGCTGGCCAAAAACTGCTGCAATTTCTCCAGCGTCGCCTGGACGGAGCGGTCCCGGTTCCGGCCCTGCACCGCTGGATCCGTACCGGACAGGTCCGTGTCAACGGGTCTCGGGTCAAGCCCGGGACCCGTCTGCTAATGGATCAGCATGTTCGCGTTCCGCCCCATGACCTGACTGAAAAGGCTGCTCCCTCCAGGCCGCATCAGGAGACTCCCTCCCTTCCTCCGCTGAATGTTGTGCACGAAGACGCCGAACTGCTTGTCCTGGCCAAACCCAAGGGCCTTCCGGTCCACGCCGGGACCGGCCACCAGGACAGCATCGTGGATCGCCTGCAGGCCGGTCTCGCGGAGCACACCTGGAAGCCCACCCTGGTCCATCGCCTGGACCGGGACACCTCCGGGCTGCTGATCGTAGCCAAAACCTACGCCCAACTCTCCGCTTTGCAGGACTTGTGGCGCACCGGCAAGGTCGTAAAAACCTACCTGACCTGGGTCCAAGGCTGCCCTGGGTGGCACGAACCCACACTCCTTCGAGACGCAACAGCCAAAATCCGCACGGATCGCGGTGAAAAAATGTGTCCCGGAGCAGGCAAGGCCTGTCGCACCGTGCTCCAAACGCTGTACCAAGCCAAGGATACCGCCCTGGTTCTTGTCGCCCCCCTGACCGGGAGGACCCACCAAATTCGCGTCCAACTGGCTTCGCGCGGACATCCTCTGATCGGGGACGTCAAGTATGGCGGCCCGCGCCGGCCGGACGGCATGCTGCTCCATGCCTGGCACCTGACCTGGCCGGGTCGGGAATTCCTCCTGCTGCCGAACTGGCCGCCCCCTTGGTCCATGCCACCGGGCCTCCACCAGCAGGAACTGGTTAAGGCAACCCGCAAACTGACTGCGAATCCGCCAGTCGACAACACTCTCGCTCTCTGAACCACATTATCGAGGATCACAATCAACCATGGACCTCCTTATCCTGACGACCATCATTGCAGCGGCCCTGGTGGTGTTCATAGCCGGATGGCTGCGGGTGGACCTGGTAGGGCTCATGGTTCTCTCCGCCCTGGCCCTGACCGGCCTCGTTTCCCCGCAAGATGCCCTGGCTGGATTCAGCAGTCCGGCAGTGGTCACGGTCTGGGCCATGTTCATTCTCTCCGCCGGTCTGACCCGTACCGGTGTCGCCGACCAACTGGGTCGACCACTGCAGCGTTTTGCCAAAAGCAGTGAGGCGGTGCTGATCATTGCCCTGATGGCCGCCGCAAGCCTTCTTTCCGCCTTGATCAACACGGTTACCGTGGCCGCGATTTTGTTGCCCGCGACCATGGAACTGGCGCGACGCAGCGGTCGTCCGCCATCAAGGCTTCTGATGCCCATGGCTCTGGGATGCCTCCTGGGTGGCCCGTTTACCGGCATTTCCACTCCGCCGAATATCCTGGCCACCGACGCCTTGCGCAACGCCGGCCTCGCACCCTTCGCCCTGCTTGACTTCACGCCCGTTACCGGGGCCATTGTCGCCGCCGGTATTGTCTTTGTGGTGCTTCTCGGTCGACACATGCTGCCACGTCACCAACCCGGAAAATCGTCCACCGCTCCGCAAGGAAGCTCCCCTGGCGCATCCTACGAAATGGAAACCCACATCTTTTCCATCCGCATTCCTCCGGACTCCCCCCTGGATGGTCGGACCCTGGCCGATAGCCGTATCGGCTCCGCACTCTATCTGACCGTGGTGGCCCTGCAGCGTAAGGGGACCTTGATGCTGGCGCCACGGGCTACGGACGTCCTCCAGGCTGGTGACACGGTCATTGTCCACGGCCAGCCGGAACAATTGCAACGCTTCCACGGCAGGCACCATCTGCGGGTGGAGCCATTGCATCACTTGGACACGCTGTTTTGCGAGCGAGTGGTCGTTGCCGAGGGCGAAATCGCAAAGAACTCCCCGCTCGTGGGCAAAACGTTGAGCCAGAGCGGTCTGCGCCGGGAACACCGCGTCCAGGTGTTGCGCATGCGCACTATTGAGGGCAAAACCGTCCAACATCCCAACCATCATTCCTTTATCCCGGGAGATCGGCTTTTGCTCCAAGGGGAGCAAGATGCCCTGAATACGCTGGTCGATCAGGGCATCGTCATGAACATTGCCCCGCTACAAGCCGCCCCTCTGAAGGATCTGCGGGAGAATTCCACCATCGGCCAGGGAGATGATCCGGACAGCGACGTCCACTTTCTGGCTGTGCGGGTTCCGGAAGGTTCCGCGCTTGCGGGGCGGGATCTGATGGAAAGTCGTTTGGGCAACGCCTTTGGCCTGACTGTGGTCAGCATTCTGCGAGACGACACCATGGTCTGCATGCCCGCTTCCAAAGAGGTTGTGCAGGCCGGCGACCTGCTTGTGCTGCAAGGGACCGACAGGGATCTGGAGCTGCTGAGCGGGCTGCAGGAGTTGACCATTGCCGAGCAAAACCCGGAATTGTCCCGCGAACTGGAATCCCAACAGGTGACCGTGACCGAAGTCCTGCTGTCGCCCAGGACCACCTTGGCCGGAAAAACCCTGGCCGAGTTGATGTTTCGCGACCAATATGGGGTCAATGTCCTGGCTGTCTGGCGCAAGGGAAGAGCATACCGCACCGGGTTGCAGGAACTGCCCCTTCAGTTCGGTGACGCCCTGCTGGTTTACGGCCCGAGGAGCAGCCTGGAAGCCATCGCCCGCAACCCGGACTTTCTGGTCCTGGATCAGGCCGCTGCCCAGGCCCCCCGGCTGGAAAAAGCCCCCCTGGCCGCGGTGATCATGCTTTCCGTGGTGCTCAGCGCCATATTCGGCCTGTTGCCCATAGCCATTGCCGCACTGGTGGGATCGACCCTGATGGTCCTCTTGAAATGCCTGAGCATGGACGAGGCCTACCAGGCCATTGAATGGAAGGTCATTTTTTTGATCGCCTGCATGCTGCCCTTGGGCGTAGCCGTGGAAAACACCGGAGCGGCCCAGAAGGGGGCCGAAGCCCTGATCGCGGTGATCGGCGACCTGGGTCCGCGATGGGTGGTCGCGGCCCTGTTCTTGGTCACCGTGCTCGGCACCCAGGTCATTCCCACCGCGGCACTGGTGGTCCTGATGGCCCCTGTGGCCTTGACCACCGCCGAGACAATGGCCATTTCCCCCCAACTGCTGATGATGACCGTGGCCATGTCCGCTTCCTCCAGCTTTGCCAGCCCGCTCTCCCACCCGGCCCACCTGCTGGTCATGAGTCCGGGGGGGTACCGATTCGTGGACTACATGAAGCTTGGCGTCCCCCTGACCCTGCTCTCCATGCTGCTCTGCGTCTGGTTGCTGCCCATTCTCTTTCCTGTTTAGCCTGGCAATGTTGCCAACCAGCATGGAGAACAATCGTTCCTCTCCATGCTGGTTGCGTTGCTTGATTTTGTTGGATATCGGGGGATTGTTTCCGAATTCTCGAGAAATTGATCGCCAAGCGTCGATCGCCCTCATCATGCAGAAAAAGGAGGTGCACCATGCCCTACAACTGGGGACCGCTGTTCATCGTGCCCACGGAAGTTTCCCAGGTCTACTCCGGAACAATCCTGCTCCGGGAAGATCTGGATCGCGACCTGTTAACCAAGCAGCTTGCGGAGCTGAACATCAAGGGGCCAGTCATCCGGATCACCAATCCCTGGTATTTCCGGAAGAAAGGTCAAAGCACCTGGATCAAGATCGGAGAATCCGAGGATCAGGACACGTTTTTTCCGGTTCGTTGGGATACCACCGCCCTGGACGACGGAGAATACGAAGTCATGGGCTTCATGCACGTCTTCGTGAAACAGGAGAGCGGCCAGGAAATCAGTATCGCTCGCCAAAACGCCGTGGATGTGACCGTCAAGAATTGAAACCGCCGCGCCGAGGCTCGAAGCCCCAGAGCCTCGGCGCTCGTACCCGATCCCCCAGCCTGCAAGGAAGGCCGATATGTGTCTGCTCTCATTCACTTCTTTAGAATCATGGCGTCGGATCGCATTCCGACCTTTTTTTTCACTTGCGGCCGTCACCCTGCTTTTCACCATGGCCTCGATCTTCATGGCCCTTCCGGGCCTCAACCAGGGAGCACGGGCTGAACAGGTCGGTGACACTTCGCCAATACCTGCCTTCATTCCCCAAAGTATCGCCGGAATGACCTTGATCAACCTGATTGATGGTGACGAGGCGGCCACGATCATTGATCGAATGCATCGCGGCAATGTTGCCACCCAGGCCAATTTTATCGCCATGTACCAGGGACTGGACGCATCCGCCACGTATTACGTCTCCCTGTACGACAACCCGCAACAGGCTCTGCTGGACAAGGAGGAAATGGCCGAGATCATGGCCAGGGAGGACCATGGTTTTTCCCACCTGATGCGCAGGACGAAAAACGACATGGTTTTTTACATGGCCCTGGGCCAAGGCCAGGCCCACTACTTTTTTGCCAGAGACAACGAACTGATCTGGCTTGCCGTGAATATCGACATGGCGGAAAAGGCCCTGGGGGATGTCTTGGTCCAATGACATCCAGACCTGGAATGCCCTCTTGGCGAGCTGCTGAACTGTTTCCACCCGCACGACTCAGTCGCGATCGACAAAAGGGAACCACGGGAGAACATCGCCATGACCATTGATTATAATCTCTTGCGGGTCACCGTGGATCTCGGAGCGATTCAGGACAATTTTCGCCTGTTGCGTTCCCTTGGGTCGGCATTGATCGCGGTCGTCAAATCCGATGCCTACGGCCATGGCCTGCTTCCGGTTGCCCGCAGCCTGGAAGCGTGTGGGGCGGAGAGCTTCGCCGTGGGCACGATGGCTGAAGCGGTCCGATTACGCCCAGCAGTCCGGGGAGAGATTTTTGCTCTTCTCGGTCCCCAATCTGCCCATGATGCGGAGATTGCGATTAATGAAAACATCACTTCCGTGGTTTCCCGACTGGACCAGCTGCCACTGTTGCAACAGGCAGCCAACCGTCGGGGCAACCTGGTTCCTGTGGCCTTGAAATACGATACGGGCATGGCCAGGTTGGGATTCAACGAAACCGATACAGACCGTGTGATGGAGACGCTGGCAAAGTGTCCTCGTGTAATCCCCCAATGGCTGTTCAGCCACCTGGCAACAGCGGATGATCCGGACCAGGCGGATTATGTTCGGGACCAGGCCACCCGATTCCAACATATCCATGACCGCCTTGTTGCCGCCGGGTTGCAACCGCGATGCTCCCTGGTCAATTCCGCCGGCATGCTGGCCTACCCGGAACTGGCCTGGGACCGGCAACGTCCAGGGATCGCACTTTACGGGGCCAACCCTTTCCACGACAGCACCCTGGAGGGGCTGGGCACGGGTCTGCGGCCGGCCATGCACGTCCAAGCCCCGGTTCTGGCCGTCCACCCCCTGCCCAAGGGTGCTTCCATCTCCTATGGTCGAGCCTACGTGGCAGACCAGGACAGAATCGTCGCCGTTGTTGCCGCCGGATATGCGGACAACTATGCCCGTGGTCTGTCCAACAAGGGCTGGGTGGTGGTCAACGGTCAGCGGGCCAAAATTCTCGGGCGCGTCTGCATGCAGTTGACCGCCGTGGACGTGACCCACATTCCCGACGTCACCCCCGACGATAAGGTCGACCTGTTAGGCGGCTGTGCAGCCGTGGCAGTCACCCCTGAGGAACTGGCCGCCTGGTGGGGGACTATCCCCTATGAGGTCTTCTGCCTTTTGGGCATGAATCCGCGGGAATACATACCTGCCTTGCCATCTTCGACTCAAGGAGACCAATGCCATGTCCGATGATCAGCCTGCGAGAATCCTGGTTGTTGACGACGAGCCCGTGAATATCGAGTTGATCGCGGATATTTTTAAGAACAAGCATGACGTCCTCTTCGCGGTCAACGGTGAACAAGCTTTGCAGTTGGCCGTCACCACGGCGCCGGATGTCATTCTTCTGGACGTGGTGTTGCCCGGAATGGACGGGTTTGAGCTCTGTTCCCGGCTGAAGGCCGATCCACTGACCCAGGACATTCCGGTGATCTTTATCACCGGGCTCGGGGATATCGCGGCCGAAACCAAAGGGCTGAAACTGGGGGCCATGGACTATATCGCCAAACCCATCAACCCTCCGGTGGTGCGAATGCGCGTGGACAACCAGATCGAACTGAAACGTGCCCGTGACAAATTGGCCCAGCTGGCCTCCACCGACGGTTTGACTGGGCTGGCCAACCGTCGCCGTTTTGACGAGATGCTCAGCCAGGAACACGCACGACACATTCGCTCCAAGGAAATATTGACCCTGATCATGCTGGACATCGACCACTTCAAATTGTTCAACGATACCTACGGCCATGTCCGGGGCGATGACTGCCTGCGGAGCGTGGCCGGAGTGGTTCAGACCTCCTTGCACCGGGCCACAGACCTGGCGGGCCGGTACGGAGGAGAAGAATTCGCCTGCATCCTTCCGAACACCCATTCGGAAAAAGGGGCCCAGGCCGTAGCCGAACGAATCCGCCAGGGAGTGGCTGACCTGAAAATTGCCCACGGCAACTCACCCACAGCCGACCATGTCACCGTGAGTCTTGGTGTGGTCATCACCCGCTGCGACCAGACCACCACCCCTTCCGGGATCGTCAACCGGGCCGATGAACAGCTCTACCTGGCCAAATCCCAGGGGCGGAATCGTATTTGCTTCACTGTGGCCATGAATGATGCACCAAAAGCCTCAAGCTGACATCCGCTGAAAGGTGACCTGATGCCAACAATACCGCTTCCGCTCTTTCAGGTTGTCCGTATTGCCCTCCTGCGTCATATTCTTGCCGTCAAAACCAGGGCTGACGAGAGAGCGGACATCAACCAAACAGAATAATTCATGACCAACGGCATTTCTCAGCCGCACTATGGAGCCTTCCGGCCGCTCACCTTCTGGTTGGGATTTCTGTGTCTGGTCGTCTTCAGTCTGTTGCTGTCGCCCCCCTCCGTATACGCCGAGGTCAACCTGACTGCCGCGGAACAAGTCTTTCTCGACGACCTGGGTGAAATCACCATGTGCGTGGACCCGGACTGGGAACCTTACGAGCGCATGGATGCCCAGGGGAATTTTACCGGGATTGCGGCGGACTTGGTGAGTATCGTTTCGCAACGGCTGAACATTCCCTTCGCCATCGTGCCCACCGCCGACTGGCCCGAGACCCTGGAAGTCTCCAGGCAGGGCGACTGCATGCTCATCCCCTTTTTGAACCAGACGCCGCAACGGGAAGAGTGGCTGATCTTCACCGAAGCGTTGTTCACCAATCCCAACGTGCTCATCACCCGCAACGAACATGATTACGTTGCCGACCCCGTGGAACTGGTGGACCGGACATTGGTTCTCCCCCATGGCACATCCATGGAAGAACATCTGCGGCGAGATTTCCCCAACCTGGAGATCATCACCGTGGACGATGAGCATGAGGTCTACAGAATGGTGTCTGCCAAGGAGGCGGACATGACCCTGCGCTCCCTGACCATCGCCGCCTACACCATCCGCAGAGACGGATGGTTCAACCTGAAAATTGCCGGCCAACCCTCACAGGACCACTACATGAACCGGTTGCGCATGGGGGTGCTCAAGGACATGCCCGAACTGCGCGACATCCTGAACAAGGCCATCATGACCATCACGCCCCGGGAGCGGGAAAGCATTGTCAACAAGCATGTGAACATCGTCGTGGAAACGCCTTTTGACATGGCGCGCTTGTATCGCATCATCACGGTCGCGCTCCTGGTACTCCTCGGGATTGTGCTCTGGAATTACCGCCTCAGAAAGCTGCGCAATTCCCTGACCAGATCCAATGAGGAACTGCGCCAGGCCATGCAGAAAGCCGCGGAAAGCGAGCGCATCCACCGGATCATTTTTGAAAATTCTCCCTTGGGTATGTTCTACCTGGACGCATCAGGAACCATCATGGAGTGCAACGACAAATTCGTTCAGCATATGGGTTCATCTCGAGAGAAGTTGATTGGGTTCTCAACCGCGCACCAATCAACACCAAGCGTCCAAAAAATGACGCAAAAAGCCCTTGGCGGGGAACAGTCCGTGTATGAGGGCCGCTATACCTCCATCACCGGGGGCAAGACGTCCTACCTGCGAATGATTTTTAACCCGGTACTCCCTGGAACGTCTCCCTCCGAGGTCATTGCCACGGTGGAGGATATCACCGGGCGCAAAGAGCTGGAAGAACAGGTCCAGTTCAAAAACGACCTCCAAGCGTTGGTGGCCGAGGTTTCCACGGACTTCATTCACACCACGATGGCCAATATCGACGCCAAGATCAACAGGATGCTGCGGCGTTGCGGGGAATTTCTGGACGTGGACCGCACCTTTGTCTTCACATTTTCCCGTGACGGCCAATACATGTCCAATACCCATGAATGGTGCGCTCCGGACATCGAGGCCGTCAACGTGGCCATGCAGAATGTTCCCCTGGAGGAGCTCCCGGCGAACGCGGAAATTTTTCGTCAGCGTAAAATGTACTATGTCCCGGACGTTGATGCGCTGCCGGACAGTCCGGAAAAGCACTTGCTGACGTCACAAAAGGTCTTGTCCGTGCTCTGCCTGCCAATTTATCGCAACGACCAGATCCTGGGATTTTTCGGTTTTGATGCCGTCCGGTCCAAACGGGTCATGGACGAAGAACAGGTGCAGTTGCTCCAAATCTTGGGAGTTATCCTGGGCGATGCCCTGATCAAGAAGCAGTTCGAACAAGACCTGCTGCAGGCCAAGGAGCAGGCCGAGACCGCTACCCAGACCAAAAGCGAATTTCTGGCCAACATGAGCCACGAGATCCGTACCCCAATGAACGCCATCATCGGCATGTCCCATTTGGCCCTGCGCACGGACCTGAACCCCAAGCAACGGAACTATCTGAACACCATCGACGGAGCGGCCAAATCCCTGTTGGGGATCATCAACGACATTCTGGACTTCTCCAAGATCGAGGCCGGCAAGCTGGAGTTGGAACACGTGTCGTTCAATCTTGCGGATGTCTTTGCCAATCTTGCCTCCATTGTCGGTTTCAAGGCCGAAGAAAAAAAACTGGAACTGGTCTTTTTCACGGCCCCGGAAACCCCGCGGTGCTTCAAAGGCGACCCCCTGCGTCTTGGCCAGATATTGACCAACCTGGTCAACAACGCCGTGAAGTTCACCACCCGCGGCAAGGTCATGGTCTCCGTCGCCCCGGCTCCTCCAGCCAATACGGCTGCCCCCGTGGCCGCCGGTCACATCCGCCTATTGTTTTCCATCCAGGACACGGGCCAGGGCATGAGCACGGACCAGGTTTCCCGCATGTTCCAGGCCTTCTCCCAGGCGGATGCCTCCATTACCCGCAAGCATGGCGGCACCGGACTGGGCTTGGCCATCAGCAAGCAGCTCGTGGAGATGATGGGCGGCAACATCCAGGTGCGGAGTGAACCCGGTAAGGGCAGCACCTTCACCTTTACGGTTGCTTTGGAGCCTCTCGCGGACCTGGGTCAGAAACCTGTCTCTGAATCCCGCTTATCGCAGTTGATCGGCAAGCGCGTTCTCATTGTGGACGACAACGCCAGCACCCGGGAAGTCCTGACTACCATGCTGGAAGGGTTTGGGTTTTCCGTCGCCTCGGCCGCCACGGCGAACCAGGCTGTGGACATGATCCGGAAAGCACCGCCAAGCGGCACCCCTTTTGACGTGATCCTCATGGACTGGCGCTTGCCGGATATGAGCGGGATCGAAGCCATTCGCCGTATCCGGAGGGATACCTACCTGCCCCCCCATCCGGAATTCATCCTGGTCACGGCCTTTGGGCGCGAGGAGGTCTTCAAGGAAGCCGAGCAACAAGGTATCGGCCTGCTGCTCAAGCCGATCAACGAATCCATGCTGCTGGAGGCAATTTTGCAGGCCTTTCACATCGAAGTCGAGGTCGCCATCGCTTCCTGCAGTGCAACCCGGCTCCGGGCGCATCGAGAAACTCTGCCTTCCGCCGCATGCCTAGCCGGACGACGAATCCTCCTGGTGGAGGACAATGCCCTGAACCGCGAGCTGACCTGTGAACTGTTGTCTGAGCTGGGCATCACCGTGGAAATCGCGGTGAACGGTCGGGAAGGGGTGCACCGGGCCATAACCGAATCCTTCGACCTGATCCTGATGGACATTCAAATGCCGGAAATGGACGGATATGCCGCTACCCGGGAAATCAGGCGACGTGCTGGAGCACATTCCAAAATTCCCATCATCGCCATGACCGCCCACGCCATGGCCGGGGACCGGGAAAAAAGCCTGGAAGCGGGCATGAACGATCACTTGACCAAACCCATTGACCCAGACTCGCTGCTGGAGACCCTGCGCCGCTGGATGCCCGGTAACGCCGGTCAAGGCCCGAAGCTCGCTCAGGCCTTGAGGCCCTCCGAACGCCATGCACACCTCGCAACAGATATGGCTCTCGATATCCCCGCATCACTTCCGCCGTTTGACCTGGCTCGAGCCCTGCAACGTTGCAACAACAGTCGGCCATTGCTGCGTCAATTGCTGAACTCATTTGAACGCGAATATGCGCAGGTTGACCTGCGGTTACGTGAGCATATCCAGAGCACGGAGATGGAGCAGGCCCGGATCATGGCCCACTCCTTGAAAGGTGTTGCCGCGACCTTGGAGGCCAAGGACCTCAAGCTGGCGGCCATGGCTTTGGAAAAAGACCTGCAAAACAGACACACCGCTGACCTGGAGGCGCGGCTTCAAGCCGTGGAGGCCGCTCTCCATCCGGCCCTGGAGGCGGTGCGCAGCATTGCCCCAAAACAGTCACCTGACTCGCCGGATACTCCAGCGCATGCCGCGACAAAGGGGTTGAGAGGGGGGCAGACGGAAGAACTGAAAGACGGACCGGTTGACACTGCGGAACCCAGGTTACCCGAGCAGCTTCGCGGTCATCTGGACGAGCTCCGGGGGTATTTGCGCACCAACAATCTCCAGGCCCGTGCTGCATTTTCCGCAATTCGCCAGGAGCTGGTCACCCACGGTTTTGCGGAGCAGGTCGTTGACCTGGACAATTTCCTGGAAGCGATGAAATTCACGGATGCGCTGGCAACCGTGGAACGACTGATGTCCTGATACCCCGAAAATCGGAATGGAAAACGGACCCATGTTTTAGCCCCGCTGCAAAACCTCCTCCATCAGGGCGGAAAAGGACCGCGTCTCCCGGTCCACGGTCAGATCGGCCACGCTGGCGGCCACTTCGCCAGGCCTGTTCGAAACGGAGCGCAACCAATGGGCCGCTTCAACCAGATTGTTCGACTGGTTTTCGGAAAGCACATACCCTGTTCGCCCATGGGAGATCACTTCGGCTGCCCCGTTGTCCGCGGTGGTGATGACCGGACAGTCGCAGGCCATGGCCTCCAGACAGGCATTGGCAAAGGGGTCATAGCGGGTCGGGAGGATAAAGACGTCCGCGGCTTGGTACAACGGACAGAGATCCGACCGAAGCCCCAAAAAGTGCACCGCCGCGTCCAGGCGCAGCTCACGGATCAAGGCCTTGAATGCCTCCGGTCTGCCCTTGCCGACCACAAACAACACCCCCTGTGGTTCGCCTGGGCCCACGGTCCGGTTATGGGCCGCCAATAGGGCCAGGGCTTGCGCCAACCCCTTGCGCCGCCAACCGCTGCCCACAAACAGGAACAGCCGGCATGGCTCAGGCAGGGAGGCTCCCACCGAAACTTCTGCAAGGAGCTCCTGTCTGGTCAGCTGGGGAGCGGGAAAGTAGATTCCGGGGTCATAGCCATTGAGCACAACCCGCAGTTTGGCGGCTGTCCCGGGGTGGAAACGCTCCATTTCTCGGCGAACCATCTCCGAATTGGTGACCACCAAGCGGGCGGAGGCCACGGTCTTGGCCTCAAGGCGTGGATAGAGCCAGTGCAGGGGATTGGCCATCCACAACGGGGAGCGGCCATGGCGCAGGGAACGCCAGCGCAGATGCACGCCGTCTCCAGCGCGATAGATATGGCAATCCGGCCCCCGTTCCAGGCTGAGAATCACCCCAGGCTGACCGGCCAGGGCCGCGTCCACACCAGCGGCAAAGCGCAACGCCCGCCACCAGCCCGGCCCTCTGGCACCAGGAAGCACCCGGTCGAAAAACCGTCCTCCTCCGCTAAGCCGGTGAACCATCCATTGTGGGGCAAGGCAGGCAGCCAGGCGACCCGCGGCCATTTCAGCCCCGCCGCCCGAGGATTGGCGGCGGACAATGTAGGCAATGCGGTGCTCTGGGCCGGACATGAGTGTGTGCTGTCGACGAGGGGGCTGGTCAAGACGTCGCGGATTCGGAAAGCTGATTCGGCAGCAACTCGGCTAACTTCTGCAAAACCAGCTCCGGTTCAATTCTTCGCAGACAGTCCAGATGGCCCTGGGGGCAGATCCGCTGAAAACAGGGACTGCAGGTCAGTCCCAGGGTGACGATTCGCGAGGCGGGACTCAGGGGCGGCGTGAACCCCGGATCCGAGGAACCGTAGATCGCAACCAGGGGACGACCCAGGGCCGCGGCAACGTGCATCAAGCCGGAGTCATTGCTGACCACGGCCCTGGCCTGAGAGATCAGGTCCACGGCCTGGGCCAATGACGTCCGCCCGGCCAGATTCACGGCAGCCGGGCCGATACGATCGCATACCGCCTGGGATGCCTCCTGGTCCTTCACTGAGCCCAAAACCCAGACACTCCAGCCTCGGTCAGCCAGGTTAGTGCCCACCACGGCGAAATGCTCCGCCGGCCATTGCTTGGCCGCCCCGTACTCCGCGCCGGGACACAAAACCAGAACATCATCTTCTAGGTTCAATCCCAGCTGATGCAATGCAGCGCGAACATTTGCCGGCTGCACGGTCAGTCGCGGAACGGGAACATCCCGCGGCAGGGAGGCCGTATCAGGCAGACCCAGTGCGACAAAGCGTTGTATGGTCATGGGCAGCTTGGCCTTGTCCAGTCTGCGCCAATCGTTCAGCAGACCATAGCGACACTCGCCAACATATCCGGTGCGCCGGGGAATCCGAGCAAAAAAAGGGACCAGGGTGGACTTCAGGGAGTTGGGCAGCACAATGGCCTGTTCATAACATCCGTGGAGTCGCCGTCCTAGGCTCAAGCGCTCTCGCAGGCCCAGACGGCCGTGCCCCGTGGCAATGGTCACGGCCCCGCGCACCCCGGGCATGCGGGCCAACAGGGCAGCGCTCCAGGCTGGGGCCAGGATGTCGATAGTCCGTTCCGGGCCGTGCTGCAAAAGCACCTGCACCAGGCTCTGCGCCATGACCATGTCGCCGACCCAGGACGGGCCGACCAGAAGCACCCGTGTACCATGCCGGTCAGTGAGCGCGGGCGCAGGCAATGCAGACATTTACTCGTCGGCGAGCCACTGCTGCCACAACGACTCGTAGGAACCCTGGGCGGAAAGAATGAATCGGATGGCCTCCCGGGCAGCGCCGTGTCCGCCGCGGGCCGCACTCGTCCAGGCCGCAAGCTCCTTGATTTCCGGCTGGGCATTGGCCACGGCCATGGGCAGGCCGACCATTTTGAGTGCCGTCGCGTCCACCCAGTCGTCACCAAGATAGGCCACCTGAACCAGGTCCAATTGCTTCCGGGAACAGATATCCCGGATGACTGGAGCCTTCCGAATATGGCCGGGATGGTATTCCCGGATGCCCAGTTCCCTGGCCCTGGCCTCCACTGCCGGAGCATCCAGGCCGGTGATGATGGCGAATTCCAGGCCCACGGTCTGGGCCATCTTGATCCCCAACCCGTCCTGGACATTGAACCGCTTGGTCACCCTGCCCCGATCGTCATAATACAGCCCGCCATCCGTGAGCACGCCGTCCACGTCCAGGATCAGCAACCCAATCCGACGGGCCAGTTCTTCAGGATACATTGGTTTGTCTCCAGATGCGCAACAGGTCGGTCAGGAGCGGGGCAAGCCGGTCCAGGGGCCAGCTGTTCGGGCCGTCGCACAAGGCCTCTTCCGGCCGGGGATGGACCTCCAGAAAAAGTCCCTGACAGCCCGCGGCAACTGCCGCTCTGGCTAGAACCGGAACGAATTCGCGCTGCCCGTCCGAAGCGTGCCCCTTGCCGCCAGGCAGCTGCACCGAGTGGGTGGCGTCAAAAATCACCGGATGACCGGACTGGGCCAGCAGGGGGAAGGAGCGGTAGTCCACCACCAGGTTGTTGTACCCGAAACTGCTACCCCGCTCGGTCAGCCAAATTCTGGTGTTTCCCGTTGACCGTACTTTGGCAATGGCGGGCCGCAGGTCCCAGGGGGCCACGAATTGCCCTTTTTTGATATTCACGATCCGCCCTGTCTCTCCGGCAGCCACCAGCAGATCGGTCTGGCGGCAGAGAAAGGCGGGAATCTGCAACACATCGGCCACCTGGGCGACGATGGCCGCCTGTCGGGGCTCATGAATGTCCGTGATAACGGGCAGCCCGGTACGTTCCTTGATGGCCGCCAGCCACTCCATGCCGAGTTCCAGCCCAGGGCCCCGAAAGGACTCCAGGGAACTGCGGTTGGCCTTGTCAAAGGAGCTTTTGAAGATCACGGGAAACTGCTCCCGCACGGCAATGTTCGCCAGAACCTCTCCGACCTCCAGGGCCAGCTCCAGATTTTCCAGCACGCACGGGCCGGCTATCAGGAAAGGACCGGATACGCTGCGATCATACAGCTGTTGCATATCGTTCATGGCGCGACCAATGTCATGCGGGACAACGCCGCCCCGATAAAGTCACGGAACAATGGGTGTGGATCCAGTGGGCGGGATTTGAATTCCGGGTGAAACTGGCATCCCAGAAACCAGGGATGATCGGTCAGTTCAACGATCTCCACCAGAGCCTTGTCTGGAGAAAGTCCACTGAGGATCATACCAGCCGCTTCAAAACGTTCGGCATACCGATCGTTGAACTCATAACGGTGTCGATGGCGCTCCTGGACCACGTCTTCGCCATAGGCGGCAAAAGCTCTGGTCCCCGGCTTGATCCGACAGGGATACGCCCCCAGGCGCATGGTCCCTCCCTTGGCGCAACCGGCGTCCCGCTTCTGATGGCATTGGCGACGGTGGTCGTACCACTCGGCCATCAGGTAGATGACCGGATCCGGGGTCGTGGGATCGAATTCTTCAGAGTTGGCCGAGGGCAGACTCAGCACGTTGCGGGCGAACTCGATCACCGCGCACTGCATCCCCAGGCAGATGCCGAAAAACGGAACTCCCTGCTCCCGGGCGAACCGGATCGCCGCGATCTTGCCCTCCACTCCGCGATGCCCGAATCCGCCGGGCACCAGGACTCCATGCACCCCGGCCATGCCTTTAGCAACGGAATCCCCGGTCACTTCCTCGGAATTGATGTATTCCAGACGTACAGAGACGTCATGGGCAACACCGCCGTGGATCAGGGCCTCGTGTAAACTTTTGTAGGACTCACGCAGGTCTACGTATTTTCCGACAATGGCGATGCGCACCTCGTCCTTGGGCGTCCGCAACCTGGCAACCAGTTCCTTCCAGCGGGGCAGGTGCGGATTCTTGGCTGGAAGACGCAACAGGATGGCAATTTTCTGGTCCACCCCTTCTTCATACAGGGCCAGTGGGACCTCATAAATGCTTTGAACGTCGATGGCCGTGAACACCGCATCCTCGTCCACGTTGCAAAACAGAGCAATCTTGGCCTTGATGTCCTTGCCCAGGTCCACCTCGCTGCGGCAGAGAATGATGTCCGGCTGAATGCCGATGGATCTGAGCTCCTTCACGCTGTGCTGGGTAGGCTTGGTCTTCAGTTCCCCGGCGGCCCGCATCAGGGGCACCAGGGTCAGGTGGATGTACAGAACGTTGTCCTTGCCCAGATTAGACCGTAACTGGCGGATGGCCTCCAGGAAGGGCAGACTCTCGATGTCGCCCACTGTCCCCCCGATCTCAATGATGGCCACGTCTTCGTTGTGCTGCGCCACGCCAAGCACGGCACTCTTGATTTCATCTGTAATGTGCGGGATCACCTGCACGGTGCCGCCCAGATAGTCCCCGCGCCGCTCCTTGGTGATCACGGAATTGTAGATGCTGCCTGAGGTATAGTTGTTGCGCTGAGACATGGAGATGTCCAGATAGCGCTCATAGTGGCCCAGATCCAGGTCCGTCTCCGCCCCGTCGTCGGTCACGTAGACCTCTCCATGCTGAAAGGGATTCATCGTGCCCGGATCCACGTTAATGTACGGGTCGAGTTTCTGGATGGTGACCTTCAACCCGCGAGCCTGCAACAACGCCCCGATGGACGCGGCGGCCAGCCCCTTGCCCAGCGAGGAGAGCACCCCGCCGGTAACAAAGATGAACTTGGTTTTCATGCCGACTCCTGTAGATGCAACTGCGTCAAACCGCGACGCTGAAAATGATGTTCGGAGGCCCAACCACTGTTGAAGCATCAGCTCCCCCAAAACCAATCCATCTTGCATCAAAGAGCGTGAAAAAGCTACCAAGTTTATCCTGCCTGAGCTGGTTGACGAACCTGGCAGTTGCCTCTATCTGTGCAATTTTACGGTGGTTGTGGGGCACGGCAAGGACGTCAACGTGATGTGGAGATCCATTGAAATGAACAATGTCAAAGTGCTGGTTCTCGCGGGATATGGGACCAATTGTCAGCGGGAAACCGCCCATGCGGCAACATTGGCCGGTGCGGATGAGGTTGTGGTGGCCCATTTTTCTGAACTGGTGGCTGGTGATGTCCGCCTGGGAGGTTTTCAGTTCCTGATTTTCCCCGGAGGATTTCTGGACGGCGATGACCTGGGAGCTGCCCAGGCCGCGGCGTTACGTTGGCGGTATGCCAAAACCGTTTCCGGCACGCCGTTGGTAGAGGAACTGCAGCGTTTTTTCGATGGCGGTGGGCTTATCCTGGGTATTTGTAACGGCTTCCAACTGCTGGTCAAACTGGGCATGCTCCCCGGCACCGGCACCGGCACGCTGGAACGCCAGGTCAGCCTGAGCCACAACGACTCTGCCCGGTTCGAGGACCGCTGGGTTCACTTGCGGGCCAATCCGAAAAGCCCCTGCGTCTTCACCGCCGGGCTGGAGGCCTTGTATCTGCCGGTCCGCCACGGGGAGGGCAAACTCGTCCCCAAGGATGACGCAACTCTGCAGGCCCTGGAGGACCAAGACCTGGTTGCCCTGCGGTACGTCGACCGCAAAACAGGCCAGCCGACCATGACCTACCCCGCCAACCCCAATGGCTCACCCGGAGGCATCGCCGGCCTAACCGACCCGTCAGGGCGAATTCTCGGGCTGATGCCTCACCCCGAAGCCTACAACCACCTCACCAACCACCCCGGCTGGACACGTGGAGAAAAGGCCCCACTGGGCGTTACCCTTCTGGCCAACGGGATCGCCGCCTTGCGGGCTCGGAAATGATCGCCCCAGACAGTGGATCTGGCCATTCTTGACAGCCATGCAACCATCTCGTAGACCTCATTCCACGTGATCACAAGTGATCTTTAGGTGATCCGTGAAAGGTCGTTCATGATGCGCGGAGCCAAGTCCTCCTGGGAAGATTCCATGCGTCGGGCCCTGAACGAGGCCCATGCTGCCCGCGACCTGAACGAGGTTCCTGTGGGCGCGGTGGTGCTGGACCAGGACGGAACCATCCTGTCCGCTGCGCACAACCACACCCTGAGCACTCAGGATCCAGCCGGGCACGCAGAGATACTGGCCCTGCGGCACGCAGCCATGACCCAGGGAAACCATCGGCTGAGCGGTTGCATCCTGGTTGTCACTCTGGAACCGTGTCTAATGTGTCTCGGCGCCTTGGTCCAGGCCCGCATCGCCGGACTGGTCTTCGGTCCACGGGACCCCAAAGCCGGCGCCGTTCTCTCGCGCCTCAACGTCAATGACCTGGAATGGCTGAATCATCGCTTCTGGGTCATTGAAGGCGTCCTGGCCAACGAATGCAGCGATCTGCTCAGTTCCTTTTTTGCCGAACGC
This sequence comes from Desulfovibrionales bacterium, assembly GCA_007693505.1. GTDB lineage: Bacteria > Desulfobacterota > Desulfovibrionia > Desulfovibrionales > Desulfonatronaceae > Desulfonatronum. The sequence continues at coordinate 68,208 of REDL01000056.1, read as the reverse complement.
AGAAAGAACCACTCAGCCGGGCAATCACACAGCTCTTTGATCAAGCAATCATCCGGAGAGGTACCGAAGTGGCCGTAACGGGGTCGACTCGAAATCGACTTGCCCTTTAACCGGGGCACGTGGGTTCGAATCCCACCCTCTCCGCCATTTATCTTTAACCACCTGAAATCATCAAGCCTGCGGTCCCCCAAAGATCTTCAAGCCGACACGCTCCCCCCTGAGTGCGACACATCAGGGCATGGAAGAGCCGATTTCGATGCAAACTCATCCTCTCTTTGTAGCAACCCTTCAATACTGCAACGTTCCATACGCCGCCCAGATCCTTCCAGGAAGGATCTGGTGGTGAACATCCCTTTCGCTGACACCTTCCAAGCAGTGACATTGCTCCTTCCCGCGCATACCCAAACCATCCAGTTCCGCGTCAGTGTCCTCCACTGTCGCTGACGAATGGTTCTTCGGGCCGAACTGTCTTGTTTTGCTCCAACATTGCAAAGTCATTCGTCATGCTCCAGACCGACTTTCCACTCTCCCTTCAGCGGGAGCTCAACCATCTTCTGGAATGCGTGCCCAGGATGCATCGGGCTTTGGGCCGGAACGATGCAGATCTCGGCGACTTGCCGGGCTGGTCCGAGCTGGTGGGCAGGCCGGGGCGGATAATCGCCCATGAGGGACGGGTTTGTCTTGTCTGTGTGCTATTCGGACCCAGTGGGGCCGGGAAAAGCACCTTGTTTCGACTGTTGACCGGGATTCCCGTTCCTGCCGGGGAAACCCGACGGCCCATGACCTTCCACCCCACTGCGGCCGTGCCGGAACCCTTGCGGGACATTCTGAATTTGGCGGAACTCTTTCCCGGTTATCAGCTGCAACCGTTGCGGGACATGGACATGCTCCAAAACCTGCTTTTGGACGGGCCGAAACCGGGCAAAGACCTCTTTTTTCAGTACTACCGGCGTGACCAGCCGGAGCGGCTACCGGGCCAGGCCTGGCTGGTTCTGGTGGATGTTCCGGACTTCAATACCGTGGAACGAAGCAACCGGACCCGGGCCGAAGCCATGCTCGGGCGGGCAGAGACCGTGATTTTCCTTGTCTACCCTGAGGCCTACAAGGACGCCGCGGTGATGGAACAACTTCAGGCCGCAGCCGGCCGGGCCGGGCATCTGATATACATGATCACCAAAGTATCCGCACCGGACGCGGACAAAGCGGCCAGGACCATCTGGGAGGATGTCCGATACCATGTCCGCAGGGCTCCGGAATTTCAGACAATGCGCGGAGATGGTCGGCGGATCAGTGAGTTCGTGGAGCAGGCCGGCGTGTACTACGCCCGACGTGACCCGGAGCTGCGGTTGGAGGACATCCGGGCCCTTAATCCGGATGCTCCGGATTTCTGGTCCCTTGTTACGGGTCAGGATGCTCTGGAGGTGTACTGGTCCAATCTGCTGGAAGTCCTGGATCAGGGACTGACAACGGCCCAAGGGCTGGCTCGAGAAGCCGCGACGGCTCGGGAGGAACTACGCCAGCACCTGATAACCGCGGATCAGAGGATCGTCGAGGTCAGCGAACGCATTGCCGGTTCCCAGTTTCCAGCTGGCGAGCTGGTGGAACTGATAATCGACGTTGTCAAGGAGAGTCGCCCTGGGTGGCTGCGGATACTGACCCTCCCCGTGGCCCGGGCAGCGGGCATGCTGTTGTCGCTGCGCGGACTATTCGCGAAATTTCGCAAAACCGAGCGCAAGACGGTGCTGCGGGACCGCCGGGAACTGGAACAGCGTCGGCTGGAAGAGGCCGTGGACGTGCTTCTTTCAGCGTGGCGACGGGATAATCCCACGGAGACCGCATTGTTCTCAACAGGACGATGCCGGGAAGCGGCCCGGCGTTTTCAGGAGTATGCGCCCCCACCAGTGCGCGACGATTGGAAAGAGGCCCTGCGAGCCGACGTGCGCGACTGGTCACGACGTCATCCCTGGTACGGTTCGCTGGTGGGCACGTTGTCGGAGATGCTGGTATTGCTGGGCGGAGCGGCTCTGGTTTTGGATCTGGCCGTGTCCGGAGGCATTTTTGGCGCCGTGGGCCAGCTCGGCGTGGCCGGAGCAGCGGGTGCCGGAAGTCTTGGCGCGGGAACGGTGCTGAAAATGTTCGAGGAACTCAAGCTGAAGGATATCCTGGAAAAAGCCGACGTGAAATGGCGGAGCCAGCGCAGGGACGAACTGGAAACACACCTGCGCGAGCACCTCGCACGGCCCCTTTTCGTAAATGACTGGCAGCAGAGGATTCAGTCCCTGGACGAGGCTGATCCCGAAGCCTGCCTCACCGGGGTGAAGGCGATTCGGGCAAGCTGGCCGCGACGGGATGCAGGAGCCCGCCCATGAGCGCACAGCGACTTTTTTCCCAGCGGATCACCACCAGGATTGAGGAGTTGATCCAGGAGGCGCGACGCTTTGATCGCCTGCCCGCAGCCCAGACCATGGCCTTGCGTCTGGAGCGGGCTCTGCGTGTCCTGGATGACCGGGTCGGTGGAGACGCCGAACTGGATCGCCCGGTGGTCATCGTACTCTTAGGTGGAACCGGCGTGGGCAAATCCGAACTGTTCAACGCTCTGCTAGGCAAACCCGGACTCAGCCCCGTCTCGGCCACGATCCGCCCCCAAACCACCCACGCGCACGTTGCCGTGGCTCCGGCAGACAGACAGCATCTCGGGTTTCTTGACGAAACCGATCTGGTTGCCACGGACCATCGCCTGGCAGGAACGGCCTTGATCGACGCTCCGGATGTGGACAGCACGGAGTCCGTGCACCTGGAGCGCACCCGTCGGCTGGTGGAGCGGGCGGATATCGTGGTCTACGTCGGCAGTCCGGACAAACGGGCCAACTTCAGTGTCCAGGAGGAGGTCCGGCGATGGGCGGCCCGCAAGCGCTGGTTCTTTGTCCTGAACAAACTGGACCAGATCCCGGAACCCGACCGGGAAGCTGTGAGTGCTGACTTTCTCCACCGGGTGCAGGAACTGGGCTTTGCCGTGGACCAGGGCGGCTTTTTCGCGGTCAGCGCGGTGGCGATGCAAACCGGAGACAATGGTCTGAACGATCGTCTGGAACGCTTGCGCGCCGCCCTGTTCGCCCACCGGGCCAAGGAGCAGGTTCAGGCCGTGCGTACCGAGGACATTTTCAATCAGATCCGCCACGCCTTTTCCGGACCGGTCCGCCACGAGCTGGAACGCCTGCACCAGATCTTGTCGGTCCACGAAGAGGAGTTGGACGGACGGGTGCGCAGAGTCTTTCTCAAGGCTTTGTCCACACCCCAGGCCCAGGACATGCTCCGCCGGATCATTCGGGAACAGGCTTGGCGGGCCGCGCCAGGCCGGGTAGGCGGCTTTCTGGCCTTGCCGGTCTGGATGCGCGGGCAGCTGGCTTTTTCTGGGCTGGCCTACCAACTGGCCCGAATGTCCACGGGCGGCCCCTCCCTCACCCGGATGCTCCGGGCCGGATGGCATGCGGCCAAGGCCGCCTGGCAGGGGATTTTGCCCATTAGAACCATATTGCAAGGATTTTCCGCTGCAGAGGAACGGGATCTGGCCGCAATCACCCAGGATGCCCAACGCACTCTGGAAGATCTCGGCCTGGACCGCCTTGACGGCGGAACGCCTTCGCCCACTGCAGCGCGGCCTGCCCAGGCAGAAGTCGAACAGGCCCTCTGGACAGCCAAGCTGATCGGCCAAACCCTGACCGCGTTGCGCTCCCAGGGGCTGTTGCCCCGGACCTCGGAGCACGCTGAACAGGATCAGCGCACCAGGGAATTGTTCCAAGAACGCCTGGAGCAGGCCCTGCTCGTCAGTGCCGGCCAACTGGCGTCCCAGCGCGTGAACCTGATACATACCCTGGCCGGCAACCTCCTGCCCCTCCTGGTCTTCGGGCACGCTACGGTCCGCCTTGTTTCCGGCTGGCTGGCCGGGGATTGGCTGCCGCTTGACTTCTACTTGACCGCAGTGGCCGTTTTCCTGGTCAGCCTGGTCCCGGGCTACCTGCTTGTTGCCGCCTCCCTATCCCGCTCCGGAAACCTTCCCGCCCCGGACCAACTGGTCCAGTCCCTGCTGTCCCCGGCTGAGACCGAACCGCTACGCCGGGTGCGTCAGGGTGTCGATGGCTTACTCAGCCGGGTTCGGGATCTGGAAAATGCCCTACGGGTGAGTTCCCAGGTGCTCCACCAGGAGTTGGACTCCTCGCGGTTCGGCGCTGTGCTTCAAGAGGCCAGAAGCGACAAAGAACCACAATAATCGATCATCACTCCCGGGTTATACCATGCAAACTCTTGTTCTCACCGTCGTTTTGACTGCTCTTGTCGCCAAGGTCATCACCGAAGTCTGGCTGATTGTCTTAAACATGCACGAAGTGAGGCAGCGCCAAAATGCGCCGCCAAAGGCCTTGCGTGAGGTGATGGACGAACCGACCTACAGGAGGTCCGTGGAATACACCCTGGCCAAAAGCCGGTTTGGGTTGTTCGGAGAAGTCTATGGAGCTCTGGTTCTGGCCGTGGTGCTTTTTTCCGGGCTGTTACCCTGGACCTACGACCTGCTCGGCGGCGGACCAACAGCTTCGGTCTGGCGGGAGGGGCTGTACTTGATTGTCGTGATGACCCTGCTGTCCCTGCCCGGCTTGCCGTTGGACCACCATGCCCAGTTTCGACTGGAAGAACGGTTTGGATTCAACAACAGCACCGTGCGGTTGTGGATCTCGGACAAAATCAAGGGGCTGATCCTGGTCGTTGGCATTGCCCTGCCGTTGCTGGCCGCGATCTTGTTCCTGATCGACTGGATCGGGTCGTGGTGGTGGATCTGGGCCTTTGTCGTCTTTTTCATCTTTCAACTGGCGATGATGGTCTTGTACCCCATGCTGATCCTGCCCTGGTTCAATAAACTCACCCCGCTCCCGGAAGGCGAACTGCGGCAACGGCTGATGGCCTTGGCGGATCGAACCGGGTTCAGGGCCAAGACCATCCAGGTTATGGACGGCAGCAAGCGTTCCGGCCACTCCAACGCCTTTTTCACCGGTTTTGGACGGTTCCGACGGATCGTGCTCTTCGACACCCTGATCGAACAACTGTCTGAGCAGGAGCTGGAAGCCGTACTGGCCCATGAAATCGGCCACTACAAACTCGGGCATATCCCCAAAATGCTGGCCCTGTCCGCCGGCTTGGGACTGGTTTCCTTCGCGTTGTTGGCCTGGCTGTTGCAAAACCCGACATTTATCGAGGCGTTTGGATTCCGTTTTGCGGAAAGCGGCCCAGGCCCGGCCTTCGTGCTGTTTGCCCTGCTAGCCGGACTGTTCACGTTCTGGCTTTCCCCACTGATGAATCGCCTTTCCCGCAAACACGAGTATCAGGCCGATCGCTTTGCTCGGGAAAACGGCCCAGGTGCCGGCCCAATGACCAGCGCCCTGCGCAAGCTCAGTGAGAAGAACCTCTCCAATCTGACCCCCCACCCCCGCTACAGCACCTTTCACTACTCCCACCCCACACTGCTGGAACGCGAGACGGCGTTGTCCATTCATGATGGCGACAGTTCGGCGTAAAGCCGAAGGTGACGACGACCCATGTGGTCCATTTGGAACAGTCGGACATAGCGGTCCCGACTGGTTTGGGCAAACTGTCTGGCAAGGCGGGCATTACCCAGGATTTCCATGACCGAGGCCGCCAAGTGGACAACGTTGCCCGGGGGTGACAACAATCCGCTGTGTTCATGGACGATTTGCTCAGGAATGCCCCCACAGGCAAAGGCCGCGCAGGGCAGGCCATGGGACATGGCCTCGAGGAGAACCAGGGGGTGGTTGTCTGCCAGGCTGGGATAGACCAACACGTCCGCTGCACGCATACAGCGGGCAAGATGTTCCTGATCCAGATAGGGCAGCTCAATGCAATCCCCGTCCCGGAGGATTGCATCTCCACCCACGCCCAGAGCCACGGCCAAGGGTTCTCTCGCTTTGACGTGTTTCCAGATCTGCTCCCATAAGTGCCCGCCCTTGTACATGGACTGCTTGCCGCCATGGGCCACGAAAAGCATGACTTTTCCCATAGTATTGATGCCCATTTCCCGCTTGGCGGCCCGTTTCTCTTCGGATGTTATGATCGGTGTGGGAGCCAGTGTCTCCGGTACGGCGTTGGGTATGGTTTGGATTCGGGCCTGAGGATGGACTTCCAGGACCATGCGGGTCAGCCAAGCGGAAGGGGATATCAGACGTGGGCGTAGCGTTTCCAACAGCCGAGACACGGCTCGCCGGTGGTCGGCCGGAGTTGGCAGATTTTGGGGACAGGTCTTCTGGCAACCGGTTTTCCAGAATTCGCAATCCAGGGGATAGGCACAACCTCCAGTGAGCAGGCGGCAGTCGTGGAGGGTGAGTACCAAATGGTGTGCAGTGCCAACAAATCCCTCCAGACATGCAGGCCAATCGACCGAACCGTGAAGGTGGGTGATGGCCTTGCGGCCTGAAGAGGGGACTGCAAGCCGGACATACCCGGCAACGTCGGACGGATGAAGACACAGACCGGATTCGGCGCTGTCCTGGATCTCGTGGGAGCGGGATCCGGTGACGCCATGTCCCGCAAGCCAATCCATGAGATTCTGAACAGCTTGCGCCATGCCCCCCTGAGATTGCAAGGTCGTGTGGTGGTGGACCTGCATGCAATCATCCCTGAAGCGCCCAGTCCCGCAAGGCCAGCTCAATGCTTGTCACGCCGTTGAATTCGTTGAATTTCGGGGTATAGGCCAACAGCATGCTTTTTCCCGTGATGCTTCGAGGCAGGTTTTCGGCCTGGTTCCAGGCCTTGGCCCGCATGGTCACCTCGGCCCCCTCGTCGCGAAGATCAAGAAAGACATGGTCCGCGCCCACGGGCTTGCGGTTGCGCACGACCACCTGGGGAGAGAGGAACAGCGGCTTGGGGTTGGCCGCGCCGAAGGGGGCCAGGAGTTCCAACTCCTTGAGCAGGTCGTAATCGATTTCCCCAAACCCCAGCGGGGCGTCCAGGACCAGGGTAGGGGTGGGCGGGGTGTGGTTCAGGGTTTGGGCCACCTTGGTATCGAAGGCCTCCTGAAAGGCCGGGAGGTCGTCCCGGCGCAGCCGCAGCCCGGCGGCCTGGCTGTGGCCGCCAAAACCCTGGAGCAGGTGTTGGCAGGCCACAAGGCCATCGTAGAGCGAGAACTGCGGGATACTCCGCCCGGATCCCTTGAGATGGCCGGATTCGTGGTCCGTGAGGATGATGGCCGGACGGTAATGGGTTTCCGCGACCTTGGAAGCAATGATGCCGATGACGCCTTCGTGCCAGTGCGGGGCGTGCAGCACCAGCCCGAAGCGGCCCTTCTGCTCCAGGGCTAGGCGCAGGGCTTCCTCCTGGATTTCCTTGCCGATACTCCGACGGCTGGTGTTGAAGCCGTCCAGTTCCTTGGCCAGTTCCCTGGCCTCGGTCAGGTCCGGGGCCAGCAACAGCCGCAGGGCGGTTTCAGCGTGGCCCAGCCGACCGGCGGCATTGATCCGGGGGGCCAATCCAAAGCCGACCCGGTCCTCGTCCAGCACCGCGCCCGGTTTGTATCCGCAGACTTCCTTCAGGGCCACGATGCCCGGTCGCTTGCCCTCCTTGAGCATGGCCAAGCCGTTCTTGGCCAGAATTCGGTTTTGTCCGGTCAACTCCACGATGTCCGCTATCGTGCCCAAGGCCACCAAATCAAGGAATTGGCGCATGTCCAGATGCTTGCCGGGGAGCATCCGGTTGAGCACCGCGGCCAGGAGAAAGGCCACACCCACTCCGGCCAGGTTGGGACAAGGGCATTCACCGATCTTGGGATTCATGATCGCGTCCGCAACTGGAAGATCGGGGCCGGGCAGGTGGTGGTCGGAAACCACCACGATCATACCCAGTTCCTTGGCCCGTCCAACTTCCTGAAGGTGGCTGATGCCGCAATCCACAGTGATCAGCAGACCTGTGCCGCGATCAGCAAGGGTTTCAATTCCCGACCTGTTCAGGCCATAACCCTCGGTTTGTCGGTGCGGAATGTGGTAATCAGCGGCAATGCCCCTTGCCTGTAAAAACAACAGCAACAGCGCGGTGCTGGTAATCCCGTCCACATCGTAATCGCCCCAAACGGTCGGCTTCTTGCCCTGGGAAAGAGCCCTGGCAATGGTCTCCCCGGCATGCATCAAACCACACCATTGATCTGGCAGGGCCAAATGGCGCAGTCCGGGATCTAAGAACAGATCCATTGCCTCAACGCTTTGCAGCCCTCTGGTCCAGAGCAAACGAACCAGAAGCGGCGAAACGTCCAGGTCAGCTGCCAAGTCCAGAACCTGACGTTCCGCGGGCAACGAGGAACGAAATGTCCAGGCCTTGTCGGCAAAGGTAGGGAGCGTGTGCATGTTGAAGGCGAAGGTGGAGGGCTTTCAGGCTGACCTGGAGGCCTCGGTGATGCCCAGTCCCTGCAGGAACAGATCGGTTCGGCTTGAGGCCAGTAAATCTGGAATCAGGGTTTGCCCAAGGTCTTCGGGCAGACGAAGCGTACGCATGTCCCTGGCTGAAAGCTCCTCGTCCGGCCATCCCCCCTCGTCATCGCGCGTGTCTGCCTGATGCCGTACCAGAACATCCACTAGGCGAATCATTCTGGCCTGCACAGCATAGCCCTGGGCCAATTCAGGAGCATGGTGCCAATTGATGGGCTCGGTCAAGGAAGCCGGCAGAAACCAGGACTTCAGGGTCATTGATCCGATCAAGGCGTGGTCCAGCCCCCAATAGGCGTCCTCGGCAATGAACAAAGGGAGGTTCTTGGTTGCGCTAAGTTCGAGAATGATCCGCCAATCCTGGGGGCGGTAGAGAGCGATGATCACCTTGCCCAAGTCGTGCAGCAAACCAATGGTGAACAGTTCGCCCGGATCAATGTCTGGAGTGTGTGTTGCCATGATCTTGGCGGCGTGGCCCACGGTGACCTGATGCCGCCAATGGGCCGCGACGTCAAACAGATCAGGATCCAGACGCCGTTCCAAAGAACGGATATTCAACAATAAAACCAGTCTGCGAATCTCTTTCAGCCCCAGAAGGATAACTGCCCGGTGGATCGAGCTGACCTGGGATTGCAATCCGTAATATGCTGAATTGGCCATGGTCAGGATGCGGACAGTCAAGCCCTGATCCTTTTCAATGATCCTTGCGATGTCCTCCAGTGAAGCCTTGGACTGTTCGCTGGTCAACGTGAACAATGCCTGGAACATCGTGGGGGAAACCGGGAGGTCGTGCTTAATCCCCGGTAACTCATTAAGAAATTTTTGCCCTCGTTCGTGAAAAGCCACCAAAGCTCCTTTGTCTTCCTTGCCACGCTCACCTAAATGCCAGCAAGGATGAAAGGCTCAGGGCGCAACCAAGCCCTTGTTTTTGAGAAAAGCCATAAACTTGTTGGCTTCCGGCATATCCGGATTGATCTCCAAGGCTCTGCGCAGCATTTCCAAGGTATTGGGGATATCCTTGTGTTCCAAATAGAGCCGGGCAATATTACAGTAGAGATTCTCGTCCTTGTCCGAGAGCTCCAAGGCGCGTGCATAATAGGCCAAGGCCTGATCAATCATTTTGTTCTTGCGCAGGCTGATCCCAAACTCATTAAACAAATGCTTGTGCACCGGTTCGTAAGCCGCTTCGATTTTGACCAGCCGCTCAAAGATGTCCTGGGCCTTGTCTGTGTTTCCCCGCTCGAGATAGGTCAACCCCAGCCCGAAGTTGGCACGAACGTTCTCCTCGTCGACCTTGATGGCATTGCCGTATTCGAGTTCCGCGCTGTAGGTTTCACCACGCTTGCGGTGACGGTCTCCGCGAGCAACGGTTTTTTCCAATTCGCGCATCTTGGGCATGACCGTGACCGTATAAAACTCCGGCTCCGGTGAAAATTTATCCAGAAACTCGTCTTTCGGAATAATGTTCTTCGGACCGGAGGGAACATAGTTCACGTTGAGCGGCTGAATTTCAATGGTCTGATCATCCAGCTCATTGGCGAACCAGTAGCTTTTTTGGATCGTCTTGCGCATGGTCGTGCCCGTTCCGACCTTGGACAAAATCTGGGTGGAGAAAACCCCTTTGATCCGCTCCTTGGATGGTTGTTGTTTTTGGGAGGTCGAGCCGGTTTGGTCGGTCATGGGTGCCTCCTTTCATTCTTCTCGGCCATGGCGTGCAGAAAAGTCATTGCGGCGTGTGCGGGGTCAACAGCCCTTGTAATCGGTCGACCCACGACAAGAAAGTCCGCACCGGCTCTGACAGCCTCACCTGGAGTGAGCGTCCGGGACTGGTCATCTTGGGGGACCAAATCCTGCGCACCGAGGGGCATCCGGATGCCCGGCGTGACACAAATGCAGCCCGTTCCATTGATGGACTTGATTTGAGCGGCTTCCCTGGCCGAACAGACGACGCCGTCCGCTCCCCACTGATATCCACGTTCAGCCAAGTCCAGGGCCAGTTCTCCCGGGCTTGGCCCTTCTGCCGCGGCCTCCCGCCCCATCCAGGAGATATCCTGCTGATTCAAGCTGGTGAGCATGGTCACCCCGACCAAGATGGGAGGGGCCGCACGCGATGGCGTGCCCGAGCGGATTCCTTCTCTTGCGGCATGAATCATTCTCTGGCCACCGGAAAGGTGCACGGTGAGCATTTTCACCCCCAGTCCCGCAGCCACATGGACCGCGGACTGGACCGTGTTGGGAATATCCATGTATTTCAGATCAAGAAAGACGATCCCATTTTTGGCCTGAACCGCCTCCACAGCCCGAGGGCCGGACGCGGAAAACAGCTCCAAACCGACCTTGAACCAATTGGTATACGGATGCAGGCGCTCGACAAGTTCCAGAGCTTTCCCAAGATCCGGTGTATCCAGGGCGACGATGAGTTCGGCCATGGGTTCCTCGCTAGGTGGCTGGGTCGCTGCCATCTTGCAAGACATCTTCCTGAAGCCTTGGATGATAGAAACGGCGCAGGGTTTCAGCCAGGTAGACAGCGCGGAGCTCCTGGTATGCCTGTTCCAAATTGTCGTTTATGATCCAATAATCAAGGGAATCGGCCTGTTCCAGCTCATGGCGGGCATTGGCCAGCCGCTGGGCCACGGACTGTTCGCTCTCTGTACCCCGGCCCCGCAAGCGCTGCTCAAGAACCTGCATCGAAGGAGGAAACAAGAAGACGAACGCACCCTGGCTGAAGGCTTGACGAAGTTGCCGAGAGCCTTGAACATCAATGTCAAAGAGGACATCCCGTCCTTCTGCCAGCATCCGCTGGACCGCCGGTCTGGAGGTCCCATAGAAATGTCCGTGAACTTCCGCCCATTCAGCGAGTTCGCCTGTCTCCCGGAGACGGGAAAACATGTCCGGGTCGACAAAATGATATTCTCTGCCGTCCACCTCACCTTCCCTGGGCAAACGAGTGGTGTAGGATACGGAAAATGCCAATCGGTTGAACTCAACGCGGAGTTTATTGATCAGCGTGCTTTTTCCCGCACCCGATGGGGCGCTGATCACCAACAGGACGCCTTGACGGGATCTCTTGGAAACCCCACTCATGCTACTTGTCCTCCTCCGCCATGTCGTCTCGGATCGTAAAGCGCTGCCCTATGGTTTCGGCCTGGATAGCGGAGAGGATAACGTGGTTGGAGTCGGTAATGACGATGGAGCGGGTTTTTCGTCCTTGCGTCGCGTCAATCAGCCGCTTGTCCGCCTTGGCTTCCTCACGCAGGCGGCGCATTGGAGAAGAAGTTGGGTTGACAATGGTGATGATCCTGGAACTAACCACAAAATTGCCGTAACCAATATTCAGGAGGCTCGTCTTGGACATTGCGCATTTCCTCGGCTGAAGGTTAATGGAGCTTCTATTCCAGGTTTTGGACCTGCTCGCGACATTTCTCCAACTCCGCCTTGAACGCCACGACCTCTCGGCTGACGTCGGCGTCCTGAATCTTGTTGCCGCAGGTGGAGATCTCTCGCAGACACTCCTGAAACAAAAAGTCCAGGCGCCTACCGGAATCTGAAAGCTGGTTCAGGATGCGGACCGCTTCCTCGAGGTGCGCTGAGAGCCGAGTGAGTTCCTCGCTAACGTCCAGACGATCCGCGATCAGGGCGATCTCTTGCAACAGCCGAGGTTCATCCAGAACAAGGGATACGTCATTCGATCCGATTTTGATGCTCTGGAGCAGCGTGTTGACACGCTCCCGCAACACCTCAAGCCGTCTGGGTGCACGTTGGCCTACCTGTTCCTGAATTTCGGTTGCGATCCGCTTCATGCGTTCCAACCGTAACAGGATGTCATCACGAAGAATACAGCCCTCCCGGGAACGAAACTTCTGGACGTCATCCAGGACCAGACACAGTCCGGTGTTTAAGGACTGAATCATCGCCTCGGGCAAATCCCCTGTAGGATCCCGCCAAAGGCTCGTCTGGTGCACCAACTGGTTCAGGTCGGGCTGAAACGGTATGTCCGCCTGTTCCGCCAGTTCCCGAATTTGATTCAGGACCCCCTGGGCTTGCACGATATCCAAAGTAGGACAAACAACATCAGGGTGGCTAAGTCGGAAATCCAGGCTGATCTCCACGCGCCCACGAGCCAATTGGGAACGAACGGTTTTTTCCCAGGCATGCTCCAGGCGACGACAATACCCCGGTATCCGCCATTTGATCTCCAGATACCGGGAATTAACCGTACGCACTTCCCAGTTTTGGCGGCCGTGATCATCCTGAAGTGATGAACTTCCAAAGCCGGTCATGCTTCGGACTTGTCCCACAACCGGTGTGGTCATTGGTCGGATTCCTCAGCTTCCTTGTCCTTGGGCTTCTTCTTACCGAAAAAGTGGGCTACATAAATGCTGACCTCATAGAGAATGATCAATGGGCCGGACATCAGGATCTGGGTGATTCCATCCGGTGGCGTCAGAATGGCGGCCACAACGAAGGAGAGCAGGATGGCGTATTTGCGTTTCTTGCGCAGCGAGGCGGGCGTCACCAACCCAAGCCGTGCCAGGAAGAAAATAAACAATGGCAACTCGAAGATCACACCAAAGGCCAGCAACAGCTTCAAGGAAAAGCTGAAATATTCCCTGAGGCTGGGCATTGGTCGGATCATTTCGTCGGCATACCCCATGAAGAATTCAAAGCCAAAAGGGAAAACAACGAAATAGCCGAACAGGGCGCCACTGATGAAAAACAGCGCGGAAATCACCGCGATGGGGATCATGTGTTTCCGTTCGTGCTCGTAGAGTCCAGGGGCGATAAATTGCCAGATCTGGTAAAAGAGGTAAGGACTGACCAAAAAGAGACCGGCCACAAAGGCCGTTTTGACATAGGTAAAAAAGGCCTCGGGCAGGCCCGTGAAGATCAGGGTGCTGTCCGGGGGCATGACCTCCATCAGCGGAGCCATCATGATCCCAAAGAGCTGTTTGGAAAACGCGTAGCAAATCAGAAAACCCAGGATCGCGGCCACGGCGCAACGGGTCAGCCGGATCCGCAACTCTCCCAGGTGATCCATGAGGGTCATTTCTTTCAAATCCTCTGAGGATTCCTGATGCTGCTCCGGATTGTTCTGGGTTGTCACGTTCATGCCGAGTCCTTGGTGTTTGAGGACGTGGACGGCTCAGAACGTTCTCTCTCAGTCTGCTTGGCCTGGGTGGCATCGCCCGTCACACTGGCTGCGGGAGCCTCCTGTGTGGTCCGTTGGTCTTCTGAGGGACCAGGAGTCGTCATCGCTTGGCGCTGTTTCTCCACTGCGGAAGCTTCGTGCCGTTCGGCATGGTAGGGGTCAGCATCCACAGAGCCTGGAGGTGGAAATTCCTGCTCCCCTCTGCCCTCAAAGCGGTCCGAAGGAAGGTCCGCTGGAGATTCCGAGGAAGGCGTTGAAGGAGCCACTGGAGAAGGCACTTTTGCTGTCGAGGCCTGTGGGGCAGGAGACGCATCTGTGGCTGGCGAGCGCTGTGCCTCAGCTTTTTTGGTGGCTTCAGCAGCTTTCTTTTTTTCTCGCTCATCGTCTTCGATCTTTGCCGCCTCCAGGTTCAGGGTACGCTGAACATCCGTGGTCACGCGACGAAACTCCCCCAGGGCCTTGCCCAGGGAACGGGCAATGCCGGGAAGCTGGGTCGGTCCAAGGACGATGAGGGCCACAAGCAAGATGATGATCAGCTCTGTTGTACCGATTCCGAACATGTCTCTCTACTCCCACTCAATGGTGCTGGGCGGTTTGGAGGAAATGTCCAGCACCACCCGGTTCACGCCTTTGACTTCGTTAATGATCCGGTTGGAAATCAGGGCCAGGATTTCCGATGGCACCCGGGACCAGTCCGCGGTCATGGCGTCGATGCTGTCCACGATGCGCAGGGCCACGACGTGCTCGTAGGTCCGCTCGTCCCCCATCACGCCCACGGTTTTCAGAGGCAGGAGCACGGCGAAACCTTGCCAAACTTTGTAGTACCAGCCGGCGGCCATTAGTTCGTTGTGCACGATCTTGTCGGCCTGTTGCAGGATGTGCAGCCGCTCCGGAGTAACCTCGCCCAGAATGCGGATGGCCAACCCGGGCCCTGGAAAGGGATGCCGCCAGACGATGAAATCCGGCAGCCCCAGCTCGACGGCTACTTTGCGCACCTCATCCTTGAACAGTTCCCGCAGGGGTTCAATAAGTTCCAGGTCCATTTTTTCCGGCAAACCACCGACGTTGTGATGACTCTTGATCACCGCGGAAGGCCCTTTGAAAGAAATGCTCTCAATGACGTCTGGATAGAGGGTGCCCTGAGCCAAGTACTTGATGCCGGTGAGGGACTTGGCTTCGTGCTCAAAGACTTCGATAAAGGTGCGGCCGATGATCTTGCGCTTTTGCTCAGGATCCTCGACGCCCTTGAGCCGGGAGAGGAACAGGTCCTGCGACTGGGCATAATGCAGGTTCAGGTCGAAATGTTGACGCAGGTAGGCCACGATCTCTTCACCTTCGCCCATGCGGAGCAGGCCATTGTCCACCAGGACGCAGTGAAGCCGGCGGCCAATAGCCTTGTGCAGCATTACGGCGACCACGGTGGAATCCACGCCGCCACTGAGCGCGCAAATCACCTGCTCATTGTCACCAATCCGATGGCGCAGAGCATGCAAATTATCTTCCAGAAATGAGGCCATGTTCCAGGTCGGCTTCAGTTTGGCGATCCGGAATAAAAAGTTACGTAGGATGGTGTCACCGTCCTCGGTATGCGCGACTTCCGGATGAAACTGCAAGGCGTAGATCTTTCGGGCCTCATCAGCCATGGCCGCCACATCCACCCGCGGGGTCCGAGCCAGAGGAATGAACTCAGGAGGCGGGGCAAGAACCTTGTCTCCATGAGACATCCAAACCTTGAGCCCTTCTGTTTGCACCACACCCTCCCACAAGGGCGAATCAGCGCTGATGAACAGTTCGGCTCGCCCATACTCCCTGTCCTGGGCCGGAACAACCTTGCCGCCGCAGATGTGGGCCAGAAGCTGCATGCCATAGCAGATGCCCAGAATCGGCAGACCCCAATCCAGAACCACCGGATCGATGGCCGGGGCCTCGTTGTTGGTCACACTGGCCGGTCCACCGGAAAGAATCAGCGCCTTGGGCTGCAGATTGTGCAACTCCTCCGTGGAGATCGTGCACGGGTGAATTTCCGAGTAGACCCCAGCCTCCCGCACACGGCGAGCGATCAGTTGGGTGTACTGGGAGCCGTAATCGAGGATGACGACGTTGTCTGTCAGCATCATGAAAAGTTCTCCACGCGATAGTTTGGGGCTTCCTTGGTAATGATGACGTCATGCACATGGCTTTCTCGCAGCCCAGCGGGAGAAATGCGCACGAATTTGGACTTGGTTTGCAAGGCGTGCAGATCAGCACACCCCAAATACCCCATACCGGAGCGCAATCCGCCCACAAGCTGATGCAAGCTTTCCGTGACCGGACCTTTATAAGGAACACGGCCGACTATGCCTTCCGGAACCAGCTTGGAGGATTTCTCCTGAAAGTAACGGTCGCAACTGCCTTCGCGCATGGCGTCGATGGACCCCATGCCACGATAGATCTTGTACGAGCGCCCCTGGTAGAGAATGGTCTCCCCTGGGCTCTCCTCGGTACCGGCGAACAGGCTGCCGATCATCACGCAATCCCCACCCGCGGCAAGAGCCTTGACGACATCACCGGAGAACTTGATCCCCCCGTCCGCAACCAGACATTTTTCCGCCTCGCGACAGGCCCGGACCGCCTCCATAATCGCCGTAACCTGGGGAACACCCACTCCGGCGACAATCCGGGTGGTGCATATGGACCCGGGTCCAATCCCGACCTTGACCGCGTCCGCTCCAGCCCGGATCAGGTCGCGAGCTCCCTCATAGGTGGCCACGTTGCCGGCCACGAGCTGGCACTGCGGAAAACTGGCCTTGATCGACCGCACGGCATCCAGAATGTTTTTCGTATGCCCATGGGCCGAGTCCACCACGAACAGGTCGGCTCCGGATTGCAACAAGGCGGCCACCCGGGCTTCTCCGTCCACACCAACACCCACCGCGCACCCGACACGCAACCTGCCGACGGAGTCCTTGCAGGAATGGGGATATTTCTTGACCTTTTCAATATCCTTGATGGTAATCAGGCCGCGCAGCTTCTGGTTGTGGTCCACCACCAGAAGTTTTTCGATCCGGTTTTCGTGCAGCAGGTTTTTGGCCTGGTCCAGGGTTGTGCCCACGGGAACGGTGACCAGGTTTTTGCTGGTCATGATCTCCCGTGCCCTGGTCTCCATGTCCGTCACGAAACGCACGTCCCGGTTGGTGACAATGCCCACCAGATGATCGTTCTCCACCACCGGCAGGCCGGATATGCGGTAGTCGGCCATCATTTCCAGAACCTTGGCCACGCTGTCGTCCGGATGGATGGTCACCGGGTCGATGATCATTCCGCTCTCGGATTTCTTGACCTTTTCCACCTCGATTTTCTGGCGCTCAATGGGCATGTTCTTGTGAATAATGCCCATGCCCCCGGCCCGGGCCATGGAAATGGCCATGCGCGCGTCCGTGACCGTGTCCATGGCCGCACTGACCAGAGGGATGTTCAGTTCGATCTCCGGCGTGATCCGGGTCCGCACATCCGCCTTGTCCGGCAGGATTTCCGAGTAGCTTGGCACAAGCAAGACATCGTCAAACGTCAGGCCGAATGGGATTTCTGATTCATGGTGCATGGATGAGGCATCCTTATTTTCGTGTATTCACAGTATCAGCTTGTTCTGCTGTCGCAGTATCAATCCATCCCCAGATACGCTGTCTGAACCTTGGGATCCTCCAAAAGATCGGAGGCCTTGCCGGACATGGTGACCAGACCGGTTTCCAGGACGTAGCCGCGATGGGCGATTTGGAGGGCCATTTGGGCGTTTTGTTCCACCAGGAGGACCGTGGTGCCCTCTTTGTTGATCTGGACGATGACGTCAAAAATGTTTTCCACGACAATGGGTGCCAAGCCCAGGGACGGCTCATCCAGCAGAAGCAACTTGGGACGGGCCATCAGGGCGCGGCCGATGGCCAGCATCTGCTGCTCGCCCCCTGAAAGCGTGCCACCGTATTGCTTGCGGCGTTCCTTGAGAATTGGAAACATCTCAAAGGCGCGCTCCTCGTCCTCTTTCAAGCCCGCCTTGTCCTTGCGCAGGTAGCCGCCCATGCGCAGGTTTTCCAAAACCGTCAATGCCGGAAAGATCATTCTGCCCTCCGGAACCTGGGTGATGCCCATGGACACGACTTTGTCCGTGGCGACCTTGGTAATGTCCTTGCCCAGGAACGTGATGCTCCCGGAACGCACGGGCACCACCGAGGAAATGGTCATCAGGGTGGTGGACTTTCCCGCCCCGTTGGATCCGACCAGGGTGACGATCTCCCCCACCTGGACATTCAGGCTGATGCCTTTGAGGGCCTGGATGTTGCCATAGTAGGCCTGCACGTCCCGCAATTCAAGCATGGGCCGCCCCCCTGCCCAAGTATGCCTCGATAACCTGGGGATTTTCACGAACCTCCTTGGGTCCACCCTCGGCGATCAAGGTTCCGTGGTCCAATACCACCAGCCGTTTGCAGATGGTCATCACCAGCTTCATGTCGTGCTCGATGAGCATCACCGTGACACCGGCATCCAGGATGGCATGGATCAGGTCCACCAGCATGCGGGTTTCCTTGGGATTCATCCCCGCGGCCGGTTCGTCGAGCAAAAGCAATTTTGGTTCCGTGGCCAGGGCTCGGGCGATCTCCAAGCGACGCTGGTCTCCATAGGACAGGCTGCTGGCGTTGGCCAGGGCGTGATGGCCCAAGCCCACGAAATCCAGCCAGCGCATGGATGCATCCACGATCTCCTTTTCTTCGGCCCGCTGAAATCTGGTTCGCAAGACGGATCGAAAGAAGTTGGACGTGGTCCGGCAGTGCCGGGCGATGCGCACATTGTCCAAAACAGTCAGGGCGCTGAACAGACGGATATTCTGAAAGGTGCGGGCGATACCCAGTTCCGTCATTTTTTCCGGTTTTCGGCCGTTGATGCGTTGGGATTTCCCGCCCAGGGTAAAGACCAGGTCTCCGGACGTGGGCTTGTAGACCCCGGCGATGCAGTTGAACATGGTTGTCTTTCCGGCGCCGTTGGGGCCGATCAGGCCCAGAATCTCACCTTCGATGACGTTGAATGAAACATCCGTCAGGGCCAAAATCCCGCCGAAACGTTTACTGATTCCGTTCACTTCAAGTAGCGGCGTCACGGGTTTCTTCCTTGGGAACATTTCGCGCCGCGAGACGTTTTTGGAGATCGATCAACAGCGGGTTGGAGCGACCGCTGGAGGCAATCGCTGGGAAAAAGCCGGCCGGCTTGAACCGCATGATCAGGACCATGATCAGCCCATACGCCATGAACCGGCTCTCCGGAGGAAGACCAAGGGACGACAGCACCTCGCGAAGCACCTCGCCCAGACTGACCAAAATCACCGCGCCGAGCAAAGCCCCCTTGATATTCCCCAGTCCGCCCAGCACGACCATGCACAAGACCAGGAATGATTCCCAAAACTTGAACATGTCCGGAGAGAGGAACATGGACCACCGGGCGTAGAAAGCACCACCCACCGCGCCGATGGCCGCGGAAATGGCAAAGGCGATGACCTTGTAATTGAGGATGTTCACCCCACAACTGGCAGCAGCCAAGGGGTCTTCCCGGATGGCGTACCACGCCCGGCCCAGCCGGGAGTCCTCCATCCGGCGCATGATAAAGAAGACCAGACCCACAAGGAGAGCCACGACGTAAAAGTTGGGCGTCTTGTCGTAGAATTCGAAATACCAGGCATCGTTGAGCCAAGTCAGGTTCAGGGTGATGGGCTGAATGCCGGGCAGCCCCAGCGGGCCTCTGGTCAGCCAGATTTCATTGGTCAGAAACAGCACCACCAGCTCGGAAAAGCCGAAGGTGACAATGGCGAAATAGTCCCCAGTCAGGCGCAGGGTCGGCGCACCGAGCAACGCGCCCCATAAGGCCCCGTTCAAGGCGGCCAAGGGCACGATAACCCAGAAGGAAAGGCCGTAGTGGATGGTCAAAAGACCGGCGGTATACGCCCCGATACCGTAAAAGCCGACGTAGCCCAGGTCCAGCAGGCCGCAGAATCCAGGTACGATGTTCAGGCCCATGGCCAGAATCATGTACACCATGGCCAGGGTCATTACGTGGATGATATAGTCGCTGGACTGCGGCACCAAGGGATAGGTCAGCACCGCGGCGACGACCAGGAGGATAAGCGATTTTCCAATATTCACGAAATTCCCCGAAATATGCGCTGTGCGTATGGCGTGTTGTCGGTTAAACGAAGCATCTTGACGAGCATTACGCCTTGTCGATCACGGACTTTCCCAGGATGCCGGAAGGCCGAAAAATGATCACGGCGATCATCACCGCGTAAGCTACGCCGTCGCGGTAGAGCGACGAAACATACCCCGCACCCAGTGTCTCGGCGACTCCCAGAACCACTCCGCCGACCATGGCCCCGGGAACCGAGCCGATACCGCCGAGCACTGCCGCGGCAAAGGCCTTGACCCCGGCGGTGTAGCCCATGGTCGGGTACAAGGTGTTGTAGTAGACGGAAACGAGAATCCCGGCCACCGCGCCCATGGCCGAACCCAGGGCAAAGGTAAAGGAGATGACGTAGTTGACGTTGATCCCCATCAGGGAGGCCGCGGTCTTGTTCTGGGCCAGGGCGCGCATGGCCGTGCCGATCCGGGTCTTGTTGATGGTCAGGTACAGACCGATCATCATGATGATGGCCACGGCAAAGATGAACAGTTGCAGCCATGTCAGACTGACATCGCCCAGAACCAGGGCCTTTTCCCGAAAAAAAGGCGGCAGGGCCGTCTGGGGAAAGGGTCGGGAGCGGCTGCCCCAGATCATCAGGGCCACGTTCTGGAGAAAAATGGACATCCCAATGGCCGTGATCAGCGCGGCCAGCCGGGGTGCCTTGCGCAGAGGGCGGTAGGCGATGATGTCCAGCAGGATGCCGCAAAGAATGCAGCAAAGAATCGCCATGAAAATTGCCGCGTAGAAGGGCAGGCCCGCGGCGGTGATGAAGGTCACGCAAAAAAAAGCCCCGAGCATGTAGATTTCACCATGGGCGAAATTGATGAGCTGAATCACTCCGTAGACCATGGTGTAGCCTACGGCGATCAGGGCATAAATCAGGCCCAGTGTCAAACCGTTGATCAGTTGTTGTTCAAGCAAGTGGGTCTCCTGCCGGCGAGGTGGGGAAGATCTGAATGAAACGGAAACAGGCCGGGAGTGTCCCGGCCTGTTTCCGCTCGAATGGTGTGACTGAGGCTATTGCATCTGCACGGGAGCAGCCATGAAGGCCCCGTCCTTGACCATCTTCACGAAGGCACCCTTTTCGGGATCGCCGATTTCATTAAAAAAGGTAGGGCCGGTGATGCCGATATAGGCGTTTTCCAGGGAGTCCATGCCGACCAGGTAGTCACGAATCGCGGTCCGATCCGTGCCGACGGCGGCCACGGCGGCGATAAACTTGCCTGCGGCGTCATGGGCATTGGCGCTCATCCAGTCCAGGTCGCGCTGAAACCTCTCCTGGAACATCTTGATGAACTCCTGTGCATGCTCCGGGGCAGCTTCGGCCAGGAAGGGCACGGTCATGAAGGTATTGTTCGCCGCGTCCCCGGCCAGGTTGATGAAGTCCACGTTGTCCAGGCCGTCTCCGCCGAACTTGACCACGTTCATGCCCAGGTTTGCTGCCTGAGCCGCGATGAGCGCGCCTTCGTTGTAATAACCGGCAATAAACAGTCCGTCCGGGTTGCCGCCGCGCAGACGGGTCAACTGCGGAGCAAAGTCCGTAGCGCCCTTGACATAGCCTTCCTCGCCGATAACGGCCAAGCCGATGTTGTTGGCCTGGGCCACGAAGGCGTTTTTCAGGCCGATGCCGTAGTCGTTGTTTTCATAAAACACGGCGATGCGTTCCAGGCCCAGAACGTCCTTGACGTAATTGGCCAGGAAATATCCCTGATAATCGTCCAGGTAGACATTGCGGAAGGACCAGACCCGACCCTGGTTATCCCTGTTTTGCTGGCTGATGTTCACATTGGTGGCCGTGGGGGAAATCACCGGCATGCCCATGCGTACGTACGTGGGCAGGGCGGCCAGATGAGCTGAAGAACAGACATGGCCGATCACGCCGACGATGTCTCGGTCGCCGACGATGCGCGGAGCCACCACCGCGGCTTCTCGAGGCTCGCACATTTCGTCGAAAAAGGCGAGTTCAACCATGACCCCGTCAATCCCGCCGGCGGCGTTGATTTGCTCAACCTTGGTCTCCACGCCGGCCCTGATATTCTCGCCGTAGGAAGCGGCCGGTCCGGTCAGGGGCGCGGCCACGGCAATCTTGATTCTTTGCGCCCAGGCCGGGCTGCAGACCAGAGCCAGCAAACACGCGGCCACGACGGCCTTGATCCAACTACTTGCACGCATTGCGTTCCTCCATCGTTGACGTTGAATGTTATTCTGAACAAATACAGTGGTATTAAATAAAGCACGCCCGAATGACTCGCACGAAACCTGATCATCGCTGGGACCATGGCCATTTGCCACGGGATTGATCATCCCCAGGATTTCAAGACGACGTCCAGAGATCATCCTGTTGAAAGCGGTTTGTCTCCACCAAAAGACAAACCCATCACTGAAACAAAAAAGGCCATGCCATGAACAAAACCGCACTGTCAATAAAATTCACAGGCAACGCCCTAGATTATTGCTATAATTGCCGTATTTTTTAATGACAAAAGTGCTTGCGCCCTCCACGAAATCAACCGAACTTTGTCTTGCTTCATGGACAACATCAGGCGGCTATCCTATAGTAAAGTTTTTGAACACCAAACAATTGATTCATTCAAGGAGATTGCATGAGTTTTCGAAAATCAACCATCGCGTCCTGCCTCGGTATTTTTTTCGGACTGGGAGTCCTGGGTTGCGGCCAGGAGCAGGTACCCGCTCCCCACGTCGGCGAGGGGTCACGTCCCGTGCACAATCTGGAGACGGATGTCCAGAGAACCAGTTACGCCATCGGCTTGGACATCGGAACCAACATTGCCATGGGCGAATTGGAGGTGGATGTGGATGCCATGGCTCAGGGACTGCGTGACGGTTTGGGCGTTGGTGGCACACCGCTGATGACCCAGGAAGAACAGATGCAGGTCTTGACCGCTCTGCAGCAGGATCTGATGCAGAAGCAGATGGAGATGGTCCAGATGCAAGCCGCGGAAAACATTGCCAAAGGAGAGGCCTTCATGGCCGAATTCCGAGAGCAGGACGGAGTTCACGCCACGGAAAGCGGCATTTTGTTTCGGGTCATCGAAGAAGGTGACGGAGAAATGCCCCGGGCCGAGGATATCGTCACCGTGCATTACACCGGAACATTGGTGGACGGGACGGTGTTTGACAGTTCCCTGGAACGCGGTGAACCAGCCACCTTCCCCCTGCAGGGAGTGATTCCCGGCTGGATCGAGATCCTGCAGATCATGCCCCAGGGCGCGAAATGGGAAGTGGTCATCCCCCCGGATATGGCCTATGGTCCGCAACAGGCCGGCCCCCTGATTGAACCCAACTCCACCCTGGTCTTTGAGATTGAGTTGTTGGACATCATCCGGGCCGAAGCTCCTGAACAGGAGTAGAATACGCTCCCGAGGACTCACAACACCAAGAACAAAAAGCCCCCGCCATGCTTGGCGGGGGCTTTTTGTTGGAATCCAATCGGTAAAAACCTCGCCTGGCGAGTCACCGCGAATAAGCTTTGGCCAATACAGCCGCCCATCATGAATTCAGGCCTCTGCGTCCAGTATCTCCCGGACCTTTTCTTCCAACTCGTTGATACGAAAGGGCTTGCCGATGAAACCGGCTGCGCCGACATGCAGGACGTCGTCAATTTGTCCGGAGGCTGAGTAGCCACTGGCAACCAGCACTCGGGCTTTTGGATCAATCCTCAGCAATTCCAGCAGACATTGCCGCCCGCCCATCCCAGGCATGCTTAAGTCCAGGATAACCACGTCAATGGAGTGACCATGCTCCGCATACAAGCGCAACGCCTCTTCGCCGTTGGAGACGCTGGCGGTCTTGTACCCAAAGGACTCCAGTGCTTCGGAGGTCAGCGTACGAATGTCGGCTTCGTCGTCCACAATAAGAATGTATTCCGTGCCACCATGGGTATGGACTTCAGCGGGCAGGGCCATATCGCATTGCATCTTCTGTGGATCAGCCGTCGGCCAAAAGATGGAAAAGGTGGTTCCTTTGCCCGGTTCACTGGAAGCGAAGATGTGGCCTCCATGGCCTTTGACGATGCCATAAACCGTGGCGAGCCCCAGGCCCGTTCCCTTGCCCATCTCCTTCGTTGTAAAAAAGGGCTCGAAAATGTGCTTGAGGGTCTCTTTGGCCATACCACAACCGGTATCCGAAATGCTCAGGAGAACATACCGACCAGGATCTATCCCGCGATGTAATTCTGAGAATTCAGCGTCAAAATGGATATTGGAGGTCTTCAGGGCAAAATTTCCACCCTGAGGCATCGCGTCGGCAGCATTGGCCACGAGATTGAGCAGAACCTGTTCCACCTGAAGGGGGTCGGCGTTGATTGGCCAGAGCTCCTCCTCCAGGCACATCTCAATGGTGATCATTTTCGGGAGCGTCCGCTCAAAAAGTGACCTGATCTCATTGATTGCCGCATTCAAGTCAAGAAGACGCATTTCCTGTTTCGCCTTGCGACTGAAGGTGAGCAATTGTCGCACAAGCTGAGAGGCTCTCTGGATACATTTGTCCAGCGTTGCAAGGTGTCGGCTCCTGTGCTTGTCGAGCAAAGCATCTCGGGAGAGCATGTCGATGCTCCCAGCCATGATGTGTAAAAGGTTATTGAAATCGTGGGCCACACCTCCAGCCAGAACGCCCACGGTTTCCATTTTTTGCGTCTGGTCAAGTTGTTCCTGAAGCGCCTTTCTGACCGCCTCAGACTGTTTTCCCTCGGTGATGTCGGTATACGTTCCCAGCATTCTGACAGGTTTTCCCTGCTCATCGCGACGGACAACACTGCCTCTGCGCCGGATCCACATCCACTCGCTATTTTTTTTCAAGAATCGATAAACAACATCAAAGTTGGTGGTATCATTCAAAAAATGCCTTTGGACTTCCTGTCTGACTGTATTCAGGTCTTCGGGATGGATCCGCTTCTCGAACTCCTCCATTCTGCTGGGAAACTCCTTGAACTCGTATCCAGCCATCGCATAGCACCGCTCATCAACGTACAATTTCCCTGAACCGATATCCCAATCCCAGATGCCGTCATTGATCGCGGCCATGACGCTGGCGAATCGGTCTTCACTTTCAACAAGAACACGATTCTTTTCCCAGAGAAGGCGGTACAGTTCCAAGGCCTCCAGGGAGGCTGCGCAGCTTTGACAAAGAATGACCAAAAGGGGATGCAACGCATCCGGGAACGTGTGGGAACGCATGTGCCCAATGAACAATCCCCGAATGCGGGATGTAGTGGCAATGGCTTGCACCAACAGCCGCCCCTCAGGTGTTGAACCAGCCGCCAGAATGGGTTTTTCGCCGGCCAATGCCAAAGAGGTTATTCCTTCTTTGACGAGAAGATCAAAATCGTTGATCAGCACCTGCCGCTGATGGTCAGGTTCGCAATGTTCCAACCGAAAATCGTGTGTCGTTTCATCCACCAGCCACATACCGACCGCTGTAAACGGGGTAAGCCGAAGGATGCGCAAGGCCGTATCGCGAAGGATCTCTTGCGGCACCTTGCAGTTGCTGTGGCTTGGCCTGAAATCGCCCAGGTCGGCTGCCGTGTTCAAGGCCTCAATGATGCTCCGGTGCTCGTTTTCCAGATAGGCGAGACGTTCTTGCAGCACGCGCAGTTCATTGGATTGATCACGCTGCATCAGATTGTTCCTGCAAAATGACCCGCATGAGGTCGCGGAGTTGATTTTGCGCTTGCGTGATTACCGTCGGCAGGACATTTAAAGAGAGGCCGGTTTGCTCCCAGGCTGTTGCGGCAACAGGCGTGACCCGTCTGGAGCCGCTATGGCCAAAGCCCACGGCATGGGCGATGGCGTTGGCAATATGCACCAGGACGACTGCCTTGGAACAGGCTTCCAGGCCTGGCTCATGGTGATACCGGACAGCATCCTGAAGGCTTTGAGGGATATTCCAAGCCTTCAGCAAAGCCCCCCCCAATTCGGCATGCGAAAATCCCAGGGTTGACTGTTCGATCTGGTGGAGCGGAAGGGAAGATGACCAGGAACGCCGGATCATGCTTGCGGTCAACGCTGGGTAGTTCTTGATCAGCACCAGACGTCCCACATCATGCAACAGGCCAGCAACAAATATGCGTTCCAGCTTGGTTTGATTCATTTGGGCGGCCAGAATTCTGGCCAAAACGCCGACAGCAATGCTATGTTCCCAAAAATCATGAACATCAATGATGTCTTTTGGCACATTATCGAACATTGATGTCACGGAGATGCCCATGGCCAGATTGGTTATTTCAACAGTCCCAATAATGGTCACGGCCCTGGAAAGTGTATCCACCCTGGAGATGAATCCGAAAAAGGAGCTATTCACCAAGCGCAACAACCTGGAGGAAAGACTTGTATCTTTACTGATAATTTCGGCGATCTGGGCCGAGGAACTCGTAGGACTGACAACCGCCTCAAGCAGTTCGTGGAAAATCCCCGGCAAGGTGACGAGGTCGACCTCCCTGGACACAATCTGCGACAGTTTTGGTGTTTCATCTTCCCCGCGGAAGGCGGGAACAACCTTCAGGGGGGGAGAGCCCCAACAACACGCAAGGAGGTCGTGCACGGCCTTGCTATTCCAATCGGCGCAGATACGCCGTTGAAACAGGGCAACCAGCATTTTAGTGATCGGAAGTTCGTGGTCGCACCAGGCAAATCTCCACTCAATCAACGCCTCCAGTGCCCCCCTGGATTCCGGATCAATATCGCACAGAATGTCTTGGTTAGCGGAGGGTGTCGGGCCAGGATGCACCTCTGCCTCGGCAATGCCCCAAATCCGGGCTATTTTGAGGTGTTCTTCCGTCAGGCATGCTCCAGCGGACAACAACAACCGCCCATGTTTGGTTCGCAGGTCGGACGTGAGGACCATTCCCGGCTGGAGATCATCAATGCTGCAGAGAGCCATGGGAGTTTATCTCATTGGCGGAGAAATGCCGATCGGACGGTTGCCTAAAGGCCTTGTTTCGGCCATCAAATTATCTGACAAGCAAGACACATGGTCCGGCAGTATTGGCATCTGGTCACTTATGTCTGAGGTTGCCGAATCAAAATGGGGTGTTTGCCGTTGGCAAAGGGTGAGCGGCATTCGTTCATGCATTGTCCTGAAAGTAAGCAACCAACGAGGAATGGAGGCCAAAATGCCGCAAACAGTCAGTGAAATGGGCGTACTGATTTACCAAGCCAGGGGTTTGGAAAGGACACCTGAAGGGCAACCAGAATTATCGGAAAACCCTGCTATAGCCCGAAACGGAGGAACTTGAGCCCCATGCTTGGTTTCCATTGCCCGAATATTCAGGCCACGTCTTGCTCCAGAAAAAATCCAATCCATATTTTGCGTCACCCGGATGGATTGATCCATTATCAATAAAATACGTGGGCCAGATTTTCATCAAAGCTTTCTATCACAGAAAACTGAATTTTTTTGAGAATGTCAAGCAAACCAAATCATCTCTTTACCATTTTCGCAATGAGGCGGAGATACACCGACACAGCTCAAACCCTCGATTTGCGTCAAAATGTTTGCTACGTATTATATCCTGCACAAGCCGCCGCTATGCTTTCAGGAGAAAATTTGGTATGTTATCAGCCTTACAATGGCGTAGCGTTTTTCTGCTTGAGTCAAAATGGGAGCCATACCTATGTTTTTTAAGGATATTTTTAACTATTCTTGACATGTCCGTACCGCAAGGCAGACCATCTTGGATGACCGTTGCAGCATCAGGGCCTCATCCAACAATTCAGCAAACACAGCGGAGGTTTCTTATGGCATTAATCACATTACGACAGCTATTGGACCACGCGGCCGAACACGGGTACGGTGTTCCCGCCTTCAACGTAAATAACCTGGAACAGGTTCAGGCCATCATGTCCGCGGCTGACGAGACGGACAGTCCGGTGATTTTACAAAGTTCCGCCGGTGCAAGAAATTATGCGGGCTCGGTCTTCATTCGTCACCTGATTCAGGCCGCCATTGAACAGTGGCCGCATATTCCGCTGTGCCTGCACCAGGACCACGGGGCCTCGCCGGCGGTCTGCGCCCGGTCCATCCAGTCCGGATTCTCTTCGGTGATGATGGATGGCTCCTTGATGGAAGACGCCAAGACCCCGGCGACCTACGAGTACAATGTCCAGATCACGGCCCGAGTCGTGGAGATGGCCCATGCGTGCGGCGTTTCCGTGGAGGGGGAATTGGGAGTTTTGGGCTCCCTGGAAACCGGAATCGCCGGCAAGGAAGACGGCGTGGGCGCCGAGGGCAAGCTGACCCGGGAACAGATGCTCACCGATCCGGAGCAGGCTGCGGACTTTGTAAAAAAGACCGGGGTGGACGCCCTGGCCATTGCCATCGGCACCAGCCATGGGGCGTACAAGTTCACCCGTCCGCCCAGCGGCGAGGTTCTGGCCATCAGCCG
Source organism: Desulfovibrionales bacterium (assembly GCA_007693505.1). GTDB lineage: Bacteria > Desulfobacterota > Desulfovibrionia > Desulfovibrionales > Desulfonatronaceae > Desulfonatronum. The sequence goes on along the minus strand of REDL01000056.1, from coordinate 39,992 downwards.
GATCAAGGAAATCCATGAGCGCATTCCGAACACCCACCTGGTCATGCACGGCTCCTCCTCCGTGCCCCAGGACTGGCTGGCCATTGTCAACGAATTCGGCGGGGACCTGGGCCAGACCTACGGGGTTCCGGTGGAGGAGATCCAGCAGGGCATCAAATACGGCGTGCGCAAGATCAATATCGACACAGACCTGCGCCTGGCCGCAACGGGTGCGATCCGACGACACATGGCCCAGAAACCCAAGGATTTTGATCCGCGAAAGTACCTTGGCGTTGCCCGGGAAGCCATGAAGCAGATCTGCCTGGACCGCCTGCAGGCCTTCGGAACCGCCGGCTACGCCGCCAGGATCCGGCCGGTGTCCATGGAGGTCATGGAGGAGCGTTACGCCAAAGGCGATCTGAATCCGCACGTGCGGTAAGGAGAACGATCTTCATGAAGACGTATACCGTACACACGACCTGCCCGGACTGCGGGACGCAGCAGGAGCAAACCCACACCGCCCAGGGCATGGAGCAGCGATACGGCTCCGGAGACAAGGCTACGGCCACCTGTCCACAATGCATCAAGGAATACGAATACGAAATGCGCACAGCCTGCCTGGAGTGGGACGAGGCCTGCCAGATGCAGACATCCCGTCGCGGATAGATTTTCACGTTCCATCCAGGTAGTCTCCAACGCCGCGTAAACATGGGTTTGCGCGGCGTTGGTCGTTTTTGAGAAATCGCCTTGCCCCCAGCCATACAGGTTTTCAGCATGCCCCAGCTTCTCTCCCGCCACCTTCCAGCCGTTTTGAAGATCAACCCCCGTTTGGCCTTGTTCGCTCTGGGGGCCACGGCGGCTTCCGGATTCGGCCAGACATTCTTCGTCTCGTTTTTTGGCGCGGAAATCCGACAGGCCTTCGACCTGACCCATACGGCCTACGGCAGCCTGTACAGCGGGGCCACGCTGTGCAGTGCGATGCTGCTGCTTCGATTCGGCGGTCTGGTGGACACATGGACCTTGCCGAAGGTAACGGCCCTGGCTATCGGGATTTTGGCCGGGGGGTGCCTGCTGGTCGGATTTGCTCCGAGTTCTCTGGTACTGGCCGCGGGGTTTGTCTGCATTCGCTTTGGCGGGCAGGGCATGATTTCGCATATCGGGATGACCACGGCGGCCCGGTACTTCACGGCCCATCGAGGCCGGGCCGTGGCCCTGGCGGCCATGGGTTTTCCTCTGGCCGAAGCCGTGATGCCGGCCGGGGCCGCGCTGCTGCTACTCTGGGTCGGCTGGCGGGTGCCCTGGGTCGTGGGCGCTGGGCTTTTGTGTCTGCTGATCTTTCCACTGCTGATCCATTTATCCCGAAAAGCGCCGCCGCCCCAGACCGTGGCGGCCAAGACCGCGTCAGAAACGAATCCGGGCATGAGTCCGGGCACAAAATTGGGTACGGATCGCAACCGGTTCAGTCGCCGGGACGTGCTCCACGATCCGGGCTATTACCTGATCCTCCCCGCCACCCTGCTGACCCCGTTCACGGTCACGGCTCTGTTTTTCCACCAGATGGCCTTTGCCGAGGAACTGGGCTGGTCTGTGGAACTGCTGGCCGCCGGATTTTCCATCTACGCTGCCTGCCACCTCGGAGCGTTGTTCGTCGCCGGGCCGCTGGTGGATCGCCTGGGCGCGGCCCGGGCTCTGCCCCTGGCCTTGGCTCCGATCATCACCGGCCTGGTGCTACTGGCATCGATTCCCTCTCCCTTGATCGTCCATGCCTACCTGGGAATGGTCGGGGCCACCCAGGGGCTGGCCGCCACGGCTTCCGGCGCGATCTGGGCGGAGCGCTACGGCATCCTGCACCTGGGCGCGATACGCTCCATGAACCAGGCGGTCATGGTCGTGTCTACCGCGGCATCCCCAATTATGCTGGGCTTTTTCCTCGACAGGCATGTCGAGGTGACGATCCTGGCCCTGAGTCTGGCCGGATGCGCCGTACTGGCCGCGATATTGGCCAGGCTGGGGGCGTGGCTGGAAGGGCGGTGATCTGGGAGATGCAGCTCGTCAAATACATTCCGACATGCCCTTGTACAGGCAAGAAGTTGTCGGTTGCGGCATGGGTCCCTGGGTGGTAGACGCTGGTTCGTTGTCTGACGTTACTTTCGCGAAGAGGATAGTCCATGCTTGATGTCAAAATGATCCGTCAGCATCCGGAACGGGTGCGTAAGGCCCTCAACGACCGGGGGGCTGAAGTTGACCTGGAGGCCTTTCTGGCCCTGGAGGAAAAACGCCGTGCGGTTCTGCAGAAGGTCGAGACACTCAAGGCACGGCGCAATCAGGCCACTGGCGAGGTGGCCAGGCTCAAGCGAGCCAAGGAGGACGCCTCGGGCCTGATCGAAGAGCTTTCCGGCGTCTCGGAACGGATCAAGTCCCTGGACACGGACCTGAAAGAATTGGACCTCCAGGTCCAGGAATGGCTGCTGGGCGTGCCCAACATACCCCACGACTCCGTGCCCCTGGGCCAATCCGAGGCGGACAACCCCGTGTTGCGCACCTGGGGCGAGCCCGTGCGTCCGAACTTCACCCCCCTGGAACACTGGGATTTGGGACCGCGTCTGGGCGGCCTGGACTTTGAGCGTGCCGCCAAAATCACCGCGGCACGATTCGCCCTGATCACCGGCTGGGCCGCCAAGTTGGAACGGGCCCTGATCAATTTCATGCTGGATCAGCATACCGGGCAACACGGCTATCTGGAATGTCTGCCGCCGCTCATAGTGAACCGGGAGAGCATGACCGGGACCGGGCAACTGCCCAAGTTCGCGGCCGACCTCTTCAAGCTGGAAGATACGGACTATTTCCTGATCCCCACGGCCGAAGTGCCGGTGACCAACATCCACCGCGACGAGATCCTGGCCGAGGACGCCCTGCCCCTGGCCTACGCCGCCTTTACGCCCTGCTTCCGGTCCGAGGCCGGTTCCTACGGCAAGGATACCAGGGGGCTGATCCGTCAGCACCAGTTCAACAAGGTGGAGCTGGTCCGTTTTGCCCACCCGGAGGCCTCCTACGCCGAGTTGGACCTGCTCCTGGGCCATGCCGAGCGGATTCTGCAGCTCCTGGAACTGCCCTATCGAGTTATCACGCTGTGCACCGGAGACCTGGGCTTTTCCGCGGCCAAGACCTACGACATCGAGGTCTGGCTGCCTGGCCAGCACACGTACCGCGAAATCTCCTCCTGCTCCAACTTCGAGGACTTCCAGGCCCGACGGGCGGACATCCGGTTCAAGCCGACATCCGGTGGTAAGCCAGCCTTCGTGCACACCCTGAATGGCTCAGGCCTGGCTGTGGGCCGGACTCTGGTCGCCATCCTGGAAAACTGCCAACAGCAGGACGGCAGTCTGGTCATCCCCAGGGCGCTACGGCCCTATATGGGCGGGGCAGAAATCATCGAACCTGGCGGCATACTGCGTTAGGGGAGCATGGGAATGAACAAAAACCGAAAAATGCACTGTTGCCATGTATGCCATTGAAGCCGAAAACGTCGGCAAGCGCTACTACGTCCAGGGCATGGGCCAACGCACCCTGTTCAACACCCTGACCGGGGCCTTCAGAGGAAGTACGAAGCAGGAATTCTGGGCCCTGCGCAACCTGAACTTCAAAATCCCCAAGGGCAAGACCGTGGGTGTTGTCGGTCCCAACGGGTCAGGAAAAAGCACCCTGCTTGGCCTTGTGGCCGGAACCATCACCCCCACCGAAGGCGAGCTGCGCACCCATGGCCGGATATCCTCACTCCTGGAACTGGGCGCTGGATTCCACCCTGATCTGTCCGGCCGGGAGAACGTCTATCTCAATGCCTCAATCCTGGGCATCCCGCGGGATTATGTCCAGAAACGCTTCGACCACATCGTGGATTTTGCCGGACTGCGAGACTTCATTGATACGCCGGTGAAGCATTACTCCAGCGGCATGTACGTCCGCCTGGGCTTTGCCGTGGCCGTGGAAATGGACCCGGACATCCTGCTCATCGACGAGGTCCTGGCCGTGGGTGATGCGGCTTTTCAGATGAAGTGCCTGGACCGGGTCCGGCAGTTCCAAAAAAAGGGCAAGACCCTGTTTTTGGTCTCCCATGCCCTGGAAACCGTTGGTGAATTCTGCGACGAAGTGATGCTCATCCACGACGGTCAACTGCTGGATCAGGGCGACCCGTCCACCGTGATCCTCAGCTACCTGAAGTCCTACATGGTGCGCATTGGTATGCTCAACGTGGAGGAGCACGGTACCCGTGACGTGGAGATCGAAGAGGCCCTGCTCCTGGATGAAACCGGCAAGGAGACAAACATCTTCCAGGCCAATCAGGAGATGATCGTCGAGGTCCACTACAGGGCCAAGAAGCGGATCGACAAGCCGGTCTTCGGCTTTAACATCAAGACCGGCAACGGGATCTACGTTTTTGGCTCCAACACACAGATATCCAAGACTTCCGTCGAGTACATCGACGGTCGTGGCGTGATGCGCCTGCGGATCGCCCCGTTGACCCTGAAAAAAGGCAATTTCTTTCTCTCCCTGTCCATCCACTCCTGGGACCATGCGACGCAGTTCCATCGGCGAGAGGACTGGTACCCCTTTATCATCCGCGATGCCAGTGAATCTCCAGGTCTGGTGCACCTGAACACGGAATGGCGCCTGGAGCCGGAAAACCCGGCGCAGTGACGCGTGACCCTAACTGAGTGCTGAAAAGGTTCTTATCCACAGTCTGTTCAAAAATCCCCAGTGCAGGGAGCAATCCGGCACTTACTGGAGAGTCTCGTATCGAAAGACGAGAACGCCTCGCTGACAGTAGTAAGTGCCGGAGCAGCGACGCAGCAATTGGGCGTTTTTCAACGGACTGCTAACTGTTTCTCTTGTGCACAGAGAATTTTTGAAGGAAATGGTCCCTCGTCGCGAACTACTCCAAGGTGGAAAGAACAGAATCGTGAATCCGGCGGATTTTGGGCGTATCCGGGAGGCCGCTTAAAAGCTCCGTCAGGTAGCCGCGCTGTCGGATGGCTTGCCTGGTGGCGGAATAGTTCAGGTCATGGACCCAACTGCACAGCAGCAAGCGAAAATCATTAAGGGTCCGCATTTTTGCATAGTCGCCAAGCTCTCCGTCCAGGATTTGGTCCACCAATTCAGAGGAACAATTATCGGGTTCATCGCAAAGCCCCAGGGTGACCACGGGATTGTGCTCGCCGCCCGGCCGCAGATGGTCGAGCATGATCAGCAAGATGTCCAACTTGTCCGCGTCCCGAACGACCTGGACCGGATGCAAGACCCACGCAGGGAGGGCTGTCGGAAGGAATCGTTTGTTGTGGAGCACGACAGCCATGCGCACGGCCTTGCCGTCCTGAGCATCCAACCGATCCAGCAGCCCATGCCGTTTTAACGTCCGGCTTCCGAGACGGCCGTGGTCCGTGGACTTCCGGTCGTCGAATGTCTTGTAAACCACATACTGTTCAAAGCGACCGACGTCATGGAACAAGGCGGCCCAGAGCGCTCGTCGGGTCGTGACTGACGAAAGGTTCTCCGCGGCCGTAATTGCTTCCGCCTCATGAAAAACCCGCAGACAATGATCCAATTTCAGGGCCATGTTGGCGTGATGCAACGGATCTCCGGGGAAAAGCCCTTGGGCAAATGCCACCAGATCCTGCACCGCCTCGTCCATGGAGGTCATTGCTCCAAAAGTTTTTTGGTCCGCTCAAATTCTTCGGGTTCAATTTTCCCCTCCATCATCCGTTTGCGCAAAATGGTCACGGCCTGCTCAAGGATTTGCTCATCTGAGGATTCGCAATGCGGATCCTCCCGCATCGGCCCTCCCGGTCCGAACAGATACCGCAACAGATACATCATCAGGGCCAGGACAAAGCCGATGAAAACAAATTTTGTCAGCATGTTCAGCCAACTTCCAACAAATGACGGACCAAAAGGCCAATGCGCCCACTCGGACGGACCTTGAGCCGTGAAAACCAGGTCAAGAACGGACCAGAATTCCATGATGATTGCTCTCCTCAGATTTGCGTTGGACGTGGGTCTTCAGTATCACTGAAAAAACGACCTTGGCATGTTGCAGTGTTCATTTCGTCTCTCTGTTCGTGGATCAGGAGTTTCCCATGGCCAATTGGAATCAAGAAAAAAAAACCGACGGCACAACACCGGAAAACGCCGACGAAGAAATGGCTGTCGCTGGATCCGACGCGAAACCGCACACCGTCAGCGCACCATCCGACCACGCTGTAAAATGGCTGTTGCCTGAAAAAAGCCGGCGTTACCTTGCGGAGCTGTTTCAAGGATTGCGCGGGGATGTTACCTTGCTCGTCTTTGTCAAGGATGGCGTCAACGAACCATACAATCAGTTCTGCAGCGAATTCGTCTCGGACTTGGCCCGGATCAGCACAAAAATCAACCCGCGATTCGCATCCCTGGACTCTGAGCTGGCGCAAAAACATGCAGTCCGACGGTCGCCGACCATTCTGGTTCAGCCGGAAACCTATCAGATCCGATTCACCGGAGCGCCTGCCGGTGAAGAAGGCAAGGCCCTGATTGAGGCCATTCTCATGGCTTCCTCCGGAGAAAGCGGTCTGGCCGAGATGTCGGCCAAGATCCTGGATCAATTGCAGGAGCCTCGCCATGCCCAGGTATTTGTCAGTCCCACCTGTCCTTACTGTCCACAGCAGGTGGTCACCGCATTCCGCGCGGCCGTCCAACGGCCGGATCTGATCTCCGCGGAGTGCGTGGAAACCGGTGAACACCAAGACCTGGCTCTGCGATTCAATGTTGGTGCCGTGCCGCATACGGTGATCAACGCCGACCACGCCATGATCGGGCTCGTTTCCGAAGAGCGCTTTGTCGCGGAACTGCTGACTCTGCAATCATTCGAGGGTTCCGAGAGCCCTGACGGATCGGCCGGCCACCAGGGACACTCCGCCCCCGTGGACATGGATCTTTTGATCATTGGCGGCGGGCCGGCCGGACTGACGGCCGCGATATATGCCGCGCGCAGTGGCCTGCGGACGATGATCCTCGAAGGCAAAACCGTCGGCGGCCAGATCGCGGTCACGCCCATCGTGGAAAACTATCCCGGGTTTTCCAGCGTGTCCGGGGTGGCCCTGGTGGAGATGATGGTCGAGCAGGCGCGACGTTATGTGCAGATCGTGCAAGGCGAACCGGTTCAGGAGGTCAAGATTGGCCGCCGGGTGGAGGCACTTACGGAACACGGATTGTACCGAGCCAGGGCGCTGCTTTTGGCCACGGGAGCGTCATGGCGCACCCTGGGGGTTCCGGGGGAGAGCGAGCTGTTCGGTCGTGGGGTGAGCTTTTGCGCGACATGCGACGGCTACCTGTATAAAAACCGGCATGTCCTGGTGATCGGCGGCGGCAATACTGCGGTAACCAACGCCCTGTATCTGAAAAACCTCGGCGCGTCCGTCGGCGTGATCCATCGACGGGATGCCTTCCGGGCCGAACGACAACTCGTGGACGCATTGGATAAGGAACATATCCCGGTCTACTGGAACAGCGTTGTTGAGGAAATTCTGGGAACGGACGCCGTCCAGGCCGTCCGGATCCGGAACCTTCACGACGGGGAGGCCAGCCACATTCCGACAGATGGCGTTTTTTTGGCCATCGGGGAGACGGCCAATGCCGGATTGGCCAGGGATATCGGCCTCCAGCTGACGTCTGACGGCAGCATCCAGGTGGACGACCGAATGCGGACCAGCCATCCTCGGATCTACGCTGCTGGCGATGTTACCGGTGGTGTGCGCCAGATCGTCACTGCCGTAGGTCAGGGATCTGTGGCGGCCTTGAGCATTTTTGAAGATCTTTCCCGCGAAGGATAACTCTTCGACAAATAGCGACTTCTCCCAGCTCTTTTCAGCCCAAAGAGGCCTCTCATCCACTGACAACGCGAACCTGGGCCATGTCCGTAACACCCTGAAGCACCTTGAGCAAAGCGTCCTGTTTCAGGGTCAGCATGCCGTCGGCCACGGCCTGGTCCCGGATTTCCTCCGTGGGACTACGGCGCTTGATCAGATTCTTGATCGGTTTCGTGCTGGTCATCAGCTCATGCACGCCCGTCCTGCCGCGATACCCTTGATTGCACTGTCCACACCCCTTGGCCCGGTACAGGGAAATCTCCCTTGAGCCAGGGACGTACTGATCAAAACCCGGCCCAAATTCCTTGGCAAGGCTCTCGAACTCCCGCTTGTCCGGATGATAGGCCTCCTTGCAGTGGGAGCAGAGGGTCTTGATCAGGCGTTGGGCCAGAACGCAGAGCAGGGAGTCCGCAAAATTGAAGGGGTCTAGGTCCATGTCCAGGAGGCGGGTGATGGTCTCCGGGGCGGAGTTGGTGTGCAGGGTGGAGAAGACCATGTGTCCGGTCAAGGACGCCTGAACGCCAATATGGGCTGTTTCCGCGTCACGCATCTCCCCCACCATGATCACGTCTGGATCGGCTCGCAGGAAGGAGCGCAGGGTTGTCGCAAAGTCCAGACCGATTTTGGGATTGATCTGAACCTGGCGCAGCCCTTCCTGGGTGATTTCCACGGGATCTTCCGCTGTCCAGATCTTGCGTTCGGGAGTATTGATATAGCTGATGGCCGAATGCAGCGTAGTGGTCTTTCCGGAACCGGTGGGACCAACCACGATGATCAGCCCGTAAGGCTTGTAGACCGCGGCCTTGAATTTGGTCAGATTTTCGTCGGACATGCCCAGCCGATCCAGTGGCAGCGGCTTGCCCGAGGCCAGAACCCGCAGGACCACGTCCTCATGGTTTTCAATGGTCGGCAGAATGGCCACGCGGAACTCGACAATTTTGCCAAGCTCCGGGAGACGCATTTTGATCTTGCCGTCCTGGGGCAGGCGGCGCTCGGCAATATTCAAGTGGGCCATGATCTTGACCCGGGAAATCAACGGCTTGGCCATCCCAGACCGAATTTTGCGAAATTCATGGCAGGTACCATCGATGCGAAAGCGGACGGAACAGTATCGATTCTGGGGATCCGGTTCAATATGGATATCCGAGGCATTGCGGCGCCAGGCCTCCACCAGCAGGGCATTGACCAGCCGGACAACCTCGGAGTCCGTAACTCCGGTCTCCTCGTCCAGATCCGACTCAGCTTCCTCATCGGCCTGGGCCTCCACCGAATCCCCGAGTTCCATGAGTTCCTCGGAGCCCAGCCTCCGGTAGAACATGTCGATGAAACCGTGAATGTCCATGGCCAGGGCGACTTTGGGTTCAATTCGGCTGGTCCCGAAAATGAACCGAATCTCGTCCAGCCGGGCATGGTCAAAAGGATTGGCCATCAAAACGGTTATGGCGTTGCCGTCCACGATCAGAGGCGTCCAGCCCGAGCGTTTCAGGTAATCCGGATCCAGCTTGCGCTTTTCCAAAAGCTCGAAAGGCACTTCCGTGTCCGGATCAAAGGGAACAAACGGCACCTCGTAGAAGGCAGCCAGGGATTCCCCCAGCACAGCCTTCTCCAGTTTCAGTTCGCGAAGCAGAACCTGATCCAGATCCTCATTGGCTTCCTTGGCGGCCCGGGACAGTTTCGCCAACTGTTCCTCTCCAAGAAGGCCGCGGGCGACCAGCAGGCTGTAGCGGTGTTGCGGACGAAATTCCCGTTGACCAATGATCTTCAGTTTTTCGGCCAAACCAGGATGACTTGGATTCAACCGATGGGCCTGCCAGAAGGCCTGCTTGGCCTGGGTCAGATCCTTGGCCTGAAACAAGGCTTGTCCGAGTTGGTAGTACAGAGCGGCCTGCTCGGGCTCGGAAAGGGAGGATTCCATGACGCCCTTGGCCAAAAAATCCGCCATTTCACGGTGCTGGCCCAGAGCGCGCATGGACTGGATGATCAAGGTGATAACCGCAAAGGTTTTTCTGCCGCCGCGATACTCGTCCAACAAGGAGTGGACTGCATCCTGGTAGCGGCCTTGGCGATACAATGCCTCGCCCTGCAAATTGGTGGTCGGTGTCGCGGTCATCGGGTCTGTCTGGTTTCAGGATTCGACGCAGGATGGTATGCAGCGTTTCATTTTGGCTCTGTCCGGCAAATCGACAGACTGGGGTCATCCGGCTTTGGTATCCGAAAGGACATCTGGCTGGGCACCTGGTAGGGCAGTCGTGACGGAATCCGGGAGACAAGCCGCCTCTGAGCCAAGAAAAAGCTGTTGTCGAATGACGACTTGCGAGGTCAGCGCAAGGCCGGAAATGTGGGCCTGGGCAATCTCCTCAAGGACTTCGTCCCGACAAATCCAATCCCAAAGCAACGTAACGGCTTTGGTCAAGTGCTCTGGCTCAAATTGGGGCAATATGGCCAGAGCACGGAGTCGCAGTTCCAGGGGAGTCCGGAGGTAGGAATTTCTGGCCACGGACTCGTTCCAATCCTCAACATGCCGCCCCAGGCGAACCAGCAGTTTTTGCAGGTGCTCTTGATCCACGTCCGGAGCGATCAGGCAATATCTCCCTGAATCAACGCGCCCCAAGCGGTCATAACTGCGCAACGCAAGCCGAATGCTTTTGGATAGGTCCTGCTCCATCCATTCAGCCAGCATCCGCCCGTAGTTCAGATTCGCTTCATCCAGGCCATGAAACCCGACTACGGCCAAGGAGAAGCAGGTCTGTTTCCGAAAGGATTTGTTCAGTTCTTCATGGAGCGTTCGCTTGATTCCGGTGGGTGAGAAAATTCCCGTGGACGCGTCCATGAGTTCTGGGAGATTGGCCTTACCGACTGGCTCCAGAATCTTCCAGGCCTTGCGCACCCTCCAGACCAATTCACCAGGGAAATAGGGACGCAGGAGGAAGTCGTCAACGCCTTCGTCATTTCGGGATAACCGAACGAAATTCTCTCCTGACCCAGCCATGATGATACGCAGATTTTGCTTCAGAAAGCGGTTGCGATGGCGAACCAAGTGCACAAAATCAAATCCGTCGATATCCGTCGGGTCCGCCGGAATGAGCAGGATGTGAGGGCCATGGAGGTCTTCCATCATACCCAGAGCACCGAGATGGCTGTGGGCGATACTTACGGTGAACCCGCCGCGAATCAACTCGGCCTCCATGGCTCGGGCTATCCCCGGATCGGATTCGATCAGAAGCACAGAACCTGTTTCATGGCGGATATCCACCGACACACTCCACGTCTCCATCATATTCCTCGATTGGCATATCGTCGCATCAGGGCCGCGGCGTCATTCACCCGGTGTGATCCGGCGGACCGCCACATGGCTGCCAAAATAGCTCTCCAGGATAGGGAATGCAACAAAATTGACTTGGATAGTGGAGATAACTATTGATGAAATGTTTTTATACCTGTTTCAAATGGTGCCCGCACCCATCGCGGACAGCCGTTTTTGTCTTACAACCAACAAATTCAAGGAGTCGACTATGTCCTGGGTAGCCATCAGGCGGTTCAGTCTCGGTGATCCCGAGATCGCGAAGACGAAAAAACATTGGGAAGACGTGGCCGAAGATCTTGGCCTGCTCGCCGAATCGAATGTTCTGCTGGAGGAAGGCGAGCAAGAAGTCAAGTTGTATGTCAGTGAGGCGGTCAACGAATTTTTCCAGGGACAACCTGGTCGCCAATACGCCTGAGCTTTTTCCTGTCACCTGGGCTCAAAAAACAGTCCACTTTTCTGCCCTGAACGCCGCACCAGCAAGCTGATGCGGCGTTTGTTTTTCAGCGGACGTTCCCAAAACCGCTACAAAAGCGGTGGACTGTGATGGATAAAAAGTCTTAGGGGCACTTGACCGGCATTGCGCACGCCATGCTCCACGCCAGATGGGGCCAGAAGGTAGTCTTCCGGTCCGACCTTCACCCACTCCCCGTTGATATACACCTCCGCCTCGCCGGACAGGACGAAAATGGAATCCAGCTGTGGATCATGGGTGTGGATCGGCACCTCAACTCCAGGCGCAATCTCCAGTTGGGAGACACTGACCTTGTCCGAATCCGTGCCCCGCACCAAAACCGCAATTCTGACCCCGGCGAATTTGGGGTGATCCGCGAAGTTCCTTTCCTTGCTGGGAAAAAACATTCCTTGCATACGTCCTCCTATTGTTGAGCGCATCCTAACATTTTCAACGAGGTATATCTTTTCGCACAGAGTGCATAACCACTTCCCACTATGTAGACTTTTAGAGAGACACTCAAGGCCGTCGAAGATTCGGCCATGGGGAGCACGGGATGCGTTGGCAACTTGGTTCACCTGAACAGACAATTATCCCTCGATATTACTCTGTACTTCGTGGCTCACCCCCTGCATTGACAATGGTCGTGTCGGGCTCGTTTGCATCGGATGGACACTTGGCAAACACCCGCTCTTGCTCCCAGGTCACATAACGCAGGATCTCCCGGCCCATGGGCGTGCCCCCCCGCAACCAGGACAGATCCAGCTCTGGCTTCATGTATTGCAGAATCAATACCTCCCCCTCCGTGGTGGAGCTTGGCCCCAGACCGGCGAAGAAAAAACCAGCCTCCTCGGCTTCCCGGCACACCACGTCGCCACCCCCCTGGTCCAGGGGAAGCTCCAGGTAGATCGCCTCCGCGATTCCTCTTGCCAGCAGGTCTTGCAGGTGGACGCGGATCGCCCTGGGGGAGTTTTCCCCGAAGCGACGCACCACGATGTCTGCGGTTTCCCAGGTTTGGCTCTCGCGGACGAGGATCTCTCCGGGGCCTGCGACGGACGACGGGTTCTGGAAGACAACGGGTTTTCCCAGTCCGGCAAATATTCTGGCGATCATGTCCTGGTGATGGGCTGGGACATGGACCGTTGCTGGCTGGGGAGGAAGGAGATATTTCATGCTGACCATGCAGCTTTCCCTTTGGGAGACCGCTCCGGTCATGTTCCGAAAATCCAGGGTGGCGGGCATGGCCCCGAGGATCAAACCACATGGACGGAATTTGGCGCGATGGGCGATCAACTGCGTGGCTTTGTGGCTGGTAACTTCATAGGTCACCAGGCAGCGCAAGCCGATGCCCAGGGCCTCCTGTTCCAGAAACTGGCCCATGCGGACCGCCAGGGAACGGCCCTGGTGGCCGCGCTTGACCATGATCTGACCACACTCTCCCACAGGCCATGGGAAGCGGCACTGCACGGAGCAGTGTCCAACGACTTCACCAGTCCGGTCCGACACGGCCACTGCCCCAAGATGTCTTCCGGACATGTTTTGCTCGACAACCAACCTCGGATCATACAACCCCGTCACCGGATAGCTGTCCCCGTAGGTCTCGCGTAAACACTCTGTCACGCCCAGGGCGTCCCGCGGCTGAAAACGGCGCACGGTGTACGTTCCGGTAGGGCCGGAAATGGGGATATGGGGAATATGGCTCTGCTTGATACGATCCATTGTGGTTATGTGCCAACCTGAATCCGTGGCTACTGCGCTGGCGAACAGCCCAAAATAATCATCCTCTGAACACCTATCCCGCCAGGAACACCAAATCAACCTGGCATTGTTGTTTGCGCAATCTTTCTCGCCCAGGTAAGCTCATGGCTGAGCAAATATTCTGCTCAAAGAATGCAATACGCTTCGGGAGCCGTCATGCGTCTGCGAAATTTGATTCCCGGTCTTGCCTTGCTGGTACTCAGCGGGTGTGCCGGTATCCCCAAGGGAGTGGAACCGGTTGGTGGTTTCCAGCTGGAACAATACCTGGGAAGATGGTATGAAATTGCCCGGCTGGACCACTCCTTTGAGCGCGGACTGATCAAGGTCACGGCAGAGTATTCGTTGCGGGAGGATGGCGGAGTGCGTGTGGTCAACCGCGGATATGATCCTCAAAAAAATATTTGGAAGCAGGCCGAGGGCCGGGCGTATTTCGTGGCCGGCCCGGATGTGGGGCGGTTGAAAGTTTCCTTTTTCGGACCGTTTTATGGCGGATACAACATTTTGGAGCTGGACCAAAAGGACTATGGATATGCCTTGGTGGCCGGGCCGACGCGGTCCTACCTCTGGATCCTGGCCAGGGAGTCCAGGCTGGACGAAACGGTGGTCCGGCGGTTGACGGATCGGGCCGCCCAGATGGGCTTTCCGGTGGATGAGCTGATTTTCGTCGAACATACAACTGACAACGCAAAGGGGCAATGAACATGAGTGATCTGGACGCCTGCAAATCTTGGCTGAATGAGGTCAACTGGGACATGATCCATGAAGACGCAGTGACCATGTTCCTGGAGTGGGGCAACAACAATTGGCACGACGCCATGCGTCAGCCCGTGCGTGGCTCGGACGAGTATTCCATCTACTTCGTGATCGACACCTGGAACGAACCCAAAGTGGTGCTGATGAAAATGACCAACTACGGCTCCACGACCCTGTGCGAAAAACGCCTGCCCGAGGAACTGGGCAAACGCTATCTGGAGTCCATCGGTAGACTCAAGGGAATTCACGAACTCAGCCCGGAAATCAAGGAGTGGTTGGCGGCGGAGTTGGAAAAAAAATAGCCTCACAAGGGGTGGGGCACAGCTCCGAGTTGACGGAACAGCTGCACGGAGTCGCACGGCCCGAAGCTTCGCGACGTGCCCGACCCTTAGTGGCCCTTTTTCCGCCAGCCTGGTGCACGTTTACCGCTTTTTGAAATTCAGCAACCTAGCCGGTTGCGTTCAGCCGAAGCCACTTACGGCCCCGACTGTTCTTCCTCCTCCCAGCCAATCCGAAACAGCCCCGCAAGGGATTTCTTCGGGCTATCCGCTTTGCTACCCATGCGCAGGGCCTGGTCCAGCGCATGGGCAGCGGTTTGAAGAGCCTCAGGGCTTTGGGCCCGCAGGCGCAGCTCCACGGTATCGGACTCAAAATGTTGACTGGGAGTGATTTCCCACCGAGAAGCACCGAACAGCTCCCTGGCCAAGGCCGCGAAGCGGCGTTCCATGCGCTCCAAATGGGGATATCGCAGGGATCTGGTTTGGCTGGCCAAACGCTGCAGGGCATCCTGGGGGGCAAGATCAGTCTGCAGAACCATGGGTGCTGACGCCGCTTCAAGGATTTCATTCACGGACCATCCCCGCTGCAAGGCCACCTCCTTCAGCATGGCCAGCCACTGAACGGCCCGGCTCTGGGACCATTTCCAGGCCGAAAAATACGGCCACAAGGCCTCTTGCTCACCCTGGCCGAGTCCGGCCAGGGTTGTTCCTGCGGCGAGGGGAATGTTGCCGCGATGAAGCAGATCATCCCAGGATGCCGGCAGGGCCAGCCAATCAAGATATTTGCGCCAGGCTCCGGAGCGCGGTGGCAGGCCCAGCGGGACGGCGATGCGCCAGGCCAGTTCCTCCTGGCTCAAAAGCGGCTGAAAATACCGCAGAGCCTTGATGCGCATGGATTCATTCAGGGGACGATGCAGATTGGCATGCAGGTAAATCAGGCCGTCCTCCAGCGCGGAGCCTGAACCGGACAAACAGCCGGCAACGATTTCCCGCCCCTCCACAGCCAAGGCGGCCACGCGCTGATATCCGGACAAAAGCACGTATCCTCCACCCAGGGCGGCATGGATGTCTTGAACGTCTTGGGCGGCACGGGCACGAACCAGGACAGGCTCCAGCTGACCCATTTCCCGCAGGGACCAAATCAGCCCTTCTGTTGGCGGAACAGCCCAGAACAGATTCGGCCCGGAGCAATCCAACCGAGACGCATAAACCCTTATCCACTCTGCCATTTGCGCCCCTCCCTTGACATTCTTTCAACCCCGTCTCTATAGGTCCAAAGCTGACAACAACGCATCATCCACAAACCTGCCTGCTCCGGAGATGCTCCCAGGCAGGTCTGTGGCGCGCAGCCGGTCATGATCGTCGCAAAATCCGCGACAAAAACGACGTGACGGTGCGCGCTTTCTGCCGCCAATCTCAACCAACACCTTTCCTGAAGGAGGCCGAATGCAGGATAAGCTCAATACCCAACGCACATACGCCCTGGTCGGACATGGAGGCAGCGGAAAAACCTCCGTGGCCGAAATGTTGCTGTACACCACCTCGGTGGTCAGTCGCCTGGGCAAGGTCGACGAGGGCACAACCTGCCTGGATTACGAGCCCGAGGAAGTCAAGCGCCGGGGGGGCATTCAGCCGGGATTCGGCCACTATTCCTGGAAAAAAAATCAACATTTCTTGATTGACGCACCGGGAGACAACAACTTCTGCGGAGATCTGCCCTATCTCCTGGCCGCCGCGGACGGTGCGGTCTTCGTGATCGACGCGGTGGACGGCGTCAAGCCCCTGACCAAGCGATTCTGGGCTGAAGTCAAAAAGGCCGGACTGCCGGCCATGGTAGTGATCAACAAGATGGACCGGGATCGAGCCAATTTTGAAATGGCGTTCGGGGGGTTGCAGGATATCCTGGGTATCAAGCCGGTTCTGCTGCATCTGCCCCTGGGCACCGAGGCCGACTTCAAGGGTGTGGTGGATGTGTTGGCCGAACAGGCCTTGTTTTTCGATGATGCCGGAAACCTCAAGCCAGGTGAGATGCCTGGAGAGGTGGCCGACCAGGTGGCGACCCTTCGAGAAACCATGATGGAGAACATCGCGGAAAGTGATGAAGAATTGATGGAAAAGTATCTGGAAGAGGGTGCGCTGACGCTTCCGGAGATGCAGGCGGCCCTGCGCAAGGGCGTGCTTTCCGGAGAACTGGTACCGGTGACGGCGTGCGCGGCCCTGGCCAACCGGGGCGGCCCGCTGGTTCTGGACGTGATTCAAGATCTTTTGCCCTCGCCCTTGGACCATCCGGAATGGCCCGGCACGGAAGACGCCCAGCGCCCCTCCAGCCCCGATGCGCCAGTTTCCTGCTTTGTTTTCAAGACCATTGCCGACCCTTTCACCGGGCAGTTGAGTGTCTTGCGTGTCCTTTCTGGCGTGGTAACACCGGATCAGGCCCTGTTCAATCCCGGGAAGGACGCCAAGGAGCGCCTTGGTCAGCTCCTGCTCTTGCAGGGCAAGACCACCGTGCCCTGCAAGGAACCATTGGGGCCTGGGGCCATCCTTGCCGTGGCCAAGCTGAAGAGCACGGCCACCGCAGACACCCTCTGCGACGAGAAAAAGCCTTTCCATCTGGCAGCGCCGCAACTGCCCACAAGCATGATCACCTATGCCCTGGGGGCTGAGGAAAAAGGAGAGGAAGACAAGGTTTACGCCGCGGTACAGAAGCTTTTGGACGAAGACGTTACCTTGCTTCTGTCCCGGGGCGAGGAGACCGGGGAAATGCTCTTGTCCGGCATGGGACAGATGCATATCGAGACCGCGGTGGAGAAATGCCGTCGCCGCTACAAGGTGAACATCATCCTCAAGCCGCCCAAGGTTCCTTACCGGGAAACCATCAAAGGCCGGGCCGAGGTCCAGGGTCGACACAAGAAACAATCCGGCGGCCGGGGCCAGTTTGGCGACTGCTGGATCCGGATGGAACCCCTGCCCAGGGGAACGGGCTACGAATTCGTGGACGCCATCGTCGGCGGGGCCATTCCCCGGCAGTACATCCCCGCCGTGGACAAGGGCATCCAGGAGGCGAGCCAACGCGGTGTCCTGGCAGGATATCCTCTGGTAGACTTCAAGGTCACCCTGTTTGACGGCTCCTTCCACACCGTGGATTCTTCGGAAATGGCCTTCAAGGTGGCCGGCTCGCTGGCCTTCAAGAAAGGTGCCGAGGAAGCCAAAATCCAACTTCTCGAGCCTATCGTGCTGATGTCCGTGTACACGCCTGACGAATTCATGGGTGATATTATCGGTGATCTTTCCAGCCGCCGAGGCAAGGTCCTGGGCACGGACTCCCACGCCGGGGTCACCGAAATTCGCGCGCACGTGCCCATGTCCGAGGTTTTGGAGTACGCCCCCACGCTGCGCTCCATGACCGGAGGGCAGGGCACTTTTGTCATGGAATTCGACCACTACGAGGAGTGCCCGCCGCCGGTGGCGGAAAAAGTCGTGGCCGATTCCAAGGCAAAAGAGGAATAGCCGTTCCGGGCGTGAGTCTGAAATGGTTTTTCAGGGCGGCGTCATGCCGCCCTGATTCGTATCAACATTTGAACCCCATTCAGGGTGAGCAAAGCAGGATTGCGTGAGCGGTCTCAGTGATCACAGTTTGACGACGTTGGAACTGGCCCTGGCCTGGCAAAGCCCGGAAGCCGAACACCTTGAGCGCTATCTGGCCCGGCGCGTGAACCTTTGGCGCGACGTTTTCCCCCCCGGGCTCAAGGAGGCCCTGCTGGGCATGTCAGCCGGCGATACCGTGGAACTGGCCTACTCTCCGGGGCAGGCCATAGCGGATTACGACCCGCGACAGGTTCACCGTCTGCCCCGATCCGGCTTCCGCCGCAGAACCGTAGGCGGCAGAGCCATCGAGCCGGCTTGTGGCCGGTTCTACCCCCGGGGCATGCTTGGAGACATTATCGGGATTTTTCCCCAGGACATCCGGCCAGGACGGATCATCGACATGGATGAGACGACCATGGTCGCAGATCTGAACCACCCCTTGGCCGGCCACCCGCTGCGCCTTTCGGCCACGATCCTGGACATGGCGGACAAGATCACCGAAACCGGAGGGCGACTGACCTCGTGGCTGGAAGATGTCGTGGACAACGGGCCAGGCATGCAGGGCCGCCATGACGGACGACCGACCCACTTCGACCTCCAAAACGGTCTGCGTCGCCTGGACGAGTCCGACGACACGCTGTTTTACGCCCCCCCCCGGATCATCGGCCATGTGGACACCCAGGCCGGAGAATTCCTGAAACAGACTTACGCGGCCGCCTTGAGCGGTCTGCCTCCCGGAGCAAAGATCCTGGATTTGATGAGCAGCGTGCAGTCCCATTTGCCGGAAACCCCCGACCTGCGCATCACGGGATTGGGAATGAATCGAGAAGAAATGGACGCCAATCCCCGCCTGGCCGAACACGTGACCCACGATCTGAACGCCTCGCCGGAACTGCCCTTCCCGGAACAGTCATTCCATGCCGTGGTGTGCAGCCTCTCCATCGAATACCTGACCAGCCCTCTGCAAATCATCGCCGAATGTGTCCGGGTTTTGCGCCCCGGAGGTCGACTTCTGGTGGGGTTTTCCAATCGCTGGTTCCCGACCAAGGCGGTCCGGCTCTGGATGGATCTGCACGAGTTCGAACGCATCGGCCTTGTCCTGGAATACTTCCAAACCTGCCCGAGTCTCGACAAGTTACGCACCGTGAGTATCCGCAACTGGTGGCGACCCGAGGATGATCCGCACATCGAGCAGACCGTGACCAGCGACCCGGTTTATGTGGTCATGGGGACGGTCCGGGAGTAATACGTCGGCTTCAAGGCTGCGCCGTGCTGCCTGATCTGTTTGGGCTCTAGCTCCGCAACAGCAGCGCGGTCAGGCCGATCACCGGCGCCAGAAAAAAAATGATCTGCAGAGCGACGAACCAGGACATGGCCAAGGTTCCCGGGCGCGGGTGGCGCATTCGCCAGGCGGCCAGGAGAATCGCGGCCCAGACTCCCAGGACCATGCCGGGAATCAGCGGCCCTTGCGCAAGAATCATCCCGGCGTACGCCCCCCGGAAAGCCCATGCCGTGAACAACCCCAGGGCCAATATGTTCAGTACCAGGATCAAATCCTGCGCGGTCCGGACCCCGAAGACCACGGCACTGGTTCGCTTGGCGCTTTGGGCGTCCGAGGGCGCGTCCGGAAGTGCGGTACTCATGGCGCAGGCCAGGGAAAGCGGCAGCAGTGGGCCCAGCATTGTCCAATCCATTCCTGTCAGGCCACCGGACTGGGCGGAATAACCGATCAATGGCAGAATGGTGCCGACACCGAACATCTGCAAGATTTCTCCGCCACCACGATAGGAGAGCCTCAAGGGACGAAAGCTGTAGGCCCAGAGCAGACCCAAGCCGGTGAGGATCAACAGCGACGGTGTCCATGTTCCGGAGAGGACGCGCAGGACCAAGCCCAGTAAGAGACAAACCATGGCACACGCCAGCGCGGCCCGACCGAGTTCTTCCGGGGTGAGAACTCCATTGACCAGCACCCTGGAGCCGCCGGAAAACGGCGTGGCGGTCCTATTCAGGGCATCGGTTTCCTTGTCCGCGACGTCATTGGCAAAGACGATGAAGAGCTGCATGGCCAGCCCATACCCCTGGCATGCCAGCAAAGCGCTCCAGGACAGGGACATCCCCTGGGCAGTGGCCAGAGATTGTCCCAGCAATAACGGCCAGAAGATGTACAGCTGTGCGGGCAGCCGGGCTGCCTGCAGCCACGCGGCTACCCGCAAGAGCCTGGAGGGAGGGCTTCCTGTCCCGCGGACATGGCTTTGTGCATGTCCAGTGGGCTTGTTCGGCTTTTCCCAGTGAGCACTTGCGGGCTTGGTATCCATATCCGGCAAGGTGGACTCTGCCTGAAGCAAAGTCAACCGTGAAAGATTGGCTAATGACCGTTCCGGGATGCGTAATCGGCGCACGGTGCGATATTTCTGGACTCCCCAGGATGATTCTTCTAGCATAGGCATAATCGCATGTTTTTGTTGCACGGTTGCGTACTGAGCAAGCATGCCCGGAGATCACAACCATGGCCTCACCCCACTCCCTCCATGCCGGCAGATTGACCGCCACAGCTCGGTTTGCCGTTATTGCCGGCAAGCTGGTCAAGTATGGTTTCGGCAGCCTGCTGGCCCAGCTCGGCTTGAGCCGGTTTCCTTGGAGCTGCCGCAGAGCCTGCACGGTTTCCAGGGACCTGACCCCGGCTGCGCGTTTGCGACGGGTCATCGAGGAACTCGGCCCGGCTACGGTGAAGATCGGACAGCTGCTTTCCATGCGGCCGGACCTGATTCCCCTTGAGCTGTGTGACGAACTCAAGGGGCTGCAGGAGGATGTCCGGCGCGAACGGCTAGAGGATGTTCGTCGGGTTGTCGAGGAAACCTACGGGACCGCGCTGGAAAACCTGTTCACGGAATTTGAATCCGAGCCGGTGGCCGCCGCATCCCTTTCTCAGGTCCACCGGGCCCGGCGCAAGGACTCCGGGGCCTTGGTGGCGGTCAAGGTTCGCCGGCCTGGAATCAGAAAAATCCTGGCCGCTGATCTGGAAATCATGGCATTCCTGGCCGGATTGGCCAACGAGCGGGTTGTGGCCCTGCGCTCGGCGCGACTGCCGGACGTGGTCGCCGAGGTCCGCAAGTCACTTCTACGGGAAATCGACTTCACCAACGAAGCCCGAAGCATGCTCTTTTTCAACCAGATTTTCGCGGATGAGCCCAGGATTTTCGCGCCAAAGGTGCACCAGGATCTGGCCCGGGAAAGCGTTTTGGTCATGGACTTTGTCCAAGGGCGGCGCCTGGACATGTTTCAGGGAGCGCCGGAATCCCGTCGGGATTTGGCCTTGCTCGGACTCAATGCCGCAGTGCGTCAGATGCTCGAATACGGTTTTTTTCATGCTGATCCACACCTGGGTAACCTGCGCGTTGTGGACGAAGACAAGATCTGCTTTTTTGACTTCGGCATGTGCGGCCGCCTGACCCCCGGGATGCGCGCGGCCCTGGTGGACTACATCGTGGCTTTGGCCAAAAACGATGCCGGCAAGGTGGCCCAGGTGGCCATGGAGATGGCCGTCAGCGTCCCTCCCCTGATGGATGTGCAACGTTTTCAGACCGACATCATGTTCATCATGGAAGGTATGCGGGTTCCACTGGATGAGGTCAATCTTGGCCGGTTTCTGCTGGACCTGACCAATATTTGCCGGGAATACGAAATCTTCCTGCGCTCCGACTACATCCTGATGGCCAGAGCGCTGCTCTCCATCGAGGCTGCCGGCCGGGTCATCGATCCGGACTTCGACTCCATGGATGCATTGCGCCCCGTGGCCGCACGATTTGCCGTGCGTCGGTTGATTCCCGGTTTGTCCGACAAATCCACACTCGGCGATCTGGAACAGCGCCTCGACGAATTGGTCAACCTGCCCAAGCGACTGACCAAACTCCTGGACACGGCCGTGGCTGGCAAGCTGGCTGTGGAATTGCACCAGAGCGATTTTGGCCAGTTGCCCGACCAACTCCGGATGATCGGCAACCGTCTCGGTGGGGCGTTGATCACCGCGGCGTTGATCATCGGGTCGTCCCTGGTCTACATTTCGGATGTGGGTCCGCATTGGAACGGCGTGCCCGCATTGGGCGTGGCCGGATTCAGCGTGTCCGGGCTCCTCGGCCTTTGGCTGGCCTGGAAAATGTTTCGGGGAACGTAACCCCGGCGGGAGGAATACGTGTCAGACTTGTTTCAGAAAGGATTCCAGACCGGATTGGGTGCGGGCTTGCTGCTCTCCCAGGGGCTGGCCGGCAAGGTGGAACACATTGCCCAGGCTCTCCAAGGCGGATCGGGGGGAGCGGGTTCCCGGTTGGAGCAGTTTTCTACCGGCATTGCTGAAGAACTGGCCAGCATGAACGTCCGCGGCGAGGAAGAAGCCGCGCGCATTCTCGAGGATATCGGCTTGGCCAGAAAACAGGATCTGGACGCCCTGCGCACCCGGCTCGAAATCCTGGAGCAGGCCGTGGCGGAACTGCGGCAACGGCCATGAAGCGGATTCTGGTCACCGGCGCGACGGGTTTTATCGGGCTGGAACTGGCCCGGTATCTGGCTGCCCAGGACATGGTTCCTCGCCTCCTGGTCCGACGGCCTTCCCGGGCCGGGCTGCTCAGCGGCCTGGATGCCAAGATCATTCCGGGCGACCTGGGGGATATCCAAAGTTTGCAGCGGGCCGTCCAGGGCGTGGATACGGTGATCCATCTGGGCGGCAGGGCCCTGTTCGAGCGCTACGAACTGGTCCGGCCGACGTTGGTGGACGGTTCAGCTGCCCTGCTTCGAGCAGCGGCCGACGCCGGGGCCAAGGCCTTTGTCTTTGCCTCCAGCCTGCTGGTCTATGCCAGCCAGGAGGGGGACGTGGACGCCGAAACGCCGTTGACGCCCACTCTTGGATATGGACGGGCCAAGGTGGAGGCCGAGGAGGTGCTGACCAGGATGGCCCATGAAGCAGGCATCCGTCTGGCGATCATCCGCCTGCCCCATGTCTACGGAGCCACATCCCTGCTCTTTGACCAGGTCCGCCGAGGCTGGGTGATCCAACCCGGACCCGGAAAGAATATCTTTTCCCACCTGCATGTGCACGACGCCGCACGACTCCTGACCGCCGCGGCTCTCTCCGAATGGAGCGGGGCCAGCCCGGTGGGCGACAACCAACCCCTGAGCTGGACCGCGTTCATGGCCCTGGCCCGGGAGTTGTATCCCCGTTTTCACCATTTACGGCTACCGGTCTGGCTGGCCATGGCCGGCTGTGCCGTGCTGGAAACTGCCTATCGCCTGCTCCGTCGTCCGGCCCTGCTGACAACCGATGCGGTCCGCGGATTCAACCTGCAGGTGGCGGTCCGACCGAACCTGCTCTTTCCTCAGCTTGGGCTGGAGCCGCGCTTTCCCACCGTGCGCGAGGGTCTGGCGGAAATTTTCTGTGAAAACGTGCCCTTTGCCTGGCTGCCCTCGGTCAAGGACCGCTGCGCCTGCTATCTTGACCAGGGAATATGCCCCCTGCCCTCGAAGGACTAACAGCATGTTGCAATGGCTGAACATCTCAAAGAATCAAGGTTAACGCCATGCAGACTTCCGATCTCCACGGCATGGTGGCGGTGATTACCGGCGCCAGCAGCGGTATAGGACTGGCCGTGGCCCAGGCACTGCACGGACTGGGAATGCGTTTGGTTTTGAATGCCCGGCGAGCTGCCCTGCTGGAGGATCTTGGCCGAGAACTGCAGGCCGCGATCCTGCCCGGAGACATTACGGATCCAGCCATTCCCGGCCGGTTGCTGGATATCGCCCTGCAGTCCCATGGACGCTGCGACGTGGTGTTGAACAACGCCGGGGTCATCGCCTCCGGTGCGGTCGAGGATATCGACATCGACGCCGTCTGCGCCATGGTCCGGGTCAATGTGGAAGCGGCCTTTCGGGTGGCCTACACCTTTGTCCGCCACTTTCAGAGCCAAGGCCGCGGGCACTTGGTGAATACCTCCAGCGTCCTGGGCACCAAGGTCCGCCCCTTTGCCGGGGCCTACTGCGGAACAAAATCCGCCATTGAAGCCTTGTCCGAAGCCTTGCGCCTGGAACTGGCCGGTACGGCCGTGGCCGTGACCTGTGTGGAGCCGGGCCTGGCCCTGACCGACCTGCACCGCGACCTGCCGGAGCATCCGGCCAAGGGCATGGGTATCAGCCACCCCCTGCGCCCTGAAGATGTGGCCCGGTGCGTGGTCTTCGCCCTGACCCGGCCGGAACATGTGCGCATTCCCCGGATCATGGTGCTTCCAGGAGAGCATCACATCTGAGCATTGACGACTCCATGCCCTCCGCACCCATCGCTGCCCTGAAGCACGTTACCCGCCGCTACCGCGTCCCGAACCACGGGGAAGGCGCGGTGCATGCTGGCGTACGGGACATTTCCGCAAACATCCCCGCCGGAGCCTTTGCCCTGCTCAAGGGGGCCAGTGGTTCGGGCAAGACCACCCTCCTTTCACTCATCGGCGGAATGGATCGGCCGGACTCCGGGTCCCTGCATGTTGCCGGGACGATACTGGAATCTGCTGCTGACCACGAACTGGACAGCTTCCGACGGCGCAAGGTAGGGTTTGTCTTTCAAACATTCAACTTGCTGCCCACGCTGTCCGTACTGGAAAATGCGGTTTTGCCCGCGATCCTTGACCGGCGGACGGAGGCCCGGGCCAAGGATCACGCCAGAAATCTCCTGACCTGGCTTGGGCTGGAGCACCGGTTGCACCACACACCGGATCAGCTTTCCGGGGGGGAAATGCAGCGCACGGCCATAGCCCGGGCGTTGCTCAACGACCCTCCCCTGATCCTGGCCGATGAGCCCACGGGCAACCTGGACAGCCGTAGCGCGGCATTGGTCATTGACCTCTTGCTCGCCCTGGTCACGGACCAGGGTCGGACCGTGATCATGGCCACCCACTCTGATCAGGCCGATGCCGTCGCCTCCCTGGTCCTGCGCCTGCATGACGGGGAACTCTGCGGGGACGCATGCCCCAACCTTTCCGATTCCTGAATTTTTTTCTCCGGTTCAACCTGCGGCACGCCCGCGGACAATGGGCTCGGACCCTGGCCGTGCTTCTCGGCGTGGCCGTTGGCGCGGCGGTGTTCTCCGGAGTCCGACTGGCCATTGACGCTTCTTCCAGAAATTTGACCCAGGGCATGGATCTCATCGCGGGCAATGCGGATTTCGTGGTCACCGGCCAGGGCGGACTGGTGCCGGCCCGGATCACTGCGGAACTGCTGACCGATCCCGCCGTGCACGCGGCGGTTCCCGTGCTGGAACGGATTCTGGCCGTAGCCCACCAGCCGGAGGTGACGATCCGCCTGCGGGGCACGGATCTGATCCTGGAAGATCGTCTGCGCCGGGGCGGCCACGCCCCTTTGGACATCTCCTTCGCCGTGCTCACGGACCTGCTCATCCAGCCCCGGAGTCTGCTCTTGGGGCAGGGCGCGGCGGAACGCCTTGGTCTGTCCGCCGGGGACACCGTGACGCTGATCGGTCCCAGCGGACCGCAGGCGTTTGAGATCGCCGATCTGCTTCCTCCTCGGGGCCTTGGGCGGGTGGAGGACGGCTTCATCGCCGTGGCGGACATAGCCGCAGTGCAGGAGTTTCTGGCCGGGGATTCTCGGGATTTGGCGGATGGAGGCGTTGCGGACCGGATCGACCTGCGCCTGTCTCCGGGCATGAACGACCTGGACCGGGAGGCGGTTCTGGCCCGATTAAGCCCGAAGCTGCCTGCGCAAACCTCCCTTGCCCCTGCGGACCAACGCCGGGAATCCGGCATGATGCTTCTTTCGGCCTACCATGAGAGCCTGACCTTGATTTCCTTTGTCAGCCTCTTCGTGGGCATGTTTCTGATCTACAGCCTGGTCTCCCTGAACGCCGCCGCGCGGCGCGGCGAAGTGGCCGTTCTACGGGCCCTGGGCGGACCGCGGTGGTTGCCGCTGGGCCTGTTCCTGGGTGAAGGCGCCCTGTTGGCGGTCCTCGGCCTGCTGGCCGCATTACCCCTGGCCCTGGTGTTCACCCCCCGGGCCGCGAACCTGATCAACCGAACCATTGACGACCTCTTCCTCCGGCTGCCTTCCCAGACCCTGCACCTGGCGCCCTGGGAGATCGGCTTGACCATCGGAGTTACCTTGATCGTGGCCGTGCTGGCTGCCCTGCATCCGGCCTGGGAGGCCGCCCGGGCCAGCCCGCGGGAAGCCTTGGCCATGCTGGCGGATACCTCCAGCCATGGCCAGAACCGGCGGATAACCTTTTCCGGGATCTGTTGTCTGTTGGGAGCCATTCCACTGTTCCTGCTGCCTGCGGCATTGAACTCGCTCTGGCCGGCCTATTGTGGCGTGTTTCTGCTCTTTGTCGGTTCCGCTTTGCAGACCCCCTGGGTGCTGGCGGCGGCGGCACGCGCGATGGAGAGAACCACCGGCCTTCGACCAGCACTGTTTGGTCCGGGAGTCAAACTGGCCTGCCGCTCCTTGCGCCGAGCAGGGCCGCGCACCTCCATCGCGGTAGGAGCGCTGATCACCGCCCTGGCCTTGTATGTCGCGTTGTCCGTCATGATCCACAGCTTTCGAACCACCTTTCTGGTCTGGGTGGAAAATACCGTCAGTGGGGACGTCTTTGTCACCCCGGCCAATGCGGAGGCCAACGAATACCGGGACGCCATATCACAGTCGGCCCAGGATTGGATCCTGGCCCAAACCGCTGCCCAGGGCGGCCAGGTTCTGCCGTATCGCCGGGCCTATCTGGAGGGAGACGGATATCCATACCAGTTTGAAACCATGGATATGTCTGCATTCAGTACACTAGGCAGCTTTCTCTTCAAGCATGGCGATCCCGGCTCGGCCCTGCCCGCCGCGGCCCAGGGCCAGGGGGTCATTGTCTCCGAGACCTGGGCCGTACGCCGCTCAGTGGGCATCGGAGACCGTTTTCAGGCCGTAATCGAAGGCATCCGGCTGGATACCCCTGTTGTCGGCATTGTCCGGGATTACCGCACCCGCGGCGGGGTGATCTACCACGATTGGGACGCGTTCATCGCCCTGGGTGGCAATCCGCGCTGGGAAGGTGTGCGGATCTACTTCCCGGAAGCCGATAATCCCCAGGCTGCGGCGGCGAGATTCCGCGCCGCCCTGGCCGCGCACCCGGCAGGCCAAGGCCTGGATGTGACCACCGGCGTTGATCTGCGCAACCTGGTTACCGACATTTTCACCCAGACCTTCGGGATCACCGCCCTGCTCATGGGCGTCGCCCTGCTGGTGGCCGGAGTGGGAGTGGCCACCACCCTGGCGGTGCGTGTCCTGGAACGACGCAAGGAGCTGAACACCCTGCGCGCCCTGGGTGGTTCTCGAGGCCAGATCCGTGCATTGATTTTCTGGGAAGCCGGAATCATCGGGCTGGTCGGGGCAGTCCTGGGGCTGGCCTGCGGACTGATCCTGTCCGTAGTGTTTATCGAGGTGATCAATAAACAGGGGTTCGGCTGGACCTTTGTCTTCAGCGTGAATTGGCGGGAACTGGGGTTGGCCTTGCCCGGACTGCTGGCCGCGGCTCTGGCCGCGGCCGTGCCGGCCACGGTGCTGGCGCTGCGTGATCCGCCGGCAGAAGCCCTGAAGGAGCGTTGAATCCATGCCGTGGATGGTCTTTTTGCTGGGGCTATTGCTTCTGGGTGGCACCACCTTTTCGGCCCAGGCCGGAAAGGAGGGGCAAAGCAGGTTTCCGACGATTACCGGGCCCTGCGACTTTGTGTTCCCGGATGCGCATGGCGCGCACCCGGATCATCGCATCGAATGGTGGTACTATACCGGGAACCTGCGCACGCCTCAGGGACGGCCGTTTGGTTTCCAACTGACATTTTTCCGCAGCCGGATGCACGCTCCAGGAACGGTGACGACGCACGGGGAGCAGCGCTCAACATGGCGCACCGCACAGCTGCACCCGGCCCACTTTGCCATCAGCGACCTGGAGTCAGAGACGTTTCACTACGAAAAACGCACTGTCCGGGCAGCCGTGAATTTGGCCGGGGTGAGCCGCCAGGGTGACGACGTACTGGTTCACCAGGGAGGCTGGTCCACGGTCATCGGCCCGGATCAGCACGCCATCCAGGCAGCTACCGTGGACCTGGGCCTTGACTTGCGATTGATCCCGAAAAAGCCCGTGGCCATCCAGGGCAACGGTGGATACAGTCGCAAGGGCAGCCGGCCGGAATCCGCCAGTTGTTACTATTCGTTCACTCGTTTGGCGGCCGATGGGACGGTTCGGGTCGGCGACCAAACCTTTCCCGTGACCGGTGAGGCCTGGATGGACCATGAATACGCGTCCAATCTGCTGGAAGAGGGGCTCGTCGGCTGGGACTGGTTCAGCGTCCAGCTGGACGATGGATGGGATCTGATGGCCTTCAGGCTGCGCCCGGACGAGCAGCGAGCCAGGCTGGGGCAGGGCGGTTGGGCCGGAGGCGGGCTTATTGACCCCCAGGGCCGGGTCACCCCGCTGGAACCTGAGGACCTGCGGTTCACTCCCGGGCGGACCTGGACCAGCCCGCGCAGCAAGGCGACATATCCGCTGTGGTGGGAGATCGCCGTGCCCAAAGTCGAGCTGTCCTTGACAATCAGTCCGCGGATGCTGGCTCAGGAGCTGGTTTCCGAGCCGGGCAGCGGTGGAGTGACCTATTGGGAAGGGGCCGTGGAGGTGCGGGGTGCGAGGAGCGGAGAAGCGGTTTCCGGCCACGGCTATGCCGAACTGACCGGCTATGCCGGTCCGGTCCCCCTGGGGCCGGGCAGCGCGGAGTAAGGGGTGCGGCAGACGGAAAGCGGGTATCCAGTCCGTATTTTTGGACGAACTGAGGAGTTCCGTTCCAGCTAGCGGACGGCCCCACACTGGTTCCTGTTCGCGAATGGTCCGCAAGCTGCCTGGGTTTATCTGGGCTTATCCGGTACGATGGAAGCCCTTGGCTCCGATGTCCCGGCGCAGATATTTGCCGTCAAAGTCGATCAAGTCCGCGGCCTGGTAGGCGGTGGACCGGGCCGAAGCCAGGTCCGGAGCCAAAGCCGTGACCCCCAGCACCCGGCCGCCGGATGTCACGATCCGGTCGCCGTCTTGAGCCGTGCCGGCCTGGAACACGGTGACCCCGGGCATGGCCGTGGCCTGGTCCAGGCCGGAAATGGCCATGCCCTTGGGGTAGGTACCGGGATATCCCGGTGCGGCCAACACCACGCACAGCCCGGTTTTTCGGGACCACTGAACCGGAACGTTAGCCAGTCGCTTCGTGCAGCAGGCGTCCATGATCTCGGCCAGATCGGACTTCAGACGGACCATCAACGGTTGGCACTCCGGATCCCCGAATCGGACGTTGTATTCCAGGACATAGGGGCCGTTGGCCGTAAACATCAGTCCGGCGTAAATAACGCCTTGGTAGGGCTGACCTTTTTCCGCAAGCAGACGGATCATGGGGGTGATGGTCCGCTCGGTCATCTCGGCCAAAAGGCCTTCGGAAAGGATCGGTGCCGGACTGTACGCGCCCATGCCTCCGGTATTCGGGCCGGTATCGTTTTCACCCACGGGCTTGTGATCCTGGGCCGAAGGCAGGGGAACCACGGTTTTGCCGTCGCAAAAGGCCAGAAGCGAGGCTTCCTCGCCCACCAGTGCTTCCTCAATGATCAGCCGCTCTCCAGCCGCATCGAAAACCCGCTGGACCATGATCGCGTCAATGGCGTTTATGGCCTCTTCCCGGGTTTTGGCGATAATCACCCCCTTGCCGGCAGCCAGTCCATCCGCTTTGATCACCATGGGCAGCGAGTGTTTTTTGGCGTACTCCTTGGCCGCATACGCCTCCTCAAAAACCTGAAAATCCGCCGTAGGAATTCCGGCCTTGCGCATCATGTTCTTGGCAAAGACCTTGCTCCCTTCCAGGCGGGCGCAGAAGGCGCTGGGGCCGAAACAGGCAATGCCCGCATTGACCAGGGCGTCCTTGAGCCCCAGGACCAGGGGAAGTTCGGGTCCGGGGACGACCAGGTCCACCTTATGTTCCTTGGCGGCACGGACCAGGCCGGGAATGTCGTCGTCCGTGATTGGTAGATTTTCACCCGTCCCGGCCGTGCCCGGATTACCAGGGGCGATGAGCAGTTTTTCAACGAGCGGGCTTTGGCCGAGTTTCCAGGCCAAGGCATGTTCACGTCCACCGGATCCGACGAGCAGGATGCGCATGATGCTCCTCCAGGAAGAAGGTCTTGAGGGGGCCGTTTGCAGACCAAGGTCACTGCTTTTCTTTTGTTCTGTTGCATACAGGGCGGTCAAACGGTCCGCAGGCTCAGAGTGTTGACGGCAGCATGTTTGAATCTGGGTGCTGGCTGTGCAGCAAACCCGGCCACTTCATTTTCACGAGCGCTTATGTGGATGATGCGTAATCTGTCAAGACGGGTGGACAAATCCCTGGTTCATTCCTAAGACTCTGGTTTGGTAAGCTGCTCAAGCGGTATTCGTGACCCGTTCATGAATCGACCGTGACAATTCGGCCGGTTGACGAAGTATTGATAACCTAAGGAGGAAAAGCATGGCCAGAAAAGTGCTGCTCGACGAGAATGAGTGTATCGGGTGCGGAGTTTGTGAAGAGTTGTGTCCGGAAGTGTTTCATTTGGACCTGGCTACCAGCAAAGCCGAAGTCATCCAGGAAGAGGGTGGGCCGGAGGATCAGATTCAGGAGGCCATCGACAACTGCCCGGTGGAGTGCATTCACTGGGAAGGATAAGCCCTGCTCGCCCAGACCCCGCTTGTCCAGGATAGTGATCCGCTCTGGGCGAGCTTCGCCCAATGCCGTCCCGAAAGAGCGGTTGGGTGACCTTGCCTTATTTTTATACTCATTTGGAATGAGTACTGGGCTGTTTAGGCCAGGTCAAATTACAGCAGGCCCGTACCCAGACCCAGCGCCACCAGAAAGAGCATTGCTGATACGATCACCTGCAAAAACTTGATGGTCACCTTCTTGACCAGGCGTGCGCCGAGGAAGGTTCCGGCGAAGGCGGCCAGGGTCGCGGCAATGACCGTGGCGGGATTGCCCAAGGCGTCCGTGGATTTGAGCAGGCCGGCGTAGACGGTCATTCGGGAGAGATCCACGATCACGGCCAGCATCACACCAGTGCCGATAAAGGCTTCTTTGCTCAGCCCGCTTTTGATCAGGAAGGCACTGCGCATGGCCCCTTGATGGCCGGACAGGCCGCCGAAAAAGCCGCTCAGAATCCCGCCCAGGGGCAGATAGCGACGGTCAAAAGCCAGATTCTGGAACCAGGGCCACAGCTCCAGGGCCGCGAACGTGGCCATGAGCACGGCGATGGTCAGTTTCACGGGCTGGATTTCAAACTCCCGGCCCGCCAGAGAATATGTCGCCAGTGGCGAGGCCTGGGCCAGGGAGAGCAGTATCCAGGCCCCGAGAAAGCTGGCTGCCAGGGCTGGCAGGCCAAAGCGCAGTAGCACGCCCTTGTCCGCGTTACGGCCGAAAAGGGAAGCCTTGAACAGGTTGTTCAGCAGATGCACCACCGCTGTCTGGGCCACGGCCACGGGCACCGGAAAAAACAAGGCAAAAACGGGCATGAGCAGGGTACCCATGCCGAAGCCGGAAAAGAGGGTCAATGCCGAGGCGACCAGGGCCGCCAAACAAACGATGAAAATATCCATCCGCTTCGTTCCTTGCACTCTGGATAGGAGAGGAATTTAACATACCGAAATTCAATATATTTCTTCCTTTGCCGGAGGACAAGCGAAAAAGCCCAAAGCGTCACTCTTCCGCTGAAGAAGCCCTCGAATCGGCCAGCCCACCGGAAAAACGTACGCCTGCGCTTGAGATTGCGGATCCGTCACCACCGGGATGTGCGCGGAGGATCGATTGGATCATTGCATCGAGCTGGTGCAGGAAACGTGAGCGATCCTGTTTTTTGAGCGGTGGAGGCCCTCCGGTTATCTCTCCTGAGCTGCGCAGTTCAGCCATCAGGTTCCGGACGGCCACGGCTGAGCCGATGCTTTGGGCCGTGAAGGGTTTTCCGGTTGGACCGACAACGAGCGCACCCTTTTTCAGACAACGGTCAGCCAGGAGAACATCGGCAGTCACCACGATGTCCTGGGTGCGGGCATGTTCGACAATCCAGTCATCGGCGGCGTCAAGGCCACCTTGCACCACCATGAGCGTTATCCGCTGATCACTGGGCACCTGCATCCGGGAATTGGCCACCAGCGTCACCCCAAGCTGATACCGACCTGCGACGCGATACACTTCCTGCTTGACCGGACACGAATCGGCATCAATGAATATATGCAGCAATGACGTTTCCCCCTTGTGCTGGTGCATAACAATCTATCCGGAACCAATATGCCCAACCCACCCGAGGAGAGCCCGGCCCTGATCCTGATTGGGCCAATATCGTCACCCTGACATTCCGGGAAACGTGGCGGGGCATCCAGCGCATTACCAGAGCGCCTTGTCTTGCGCCGGGCTATGTTCATGATGCATAGTAAAACTCCGGACAGCCCTTGTCGATGAGGGCCATGGGCCGCTGCCGATGACCGACTCCAGGCCTGGCCCTCTGAATAATCCAATATACAGCCCACACTTTTTCCCCCAAAATGAAGGAGGTGCTGAAGCCATGCTGTCACGTTCCACCTTGTCCAAACATGTCTCAGGCCATTTCTCACACCGCTTTTCAGGCTGTTTCTCTCGGCTTGTTCGCGGCTGGGGCCTGTCTGTCCTGGCCCTGACTTTGTTCGCGTTGCCGGCCTGCGGCCATGCCGAGACGGATTATCAGGTCACCACGCTGGCTGAGGGGCTGAACACGCCCTGGGCCATGGCGTTCCTGCCAAGCGACGGTCGCATCCTGGTCACCGAGCGGGGCGGGGCGCTGCGGATCATCGATCCCGGCAGCGGCGAAATTGGCGAACTGACCGGCGTGCCCGCTGTCGCGGCCCGGGGCCAGGGCGGGCTGCTGGATATTGCCGTGCACCCTTCCTACCCCAAGGAAGGGTGGGTCTACCTGACCTGGGCAGGTGAGGACGATCAGGGCCACACCGCCACGCACCTGGGACGGGCAATGCTCGACCTGGACGACCTTGCCCTCGTAAACCTCGAAGTGCTCTACATTGCTGGACCATTCTTCGCCAGTACCGGCCATTACGGCTCACGTATCGTGTTTCATGACGGCTTTGTCTTTGTCAGCTTTGGTGACCGCAACTTCAAGGACTTCGGTCCGGAGCACATTGCCCAGGATCTTTCCAACGCCAACGGCGCAACCATTCGCCTGAACCTGGAAGGCTCGGTGCCGGAGAACAACCCCTTTGTCGACCAGCCGGACGCGGATCCGGCCATCTGGTCCTACGGACACCGCAATATCCAGGCCATGGCCATTCACCCTGAGACCGGCGCGATCTGGCTGGCGGAACACGGCGAGGCGGGCGGCGACGAGATAAACGTCGTTACCCGGGGCGGCAACTTTGGCTGGCCATTGGCCGGCTACGGCGTGGACTACCGCACGGGCCAGACCTTTTCCGTTCCGCATGACCAGACCGATGAATTCATCGCACCGGTCTTCCACTGGGGGCCCGGCCGCGAGGACCACTTCCCGCCCTCGGGCATGGTCTTCTACACCGGCGAGGCTTTTGCCGAATGGCAGGGCCACCTGCTGGTCGGCAACCTTTTTCACCGCTACCTGGGCCTGTTTGCCGTTGACGGTGAATCCGTCTCCCCCCCGACCCGGCTCCTGGAGGGCAAGGGCTGGCGAATCCGCGACGTGGCCGTGGGCCCGGACGATGACTTCATCTACGTGATCGCCGACGACAGCGCCTCGCCGCTCCTGCGGCTTGAACCGGCTTCCAGCAACGCTTCGGAGTAACGGACCCTGGCCTAGCTGAGTGTTGAAAAAGTCCTTCTCCACTGTTTGTTCAAAGATGCCAAGCGCAAGAAGCAATCCGGCACTTATAGGAGAGTCTCGTACCGAAAGACGAGAAAGCCTTTTTTACAAAAGGATGTGCCAGAGGGAAGTTCAAGAGCAGCAACGTCGCAATTGGGAGTTTTTCAACAGACCGCTAAAGACCTTTGTGATCCTTGAACTGGAGATCTTCTCGGATAACCAACCAGAGTTACAAGCCTATTTCCGATTAGGGCATCATCGGCAACATGCAAAGCGTGGCCTTGATAGCCAGGGACGGATCCATCGATTGGTGCTGCCTGCCCAGAATGGACAGCCCCAGTGTTTTCGGAGCGATCCTGGACGCCGGAAAGGGCGGCTGTTTCCGGACCGGTCCGGTCAGTGGAGGCCAAGGCAGCCAGAAATATATACAGGAGAGCAACGTCCTGGTGACCAGCTTTGCAATTGATGATGCTGTTCTGACGGTGACCGACTTAATGCCTCTGGAAGGAGACATCAACGGACGCAACATATCCTTTGCCCCCGCAGAGGTGCACCCCTTGGTGAAGTGTCGCGGCAATGGCGTGGAGGTGGAGGTACGTTGGTGTCCCCGCTTCGATTACGCCAGACAATCCGTGGACGTAGAACGGACCGCCGAGGGATGGATCGCCCGGGCCGGCCAGGAAGCCATGCGCCTTCTGGGACTGGAAAACGCGGAACGAACCGCGGATGATCACGGCCCACTGGTCAGAGCCTGATTTCGAATCAACCCCGGTGAACACAAAGCCATTGTTGCATGCTGGGGCGCGGAAGACGAAAAGGACTGGCATGAAACAACCATGGCCTCTTCAATCCACCCTGAAAAGCTGGCACGACTGGCTGCATATGGACAGCAGTGTCACGAAGCAGAGTTGGGCCGGGGACCAGATCGAAATGCTCGTCCGGTCAGCGCTGGTCATCAAGCTGATGTGCATCGCCGGGGAAGGTTCCATCGCCGCGGCACCCACCACCTCACTGCCGGAAGAGATTGGTGAAGTACGCAACTGGGATTATCGATTTACCTGGATTCGGGATGCGGCCATGACCGGTCAGGCCCTGATCTCTATTGGCCATGAAGCCGAAGCCGTGGATCTGTTGTGCTGGTGGATTTTCTGCCCGCGGACGATCCTAGAGTTCAAGGCACGGTAAACAGAATCATGAAGGAACTGAGAAGCGACTGTATGGTTCGCCGGTACATTTCCGATGATGGCCTGCCTGGGGAGGAAGGTGCGTTCGGACTTTGCACCTTCTGGCTGGTGGACGTGCTGGCCCTGTCCGGGCGAAGAGAGGACGCCGAGGAAATTTTTAACAATATTGTCCAGTACGCCAACCATCTGGGTCTGTTTTCCGAGCAGTTGGTTCCGGAAACCTGAGAATTGCTCGGCAACTACCCCCAGGCCTTCACGCATATCGGCCTGATCAACAGCATGTTGTACCTGGCTTATGCCAAGGGACTGGATGTGCCGGTGCATGATCCGCTCGGCACGCCAAGCGCATATGTTCCTTTCCGGGGTGTTGGCAAAGAGTGGGCTGGAATAGTCGGTTGGGTTCTCTCTAACCCAACGACCAAGCGAGGGAGCGAGCTCCCCCCTTGTGGAGTTGTTTCCCGTTTGTTAGGAAGCTGTCCCAATGGGGGCCGGAGTCTGAACATCCCAGGTTCCTTTGTTTCCCATGAACAGATTCAATAATCATGCACATCCGAGAAGCCACAAGAGAAGATTTTGACCAGATCTGGCCAATCTTCCACGATATCGCCGCGGCCGGCGAAACCTACGCATATTCGCGGGACATCACCAAGGAGCAGGCCCAAACGCTTTGGATGGAGACGCCGAAAAAGACCTATGTTGTCGAGGAACACGGTCAGATCCTGGGCACCTACTACATCAAGACAAACCAGTCAGGCCCAGGTGAGCATGTCTGCAATTGCGGCTACATGGTCTCGTCTGCCGCCAGGGGGCGGGGCCTCGCTACCGCGATGTGCGCCCACTCCCAAAACATCGCAAGAGAGCTTGGATACAAGGCCATGCAGTTTAATTTCGTCGCGTCCACCAATGAAGGCGCAATACGGCTCTGGCAAAAGCTCGGCTATGCTACCGTGGGCCGATTACCCAAGGCCTTCCACCATCCTGCCAGGGGCTATGTTGATGCGCTAATCATGTACAAATGGCTGGAATAAAAATCACCTCTAAACGATACATCATTCCTCCCTGGCGATGCCAACCGCCAAAGCTCACCTCCCCTTCCCTCCTCGATAGAACTTCGCCAGGGTATGAACGGACACGCCGCAGACAAAGCCCAGGACCATGAGTTGGTTGACCAGCGTTGTCCGCAGCAGGCCGAGCTTGCGCCACCGCCGGGATGACGTCAGGACCGCCTCCGGCAGGGTGACGATCCGGCCGCGCCGGCGCAGGCGGTGTACCAACTCGAAGTCCTCCATGATGGGCAGAGCTGAAAACCCGCCCAAATCCTGAAACACCCTCTTTTCCATGAACAGCCCCTGATCGCCGTAGGGGTATTGCCATGCCGAGGAACGCAGGTTTGCCATCCCTTCGATCAAGCGCATGGCCGGACCCGGACTGTCCGTGCGCAGACGGAACGCGCCGGCGACCACGGCCGGGTCGTCCAGTGTTTGGCGGATCAAGCGGTCAAACCCTTTGGGCGGCAACGTATCCGCATGCAGGAAGAGCAGCATAGGGCCCAAGGCGCGTGCTGCTCCAATGTTCTGTTGGGCCGCGCGGCCGTCTTGCGATTGCAGGACCACCGCGCCGCATCGAGCCGCGATCTCGCACGTGGCGTCCCAGCTACCGCCGTCCACCACGATCACATCAAGCTCTTCCGCCTGGTCCGCGCTCTGGAATACGTGTTCCAGGGTCCGGGGCAGGTCCCGGGCCTCGTTGAGGCAGGGAATAATCACGGAAAGCTTGTTTTGGTTCGTAAGGACGCCCGCGAAGCGCGGATCATGGCGAAGGACGTCCAGATCCTCCGGCCTGTCCACGTCCTGCAGCACGGGAAGGACCGCGACCGTCAGTCCCAATCGTTTTGCCACATCCATGGTTTGGGCGAAAATCGAGGACGATCCCCAGTCCATGTTCTCGAACAGTTCGGGATGCGGCAGATGCATCCCGATGAGATAGTACCCCCCATCCGCGGCCGGGCCGATGACCAGGTCGCTGCGTTGCAATGCATCCAGCGCCTGGCTCAAAATGGCCCTGTCCAGGCCGGGCACGTCCGAACCAATGACCACCACCGGCCCCCTGCCCCCTGGGCCGGTTCGCAAGACCGCGGTTACGCCATGGTCCATGCGCCGACCGAGATCATCCCCGGTCTGCGGAACATATCCCAAGTCATGGCCCAGCCAGGATCGAAACGCTTTGAGCGGCGCGCCTGTAAAGCCTACGTGGACAGTAATGCGGTTGCTCCCGATAAGCTCGCGGGCCGCGGTCACGACGTGCTCGGTCATGCGCCGGTGCAGCCGGCCCGCTGTATCAGGTCCCAAAGCCGGAATAAGCCTGGTCTTGACCTGCCCTGGAACAGGATAGCGGGTAAACATCAGGATACGGGCCGGGCTGGGCACGGTCGTTGATTCGTCCATGACGCAAGCCTAACGGAATACTGGAATCCGATAAACCATGATCCATGGCCCTTGTACGTCCGAGGTGGTGTCTCTCAGAACACCCCTACCGGAAATGTTCTGCAACAGACAAAGGGCATAACAAATTGTGTCCCCTGACTTCGGTAAAACTTCTCTCACTCAACAGGTGTCCTCCTGCTGGATGGACTCTGGCCGGACCAGGCCAAAACAAGAGCAAAATCCTTCACCTGCGCCTCCCACGTCCGCATCGCCGAAATCCTGGAAACCCCGGCCGCACCGCAAACGGAAAGGTCACAGCCAGTGTTTGCGTTTAAAATACAGCAGCATGCCCACCGCCACGGCCACGATCTTCAGCCCGTGAATCACGCCCGTGCCGATGGACCCCGCCCATGACCGCGGACCCGTAGGCGAAGAGGACCAGGATCGCGACCGAGGGCAGGGTGAAGGCCAGTCAGGCCGCGGCGGCGCCCAGCGGCCCTGCCCGCATCAGCCCCAGGGCGAACCCGACCTGGCTGCTGGCCGGACCCGGCAGAAACTGGCACATGGCCACCAGATCGGCGTAGGTCGATTCGTTCAGCCACTTCCGCCGGGCCACGAACTCCGTCCGGAAATAGCCCAGATGGGCGATGGGACCGCCGAAGGAGGTCAGGCCCAGAGCGAGAAAGGTCTTGAAAACCACCCAAACCCGCCGAGTGCGTGTTGACGCGTCAACCATTGTTCATCTCCTGGTTTGTCAGTCCGTTGAAAAACTCCCAATTGCTGCGTCGCTGCAAAAAGTTCAAACTCTCACGTATGAATAAATACGCTTCGACCTTGAACTTTTTTTGCTTCTTGCACTTGGGGTTTTTGAACGGACTGTCGAATTAGGACTTTTTCAACACTCAGTTATGGTTCGGTGTCCTTGATGTTCCGAGGGAAAAACGGAAATACGTTCCTGAGCGGACGGAGTTCGTTTCACAGCAACTGATCCTCTTTGTTGAAAAACGTGCGGCAGCCCAACTGGAGCATGATGATGATGGTCAGGGCCACGGCGCCGAGGATGCCGAGCATGATGGCGATCTGGTAGGCGATGGCCGTGGTCGGGACGGTGCCGGAGAGGATCTGGCCGGTCATCATTCCCGGCAGAAAGACGATGCCCATGCCGACCATGGAGTTGATGGTCGGCATGATCGCCGAGTCAAAGGCCCCGTTGATGATTCCCCGGGTGGCGGCCTTGGGCGTGGCCCCGAGGATCAGGGCTTCTTCCACCAGGTGTTTACGAGTGGTCATGCCCTCCAACAGCGACTTCACGCCCAGGGAGATGCCGGTCATGGAATTGCCGATGATCATCCCGGCGATGGGCACGAAATATTGCGGTTCGTACCAGGGCGTAACCCGCACCACCACCAGCAGAAAATAGACGATGCAGGTCAGGGTGCCGAAGCACATGGAAAAGGCCACGACCTTGCGCAGGGGGGTGGTCAGCCTGTCCCGGAATTTCCGGAATACCGTGTGGATCGCGAACGCTTCCATGATCACGATGATCAGGCCGGTGACGTACGGGCTCGGGTTGTCGAATACGTAGACCAGCACGTACCCGACCAGGACGAGTTGCAGCGTCATGCGCAGCGAGGAGAGCACGATCTCCTTCTCGCGGCCGATGCCCCGGAAGCGGACGATGGCCAGGACAATGAGCACGAAGATGTAGGCCAGGCCGACCTGGAGCATGGTCAGATCAATAACGTCGTTCATGAACGCGCCTCCTCTCGCCGCACTTTCCCTCCGGACATCTCAATGATCGTGTCCGAGTACTTCCGGGCCACGGCCTTGGAATGGGTGACCATGATGATGGTCTTGCCTGCTGCCCGGACATGGGTCGCGAGCATGTCGAAGATCAGGTGCTCGGTTTCCTCGTCCAGGGCCGAGGAGGGTTCGTCCAGCAGATAGACCCGGGGCTCCAGCAGGAGCACCCGGGCCAGGGCCAGGCGCTGGCGCTCCCCGCCGGAAAGCTTGTCCGCCGACTCGTCCAGGGGCTTGGCCAGCCGGACCTGCTCCAGCAACCGCTGCAGAACTTCATCGCCCGGCGGATCCTTTTCCTGAAACCGTGAGCCGGCCCGCAGATTGTCCCCCACCGTGCCCTCGAAGATCGCCGGGCTCTGGGAAAGCATGACCACGTCGCGACGGTGGCGGACCGAGTCCCTTTGGCCCAGGTCCTTGCCCTGAAACAGGATGCGTCCGCGGGTGGGCGAGATCATCTTGTTCAGCAGGCGCAACACCGTGGTCTTGCCGCTGCCGCTGGCCCCCACCAGGGAGGTGACCTGTTCCGTGCCGAGCACCAGGCGCGGCAGGTCCAGAATGTTGTCATAGTGCACGTCGATGAATTCAAACACCGTTGATCCTTCCCAATCGGTTTCCAGAGCGCCTTGTTCAATGTTACGGCATGGTTTCGCCCACAAGTTCCCGCAGTCGTTCCTTGGCCACGGCCAACCCC
>REDL01000074.1 GCA_007693505.1 Desulfovibrionales bacterium | reverse complement strand
AACACAAAGGCCCGCTTATCCAAAAGATAAGCGGGCCTTTGTGTTGAAAATGGACAAAAGTTGCTCGCGCAGCAGGACCCGCTTCAGCCGCTCAACAGAACATGCCGGGAAAGCTGATCATGATCCTGAAATTCAATGGGAGTTTGCAATAGCCGGGATCAACACACTGAGCAGATCACCGAGTCGTTGTCCGATATCCTGGCCCACGGCGATGATTTCCTCCAGAGAAGTCGGTGCCATGCAGTCCGGCAAATTTTTGTTGGTGAGACAGGAAAGTCCAAGAATTTCCAGACCCATCTGCTTGGCGGCGATGGTCTCCATGACCGTGGACATGCCAATGGCATCCGCACCCAGTTGACGAAACATTCTGGTTTCAGCCGGAGTTTCCAGGCTTGGGCCGAGAATTCCCATGTAAACCCCCTGTTGAAGTCGTTGACCCCGTCGCAGCGCACTGGAATGGGCCAAGTCGGCCAGTCGCGAGGAAAACAATTGGCTCATGTCTGGAAACTGGGGCTCCCCGTAGCTGAGCCCAAGCAGTGGGTTGCGCCCTGTCAGGTTGATTTGATCGTTGATGACCATGATCTCCCCGGCCTGGAAAAGAGGGTTGAGGGCACCGGCCGCGTTGGTTATGATAAGTCGCTGAACGCCTAAAATCGCCAGGGTGCGCAGACCAAAACAAACCTCGTCAGGGGAGTACCCCTCATAGAGGTGGAAGCGGCCTTGCAGAGCCAGAACAGGAGTGTTTTGAACGTTTCCGGCACAGAGTCTGCCGGCATGGCTTTGGACGGTCGTCCTGGGAAAACCTGGAATTTCTGCATAGTCCACGGCCGTGAAGTCATCCATGCTCTCCACCCATTGACCAAGGCCGGTGCCAAGGATAATGCCAGTTGAAACACTGTGGCTGGTTAGGAGACGGGAAGCAAGAAAATCGGCCGCGATGGTTTCCTGTTGCAGCGGGGAAGTGGACATAAGCAGTATATCTCCTGGTGAATAATGTGACTTGTTTCACGAAAAAGGCCGGTTTACGGCATACCCTGCCTGACGTGCCCAGCCAACTCCGCGACACCATTTTGAGCAATCGCGACGGAAAATTCAATGGATAAGACGACTCTGTTCGGGATTGTTGCCGGAGCGTCCCTGATCATGGGGGCCATCATGCTCGGTGGCGCTGTGGATACGTTTGTCAACATCCCCGGCTTCATGATCGTGATCGGGGGAACGCTGGCCGCGATCTCCGTTAATTACCCTTTCAATGAAATCATTCAAGCTCATACTGCTGCATACAAAATTTTTTTGTCGCGCCAGATTCGCGAAGTCGACGTTGTGAATACGATGGTCAAGATCGCGGACATCAGCCGCCGAGAGGGGTTGCTTGCCCTGGAGAATGTCAAGACGGAAAACATGATTCTCAAAAAGGCCTGCCAGTTGATTGCGGATAACGCTGATCCATTGATGATTCGGGAAATGCTGGCCATTGAAATCGCCTCCCTGCGCCGCCGACATCACATGGTCCAGGACGTTTTCAAGCGTATGGGAGCGTATGCGCCTTCTTTCGGCATGATCGGCACCTTGATTGGGTTGGTCCAAATGCTGGCATCCCTGCACGACCCGACAACCATTGGGCCGGCCATGGCTGTTGCGCTGTTGACAACGTTTTACGGGGCCATGTTGGCCAGCTTGATTTTTTTGCCCATGGCCGGGAAGTTGCGCAGTCGCAGTCAAGAAGAAATTCTACACCTGCACATCATTTTTGAGGGAGCAAAG
The DNA here is from genome assembly GCA_007693505.1 of Desulfovibrionales bacterium. Taxonomy (GTDB): domain Bacteria; phylum Desulfobacterota; class Desulfovibrionia; order Desulfovibrionales; family Desulfonatronaceae; genus Desulfonatronum. The sequence goes on along the minus strand of REDL01000074.1, from coordinate 18,607 downwards.
TGTATCCTGGAAAACAATAATCCACGGCTTGTTCACGAAAAGCTCTCCTCGTTCGTCCCTCCCAAGGAGCGCCGCGGTGAGCGCTGATTTTCAAACCACCCAAAAAGCAGGCGGCCTGGACGCCGAATATGAGGAAAATGAAGAAGGCAACCGGGACTGGATGGTTATCTTTACGGACATGTGTCTCTTGCTGCTGGTTTTTTTTATCTTGCTCTTTACCATGTCCACGCTGGATGATGTACGATTTCGAGAATCCTTCTATTCCGTTCGTCATGCCCTTGGTGATGCCATGGGCGGCACCATGGGGGCTGACAGGATACCGGCGGAAGACATCGGCGTGTTTATTGACCAGGCGATGATGCACAGACAGGTTGTTGAAAATCAACGCAGAATTTTTTCTGATTTTCGCTATTTTCAAAACACCCAGGGTTTGGAAGGTATTGTCGGGGCCGTGTTTGATGAGGGGACGATTACCTTGCGCATTCCAGGGGACGTCTTGTTTGGCCTGGGGGAGGTCAAACTGAATCCAGAGGGCCGGGCGATCATAGCGGAGCTCAAGGATTTTTTTGTTCGCTACCATGACCAGACCATCAATATTCGCGGGTTCACGGATGATATTTTGCCCCGCCCCGGAGGGCGGTTCGAGGATAATTGGGAAATTTCCGCCTTGCGTGCCGTGAATGTCTTACGCTATCTTGTCGAACTCGGCATTGAGCCTGTACGCCTGACCTCCACGGGACTTGCGGACATGTATCCCCTTTACCCGAATACCTCTGAGGAAAATCGCAGCAGAAATAGGCGGGTCGAGTTCGTCTTGGAGAAGCGAATTGGCAATTGAACTCATTGATTTTCACATCGACTATCCTGATGATGCAACGCGAAAGCACCAGCGTCGGGGTGTACGAGTTCATCTGCCGGGCTTGACCGCCTGGGTGCTGGAACGGGATGCGGTTTTTTCGATCACCGATTTAAGCACGTTCGGGCTGGCCTTCAACGATGCAACCACATCGTTTCAGGTCGGACAGGAGATGCATGTGGACGTACATGTCCACGGCAAGGTTTGGATCGCCGGACTGGAGGCCAAAGTGGTTGCTGTCCGTGATGGCGCCCTGGTGGCTTGCGCGTTTCCAAACATGACCAGGTTCCAGGAGTTGCGGATGGACAAACTCATCCTGGAGATACAAAAGCGATGGATCAAGATCCGTAAACAACAGACACAGCAGGACGGGGATGAAGCAAACGCGAACAAAACATAAGGTTCTCATCGCCAATCGCGGTGAAATCGCCACTCGGATCATTCGGGCCTGCCAGCAGCTTGGCCTGGATTTTGTCTGCGTCACCACCAAAGAGGATGCTGCGTCCGGTCATTGTCGACTGGCCGAAGAACTTGGCGGAGAGCAGGCCCTTTATCGAATCAATTCCTACTATGACCCCAATGAAATGTTCTCCGTGGCTGACGCTTCCGGGGCAACAGCCATCCACCCTGGGTATGGTTTTTATGCCGAGGACTACCGGTTTGCCCGCCGAGCCAGCGAGCGCAGCCGCCCCTTGATTTTTATTGGACCGTCCTGGGCCGTAATCCGGGATCTGGGCGACAAGATCAACACAAAGCGCCTGGCGCGCAGCCTGAATATTCCGACCATTCCCGGTTCGGATCGACCGCTGTACGACGAAATCGAGGCTCTGGGCATTGCGGAAGCCCTCTTTGCGTTTCAGGTGGACCAAGGGCAGCATAAACCCGTGGTCCTGGTAAAAGCCTCGGCTGGCGGGGGGGGGATGGGCATTGAAGAAGTCAACGACCCCGACAAGTTTCGGAGTACCTTCAGGCGGGTACGCAATTACGCCAAACGTCAGTTTCGTGATGAGGGCGTCCTGGTGGAGCAGCGCATCTTCGACTTCAACCACCTGGAAGTTCAGATCGTGGCCGAACGTTCCGGGACAAACATCGTCCATTTTGGCACCAGGAACTGCTCGGTGCAAAGCATCGGTCGGCAAAAACGCATTGAGGTCGCGCCGGGTTTCACACCCCAGTTCGTGACCTATTCTTTTGATGCGGCAAGCGTTCTTGAGGCTGTCATCAACCATTCCCTGGCCATGGCCAGGGAGGTTCGTTACGACAATGTGGGAACCTGGGAGTGGATCGTCACCCCCAATGGTCAGCCGTTTTTGCTGGAGGTGAATACGCGTATCCAGGTGGAAAATGGGGTCAGCGCAATTGTTTCCAGGCTTCCGGACACAAAACACGTCAATCTGATAGCCGAGCAGATTCGCCTTGGTTTGGGTGATACCCTTGGCTACACCCAGGAGGATATCGTCTTTGATGGCGTTGGAATCGAATATCGAATCATCGCCGAGGAACCGCACAACAAGTTTGCCCCATGGGTCGGACGGATCGAACGCTTTTCCTGGAAAGATGAACCCTGGGCCCAGGTCTTCACGCATGTGCCGACGGACAGGCCGTATGACATTCCCACGGAGTACGACCCCAACCTGGCCTTGGGCATTGTTTGGGGCGAAACCCTGCACCAGGCCCGGGAACGCGGGCAGGCCTTTCTGGACAACCTGGTCCTGGAAGGCCAGAACAGCAGAAATGAGCCCTTGCAGTCCAATATCGCCTATTTGCGGCAGAAAACAGAAATGCTGCTGATGTTCTGAATTGAGCCCGGTGGGAGAACCTTGCGGGATGATGCGGATGTGCTGTTGCAGCCAGCCTCTGTCACCGTCTGGGCCTTGCTGGCGGGCAGGTGCAGATGTGGTGATGGCGTTGGCCCGTTTCAGCGAGGTATATGGCTGTACACCGTGGAGGCACGTCGCCCAGCAAAAGATGTGTTCAGGGCATTACCGCTTTGAAACATCGCCCGATTTTGCGAGCATCGGACTTGCCATGGCGACTGACCGGGGTTCCCGTGCATGCCCATCAATCAACATTGATCAACCAGTGAGAATACCTGACTATGGATATAGATAAAACTGTTTTCGAACTTCGTGAGCGGTTAAAGTACATTCAAGATATTTTTGGGCCCAAAGAAAATGAGAATGTGTTGCTGTTGCAGGCAAAACTGCAAGAATTTGAGGAGCAGGTTCCAAAGCTGGAGTCCGCGGAGCAGATCCGGCAGGTTTCCTCGTTGGAGGACCTGTTCGGCTTTCTGGAAAAGAAGCTGGAGCGTCAGCTCTCTCCCATGGACAAGGTCCGCATTGTGCGACACCCCCAACGCATCTCGCTGAAGGACATTCTGGAACACGTTTACGACAATTACACGGAAATCGGCGGCCAGGACGAGTACAGCGTTGACCCGAGCATGCTGATTGCCCGAGCCTACATCACCCGGCGGGTCGGCAACAAGGTCCACAACCAGTCAGTGATGGTCATTGGCCAGGAAAAAGGCCATGGCCAGGAATTTCGAAACGGCGGTTCAGTCAAGCCCTGGGGCAATGCCAAGGCGTTGCAGTACATGAAGGTTGCGGAAACCGAGAACATTCCCATCCATGCCTATGTGAACACCCCTGGAGCATTTCCCGTTGAAGACTATCCCGGGGCGGCCCAGCAGATCGCCCGCAATATCTACGAGATGGCCGGCCTGCGGGTTCCAGTCATCGCCATTTTCTCCGAAGGGGGGTCCGGAGGGGCGGAAGCCATTGGTTTGGCCGACGTCCGGCTGATGCTCTCTCATGGATACTATTCCGTCATTTCACCAGAAGGCGCGGCGGCCATCGAGGGCCGCATCCGGCAGGGGCAGCGTGTTCCCACTGACCTGGTGGAAAAGTGCGCCAAGCAGTTGAAGATCACCGCCGAAGACAACCTTTCCCTGGGCCTGGTGGACAGAATCGTTCAAGAGCCCGTGCTGGGTGCCCGTACGGAACATTTCGACTTTTTTCGAGCCTTGCGTCAGGAAGTGATCAATGCCACGGACGAAATCATTTTACGGGTCCGGGGGATGAATTACTTTCGCGCCAAGGCCATCATGCGTCAAAAAAAGTCTCCCAGAGCCAACGCGGAAAATATTTTCGTGCGCTGGAAACTCAGTTCAGCGGCTCGGGAGCGGCTGCTCTGGAAACGCTATCAACGCTTCATGGCCATGAGCCGGCATGCCGTTCTGGACCGACGATCCGTAGGGCAACGCGTCTACGACTTCGGAGCGGACATGGGATGGTCGGTGTACTCCTTTTTCAAGTATGATTTTTTGCGCAAACACCAAAAGAAGGTAAAGCATCTGGCCGAAGATGTCGGTGCCGAAGTTCAGGTCGTCTTGAATAAATGTTTCGCCCCCATCAAGAGGATTAAAGGTTCGCTCAAGGGAACGAACGGGGATGCCGCCAGTGGGGATCAGTGTCAACTGACCCAACTTTCTCGCTGGAAAGAGCGCGAGGCTGAGCCCCAACAGGGATACCTCAGCCCGAAAGCCAAGCAGGATGTCACGATTACCTGCCCCAATACCCCTATCCATGGATGCCTGGATATGTGGGCTCCGGATCTGTTCGGAGAGTGGGCCGGTGTCTGCATTCACTGTGGTCACCATTTTTCCATGGAATATGATTGGTATCTGCACAATGTCTATGATTCGGATTCGGTCAGCGAGTTCAATGGGCAGATTGAAGCCAAAAATCCATTGGGCTATGAAGGTCTGGACCTGAAGCTGGAGGAAGCCAAACGCAAGACCGGACAGAAAAGCTCCTGCGTGACCTTCGAAGCGACCATCAACGGACTCAATGTGGTCACGGCCATGCTTACGGCTGGTTTTCGTGGTGGCTCGGTGGGGGCAGCTGAGGGGGAGAAGTTTATTCGTGCTGTTGAACGGGCCCGCAAGAAACATTTTCCGCTGATTGCCTACGTGCACGGAACCGCCGGTATTCGCATCCAGGAGGGAACGCTTGGCGTTATCCAGATGCCACGATGTACCATGGCCGTCCGGCGCTACCTGGAGGATGGTGGACTCTACCTGGTGGTGTATGACACGAATTCCTACGCCGGCCCGGTGGCCAGCTTTCTGGGCTGCTCTCCATATCAGTTCGCGATCCGGTCCTCCCGTGTCGGATTTGCCGGTCTAGGCGTGATTCAGGAAACCACGGGGATGCCCGTGGAACCACATTATCATGGAGCCTTCCAGGCACTTTCCCGGGGGCATATCCAGGGTGTCTGGGATAGGCGGGAGATGCGCAAGAATGTCTACCAGGCTCTTCTGACAGTGGGGGGGCGCAACCTATATTACAGATAGGTGGCAGGTTTGGTGGATGGCAGGGGCATGATGCCTTGCATCAGCTGACCTTGCCTTTTCTCCGGTGAAACCGGCTGGACTGGGCCGTTTTCACGGCGGATCGCCGCAACAGGCGGCATGATCGACCCTGGTGTGTCAACGAAGCCGCCTGACTGGGTCTTGAACTGAAAATGATGTCCTGATGATGTTGCCAAGTGATGGTGAGCGGCTGTCAAGATGAGTAATTGCTCAAAAAGGCCGGGCAAACTCTGAAATTGTCTCTGCCCCCTGGATTCCCGTCTGTCTGTGGCAGACAGGCGGGAATCCAGGTCATGCTTGCCACAAGTTTTTGAGAAGTTACCAAGGTGAGAGATAAAGCACGATAATCGTGAAAGATGGGGGTGCTGATTGCTGAATATAACCGAATTGCTGGATGAGATTAAAGCTTCTCCGTTTGAGGAGGTCGTGATCAATGCTCCACATACCGGGACCGTGGAGTTCGTGGTAGACACTCCGGGTGCGAAAGTTGTTGGCCCCTCCGGAGCGTGGCGGGAGAAGCCGGGGACACTTTTGGCCCGCCTGGAGCGTGAACGGAACAAGAAGCCGATCCACGCCGCGCTCAAGGGCGCGGTTGAGCATGTGCATACGGAACTGGCCGGACGATTTGTCCAGGCCGGAACACGGCTGATGACCATCCGGCACTTTCTGAGCAAGGAGGAGGTCCTGGATCGATTGCTACGCAAGACCCTCCACCTGTTCAACGCGCCGGAGCGGGCCAAGTACTATTTTCGTCCGGATATCGACATCAAGGTGAAATCCAAGGGGTGTCAGTCCGTGGAGATCCGTCCCGGCATGGACCTGTTTATCGTTTCCCGGATGAAGCGGGAGAGCCAGTTGAACTACGACGGCCCGGAGGGGATAATTTATGCTGTATACTTCGAGGCCAACCAGAACATCGATGCCGGCGCGCCATTGATCGGCGTCTGCCGCAAGGACCAGCTGTCCGCGATTCAGGATGTGGTCAGTCGGGTGCAGAGTGAGTGGGTGGAGCAGGACTGATGATCCCTGTGCCTTGGTCGGCAAACGTTGTGTATCCTGGTGAATGAGGAAAACCATGGGAAAATTCTTACAGGTCCGGGTCAGCGCATCCACCTACGAGCCGGAAGATGTCTACCGCCAATGGCCCCAGCTGAGTCGATTGGCCTGGGGTGAAAAAGAACTGGCTGACACCAAGACCGTCGGTGTTCGCGAATTGTCCTCGGTACTGCAGGATAAATGGAAATTCAGCGAGGATTGGCCTGCGGACCTCAAGAATCTGTTGGCCAAGGGTATTGACGGGTTGGGTGAGTTGGATCGGAGCCTGGATGACGCCCTGGCCGACCGCCGGGCTGATGTTGCCGACCGGATTACCTATGAATTGGAGGACGCGCTGGACGAGCTGGAGCGTATGGTCACGCAGTAATCCGGCGGGCATGCGTCTGTCTGAAGATATTGAAATGGCTCCAGAGGAGGAATCATGAGTGGATCATTGAATAAAGTCATCCTGGTCGGCAGGCTCGGGCAAGACCCCAAGCTGGCCTATACCCAGAGTGGCCAGCCGGTGGCCAATTTTACCATGGCCACGGACGAATCCTACACGGATCGCGATGGCCAGAAAGTGGAGAAAACCGAGTGGCACCGCGTGGTGGTCTGGGGCAAGCAGTCTGAGTTTGTGGGAAATTACCTGACCAAAGGTCGGCTGGTAATGGTCGAGGGCAAACTCCAGACCCGGAAGTGGCAGGATCAGCAGGGCCAGGATCGTTATACCACGGAAATCGTGGCCCAGCGGGTCCAGGCCATGGACTCCAAAGGCCAGCGCACCGAAGAGGCTCCCATGCCTGACGACCGACACGCTCCAGGTCCTTCAGCCCACCCCTCGGAAAGCGGCATGGACGAAGTTCCGTTCTGAGAGGGAGCAGAAGTATCCTTTGCGCAGAGGGACTTCGCGCAGACAGTTTTCAACGCCCCGAAGCCGTGAGGTTCCGGGGCGTCTTTTTTTTCGTCTTGGGCTTTGCAGGAGTTCGGTACGGCCCTGATTGGTGACTGTTGGGTGCCGTTTGAAATGGTGCACTACAGGGACGAATCCAATTTGGTTTTGTCGGAAATATTTACAGTAGCGTTTCATGTGCCGTGCAGGGAGCACTCTTTTGCATTGCTCATGGCAAAATACTGTGATTAAATGATAAATGGTCTTGGAAAGAGTGTTTCGGATTGCCTGGGGACATTCTTTCCATTTCAGCCCCCCGCTGTGAAGAGTACGTGTCGCTTGAGGGTGGTGCCGACCGGGAGGGGCACTTTTTTGAGTGAACAAATAATAAGTTCCATGATTACACTTGAGTAGGCAAGCTTTTTTTAATATCTCGAATTTGTTCAAAAAAGTTGCTGTAGCAACTATTTATTTGGTTTGTCGGAAATCCGACAAAGAGCCAGAGAGGTGTCGGATAATTTAACACAATCGACTGGTATCAACTGATGAAAAAGCAAATGGATTTCTGTCAGTTGATTGAAATCATGAAGCTAAATGGCTTTGGCATAATCTCTGCTTCCGACTGCGAAAGGAATTTGCAAGAATTGTCGTTGCACACCACGTTTTATCGCACCAGGAGAGCATATGATTTCCATGAATGACCCAGTCAGTACGAAGATCCGTTCCCGCGGGATCATGAAAGGGATGATTCCCATCATTTTTATCATGCTGCTGCTTCTCGGCCAGCACGCCCAGGCCGCAAGCCTGGATCTGTGGGGAGTCGGGGCACATGCCCAGGTCTGGGAGTGTGCTGGTGCTGATTGCGCAACCAAGGGGGGCCTTGTTGGCATCGGGCCTTTTGTCGATGAACTGCAATCGGTTTGGGGTGCGAGCGTAATACTTGGTGACCAGGGCCGGGTTGAAGCAGTAGCCAGCGTCGATGATGATTTTACTGGGCTGAACATGCCGGACCTTTTTAACTTTTCCGCACCTGCTCAGGGTCTCATTGCAACAGCCGAATCTTGGGGCGTCAATGCCTATACCTATTCAGGTAGCGACACCTTTACCCTGGAATTGGTTATTACCCTGGGAGGGTCTATTGCACCTTCGGAGTTGAGCACCTGGGGGAATATTTTTGGTTTTGTGGCAATTGTCTCTGCTGACGTCTATGAGGACAGGGTGGCGGGTGCCACGGATGCCAGAGGACGGTTTACCGGTAGCGACATTCCAACGATTACCGATGGCACAGTCTTCATCAACAATACCACGACGGATACTTCGGAAAGTCTCAACACAAACCTCAGCTTTGCGGTCAACCCTGGAGATTCGTTTTATATCTGGACCTCTCTTGAAACCACGATTGCGAACGTGCCGGGTGGAATCTCCATTGCCACAAGCAGTATGTTTATGGATTTCAACACGATTTCAAACCTGACCGCCGCAAATCAACCCACCACGCCCGACCCCATTCCCGAGCCCGGCACCATCGCCCTGCTGGGTCTTGGCCTGGTCGGCCTGGGAGTGTATGCCCGGCGGCGCAAATCCGGGGCCCACTGACTGGTTTTCCTGCAAAACAATTCACGCATCAAATCAAGCGGGTATTGATCGCAGGTGTGAAATCGGTACCACGTACCAAGCTGGAAACTGAACCAGATTGTATCTTGATGTTACTGCAGAAAGTCGCAAAACCTTGAAATTCGTCATTCCGGCGAAAGCCGGAATCCAGTCTTTCCAAGGTGTTGAGCAAAATCATATCACACGTTTTCGCAAAAAAAGGGACTTTTTGCAGTGACCTCTATCTTAGCGACTGTAAAGGAAGAAGTATGCAACGTGAAAAAAATGATACCAGGTGCAAAACCTGTCTGTCCGTTACCAACGCAATCATGTTTTTCTTCGCCCTGCTTGTTTTGCTGTGCCCCGGCCGGCATGCTGATGCCGCGAGCCTGGACTTCTGGGGAGTCGCCGCGAGAACAACTGTTTTACCGTGCGGGAATATTGAATGCACGACGTTAAACCCTAGTTTTGCTCAAAGAGCTGAGGTTGATATCTTCCGGGCAACCGAGGCATCTTTGGACGAGACGCTTCTCGGGGTCCCTGTGCGCTCTCAGGCCCGTGTTGACGATGATTCTTCTGGAATTTTTATGCCGCGACTCAGCGGGGAAGTTCGTCCGGATTCAGGGCACGCGGCCATTGCCCAGGCCTGGGGGGCCAACGCCTATACCTATACGGGGGACACATCGTTCAACCTGGAACTTTCAATCACTCTCTCGGGAAATGTTTCGGGCTCGAATGCATTCGGCTCCATAAACGCGAGTGTGTACATCCTCGATGCCCCAGGCTTCGAGAAGGCTATGGCTTCCAGGGAAGGTGTCATTGTTGATCCTCCTGGCATTTCCGCTTTTTTCAACCCAATCCGTCGTGACGGTGTGGAGTTGGAACTGGGGATTTCGGCCAACGCATTTCTGAACGTTGCAGTCAATCCCAATGACTCCTTTTATATCTGGTCGTACCTCCGGGTTGCCAATGCCGGGGGGAATGCGAGTGTTGCAGACAACAGCCTGTCCATGACCTTCTCGGATGCCTCCAACCTGGTCGCCGCAAATCAGTCCGGCCCCACTCCCGACCCCATTCCCGAGCCCGGCACCATTGCCCTGCTTGGTCTCGGCCTGGTCGGCCTGGGAGTGTATGCCCGGCGGCGCAAATCCGGGGCCCACTGATCTGGTTTTCCTGCAAAACAATTTACGCATCAAATCAAGCGGGTATTGACCGCAGCTGTGAAATCGGCATCAAACACTCAGCACTGCCTTGTTCGCGCCTCATTCCGAAGCTGAATACCCACCTGCGCGGGAATGACATGTCTTTCAATGCAGCCCCCAAATCCGTCATACCCGTGCAGGCGGGTATCCAGGCACGTATACTCGGATGAAATGAGTCGTAACCTTCCTCTTTCATCTCGCCCGCCCAGATATATGTCTGAGGCGGGCTTTTTTCTTGGAGTCCAAGGTCATGGCTGTGGCCGGCACACCTTGAGGCTGTTTGGTTTCCGTCATTGGCTTTGGCCGTCAATGACGATTTTTGTGGATTGCTTTTGATGGAAGGGGAGGGGGGTTGTTGATGCAGGGCGCATGTCAGGCAATCAAGAGGTGATGTGCGTTCCCGCGCCGTGCTCTAATGCGGGTATGAGGTTGTCTGGTGAGGTGATGATGACCTTTTGGCCTCCCTGGGCCAGAAATGCGAGGGCCGCGGTGATTTTTGGTCCCATGCTGCCGGGTGGGAAGTGGCCCTGGGCCTGGTAGGCTTGGAGTTCCGCGGTGGTCACCTGGCCGAGTTCCTGCTGCCCCGGCTCGCCGAAATGCAGGCTGACCTGGCGGACGGCCGTGGAGATCACCAGCAGGTCCGCGCCCAGTTGCGCGGCCAGCAGGCCGGTGGCCAGGTCCTTGTCCACCACCGCGCTCACGCCGCGCAGCTCTCCGTCCTCGCCGCGAACCACGGGCACGCCCCCGCCACCCACGGCCACCACGACATGCCCTCGCTCCAGCAGGCTTCGAATTGCCGGCAGCTCAATAATTTCCAGCGGCCTGGGGCTGGGCACCACCCGGCGCCAGCCCCGGCCCCGGTCCTTTTTGAGTACCCAGTGGGGATAGTCTGTGGAAAGGGTAGGCAGATCGGCCTCCTGGAACACCTCGCCCACGTATTTGTCCGGAGTGGCGAAGGCCGGGTCATCCGCGTCCACCACAACCTGGGTGACCACGCTGACAGCCATGCCGCGGCTGGTTGCTCCCAGGCCGCGCCGTTGCAGTTCGTTGGTCAGGGCCTGCTGGATCTGCCAACCGAGGGCGCCCTGGGTATCGGCCACGCAGGAGGGCAGGGGCACGGGATGCATGCCGGCCACCTTTCGGGCGATTTCCGAGCGGCGCAGGATGAAGCCCACTTGTGGACCATTGCCATGGGTGATGCACACCCGCCGGCCCGTCTCGACGATATCGGCCACGTGCCGAACCGTCTTTTGGATGGCCGCGTACTGGTCCTCCACCGTGACCTTTTCCTTGGCGCTGATCAGCGAATTGCCTCCCACGGCAATGACCATCAGATTGACAGACGACATGCTGGAAGACTCCGGGAGGATGAGGTCGGATTGGTTGGTGACAAGGCGCTGGGGGAGGCTGGTTTTGGTCCCGATTGCAATTAGGGCGTTTGCGACTGAGGTGGGGGGGTGATGGATGGCTCAGACCAATGGGCGGACCATGATCTCGGCCCCGGCGGTGAATCCTTCCCGGTTTTCCGGGATTTCCATCAGTCCCTGGGCCTGGAGCAGGGTTTTGAGCAGGCCGGACTTGCCCAGGACCGGGGTGGCCAGAAGACCGTCTTCCGGGTGCCGGCTCAGGGCGACACGGATAAAGTCCGTGCGGCCCTGGCGGGAGGCCACGTTCCGGGACAGCCGGGCCGGTACGCGGCCAAACGGCTCGACGTCGAACGCCGTGTCGTCTCCGGCCAGATAGGTCAGAAAGGGCATGACCAGGATCTGCATGACCACCTGGGCGCTGGCCACCTGGCCGGGCAGGCCGAGAACGGCTTTGCCGCCCAGTTGGGTACGGGCCAGAATTGTGGGCTTGCCCGGGCTCATGGCAATGCCGTGGGCCAAGACCTCGCCGCCGCAAACCCGCTCCAGGGCCTCCAGGGAATGGTCCCGGGTGCCCACTGAACTGCCTCCGGAGATGAGGACCACGTCGCAATCCATCAGTCCCCGTTCCAGGGCCGTGGTCAGGGCCTGAAGGTCGTCGCGGACCAGGCCGAGGCGCACGGCCCGCGCCCCGGCAGCTTCGGCCAGGGCGGCCAGGGTATGGGAATTGACGTCCCGGACCAGTCCGGGGCGCACGGCAGCGCTGACCTCCACCACCTCGTCCCCGGTGGAGATGATGCCCACGGTCACCGGGGCATGCACCCGGACCCGGGAGAATCCCAGGGCGGCCAACAATCCGATTCGGGCACCGTCCAGGCGCGTGCCGGGTGGGAGCACCACCTCGCCGGACCGGACATCCTCGCCTCGAAGCATCACGTTGTCCCAGGGCGAGAGGGATTTGTGGATCTCGATGGTTTGCCCGGTCGTGTCGTCCATGGCCCCGGCTGTCTGCACGCCACCCATGTCCAGGGTCTGTTCGACCATGACCACGGCGTCCGCCCCCTGGGGCAGGCTGCCGCCGGTGGTGATCCGGGCGCAGTGTCCTGGTTCCAGGGGGACATCGGACGGTGTTTCAATGGGCACGGCAAAGGCCAGGTCCAGATAGGCGGGATTGGATTCGGATGCGCCGAAGGTGTCCGCGGCCCGGACCGCGTAGCCGTCCACGCAGGAGCGGTGCATCAGCGGGAGATCCTCGGCCGCGGTGATGGGCTCGGCCAGGGTCATGCCCAGGGCCGTTGCCGGTTCACGTTCCTGGGTCGCTGTCCGGGAAAAGGTTTGCAGGGACTGGATAAAGGAGGCAATGGATACGACCTGGAAAAAAGTCTCTTTCATGGCATGCCTCCGGATGTCGATTCAAGATGGATGTCGATGGTTCCGGGTGCGTACCCCTTGAGTTGGCAGAGCATGCCCCGGATGGTCGAGGCCATGATCGAGGCCACGAAGGGGTTCATGCCCAACTGGACGCCATTGACACGCACGGACAGTTCCTCGGACATGGCCCGGCAATCCTCCGGGGTGGCCAAGCCGGCCACAATGTCCTGAGCCAGTGTCCGGCAGTCCTTTCGGCCGCAGGCCCCGCAATCCAGGGCCGGGAGTAGAAAACCGCGCTGAAGCACCAGGTCAACGACGGCTTCCACCGTGGCGCAGATCGGGATTTCCGGTGGGCCACCCGCCTCCCAGACGGCCAAGGCCAAACCGGAGTCCAGGTTTTTGGGGTCATCAGCAGAGCCGGGTTCGGTGCGCGGGAGGATGATCCGGGGCAGGAACCCCAGGCTTTTTCCTCCCTCGATCAACAGGATATCCGCATTCAGCAGCGACCAGGCGGAAAGGATCGGCAGGGGTTCCGGGCGCACCAGCAGGGTCTGTCGCGGATCAATGCCGGCTACGGCGCAGCCTGTCGCGGCCAGCCGGGAGGTGTCCTGAGAAGTGTTCTGAGAAGTGTTCGGGGGGGCCAGGTCAAAGGGGTGATGGCTGCTCTTGATGATGCCCACCCGGTGGCCCAGGCGGCGTAGCTGCTCCGCGACGCGGACCACCAGCGTGGTCTTGCCGGAGTTGTGGAAACCGACGAAGCCCATGGCTCGCGTGGTCATGGTGGCGTCTCCTTGTGTCTTTTGCCGTTGGTCGTTGGTTTTGATGCTCACTCGCCGTGCACGCATGACGATAGCAGAAACACGGGCACGGGCAAATAACGCGAAGCTGTGAAATTTTGACAGACCAACCTGATTGGGATAAAAAATTCAGTTTCGCTTTTTGAGACGATATGATGGGTGGCGGTGGCACGTCCGGTCCGATGTGTTTGCCTGTGCAATGAATCAGGCACACCACGGGGAGTACCCCCGGTCGTGCCAATTGACTCTGGACGCGGACCCCCGGCGCATAGGCCGGCTGCGTGGAAGCATTTCAAGGAAAACCGATGACCATGATTCAGAGCGGCAAGGGATTCGTGGACCTTTTCCCGCCCAAAAGCGACGTGTTCACCGTTATTGAGTCCACAGCCCGGGATGTGTTCACCAGGTACGGTTGCCGGGAACTGCGTACGCCGATTATCGAATTTACCGAACTGTTTGTCCGTGGCATTGGCGATGAAACCGATGTGGTCCAGAAGGAGATGTATTCCTTTCCGGATCGCAAGGGCCGTTCCATGACCCTGCGGCCCGAGGCCACAGCCGGGGTGCTGCGGGCCTGTATCCAGCACAAGCTGCTGCGCCAGGGCGATGTGCTCAAGTTTTTCACCCTGGGGCCGATGTTTCGCTACGAGCGGCCGCAGATGGGGCGTCAGCGACAATTCCACCAGATCAACGTGGAAATGCTCGGAGCGTCCTCTCCGCTGGTGGACGTGGACATGCTGTTCATGCTCCATCGCTTTCTCTCGGAAATCGGCCTGACCAGTCTGGAATATCAGCTCAACAGCCTGGGCTGCCCCGCCTGCCGCCCCGCGTTCCAGGCGTCCCTGGAAAACCACCTCCGGGACGCGAACCCTGATGACCTTTGCGACGACTGCAGGCGCCGGATGCATACCAATCCTTTGCGGGTCCTGGATTGCAAGGTGCCCGGATGCAGGGCCGTGGCCCAGGGGGCGCCGGTGATCACGGAGCACAACTGCGCGCCCTGCCGAACTCATTTCGATGCCGTGATTGACCTGCTGGGCCGTTCCCGGCTCCAGATCCGACTGAACCCGATGCTGGTCCGCGGTCTGGACTACTACCAGGGTACCACCTTCGAGGTCGTCTCCACGGACATCGGCGCGCAGTCCTCGGTGGCCGGAGGCGGTCGATACGACGGCCTGATCCGCCAGCTTGGCGGTCCGGACATGCCGGGGATCGGTTTTGCCTGCGGTCTGGAACGGCTGGCCATGCTGGTGCCGGAACAGCCCGAGCCGGGGGTGGACGTATTCATCGTCGCGCAGGAGGAATCCCTTCTGGAAAAGGCCCTGGAAATTGCCCAATTACTGCGGTCCCGGCGGCTTTCCGTGGAGTTCCCCTATGCCCAGCGCAGCATGAAAAGCCAGATGCGCTCCGCGAACAAGGCCGGGGCCCGGTTTGTGCTGATGCTGGACAAGGCCGGTCAGGATCAGTGTTCGGTCCAGCTCAAGGACATGGGCTCCGGCGAACAGCAGACCTTGTCCGAGGGGCATTTGGCGGCGTACCTGGAGGCGCGCATCGCCGAGTATTCGAGGGCGATTTCTCGACCCGGCGAACAATGACACTTTTGCCTTTTTCAAAGTTGCTCAAGACACCACTTTTTTCAAGGAATATTTTTCATGACAGAGACCTCATCTCAGCGGGCAAGCGAGGCCCTGGGCGACTGGCGGCGCAGCCATCACTGCTCCCAACTGCGGATTGCGGATGTGGACCAAGAGGTCTGCCTCATGGGCTGGGTCCAGTTCCGTCGCGATCACGGCGGTTTGATCTTCATTGATTTGCGGGATCTGAACGGCCGAACCCAGGTGGTGTTCAATCCGGAAATCAACGCCGAGGCCCATGCCCGGGCCCATGTGCTGCGTTCCGAGTATGTCCTGGCCGTTCAGGGCGTGGTCCGTGCCCGGCCGGAGGGCATGCGCAATGCCGCCCTGCCCACCGGCGACGTGGAGGTGGAGGTACGTGCCTGGAAGCTGTTGAACAGCGCCAAGACCCCGCCGTTTCCCATCGAGGAACGGGTGGAGGTCACCGAATCCACCCGCCTGGAGTACCGCTATCTGGATCTGCGTCGGCCGCAGTGCACCCGGAACATGATTGTGCGGCACAAGGCCACCCAGTCCTTCCGGGATTTTCTGAACCGGGAAGGCTTCCTGGAACTGGAAACCCCAATCCTGACCAAGAGCACCCCGGAGGGCGCTCGGGACTTTCTGGTCCCCAGCCGCCTGAACCCTGGCGCGTTTTATGCCTTGCCCCAGTCACCCCAGCTGTTCAAGCAGTTGTTCATGGTTGCGGGCATGGATCGCTACTACCAGGTGGTGCGCTGCTTTCGCGACGAGGATTTGCGGGCGGATCGCCAGCCGGAGTTCACCCAGATCGACCTGGAGCTGTCCTTCGCGGATCAGGACCAGGTCATGGAATTGGCCGAGGAGATGATCCGGCACGTCTTCAAGGAGACGCTGGACGTCGCCTTGCCCAACCCGTTTCCCCGGTTGACCCATGCGCAGGCCATGCGTGATTACGGCGTGGACAAGCCGGACATCCGCTTTGATCTTCTGCTCCATGACGTGACGGACATCGTGGCCGGCTCCCAGTTCAAACTGTTTGCCGCGGCCAAGTTGGTCAAAGCCCTGGTTCTGCCCCAGGGGGCGGGATTGTCCCGCAACGACATCGACCAGTTGACCGAATTCGTGAAGATCTACGGGGCCCAGGGGCTGGCCTGGATCAAGATCAAGGCCGATGAGTGGCAGTCGCCCATTGCCAAGTTTCTCTCCCCGGAGGAACGGGCCGGGCTGACCGCGGCACTGGGACTGCGCGAGGGCGACATCGTCTTTTTCCAGGCCGCGGCGCCGGAGATCGTCAACGCGGCCCTGGGCAACCTGCGCCTGGAACTGGCCGAGCGCTTCGGCCTGGTGGACCAAACCCGTTTCCAGCCGGTCTGGATCACCGATTTCCCGCTCCTGGAGCACGATCCGGACGCCCAGCGCTGGGTGGCTCGCCATCACCCCTTCACCAGTCCCCAGGACGGCCATGATGAGATCATGGTCAAGCGTCCCGGCGAAGCCCTGGCCAAGGCCTATGATCTCTGTCTGAACGGGTACGAAGTCGGTGGCGGCTCGGTGCGCATCCACTCCGCGGCCTTGCAGGAACAAATGTTCGCGGCCCTGGGCATTTCGGAACAGGAAGCCCGCGGGCAGTTCGGCTTTCTGCTCAAGGCCCTGGAATTCGGCGCGCCGCCCCATGCCGGGATCGCCTTCGGTCTGGACCGGCTGGTGATGCTCATGACCGGATCGGCCTCCATCCGGGACGTGATCGCCTTCCCCAAGACCCAGAAAGCCTCCTGCCTGATGACCCAGGCTCCCTCCCCCGTGTCCACGGTGCAATTGCGGGAGCTGGGCATGAAGCTCCGGGAAGCGGTGAAATAGAGGTGCGCGGATGATTCGCCCGGTGCTCAGCTACCCCGATCCTATTCTGGCCAAAACCGCGGCCGAGATCGAGACCGTCACCCCGGAGATCTGCCAACTGGCCGAGGACATGCTGGAGACCATGTATCACAAGGAAGGGCTGGGACTGGCCGCGCCCCAGGTGGGCGAGTCCTGCCGGCTGGTGGTCGTGGACGTCTCCGGTCCGGATAAGCGTGAGGAGCCCCTGGTTTTCGTGAATCCGCGCATCACCCAGGCCGAGGGCCGGGTGGAGTCCAGCGAGGGCTGCCTGAGTGTGCGCAACTATCGCACCAAGGTGCAGCGGGCCGAGCGCATCCGCCTGCAGGCCTTGAACCTTGAGGGGCAGCCGGTGGACATGGAGGTGGACGGCATGCTGGCCATCTGCCTGCAGCATGAACTGGACCACCTGGATGGTGTGCTGTTCATCGACAAGATCAGCCGCCTGAAACGATCACTGTACGAGCAGAAGCTGAAAAAATGGCTCAAGAAACAGGACTAGCCGCCGTGAAACCGCCATTGCCGGATCTTTCCGGAGCAGGCCAGCCGTTGCGCGTGGTCTTTTTCGGCACGCCACCGTTTGCGGCGCGGATTCTGGACGATCTGGCCGAGGACGGCCAGACCCGCATCCTGGCCGTGGTAACCCAGCCGGATCGGCCCTGTGGCCGGGGGCGGGTGTGCAAGCCCTCGGCGGTGAAGCAGACGGCCCTGGCCAAAGGTTTTGCCGTACTGCAGCCAGGTACCCTCAGGGATTCGGCCGTGGTTGCCGAGTTGGAGGCATTGCAGGCGGACTACTTCATCGTCGCCGCGTACGGGCTGCTCTTCCCGGAGACGGTCCTGGGGCTGCCCAGATGCGGATGCCTGAACGTGCATGCCTCCCTGCTGCCGCGCTACCGGGGAGCATCGCCGATCCAGGCCGCGATCCAGGCTGGTGACCCGGTGACCGGCATCACCATCATGCGCATGGCCAAGGGCATGGATGCCGGCCCGATCCTGTTGCAGCGGGCCATGGGCATCGACATCAACGACACGGCCCAGACCCTGCATGATAGCCTGGCTGCTCTGGGCGGGCGGCTGATGCTGGAAACCCTGGCTCGTCACCGGGCCGGGACGCTGGTCGAGCTGGAACAGGATCACTCCCTGGCCACCTACGCCCCCCGACTGACCAAGGAGATGGGGCAGATCAACTGGGATCAGTCGGCCAAGGCGGTCCACGACCATATTCGAGCCATGCACCCCTGGCCCGGGGCGTATTTTGATCTCAACACCAAGAGCGAGGGTCAGGGCCAGGGCCAAGGACAGCACCAGGCACGGCGCAAGGTCGCGGTGCACCCCGGCAGGGTCGGCGATCCCCTGGGGCCCGGCAGCCCCCCTCCCGGAACGTTCCTGGGCATGGCAGACGACATGCTGGCCATCGCCTGCCGGGACAGGGCCTACCTGATCAGCCACGTTCATCCTTCCGATGCCAAACAGATGGACGCCCAGGCCTTTCGCTGCGGCTACCTGCGTCGATTGCTACCGGGAGAGGGCCTTTGCGCCGGGAAATACGCTTGCGATTGTCCGCCTGAGGAGAGCTGATGCAACGCACGCCTGGAGGATCATCCAGCCCAGGGCAATCCAGCCCGCGGAACTTCTCCCCGGGAGGAAATGCACCA
>REDL01000019.1 GCA_007693505.1 Desulfovibrionales bacterium | reverse complement strand
TTTCCTCGTTGGCGTAGGTGATGCGCTCTATTTGGGCGTGCAGGTAGGACATGGGATATCAGGGAGCATGGTGCAAAAAACGCTTGGCTCTCTATGCGTTTCGGACAGGTGGTCCGTCAGATGTGATGCGAGCCCGTTCATGACCAAACGGGGCATCGTTTTAGCCCTCTGGGCCTGTCGACCGTTAGCGGGGCCGCACTGAGGGCCTTGATGAGGATGCGCACCAACTCCTAACTCCGTTGAGTTGTGTTTGATAGCTCCATCAGCCGGATATGTCGATGTGCGGGAAAAATCGGTGCCCTGGAATGAGCAACGTCCGATCCGCTGTGTCTTATCGCGGCCATGCACCCAGCAAAAACGCCGCCATTTCCTCTCGTGCTTCCTCACTTTCAGGCAGGTCCGGGATCAGTTCAAAGCCATGAAACATGCCCTCCCAGACCCGAAGCTCCACATCCACCCCGGCCTTTCGCATGGTCCGGCTGAGCCTGACGCAATTGCTCAGAAACAGATCACGAGTTCCGGTCGTGATCAGGGTCCGCGGGAAACCGGGCCAAGCGTCGGCATACACCGGCGAAAGCAGCGGATCCCTGGGATTGTTGCCCTGGGCGTAGGCTAATGCAAAGTATTCCATAAGACGATCCCATTGCAACACGGGATCCCGGCCCTGGTTGGAAAAATAGCTGTCGCCGGTGCGAGTCAGGTCCGAAGCCGGAGAGGAGAGGCCCAAGGCCGCGGGCATGGGCAGCCCCTCGGCTTTCGCCTTGAGCAGCATGGCCAGGGCCAGGTTGCCGCCGGCTGAGCCGCCAAACACGACGACATTGCGCGGGCAATGCGACGCTATCAGCTCCGCGTACACGGCCAGGCAGTCTTCCAGGGCCGCGGGGAAGGGATGTTCCGGAGCCAGTCGGTACTTGACGCCGTACACTGGAACCCGCAGGAGAGCGGCGAGACGCATGGCGTAAGCATCGTCGGGGTTGCCCAGGGCAAAACCGCCGCCATGCACGTACATGGCCGCCTTGCCCTGGTTTTCCCCGGATGAGTGCTTGGGAACCAGCACGGCCACGGTTACGCCGCCAATCGTTTCCCACTGCATGGAAGACAGGAACGTCTCGCGCAAATGCTCCCGTTCCGCCTCACTTGCGGCCCGTTGCTCCTCCCGGATCGGGGCAACCGAGGCCGAAGTGAGCGGGCTGTTGAAAACTGGAGGCGTGTTCTGCTTCAAAAACCGCAGGGCTTGCGGACTCATGGTTGCGGTCTGTTGCAGACGTGATGGGTCCGAGGCGCAGGAGCACATCACCGCGCAGAACAGCAGCAAGAAAAGACAACGCATGAAACATCCTTTATCGCAGAGCGTCATCAAAACCACTACGCTCAGCCGCAATCCCCAGCGTCCTTTCGGCAAACCCTGCTTCTCTCCAACTACCGCTGGTTAAAGACCTCATCCAGCCAGTCGAAGAGCACCTGGCCGATGAGACTTCGGTTTTCCATAACGCAATGGTTGCTCGCCCCCTCGTTGGCGGGCGTGATGACCATCCTTGTGGCGGGGTTGGGGAAATTGTCCAGGGCGATCTTCTGTTGCCGCTGCACTTCCCGGCTCTTGTATTCCCCCTCGCCGACCATGATCAGCGCCGGAACGGCAATCCTGGCCGGGTCGAAGGTGTTGCCCTTGTTGGCGTCGATCAATTTCTCCGGCTGGTCCATGGGCACGCCGTAACGCCAGCAGATGGATCTGACCACGCCGTCATGGAACGAGGACCATGCTGCACGCTGCTCCGGCGTTTCCGTGGCTGCGGGCATGGTGGCGAATAGGGGATGAGCGTCCACAACCGCGGAGTTCATGGCAATGGCCTTGATGCGCGCATCGTGCATGGCCGCCTGGGGCACGAACAGCCCGCCGCCGCTGAAGCCGTAAGCGGCCAGCCGATCAAGGTCGACGTCCTGCCTCGCGACGAGATAATCCACCACGACCTTCATGGCCACGTTGGTGTCCGTGCGGAAAACCATGCCCTCCAGCGGAAGCATGCCCTGTCCGGGCAGATCAACAGTCGCGAAGTTGTAGCCCCGGGCATGGGCCTGGGGGGCGATGTAGAAAAAGAGATCCTCGGCAAAGGTCTCGCCCCCGCCGATCATCAGCAGGGTTTTGGTAGGCTCGGGGCCGGACGCGGCTTTCCAAAAATATCCGGGGAGAACGGAGTCTTCGAAGGGAACCTCGAAATATTCCACCGGCGGATCAAAAAGAGCCCCGGCCTTATGGAACAGCTCCCGCAGCTTGTTCCCCTGCTTCTGAAAAGCCGGATTGTCCGGCAGCATGGAAATCAGGGAAATGCGATAATAATAGGCGGCACGCAAGAGCTGATCCCTGGCGCTGACAGTATGCCCCGCGGCCAGGGACATCTCCCCACGGGCCTGGACCCGACCGGCCAGTTCGGACCATTCCCGCTGCCAGCTCGCGGCGTCGCCGTCCTCGATGTGCGAAGCCGCGTAAAAGGCCTCTCCTATTTCCACGCCCCCGTTGACCGCCGACCCCAAAACCAGGTTGCCGAAGTGGAAATCCATGTCCCCGTCCTGGAAAAAGTAGCTGAAGGCCGTGGCGTGCATGTCAGAGACCTCAAGCGACTGGTCAGATGCTGCGGCTGTTCCGGCCCACGCCTGAAAAAAAGCTGCCGCCAAGAGCCAGGTGAAAGCCTTGACCATACGACATCCCAAGGTTTGCATGACTGAACCTCCCTTTAAGTGATTGATTTTGTAACTCCTCAGTTCACCCGAGAAAAAGTGGCTTGGATAGCGGTTACGCGCCCGCACTCGCGGGCATGACAGAATTGAAGACGGCATTGAAATAACACGTCATCCCCGCGAAGGTAGAAATCCAGCGACGGAGTAAGGCTTTCCCCAGGATGAACTGAGGAGTTAACCCAGAATCGAAAACAAAATCCTTGTGCGGCGCAGCTCGGAATCGTGAAAAGGAGAATTAAAAGAACGAAAGTAATGACTTACACCAGTCAGGAGCCATTCGGAGGATGAAGATGGCGTGGCGAGACCTATTCCCGTGTTTGGGTAATGGGCAGGTCCGTTGTCCCGGCATAGAAGACCACGATGTGCGCGGGTTCGTCGCCCACACTTTCGCCCCAGTGCCAGGTGTCGACCACTTCGACAATGGCCTCCCCGGCTTTCAAGTCCAGAATTTGGCCGTCCTGGGTATACACCCGCAAGTGACCGCTGAGCAGGATGCCCGCATTGATGACCGGATGTTGGTGCACGGGCAGCTTTGCTCCGGGCGGAATGGTGATGCTCAGAATACGGACCTCCGGCTGCCCTTCCGGATAGGACGGCAGCAATGCCCCATCCCAGCTCGTTTCCGTCCTGGCCAGTTCCCGGACCAGAATGCTCGTGTCCTTAGCGGCGACGGAACCAAGGCCAAGGAAGGTAAACCAACTGATGACAAGAAAACTGGTCAAACGAAGTCGCATGGGATGTCCTTTGTTGCGTGCCTTTCAGGCTCAACAGTCAATAAACAGGATTAAAGTAAACGAGGATGTTTCAGAACCTGTTGGCAGTTGAAGGCCGCTGGGCACCTTGGGCAACCCCATGCGGATGCACGGCCTTCCGTAGGGGCGGTTCGCGAACCGCCCCTACTCGGAACCGGAATGAGGGTCGATTCAATCCAGTCTTCTTGGATTTTTTGTTTCGTCGTGATGCGTCAAAGCCTCCGGCTACTTCACCACGAAATCGAAGTAGGTGTCCGAGAACGGTTCGTCGGCCAAAGTGAAGTGCCACCATTCCTTGTTGTAGTACTTGAAGCCGTGTTTTTCCATGAGGGTCTTGAGCAGCAGCCGGTTCAGGCGTTGTTGGGTGTTCAGGCTGGGATTCTCCGGGTGGGAGAGTTCATGAAAGCAGTCAAACCCCGTGCCCATGTCGATACTGTTATCGGGGAAGCGCTGGTCCGCCGGCAGAAAGCATTCCCGTTGCTCCGTCTCGCCCAGGATGAACGCGGGCTGGTCCGCGGGCGGCAGTTCCACGATGGTCAGGTCCACGGTGCTGCCCCGGCTGTGTCCTGATTTTTCGGCAATGTAGCCGTCCCGGAAAAGGTTTCTTTTGTCCACCGTTGGATAGAACTCCGCCCTGGTGGCCGTGTCTTCCACGTCCCTGGCCCAGCGGACAAAATGGTCCACGGCCCGCTGGGGCCGGAAGCAGTCGTAGATCTTGATCCCAAAGCCGAACGGCGCGAGGTCCGCCCTCACTCCGACCAGAGCCTGGGCCGCCTCCCTGGTCAGATAGCACTTGGGAGCCTCGTAGCCGTCCACCCGTGCGCCGACAAAATTATGCTCGGTGAAATACCGGATATCCATGACCGCATCCGGAATCACCTCCCTGACTTCCACAAAGGCGTCCGGCCGCTCCGAAGCCTGGACCCAACCCGACACCACGACGGCAAGCAGCAGCAAGATCATTTTCTTCATGACGTTCTCCGGTGATACGTTTATATGCTGTAACTACTCAGCACAAATAAATTTTCAAAAATATGCAGAAAAAGCGTAATAGTTTAGCGCTTTGAAAGAGGCACGCGATAATTTATAATAAAACAGGCGGTTGGGCTGACGTCACGAAGGGCTTTATGATATGCCTTTCGCATGGCCGCTCAGGATATCATTTTCAGGTTTCGTTCCAGGGAATACTGAAGTGAACCCCATTGTCCAGACAAAAGATGGTTAAGTTTAACCCAAGTTTACTCGAAGCAAGGCCAAAATCATGTTTTTTGGCCGAATTTTGGGCA
>REDL01000087.1 GCA_007693505.1 Desulfovibrionales bacterium | reverse complement strand
AGGCATGCATGGCCTCAAGCCAGGTGTCCAGATTCAGGGCGTCGGCCCAGCTGGAAAAAACAGCACCGTGGGCGTAGGCCCGCTCCACGACCGGGGCCAGCGTTCTGTCTCCCCGGGAGAAGATGCCTTCCAGGAAGCTCATTTCCGGCATGTGCCAGCGCATCACTAGGCGCTTGTGCGGACGAAACAGATCCTTGAGCCGGTTCAGGCGAAACCTGGTTTCCTCCAAAGAAATTTGCTCCTCCCATTGGAACGGGGTCTGGGGTTTGGGAACAAAAGGAGAAATGGAGGCCGTGACCTGGAGGCGCTTGGCCCGTTCACCGGCCGTGGCCACCACCTTCAGGCAAAGGTCCACGATGGCTCGCAAGTCCTCGTCCGTTTCCGTGGGCAGGCCGATCATGAAATAGAGTTTCACCGAAGACCAGCCCCGGGCAAAGAGCTCGCGGGTATGGTCCAGCAGGGCCTCCTCGGTGATGTTCTTGTTGATGACGTCCCGCAGGCGCTGGCTGCCGGCTTCCGGAGCCAGCGTGATACCGGTTCGGCGGATACCGGCGATCATGTCCAGGACCTCGCCGCTGACCGACCCGACGCGGAGAGAAGGCAGGGAGACCGAGACTTGGCGTTCGCGACACCGGGAGATGCTACGCTGAAACAAGCCATCAAGGCAGGAAAAGTCCCCAGTGCTCAGGGAAAGGAAGGACAACTCGTCAAATCCGGTCCGGTCCAGGGCATTTTCCAGGATTTGCCCCAGGGTTTCCAGGCGGCGTTCCCGGACGGGCCGGTAGATCATCCCGGCCTGGCAAAACCGACATCCGCGGGTGCATCCCCTGGCGATTTCAATGCTCAGGCGATCATGGACAACCGGCCCGAAGGGTACGATTTGCTCTGTCGGGAAGGCGGTCGCATTCAGATCCGGAAGAATGCGTTTTTCCACCTGGGTGTAGTCGTCCAGGACAGGGCGAACAGGGGCAAGGTTGGCGCGGCCTGTTTCAGGAGCCCGAAAGTCGGATGCGATCTCCGCCTGGCAGGGTTGGAAAAGGCTCGGAACATAGCAGCCGGTAATTTTCCGGGCTGCGTGGAGAAAATCGGCACGGGACCGGCCTGCTGTCGTGAATGTATCCAGTAACGTCAGGATTTCCGGCAGTGCCTCTTCACCATCTCCGGCCACCAGCAGATCAAAAAATGGGGCCACGGGTTCAGCATTGAAAACCACCCCTCCACCGCCGATGATCAAGGGATGGCGCTGGTCGCGGTTGTCAGCCCGAAAGGGGATGTCTGCCAGATCGAGCATGTACAGGATATTGGTATAGCACAGTTCATGGGTCAGGCTGAAGGCCAAGGCGTCCATGTCCCGGAGCGGGGTGGCGGATTCCAGGGTGCACAGCGGAATTTGGGCCTCCCGGAGCATTTTGGCCACCTCCTGGGGAGGGGCAAAGACCCGCTCGGCCCAAAAATTTGGACGGCTGTTGACGGCGTGGTACAGGATGCGCCCCCCGAGGTAGGACATGCCCACTTCATAGAGGTCTGGGAACGCCAAGGCGATGCGGATCCGGACCTGGGCCGGATCCTTGTGCACGGCGTTGGGCTCAGTGCCCAGATACTGGCTGGGGCGGGGAAGCAGGGGAAGCAGATTGCGCATGGGGGATGAAAATCCGGATGAGGATAAACAAAGGGCGGCGGAGTCCGTATTCCGCCGCCCTTTGGGTGCGAGGGTCTCGTGTGTGCGGTGCGCGCTATTTGATCAGGGAAATGCCCTTCCCGCCAGCACCGCCGCCGGGACCAGCCATGTTCTTCAGGCGTTCCAGGTCTCCGGGGGTGGACAAGGTCAGGTTGCTGCTGGCTTCCATATATTTGGTCTTCAATTCATCCGGAAATGTCTTGTAGACGTAGATCACATGATCCAAGGACATTTCACCGGTGATTTCATTTTCAAAAGGGTACCCGAACGGCAACAGCATCATCTGTACACCGCCGTTTTGGGTGGGCATGGTCTGGATTACGGCGATGTCTTTCAATTTATGTTCGCCTTCCTCCCACTTGCCAAGGGCCAAATCACCAGTGATCAATTTTACCAGACGGATATCATACGCCATGAATAGCTCTCCTTAAATATGCAAGAAATGTAAAAGGCGAGTCCTGAAGCCTGCTGGAAGGTGGACCATACCATGAACAATCTGGCACGACTCCAGCCGACTTTTACCGAAGAATCTGCGTCCATCATTCATATGGATGGTCTCCAGCGGAATAGGGCCGCTGCTCAGAAACATATGAAACTATGGATTGCGACGGTCACTGTCAAGGATGCGATGGTTCGATGTGCTGCATTCAGGTTGCCGACCCGAAAACGGTACGCGATCCGAACTGATGCGGGGGATAAAAAGAAGACGGGGGGACCTGAGATCCCTCCCGTCTTCAGTATGCTGGGTTCCGTGGGGGAAGCCCCCAGGCGTTTGTCAGCAGGAAGAACAACTTCCGGCACAGCCTCCACCGCCGCCGCCCATATTCACGGCTGAACTGACGGCAAATCCGTACGGCGTCATATCCACCTTGATGCTACCGGCGTTCTTGATCAAATCTTGATCAACAACAAAGGTGTATCCTTCAATCTGGTGCACACTGTCGGTATTTCTCTGCTCATCCAGAGCAAGAGCAAGTTTCGGACCCCCTCAGCCAGGGGCCATGTACACACGAATCGGAGAACTGTCCTTACCCTGAAAATAACTGTCCAGCTGTTGCTTCGCGGACGGTGTCAATTCAAACATCATACCCTCCAGAAAAAGTGAAATAGTGCTTCGAATGCCTGTAGATAAATATCCGAGTAGGGTTTGTCAAATTCCCGGCGACACCGTTCACGACTGCGGGGGATGATAACCCCGCAACCGCAAGGCGTTGGTGACCACGGAAACCGAACTCATGGCCATGGCTCCCCCGGCAATCATCGGGCTGAGGGTCGGTCCGCCGAAGATGTACAGCAGGCCGGCGGCAACGGGGATCAACATGGTATTATAGGCAAAGGCCCAGAACAGGTTCTGCTTGATGTTGCGCACAACAGCCCGGCTCAGGTGCAACGCAGTCAGCAGACCGTGCAGATTGCCGCGCATCAGGACCATGTCCCCGGACTCCATCGCGACATCGATGCCCGTGCCCATGGCCACACCCAGGTCGGCCTTGGCCAGAGCCGGGGCGTCGTTGATTCCGTCGCCAACCATGGCCACCTTGATCCCCTGCTTCTGGAGCATGGCCACCGTTTCGGCCTTGTTTTCCGGCAGGACCTCAGCCTGGATCTCCTCAATTCCGGCCTGGGCAGCCACGGCTTCAGCCGTACGCCGGTTGTCGCCCGTGAGCATGATTACCCGCAGGCCCATGCGTTTCAGGGAGGCAACGACTTCCGGAGCCTCGGGCTTGATCCGGTCCGCCACGGCCAGAACTCCGGTGGCGACACCATCCAGGGCCGCCAGCAGCGGGGTTTTGCCTTCGTTGGACAGCCTGTCCCGGATTTCCCGGAGCGCCGGGGCGTCCCTGTCGCGCACCTGCTCGGCTTCCAGGAGCCGGTCATTGCCCAGCAGCAGGGTTCGACCTTCCACTCGGGCCCGGATTCCTTGGCCGGGGATGGCAGTGAACTCCTCCAACTGAGGCTCCTCCAGACCGCGATCCCGGGCTGACTGCACAACGGCCGCGGCCAATGGATGTTCGGAGCGGGCTTCGGCGCCGGCGGCCAGGCGCAGAAGGTCCGCATCGGTCTCGGTCCGATTGGGGAGGATCAGTACATCGGTTACGGTCGGCCGGCCTTCGGTCAGCGTGCCTGTTTTGTCCAAGACAAGGGCCCTGATGTTCCGGGCTGTTTCCAGCGCTTCCCCGCCTTTGATGAGGACGCCGAGTTGCGCACCGCGTCCCGTACCGACCATGATCGCCGTGGGCGTGGCCAGACCCATGGCGCAGGGGCAGGCAATGACCAGTACGGCGATGAAAATGCGCAAGGCAAAGGTGAACGGTTCACCAGCCAGGAAATACCATGATAATCCGGAAAGGATGGCAATGCAGATGACAATGGGAACAAAGTACAGGCTGAGGCGGTCCACCAGGCTGGCGATGGGCGCCTTGGAGCCCTGGGCTTCCTGGACCATACGGATGATCCGGGCCAGAACCGTATCCCGGCCAACCCGCTCGGCGACCATGTACACGGAGCCGTGGCCATTCAGGGTGCCCGCGATCAGGGGATCCCCTTCTTTTTTGGCAACAGGCAGACTTTCGCCGGTGAGCATGGATTCGTCCACAGTGGTCTGGCCCTCGCTGAGTCGGCCGTCCACGGGAATTCGTTCTCCGGGTTTGATCAGCAGCACGTCTTTGGGGCGGATGCGCTCCAAGGAGATGGTTTCCTGGCGGTCGTCCCGGATCCGGATGGCCGTGTTCGGGGTCAAGGCCATGAGTTGGCGGATTGCGTCGGACGTTCGCGCCTTGGAGCGGTTTTCCAGGTATTTGCCCAACATGACCAGGGCGATGATCACGGCCGCGGATTCGAAGTAGAGATCCATGGCCCGGGCCATGGGATCATGCCCCAGGGCGATCTCCAGCAGGTTCCAGGTGCTGTAGACCACCGCGGCGCCGGTGCCCACGGCAATCAGGGAATCCATGTTCGGTACCCGTTTCCAGAGGTTGGGGAAGCCGCGCAGATAGAACTCCCGGCCGGCCCAGACCACCGGCAGGGTGAGCAGGAATTGGACCAACGCAAAGGTCAACGGTGAATGGTGGGGGCTGAGCAGGGTCGGCATGGGCAGGCCGACCATTTCCCCCATGGACACGATGAATATCGGAACGGCAAAGGCCATGGCCAGGATCATCTTACCGCGCAGGGTCGCCAGGCGGCTGAGCATCTCCCGCCGTTGGATCTCCACCAGGGATTCCTGGGGGGCATCCTGTTCGTCATCCTGGACAAACGCTTCGTACCCAGCATCTTGGACTGCCTCCAGGATGGCTGGAAGATTGACCTTTTTCGGCTGGAAGCGTACCTGAGCCGTTTCAGTTGCCAGATTGACCTCGGCTTGATCCACCCCCTCCAGTCCGGCAATGGCCTGTTCCACCCGACGGACGCAGGCGGCGCAGGTCATGCCCCGAATGCCCAGCTCCACTCGGTCGTCCGGGCGATTGCCGGTCGAGGCGGATTGCCCGGGAGAGCGCAGGTCGTATCCGGCCTGCCGGATGGCCTGAAGCAGATGCTCATCGCGATCCGCAAGATGTCCGGCATCCGGTTGCCATTCCACGGACATGGTTTCGGTGGCCAGGTTCACGGAAACGGAACGGACTCCGTCAAGATCGGAAACAGCGTTTTCCACGCGCTGTACACAGGCGGCGCAGGTCATGCCCTCCACGGCGTACTCGGTTTTCTGTCCGGTGGCCGGGCGGGCTTCGACGTTGGGCGTGGGGATGGTCATGGTAGTGGCGGCTGGAGGGTGGGTGAAAAAACAGCGCAGGCGGTTTGACCTTTCTGCCTGTTCCAATAAGGCTACTTTTTTTTCCCGGGGATGTGAACAATTGATCCCCTGGCAATTTTTTGAGAGCCGGAGGGCTTTCGGCAAGGAGAAGGCCAATGCGCATTGGTGTACCCAAGGAGATCAAGGCGCAGGAGCGCCGGGTGGGCCTGTTCCCCTCCGGGGTCAAGGCTTTGGTGGAACACGGGCACGAGGTGATCGTGGAATCCGGGGCTGGGGAGGGTTGCGGAGCCCTGGATGATGTCTATCGTTCACAAGGGGCACAAATCGGCACCGCTGAGCAGGCCTGGGGGCAAGAGCTGGTGGTCAAGGTCAAGGAACCGCTGGACGAGGAGTACCGGTACCTGCGTGAAGATCTGACCCTGTTCACCTATCTGCATCTGGCCGCGAACAAGCCTCTGACCGACGCCCTGGTCCGGTCCGGGTGCGTGGCCATTGCCTACGAGACCGTGCAGCTGCCCGACAAGAGCCTGCCTCTGCTCGCCCCCATGTCCGAGATCGCCGGCCGGATGTCCGTGACCAAGGCTGCGGAGATGCTCTGTCACTATAACGGGGGCAATGGAGTTTTTCTGGGCGGCGTCACAGGCACCCTTCCGGCCCGGGTGGTGGTCATTGGTGCGGGCATCTCCGGATCCGGCGCGGCCCAGATGGCTGTCGGCCTGGGTGCGGACATCGTGGTCCTGGACGTGGATATGGGCAAGATCTATCGTCTCTACCACCATCTGGACCAGAAGGTGAAAACCCTGTTTTCCAATGCGCTGAATATTGAGGATCAGGTGCTCAAGGCCGACGTGGTTGTCAGCTGCGTGCTCATCCCCGGAGCGTTCGCCCCCAAGCTGATAACCAAGCAGATTTTGGAGTCCATGAAGCCCGGGGCGGTGATCATGGACATTGCCATTGATCAGGGCGGCAGCACGGAGCTGTCCAGGCCAACCACGCATGATGCGCCCTGCCTGCGAGTGGGTGCCGGGGTCAATCTGTACTGCGTGGCCAACATGCCCGGGGCCTATCCGCGTACGGCATCGGAATCGTTGACCAACGCCACCCTGCGGTATGCCATCGAACTGGCGGACAAGGGCTGGCCCCTGGCCTGCCGGGAAAATCCGGCTTTGGCCCAGGGGTTGAACGTGGTTCGGGGCAAGGTGGTTTACAAGGCCGTGGCCGAGGCCTGCGGTTATGAATGGAGTGAGTTTTGATTTACGGTAACCTGAATCTGGTTCGGACTCCAGCCCTGGAGGACCGAATAGGCAATCCTGGAGATACACTATGACAAACGCCATGCAAACGACCTCGACGGAACGCAAGATCCTGCTTCATGCCAAGGAAGTCCGGCGAACCATGGAGCGTTTGGCCTATGAAGTCATTGAACGATACGGTGAGGACGCTCCCCTGGCCCTGGTCGGAATCCAGCGCCGCGGCGTTGAACTGGCCAAGCGGCTGAAGGTGGTTCTGGAGCAACGCTTTGGGCGGGAAATTCCTCTGGGCAGTCTGGATATCAACCTGTACCGGGATGACTGGACGAACAGGGACAGCCAGCCACAGATTCACAAAACCTGGATTCCCTTTGATGTGGACGACAGGGAAATCCTGCTGGTGGATGACGTGCTGTTCACCGGGCGGACCATTCGCGCTGCCCTGGAAGCGATTTTGGACTATGGCCGTCCGAAACGGGTGGAACTCCTGGTCCTTGTGGATCGCGGACACCGGGAGCTGCCCATTCATGCGGACTATATCGGCAAAAAGGTCAATACGTCGCTGCAGGAACAGGTGGATGTCTATGTCCAGGAGCAGGATGGCGAGGATGTGGTTTTTCTGAGTGAACAGGGCTGAACGCTTCCAGCGAAGACGACGTCGGACTTATAGATAGAAGGGCAAATCAAGGAGCAGTCCATGCATGGTGTCATTCGAGTGATTATACTGGCCGTGGTCGTTTTGTCATGGAGCGTCCCCACATTGGCGGGCGATGGGATCGTTGAGAACATCCAACGTCGGCATGAAGCCGTCCAGTCGTTTCGTGCCGAATTCACCCAGGAACTGATCGTGGCCGCCAGTCGAGAAAGCGAGGAGCGTCGAGGTGTTCTCTTTTTTCAACATCCCGGGCTGATTCGGTGGGAGACCATCAGTCCCGAGCCAGAGCTGCTGGTGGTCGGTCCGAAGGTGGTCTGGAACTATTTTGAGGAGGAAGGAGTTGCCTACCGCTATGCCACGGAAGACGTCCTTGGCTCGGCCACGGTTGTCCGCATTCTTTCCGGACAGGCCCGGCTGGACGATGATTTTCTCACCGAGGTGGATTTGGCCGAGGATGCGCAGGAAGTGGTGATTCGACTGCGGCCGCGCGAACCGGATCCCAGCCTGGTGGAGGCCTTGATCCGGGTGGACCCGGAAACTTTTCTACTGCAACAGGTGCGGGCCGTGGATTTCTACGGCAATATCAATCAGGTCTCCCTGCACAACCTGGAGCTCAACCTGGAACTGGACCCCGCGCTGTTTACCTTCTCTCCGCCGGATGGTGTGCAGGTGCGCTAGTCCTCCCGTGGCCATGGGCCAAATTTGCTTTTTTCCTCCTGGTACGGCACATTTTTCTTTTCATGACGATTTGGAAACGCTCGCTGAGGGCCGTTCCATGTACCGTACACCAATCCTCTTGCCTTCCCTTCAACGCCTGGCCGGTAGCCGGGTATTGCGCATCCTGGGCCTGTTTGCGGGAATTCTGGTGCTGCTGGCCGGCTCGGCCGGTTTTGCCGGCGCAAACGATCCCGTGGAGAAAATGTCGGAGGCTTTTGCGCACATGTCCCTGGACGAGCTGAACCAAGCCTTGGCTGATGATCCCCGCAATGCGGCACTCTATCTCGCTCGGGCCCGGCATTGGCTGGCCAAGGGGTCCGCTCCCCGGGCCGTGGTCGATCTGGATCAGGCCTTGCGGCTGGGTTCGGACAGTATCCAGGCCTTGCTGCTGCGTGGCGAGGCCTACGCCACTCTGGGCAACTGGAGCCGGTCTGCCCACGATTTCGAGAATGCGCTCCGTTTGGCTCCAGAGGAGGAGCTCGCCCTGTTCGGAATAGCCCGGGCTCGACTCGAATCCGGGGACCAGTCGCAGGCCCTGGAGGATTTGAACCGTCTGTTGCGCGCGTTTCCCTCCCACCTTCAAGGCCGCTTACAGCGCGGGCGGCTCTTGCTGGCAGAAGGGAACGTTCAGCAGGCCTTGGCAGACTTTGACGTTGCCGTCTCCCTGGATCAGCAATCCGTTGACGGCTTGTTCGGCCGGGGGAAGAGTCGGCGGGTGCTGGGAAGTCCGGATCGCGCCCTGGTCGACCTGAACCGGGTCATCATGTTGCAGCCGACGGCTGAGGCCCATTTGGAACGGGGGCTGGCCCACGGGGCTTTGGGGGATCTCCGATCGGCGCTCAACGATTTCAATACTGCTCTGCGTCTGGCTCCCGGAGATCCACAAATCCACTTTCACCGCGCTTCGCTGCAGGTCCTGGCTGGTGATCATCAACGGGCCATTGCCGATTTCACCCAGACTCTGCGCCGGGACCCTGATCATCTCCAGGCCCTGTTGGGGCGCGGTCTGGCTCACCAGGAGTTGGAACAGTTCGCTGAAGCCATCGAAGACTATACGCGTGTGCTCCGTTTGGATGCCAACCACTCCGGCACCCTGAACAACCGGGGGATGGTTTTGCTGCAGCTCGGCCATCTGACCCAAGGATGCGAGGATTTACGGGCAGCCTGTGCACTGGGCCGCTGCACCACGCTGGAGTTCGCCCGCAAGGAGGGCTACTGCCCATGACCTTGCCGACCGTTGCGGCTTTTTATCTTCCTCATGAGGACAGCCATGGCCCAGATCGTCATTGTTGATGATGAAGCGGACATCCGCACCACGTTGCGCGGCATCCTGGAGGATGAAGGGCATGAGGTGTTGGAGGCGGCCAGCGGGGAGCAGGGAGTGGAGGTGCTGGCCGAGGCGGATCCGGATCTGTGTTTTCTGGATATCTGGCTTCCGGGGATGGACGGGCTGGAGGTTCTGGAGCACGTTCACGGCACTGCGCCGCATCTGCCGATGATCATGATTTCCGGCCACGGCAATATCGAAACCGCGGTGGCGGCCATCAAAAAAGGGGCCTTTGATTTTATCGAAAAGCCGCTTTCCCTGGAAAAGGTCCTGGTCACCACGGCCAAGGCCATCGAGTTCAAGGAGCTGCGTCAGGAAAACATGGTCCTGCGCAGCCAGATCCGCATCACCCGGGTCCGGGAGCTGACGGGAGAGACGCCGCAGATTCAGCAGCTGCAGCAACAGGTGCGGCAGGTCGCGCCCACGGAAGCCTGGGTGCTGATTACCGGGGAGAACGGAACGGGCAAGGAGATCGTGGCCAGATCTCTGCACCAGTTCAGCCACAGGGGCCAAAAGCCTCTGGTGGAGGTGAACTGCGCGGCCATTCCCGAGGAGCTGATCGAGAGTGAGCTTTTCGGACACGAACGCGGGGCCTTCACCAGTGCCGACCGTTCCCAGGTGGGCAAGTTTGAACTGGCCCATGGCGGAACACTGTTCCTGGATGAAATCGGCGACATGAGTCTGAAGACCCAGGCCAAGATATTACGTATCCTTCAGGAACAGCGCTTTGAGCGGGTTGGTGGGCGCAAGACCATCCAGGTGGATGTCCGGGTGATCGCGGCCACGAACAAGAATTTGCCTGAGGAAATCCGTGCCGGCCGCTTTCGGGAGGATCTCTATTACCGGTTAAAGGTTTTTCCTTTGCACGTTCCGCCCTTGCGTCGCCGTGTGGCGGATATCCCCCTGCTTCTGGCCGATTTCATGGAGGGGCTGACCAAAACCCAGGGCTTTAAGCCCTTGCGGTTTCCCCAGGAAACCATGTCCAGGCTACAGCGCTATCCATGGCCCGGAAATGTCCGCGAACTGAAGAATTTTCTGGAGCGGCTGTGCATCATGTATCCCGGACAGGTCATTCAGCCGGACATGCTTCCGCCGGAAATGCTGGCTCCGGAATGTCCCGTGGACAATGGCTGTGGTGGGATTCTTCCAGAGGGCGACTGGCCGGTGGACTTCAAAGCGGCCCGGGCCCAGTTCGAAGCCAAGTTTTTGGAAGACAAGCTGAACGGCTGCAACGGCAGTGTGACCAAACTTGCGGAAACCATCGGCATGGAACGCAGCTATCTCTACAAAAAGCTGCGCGCTCTCGGTCTGTTGACCTCGGATTAGGCAATTGCCCAAGGACTCATGATGTTTTTTAACCAGCAACCTCCACAAGAATCTTATGACTTCATACTCAAAAGCCGGAATCGCCGTTATCCTTGTGGTTCTGTTCGCCTCCGTGGCTCTGATCCAGCAGTACACCACCCAGTCGCAACAGTTCGGGCCGGATGTGGATCCCGCCCCGGCCTTGCCCGGGGTTCCCGGGGAACTTCCCCGGCTGGTGAACCTGAAAACCGAGAATTGTATCCATTGCCTGCGGATGATACCCGTTTTGGCCGAGTTGGAGCAGGATTACACCGCGGACCTTATCATTTACACCTTTGACGTGGGTGTTCAACCGGAAATCGGTCGCTCCTTCGGGACCATCCGGACCGTTCCGACCCTGGTTTTCATGGATCAGGCCGGGCGAGAGCTTTACCGGTTTGAGGGGTACATGTCCAAGGAGGAGATCCTGCATCGATTCCGCAGCCTGGGACTGGTGGGCTAGGCGGATGCATCGTGCTTCGTCGATATCCCGCAAAAGCGTCCGCCTGACTCTGGGGCGGGACTGTGCCCGACTCCGTCTGACCTTCGGCAATAGCCGTTTCCCGTGACGTCCACCGCGCGTAAACAACGCGAATCCCTACGACCCGAGCAGGGTCTGGTCCATGCGGGAAATTTGCCCCATGACCAGGCCGCGGACCAGGACCAGGGCCAAGACGTGGCCGGGAGTCCCGGAACCGGGTCTACCCCGATGGGTTCCGCCCTTTGGAGAATTTTTCCCTTTGTGGTGCCCTATAAGCAGCGTATCGGCCTTGGGCTGGGCCTCAACGCCCTGGCCCGGCTGTTCGACCTGCTGCCTCTGGTGATCATCGGCCAGGTGGTGGACGTGGTTACGACCCAGGCTGGTGCGGGCCTGGAAGTTCGTCTCTTGGCCTGGTTCGGGGTCGCGATCCTGGGCACCTATCTCGCCCTGGCCGTATTCCAGAGCCTCAGTGACTTCTGTCTGGATTCCATGGCCCAAAAGGTCCGACATGATCTGCGCCTGGCCATTTACGGACACATGCAACGGATGGACGCCGGTTTTTTTGAGGAGCGCCAAACCGGGGACCTGCTGGCCGTGGCCTCCAACGACGTGGACAACCTGGAGCATTTTTTCTCCGATGTAACCACCAGCATTGTCCGGCTGGCCATAACCTTCACCGGAGTGTACGGGTTCCTGTTCTGGCTGGACTGGCGTTTGGCTCTGTTGCTCCTGGCCCCGATGCCCGTGGCCATCCTGGCCGTGCGCTTTTTCGCCGTGCGTGTCCAACCGCAGTACCGCAAGGCCCGCATGGCCGTGGGTGAGATCAACAGCGTGCTGGAGAACAATATCCGGGGGATCGGGGTTATCCAGGCCTTCACCGCCGAAGTAGAGCAACTCCGGCAGGTGGCCAAGCGCTCCACGGAGTATGTGGACGCAGCCATTGCCGCCGCGCGGGAGCGGGCGCGATTCATACCGCTGATCTACATGGTGGCCGGGGTGGCCTTTGGCCTGCTGGTCACCGTGGGCGCGGGGATGACCGCCATGGACCAGGGGCCGAGCCTGGGCGACTTCACGACCTTCATTCTCTTTGCCGTCCGTCTGGTTCTGCCCCTGTTCGTCTTTGGCATGCTCATCAATCAGATCCAGCGTTCCGAGGCCTCGGCCCGGCGAATCTGCGATCTGCTGGCAACCACGCCGCAGGTTATGGATCAGCCGGCCGCCGTGGCCCTCAAGGACGAACCGCGACGCATAGCCTTTCAAAACGTTGGCTTTGCCTATCTCCCGGGCAAACCCGTGCTGCGCTCCGTCGATTTTGTCCTGGAGCAGGGGCACGCACTGGGCATCGTCGGCCCCACGGGCGCGGGCAAGAGCACCTTGGTCAAGTTACTGTTGCGCTATTACGATCCCTTGACCGGGCAAATCCGGATCAATGATCAGCCCTTGTCCGGAATACAACTGCACAGTTTTCGGTGCCATATCGGGTATGTTTCCCAGGAGGCCTTTCTGTTCTACGGCACGGTGGCCGAAAACATCCGCCTGGGATCGCCGGACGCCGACCTGGAAGCAGTCCGCCATGCGGCCCATGTGGCCGGAGCGGATGAGTTCATCGATCAGTTGCCAAAGGGGTATGATACGGTGATCGGCGAGCGTGGTTTGAAGCTTTCCGGCGGCCAGGGACAGCGGATTTCCCTGGCCAGGGCCGTCTTGCGCAATCCGCCGCTGATTCTTCTCGACGAGGCCACGTCCGCGGTGGATACCCGGACTGAAGAACTGATCCAGGCCAACCTGCAACGCTTCAAGCAGGGGCGAATGACCGTGGCCGTGGCCCATCGATTGTCCACAGTCCGCCATTGCGACGAGATTCTGGTGCTGGTGGAGGGGGCCGTGGCCGAACGGGGAACCCATGAAGGGCTGTTGGCCCGTGGTGGAGTTTACGCTGGACTGTGGCGGGTCCAAAGCGGGGAGCTGGCGTATGTTCCCGGAGACGATAACGAACGTATCTGATAGCCGATATTGAACTTCTGTCAGTCGGAGCCGGTACGCTGGACAGCCAGCTTCGCAGCCAGAGCCGCACCCCAAAGTCCACTGTCCTCGTTCACATTCAAGGTCACTGGAATGGATTGCAGCAGGTCCTGATAGTTGGGATTGTCCGTAAATTCGCGCAGAAATTCAGGGTGCTGAACCAGGTCCGGGTTCTTGGCCGCTACGCCCCCGGCAACGACCATGCCCGCGGTGGCCAGGACGTTCAGGGCAAAATGTCGACAGGCCCGGCCCAAAAACCTGGCAAACCAGGCCCGTACCGGTGAATCGTTGTCCATGGCCGCGGCAACCTGTTCCGGCTTGAGGCGGCGTCCAAAATGAAACTGGTGTAACAGGGTCAACCCCTGGCCGGAAACAATGGCCTCGGCATGCACATACCTCAGGTCCAGTTCGCGGCGGACGAATTCGGCAAAGACCGTTTCCTCGGAGTTTGCAAAGGAAAAGGCGGTGTGTCCGGCCTCTGAGGGGAACGCCAGAAATCCGCCTTCGGGTAATGGGACAAGCATGCCGTGGCCCAGGCCGGTTCCGGGGCCGATCACGCCGAGCATGCCCTGTTCATCCGGCCTGCCGGCATTGATCTCAACACCGTTCTCTAGGGCGGGTGTTTTGCAAGCATATGCCTGGGCTGCAAAGTCATTCAGCAGAATCAATGGCTTGGGCATGCCGGATAATGGTGCGGAGCGGATGTCGATCGACCAGGGGATGTTCGGCGGATCGGCCTGGGTTCCCTCCTGTACCGCTCCAGCCACGGCCA
Organism: Desulfovibrionales bacterium; assembly: GCA_007693505.1. Taxonomy (GTDB): domain Bacteria; phylum Desulfobacterota; class Desulfovibrionia; order Desulfovibrionales; family Desulfonatronaceae; genus Desulfonatronum. Next base: position 7,188 of record REDL01000087.1, on the reverse strand, counting down.
GGACCCCTGAACGGCAGTCGGCCAGTTTTGGGCCCAAGGGGCTGGTCTTGAGCTTACCGAGCAGGTCGGCGAACGAGGCCGCCTCACTGGTGGCGATGCGCACAACCTGCTCACGATGCAACCTGCCCGACTGGTTTTGAAAGATCGCGAACCGGCTGGACGTGCCGCCGATGTCTGCCGCCAAATACCTGTCGCCTGAGACGGTCATCCTGTGCGTCATGATTGTTTTTTGGGTGTTTTTGCGTTGCCGGTGAAAACGAAATCTATCCTAGGCCAAGATTGCGAAAAACAAAAGTTGACGGGGCGTGGTCGACGGAATCGGGGTACTTTTGCGCAGAAGCCTGCCAGAGGCACTGCCAGAGGAACTGCCAGAGGATCTTCCAGAACGAGGCTGTTTCTTTTTGCTGCATGAAGGGTTGACAGCGTGCAGTGCAGCCGATAATATGAATCATTCATTTTTTGGTTCCTGTAGTTCTTTCTGAACCAATCACCAAACAATACAAACGGAGGAACGAATTATGGGTTGTGACGTTAAACCGCATCATGAGCCGGTAGAGCATGTGAAGATTGGAAAAAAAGTTTGCGATTTCACGATGGAAACCTATGACCCCAAGGAAGGCTCCTTTGGAACCGTGAACCTCAAGGAACTGAACAAGGCCGGAAAGTGGGTCGTTCTGTTTTTCTACCCGGCGGACTTCACGTTTGTCTGCCCCACGGAACTGGCGGATCTGGCGGATAAATACGCGGCCCTGGAGCAGATGGGTTGCGAGGTGATCGCCGTGTCCACGGACACCAAGTTTTCCCATCTGGCCTGGCGCAACAGCGAGAAGCTGCTGGAAAATGTCAGGTACATCATGGCCGCGGACGCAAACGGCGCTGTGTCCCGCTATTTCGGCGTCTACGATTGCCACACCGGCCTGGACTTGCGGGGAACGTTCATCATCAATCCGGAAGGCGTCCTGGTTTCCTCTGAGATCAATTTTTACAATGTTGGTCGGAATTCGGATGAATTGCTACGCAAGGTCGAGGCCAACATCTACCTGATGGATCACCCTGCGGAAGCCTGCCCAGCGAAGTGGACCAAGGGAGCAAAAACCCTGACCCCATCGGAAAAGCTGGTGGGCAAGGTGTACGAGTCTCTGAACGAGTAATCCCCGTCCATCGCTTTCACACCGCATCTCCACGGGTCGGCGTCCTTCTGACGGCGACCCGTTTTTATGTCCGGCAGGGCTTACACCCAAGCTCTTCATCGTCATTTTTCAACCCATCCGGGAATCGGTCTCGAAATCGTCCCAGGGTTCCTTTGCTTCGGCCATGGCCTGGAACGTCTCCTCCCAGGTGAGCTTGACGTCCTTTTTTCCATGCAAAAACAATCCTCTGTCTGTTTCCTTCAATACGAGGGTGCTCTGGAAACCGGATTTCTTGCTGAGTTTGCTTGGATTCCGGACATCTTTGGAGTTGTAGATGGGAACAAGCTTGATGGTGTGCAAGGGGGTATGGTGCCCCATGCTTCGGCTTCTTTTGCCGTGTTTGGGCGGACGCACAGACTAAAGGGGTGCGTGATTACGCGCAATTACTTCAGCTGAAGCATGGCAAGGGAGGCCGAGGTGTCCACTCGCGATGCACTTGCGAGCGGCTTGCCCTTTCTCTATGCGCCCTGCTAAAAGTGGGATGAAGCGTTCGGGAATGGAGTGTGCCTCCACCAACCTCTCGCCAACAGGGTATCCCCACCGTCGCTGTCTCCTCTGAACCAAGGAAACCATGGAGCACGTACTTGCACTGATAGACGCCACTGGTCTGAGCGCCGGGGGGATCGACTTTTTGATTGCCTCGGCCACCAGTTTTTTCCTGATTTTCGCCGCGGAGATCGGCGATAAAAGTCAGTTGGTCTGCATGGTCCTGGCCGCCCGGCACCGGGCTCTGCCGGTGATGGTCGGCAGTACGCTGGCCTTTGTTGTCCTGAACACCCTGGCGGTGCTCTTTGGAGCGGCCCTGGCCAGTTGGATTCCGGAAGTGATGGTCTATGCCATTGTGGCGGTGCTGTTTCTGGTCTTCGGCATTCAGGCCATGCGGGTTCAGGAAGAGCCTGACCAGGAGTGCGCCCACACGCCGAGTGGGCGCAGTATTTTTCTGGTCACCTTTGCCCTGATCTTCGTGGCTGAGTTTGGAGACAAGACCCAGTTGGCCGTGGTCGGTCTGAGCAGCACCAGCATCCCCTTGGCCGTCTGGGCCGGTGCGACATCGGCCTTGGTGCTCACGTCCGCATTGGGGATTTGGGCCGGCTGTACGTTGCTGCAACGCATTCCTATCACCCTGTTGCATCGCATTAGCGGCATCTTTTTCATCACATTGGCGATCTTCGCGGCCTTTCAAACCTGGCAGGCGGTCTCCTGAGCCGCGCAGGGCAGGACATGACCGTCAGACTTCAACTGCAACGGTAAGGATAATTTCATGCATATCCATAAGCGCGTACTGGTCACCGGCGGGGCCGGCTTTCTGGGATCCTGGCTCTGTGAACGTCTTTTGGATCGCGGGTGCATGGTGCTCTGCCTGGACAACTATTTCACCGGAACCCGGATGAACGTTGAGCACCTGATGGACAACAAGCACTTCGAGATCATGCGTCATGACGTGACCTTTCCGCTTTTCGTGGAAGTGGATGAAATCTACAACCTGGCCTGTCCCGCCTCGCCGATCCACTATCAACACGATCCAGTCCAAACGACAAAGACCTCGGTCCATGGGGCCATTAATATGCTCGGGCTGGCCAAGCGCACCCGGGCCAAAATCATGCAGGCCTCCACCTCCGAGGTTTACGGCAACCCGGCGGTCCATCCCCAGCCGGAGAGCTACTGGGGCAACGTCAATCCCATCGGCCCTCGCTCCTGCTATGATGAGGGGAAGCGGTGCGCCGAGACCCTGTTTTTCGATTATCACCGCCAGCATAAGATGCGCATCAAGGTGGCCCGGATTTTCAACACCTACGGGCCACGGATGCACCCCAACGACGGCCGGGTTGTGTCCAACTTCATTGTCCAGGCCCTGCTTGGCAGACCGATCACCATCTACGGCGACGGCTCCCAGACCCGATCGTTCTGCTATGTGGAGGATCTCGTCGAGGGCTTTCTGCGACTCATGGATTCTCCCGACGAGTTCACCGGCCCGGTCAACCTGGGCAATCCCGGAGAGTTTGCGATCAAGGAACTGGCTGAAAAGGTGGTGGCCCTGACCGGCTCTTCCTCCGAGATCATCTACAAGCCATTGCCCAAGGACGATCCGGAGCGGCGCCGACCGGACATCAGCCTGGCCAAAGAACAGCTTGACTGGGAGCCGCGGGTCAATCTCGATGATGGTCTGGTCAAGACCGTGGCTTTTTTTCAGGGTCTGATTGATCAATTCGGCCCGGCCGGAATCCTTAGCTAGTTCGGCTGCGCAAAACAGAGGAGGTCTGTATGGCAGTGACCACGCGGGTGCCGGATCAGGACACCCTGTATCTTTCCGCCCCGGTGAACGCCCTGGTGGAGGGTATTTACCGCCAGAACACGACATTGGGCCAGCTCAAGGAACACGGGGATTTCGGCCTGGGCACCTTCAACGATCTGGACGGGGAACTGGTCTTGTTGGGGGGCACGGCCTTTCAGATCACCGGAGCCGGCGAGGTGCGTAGAGCGGATGACGCTGTGCTGACGCCTTTTGCCTGCGCCTGTTTTTTTCGAGAGCTGACATTTGAGGAGGTCGTTGCAGGTTTCGCGGATTTTGAAGCCCTGATGGCCTTGCTGGAGAACAGTTTTCCCTCGCCGAACATGATGTATGCGATCAGAATTGATGGCGATTTTGAGTTTGTACGCACCCGTTGCGTACCCCGGCAGGACCACTTCCGCCCACTTGTGGAAGCGGCCAGGGACCAGTCCACATTCGAGATGACCAATCTTTCCGGCACGCTGGCCGGCTTCTACACCCCCAAGTTCATGTCATCCCTGAGCGTTCCGGGGGTGCACCTGCACTTTATTTCCCAGGACAGGACCTGCGGCGGGCACCTGCTCCAATGCCGGGCCATGCGCGCCCGCATCGGCATCCAAATTCTGCGCAGCCTGCACATGGACCTCCCCGTAACCATGGACTACCTGACTGCCGACCTGAGCCGGGATTCTGCCCAGGATTTGCGCCAGGCAGAGTTGGAATAAAAACAGTAACCCAGGCGGATGCCCTTGGGAGGCCGCGCGCTTTCGAAAACAAGGGCGAGACGGTTGCGTTGAGGAGGCATGATGAGAATTTTGGCTTTGGGTGACAGTTTGACCACAGGGTACGGTCTAGCCCCGGATGCATCCTTTGCATCCAGGTTGGAGCAGGCGCTGCGGCGAGAGGGTCGGGATGTCCGGGTGATTGACGGCGGCGTGTCCGGAGATACAGCCCATGACGGCTTGCGCCGCCTCGGTTCGCTCCTGGCTCACCAACCCCATCTGGTGCTGGTCGAATTCGGAACCAACGATTGGTATCAAGGAGTTGCGGTGGATGAGATCAAGGCGAATCTGGAACAGATCATCACGACAAGCCATAAAGCCGGCGCGCGGGTGCTCCTGGCAGGCGTTCGTTCCCTGACAGGCGGGGATGAGGAATATGTCGCCCGGTTTCATGGCCTTTATCAGGAAATCGCCCGGGAGCAGAGCGTGCCCCTGGTTCCTGACTTCCTACCGGGAATTGTTGGCAACATGCACTTGACCCTGCCCGATGGACTGCACCCCAACGAGGCCGGCGTGGGTGCCATCGTGGCCGCGGTTCTGCCTGTAATTCGCCCGGTGCTTGACGAACTGGAAGCAGGTGCATGAATTTACGAACAGAAATTGTGAGAATGGGTTCGCTTGTTTAAAATGAAAAAAGAATATCAGATGCCGTCCCAAGTATCCTCAAGGCTGCTTTTCAGTTTGGTATTGCTTTTTTTTGTGTGCTTTCTGGGTGTTGTGGCACCCTCCAGTCTCGCGATGGCGGAACAGAATGTGCCGGTGGCTGCGGGAAGTCTTCCAGCAGAAATCCCAGCGGAGCGGGTTGATGCCGAAGTCGCCAGGTTGAGCGACGTCCAGGTCCGGGAAGAGTTGCTGGCCAGGCTGCGCCAGGAGGCCCAGGCCAGGGACGAGACGGAGCTCATCGTTCCGACGTTTTCCGAGCGAGTCCGGGAAAAGGTTTATCTGATGGGCGAGAACCTGCGAACAATCGCCGCGGCAGTGCCCAAAACAGGTGGAGAGCTGTTCCGCGCGCTGGCCCTGGCCACGGATGGTCGAGGTTTTCTGGGCTTTCTGGGCCTTATGGGCAGCCTGCTGCTGATGATCGGCGCCGGTTTGCTGGCGGAATGGGTCTTCCGGCGCAAGGTCAGGCCGGCAATCAGCAACGTACCTGAATCCGAAAGTAGAGGATTGCTGAACAAAGTCGCCCTGAACATCCTGCACACCATTTTGCGAAGTCTGAACGTGCTGGCTTTCGCGGTGGGCTCCATTTTGATCCTGGTCCTGCTGCATGTGTCGGACAGCCCGCCCAGGTTGTTTCTGAGCCTCATTTTGGAAGCGATCATTGCCGCGCGGATCGTCTTTCTGGTCGCGGGTTTTTTTCTGGCGCCGCACCATCAAAACTTGCGGTTGATGCGGCTTGGCGACGCAACGACATCCCAGGTCTACAACTGGATCAGGGCCACGGTCATTGCCGGCCTGACCACCCGCATCCTGTATGAGATGGTCGCAAAGGCCCATGGTGACGATGGGGTGATTCTCCTGCTGGCCACCATCAAGGAGAGCGTCCTGGGCATCCTGATCATCGCGGCGATCTTGTATTTCAAGAATACCGTAGCCCAAACGATTCGCGAGAATGCACCCGACCCGGGCAATCCGACCCCACTGCGCCTGATGTTCGCCAACCTATGGCATCTGGGGCAATTCTCTATTTTTTCCTGGTCACTGCGTACTGGGTTCTTCGCCTTTGGGTCACCGGCCAGCCAAGTCCCGGGTTCACCTATGTCGGCAGCCTGATCATCATTCCTCTGTTTTTCCTCTTGGATGAACTGGTCCAACTCCTGTTTCAAAGAATCTCTGACGAGAAAAAAAAACGATGCGCAGGTTCCTGCAGACGCCTTGAAAACGGAGCCAGGGGATGATGAAGCAGCAGGTGCTCAAAGTGGTGACCAAAAAGGCGACGACAGCATCATCCCCCTTGCCGCGATCAAGCAGAAACTCCCTGTTGCGCGCCGGGCCGTCCGTCTGGTTATCGCCTTTGTGCTTGTCACCTTTCTCCTGAAATTTCGGGGCATAAGTCTCCCCCTGGGCGAAGCCGTGACCCGTGCGGCACTGGAGATTTTCTTCACCCTGCTCGTGGTGCATCTGATCTGGGAATTCATCAAGAGTTCTATCGAGCGGCGACTTCAGACAGTCCCTGAAGGAAAAGACTCCGGCGGGACATTGGCTTGCACAAAAACCTTGCTCCCGCTGTTCAAGAAAACCGTGGGAGTTTTTTTGCTCGTGGTCACCTTCCTGATCGTGCTGTCCTCCCTCGGACTGAACATCGGGCCGATGCTGGCCGGGGCGAGCATTTTCGGCCTGGCCATCGGGTTGGGCTCTCAGTCCCTGGTCAAGGACATCGTGGCCGGGATTTTCTTTCTGATGGACGACACCTTTCGCGTGGGCGACTACGTGAGGATGGACGACAGGGAAGGATACGTTGAAATGTAGTTGCGACGGGCAAATCCGACCAAACCCTCAACGCCGCCTTTCTCATGCCCGCTGTTGCGATTGCAGAATACAGCCTTAAAGTTGTGATACGATCTGAATTTGATAAATAATTCCTGCTCCTGACGTTTCTTGCCCTGAAATACCTTGCGTACCGCCGTCGTCAGATTGTCGTAGATCAAAACGGGAAATACCCCGCCAAAAAACAGAAATGCCTGGATATGACCGTCAAAAAAAGCTTGCTGACGTTCACATGGATAGAATCGAACAAAGTGCTTGCCGGAATATTTGCTGCGCATGCAAAAATACTTCAAGCGCACAGACTCTCCGCAGAGTATCGCATTCGCCGTTCCCCAATCCACTTCCGCCTCCCGACCAACTTCAGGATCACTGGGAATGTAAACCTTGTTCGATGGATCAAGGCCGAGCTTGATCCGGGCAAAACGGACGTAGCGACGAACTGTAGATTCGCTGCCGCGAT
>REDL01000024.1 GCA_007693505.1 Desulfovibrionales bacterium | reverse complement strand
CCGAGTTTCTGCTGGCCGTGTACCGCAACCTCCTGAACCGGGAGGTGCCGGAGGATGACGGGGGGGTCGTGTACTGGGTGGGCGAGCTGCGCGAGGGCCGGACCACCCCGGGCGCGGTGATCGGGAACATCATCTACGCGGCCATCCAGCTCAACTCCACGGACTGGCTGACCATCTGGCACAAGATCCTGGTGGCCGAGCACTTCACCCGGCGCTTCGAGGCCACCGGGAGAACATGGACGAATGCGGACCTGGACCTGGCCCGCCAGGCCCCGCTGGGCGTGACCGACGATCCGGATACCGTGGAGACGGGCAAGGCCCGGGTGGAGGAACTGCTGCCGTGAAGCTGCCAGTGCAAGGTGCTTCGAACACAGTGGGCGGAATAAACGCCACAGGCGACAAAACTCTCCCCTGTGCCTTGGCGAGAGGAAGAGATTTGGTTCTCACGCAGAGGCGCAGGGAACGCAGGGGGAAAGCGAAGCTCTGATGTGTCTTGTCAGGACAATGCCCGGATATTACGGTTATCGAAATAATCTATGGATGAAGTGTGTTATGGCCACTTTGAAAGAGCCAAAAACCGTACGGATCGATGTTCGAACCAGCAGCGAAGTGAAGCTGTTTCTGCAGGAGACGGCGCAGGCATGTCACAAGAATGTCAGCGAATTCTTGCTGGATGCCGGCGTTACCGCCGCGAGCCAGGAATTGGCGGATCGTCGCCACTTTGTCCTTGACGAAACCGGATGGACTGCGTTTCAGCAGGCCCTGGACCGGCCGGTCCAGATCAAGCCCCGCCTGAAACATCTTTTCAGTGAACCCGAAGTCCTGGATTGAGCGCCGCTTATGAGCCGGTTCGCAAACTTGACCCCTTGGAAGCGGTGGATGGGTTTGACTGCGGTGAGCCGACCCTTAATCAATTCCTGCGGAAATTTGCCCTGGCCAAATAGAAGGCGTGCTAGCGCCCAGACCTATGTCTGTTGCAGTGTCGGGGCGGTTGTCGGTTTTTACAGCCTTACTGTGTGGACAGTGTCGAACATGAACTTGCTCCGGCCAGAATGGTACGCCGGGCCTTTACCATCTGGGTGCGCCGGGTCCTGTTGCGGCGGATGGTTCCCGCGGAAGTCATCCCTGAAGTGAATGATTTGGAGGAGGTCAATGCGATGCTGGCTGAACGTGTGAAACAGTGGACGGAAGACTGGAAAAAGGAAGGCATCGAGAAAGGCAGAATGGAAGGCAGAATGGAAGGCAGAATGGAAGGCCAAGCCGCCATGCTCCAATTGCTGCTCCTGCAACGATTTGGAAGTATTCTTGATCAGGATGTCCAGGAACGCCTGCAGAATGCCCGGCCGGAGCAGTTGGAGAACTGGGCCAGGCGCATCCTGGACGCCCGTGGCATTGACGAGGTGTTTGCCGAGGAGCAGGAATAGGCTGGGACCGTTGCCGTGGCTTCAGCCTCTTCGTAACCGGTATCCGATGCACTCCCTGGATAATCTGCCCCAGCCAGGTTCGAGGCGAAGGCCATCCGGTATCTGCCGTCTCTGACACTGGTTTGGATCGGTCCGTTCAGGTTTTTTCCCAAGTGGCAATGCCTGGTTTTTGCCATTTTTTTGCATGGACGACGAACTATTGTTGACGATACTGGACGGTGTAGAGTACTCCGTTGCCAAAGAACCTTTGAGAACCATGATCTGTTTGTGAACCGAACCTGAATTGGTGTGCATCATGGAAATCGCCAATCCCATCTACGACACGGTCTTCAAGTTCATGATGGAGGACAAGAAGGTCGCGGCCCTGTTCGTCGGGGCCATCACCGGCTACGACGTGGAGGACGTGGAGCTGCGGCCCACGGAAGTGGTCACGGACGGGGAGGGGATGCGCCATTGAACCGTGTACCGGCTGGACCTGGCCGTACGGGTCCGCACCAGCGAGGGCTCCAGGCTGGTCCTGGTGGAGATCCAGAAGGCCAAGTTCCACACGGACATCCAGCGCTTCCGCCGCTACCTGGGCAACCAGTACGCGTCTGCGCAGAACTCTGAGACCATCCCGGGCCTGGACGGACACGAACGGCGCGTGGCCCTGCCCATCTTCACCATCTACATTCTCGGCCACCGTCTGGCCCACAACGGGGATGTCCCGGTGATCCTGGTCAACCGCGCCTACACGGACCGGGCCACGGGCCAGGTTCTGCACGAACGGGACGAGTTCATCGAATCCCTGACCCACGACAGCGCCATCATCCAGGTCCCGGCCCTGAAGGACCGCCGGCGGGACCGCCTGGAGAAGATGCTCGCGGTGTTCGATCAGGCCCGGATCAACCCCGACAATCAGCACCTGCTCCGGGTGGACGACACGGACTACCCCGAGGAATGCCGGATCGTGTTGCGTCGGCTGCAACAGGCTGTTTCCGAGGAAAATGTTCGCCAGAAGATGATCGTGGAAGACGATATCGTCACGGAGTTCGAAGAGCGCGACCGCCGGGAGCAGAGGCTGGTTGAATGGGCGGAAGAAGCCCGGATGCGGGAGGCCGAGGCCCGTACGCGAGAGGCGGAAGCCCGTACGCGAGAGGCGGAAGCCCGTACGCGTGAGGTGCAAGCCCGCCGGAGCGAGCAGGAGGAGCGGCGGCAAAAAGAAGCCGCATTGGCGGAACTAGCCAAACTGAAGCGTAGGCTGGAGCGGATGGAGAAGTGAAGCCCCAGCCGGTCATGATCGCCGAGACAGTCCAGACCCATCCCCCAATAACAGATAACCAATGCCCGCAGTGTATACAATCCCGCCGCCCGGCCGCATCAAATATGCATCTGGCTGGTTCCATCCCCTGAAATGGAACCCTTTCTCGCTTCGATGCGGTATTTTTGCGGACCAATACGCCCGCCCACGCCTTTTCCCCGGCGTCGGCGGGCGTTGTTTTGTAGTCACTCGGAGGCACCCAGGGAAACCGGTGTTTTCACTCGCTTCGCAAGATGCCCTTGGCAAGAAACAAAAGATTATCCTCACGCAGAGGCGCAAAGATCGCTGAGGAGGGAATACCTGGCCTTCGGCTATGGGTACACACCATCCCACGGGGATGAGGCAAGCCTTTTTGAAAGCAGCTTTTTCCCTGCTTTCAAAAATGTTTTCCCCTTGGCGACCTCAGCGCCTTGGCGAGTGGGAAAAGAATGGTTTTCACGCAGAGGCGCAGGGGACGCAATGCAAGGATGTAGCAGATAAAGGATTCAGGCAGAAATTTTCAGGATTTCCCGGCAAAAGACGTCTGCAGTGACAATGCGGGTTCCTCCGTGACGACCCATCTGGAGCAGGCCGGAACGCTTGTCGCCCGTGACCAGGACATCTGCCCGGCCCCCAAGGGACAGGGCGAGCAGAAACGCGTCGTCCGGGTCATGGGTTTGCGTGATCCGGGGAAGCTTGTCCAGAAGAGAGCTCTGGTACAGGCGGTTGATCAAGGTTCCAACACGGTGGCCTTGAAGGATGCGCTGAAGCTTCGGGTAGCGGCTTGCCCGCCGGATTTCGTCGATTTGTGCGTGGCAGGTGATCAGCTCGAAGCGGCCATCCTGCCAGGCCAGGAAAATTGTGTGGGGTGGAGCGTACGGGGAGATCAGGGCGGAAAACAGGATGTTGCTGTCCAGCACGACTCGCATCAGCCCCCCCTGGCCCAGGCCAGGGCCTCGGTCACCGCCGACTCGATTTCCCCGGATGAGGCTTCCTTGTTCTGTTCTTTGATCGCCAAGGCGGTTTCCTTGAAGACACGTTCGCGCACCGTGTCTTCAATGAAACGAGACAGGTCGCCCTTGCGGCCCTGCCCGCGATGGGCCAGAAAAACCCGCAAGGCCTGGTCGGTCTCCGCGGACACGGCCACATTCCAACGCACGGAACCCATGATGCACCTCCATAGATGTTTATGCACTTATACACCGATCGTTGAGGTGGGTCAATTTCGTGTATTTCTCGATTGGTTTGATGGCAAGAGCGAAAGGAAAATACAGTATTGGCTGGGAATTGCGCGAGCAGGCGCGCCGGATCATCGGCCTGATCATCCAGACCAACTCACTCGAGGATAAGACACCGTTGCTTCGCGACCTGGCCACGACTTGCTAGCAGATGAGGATGCTGGTGATTCTGGCCAAGGAGATCAAGGCGTTCCAAGGTTTTAAGAGTTTTCAACACGCCGCCAAACTGGCGACGATTTTGTGCAGACAGAGCGAGGGATGGTATGCAGTGGCATGTCGACCGGTACCGCCTGGGTCAGGCCGTGGCCCTGCTGGTACGGGTCGGCAAATTCTATGAGCTGCATGGCCTGGATGCCCGGAAGCTGGCGCCTTTACTGGGTTTGAACATCAACAGCGACCTGCGCGAGGGCGCTGTTTGCGCCGGATTTCCGGCCTGGATGCAAAAGCGTTATCTGGAAAAGCTGCTGAGCGCCGGGGTGTCCGTGGCGGTCCTTGAAGAGCAGGGACCGGGACGGTTCGTAACCGAGCGCCGTGTTGACACAATCTATCATTTGGGGGGGGGACCTTATGCGCTGGATGATCACCGCGTTACTGCTGGCGGCCTGCTGTTGCGGCGTGGCCCATGCCGGTTTGGTGGACCATGGTAATGGCACGGTGACGGACACGACCACTGGCTTGATGTGGCAGAAGTGCAGTTACGGCCAGACCTGGAGTAATAATGGTCAATGCACGGGCAGCGCGACGACCCGGACTTGGCAGCAGGCCATGGATGCTGCCGAAACTCTGTCTTGGGCCGGCCATGAAGACTGGCGTTTGCCTGATATAAATGAACTTAAAAGCCTCATAAATACCAGCTAC
>REDL01000041.1 GCA_007693505.1 Desulfovibrionales bacterium | reverse complement strand
TCATGCCCGCGAAGGCGGGCATCCAGGTCGTGCCTGGCACACGTTTTTGAGCAGCTCCATTTTCACCTGCCAAGCTGAGGAGTTACGGTCATTCAGCCGTGCAGACATCCTTTATTCTGCGCGAAACTTCCCTGTACACGTCGGAAAACCGGAGCAGCCCGACCAGTTCTTTCCCTTCCTGAACGAACAAGGAGTCGTGCCGACCGACAACGAAGCGATGAAACGCGGCATCCAGGGAGTCTTCGGCCTTGATCAGGGTGCTCTCCGAGGGCTTGCGCAGGAACTCCAGCACCTGAACATCCTGGGCGGTCTTGCAAAGATCGTCAAATGGCTTGGCCCAGAGCCTGGTCTGCTCCCGCATGGTCCGGACCACGTAGTCCACGTCCCGGTAGCGCAGATTGTCCGTGTTCATCATCCTCACATATCCCGGTTCCAGTCCCTGCATTACATCCATGGGTGAAAGCTTGCCCACGATCCGCCCTTGCTCGTCCTCCACCAGCAAAATGCGCTGCTTGGCCCGACCGGCGACGAAATTTTCCTGGGCCTTGTCCAAGGTCGCCACTGCCGCCCCAAACGTCGCGTTTCGGGAAATTCGGGGAAAATCTTCAACGGGTGTCATCAAGTCCCTGACGCTCTTCTTCTCAACATCCACCATTTCATTCACCTCCTGTAGTTGCAGTTGGCGTTGCATACGATAAAAACTCTTTACCTGCAGTACATGGAAAGCCCAGCCCTAACCGATTCGTGAAAAACGTGTCAAGACTTATCAATTCGAATCAAAGCCCACATGAAACAATAAGGAACGGGCCAGCGACAGACATTATTTGAAACAGTCCAAAACGGGCTTGGATACATTCCAAACAACCATGATGTTCTGAAAAAAAAAGCCCGGCCGAGGAATTCCTCAACCGGGCAATGCAACCAACAATAGGGGCATATCGATCAGTGCTCAAGAGCCTTGTTGCACCGCCAGGGCCTTGGCCGGAGAGGTTGCCTCCACGGTCCCTTTCCAAACAAACCCCTTTTCCAGCAACTTTCGCCCCCGCCACTCATTGCCCTTGAGTGCCGGATAGAGCATGATCCCCATGTAGACAGTGAGAATCGCGAAATTGACAAAAGGCTTCAGCCAAGTATCAATCTCCATGGACTTTACGGCGTTCTCAACGAACATCATGACCAATATCAGTGCAAGCCAGATTCCAAAAAATTTCCAGAGCCCCTTGACGGACATCCAGATGATTCCCAGGAAAAAAGCCGGCCAGGAAAAACCCTGTTTAACGGCCTGGCGCCCCTGTTCCGGGTGCTCAAAGATATTATACTTTCTGGGATTTCGGTAAATACTCGGTATGGGTAGATTTATCATGTCGGGTAACAAAATAGTCCGTCAATGCGGGTTGAGATCAACGTGTCGGCGCGTCATGCTTGATGCGTATTCATACCCATCGCTCAGCAGGTTCGAGAACCGTTGATGAGGCCTATCATCGCCAACTTTTCTCGATCCTGTCCAGGCGACTGCGGATCTCGGCTTGGCGTATCCGCTCATCCCTCTCTTTCTTTGTCTCGTATGCCTTGTGGACTTTTTCCAACAACTGGTCGAATTCACAGGGCTTCAACAGATAATCAAAAGCGCCCAGTCGCATTCCTTCCACTGCCGAGTCCACGGCAGCGTGGCCGGTCAGGAGAATCACCTCTATGGATTGATTGATCTTCTTGATTTCGCCCAGGGCCTCGATACCATCCATCTCCGGCATCTTTATGTCCAGGACAACAACATCAACTACATGTTCCCGGATGAGTGCCAAAGCGGCCATGGCGTCACCAGCCTGCTTCGTCTCGACCCCTTTTTCACCAAAACGCTTGGCCAGGGTCGTCCTGAACCGTTCCTCGTCGTCCACCAACAATAATTGCATTTTTTCCGCCGACATACAAACCTCCTTTGCAACCCAACGGTTGCGCGAGCGTTTTGGGTCAGTTCGCGGCGAGTATCAGGGATTGAAGATCATCGCCGCGTCGGCACACAGCACCATCTGTCAAGAGAACCCCTGCCTGTCAACCTGCAAATCAACCAAACCCGATCATCAACCATTAGAGCAGTACGCCGATCATGGCAACTGCCAGCAGTATCAGACCCACATCAGATGCTCTTCCTCGGGGTGATGCCATGGCCACAAAAATGGGCACGAGTGCCAAATTCATGATAATGGTCACGGTGGCGTCGTGGAAAATGGTGGCCAGCATGGTGCAACTCAACACGATAACGAAGCTCAGCTTCAGCACGTTGGTTCCAGCGAACTAGAGCAAGGTTTAATCCCTGGGCTTCAACCATATGGCTTTCAACCAGGGATTTGGTTTTACCTTTTAGACCTTTGATATTATTATTTTTTAAAGCGTCGCATGAAGACATGTTGGCGGACAGCCGCACTGAACAAAGAGTCACCCGTAGTGCTTTTACCAGGAGTTGTGAAAAAAACGCGTACCCTCAGTTAACCTTGGACACGGACAAAAAAGAATTGCTCTCTACCTCACCAATACGGCGATATTTTCAATTTCAACACCAGACAATTTTCTGCATAATACCACGCCCCAAGCGGGCTCAGGCTGAACGGCCTCTTGCGGGCCTGATTCTGACCGGATATATACTGGCGAGATGAACACGATCCAACCAAACAGGCGAACCCGCATATTTATGGTAATTTGTGGTCAAAATCTTGCTGGCCTCGTGCGAATGGCCCCCTTGAGGAACTTATGCGCTTTTCAATCCTTCCCTTGGCCCTGCTACTTGGCCAGTTGCTGACTGGTGGGTTGCAGGCAGGCGACCTTGACGTCCGCACGATTCATGGATGGGTCGAGCGGATCGAGATCCTGCCTGAAGGCATCTCGCTGAAGGCGAGGATGGACACAGGTGCCACCATCTCGTCCCTGAATGCACTCAACAAGGAGTATTTCCGGCGCGACGGCAAAAGGTGGATCGCCTTCGACATCAACGATCCTGAAGATAAGGATACCTTTGTACGCATTGAGCGACCCCTCATCCGCCACCTCCGCATCGTGCGTCACGACGGTGATTTCCAGCGCCGACCTGTTGTCTCGATGGGCCTCTGCATCGGACCGCATTACCGGGAAGAGGAGATGAGTCTGACAGACCGGACTCAACTGATTTACCAGGTACTCGTCGGACGAAATCACATGGGCGGCATCATCCTGGTGGATTCCGCCGAGACATTTCTGCACCGCCCTAACTGTTTGCCGGCATCCGACGACCCTGACGAGCACGACGTCGACCATTTTGCCCCCCAGACATGAATCGACTTCATCTGCCGCTGTTGATTCTGGCTCTCACGGCGGCCAGTTTGGGGATTTTCCAGCACAAGGTGAGGAATTTCGGCTTCCCGGTGCTCCCCAACCAGACCACTGACAACTGGATCGTGGAGGCCAGGTTTGCATTCGAGCCCACCGGCGGTGCTGTCACCGCCAGCCTGCTCATTCCACATCAACCTTCTGGTTTTGCCCTGCTTGCCGAACACTTCGTGTCCCGTGGCTACGGCCTCACAACGGGTTTGCGAGGAGATAACCGCGAGGCGATATGGACGAACCGCAATCCAAGCGGGCGCCAGGTCGTTTTTTACCGTACCACGGTCTATGAGCTAAGGCGTTCCCCGAGACCGCAGACTGACTTCCCGGGACCCGCCGACCTTCCACGATTCGAGGAGCCCTACGCTTCCGCCGCGGATGCGATCGTCCAGCGGGTCCGGGAACGCTCTGCCGATATCAACAGTTTTGCGACCGTGCTCGTACGTGACATGGCTCAAGCTCCGGATGAGAACATGGCGCTTTTCGTCTCCGCCAAAAGCAGTGATCGAGAACGCGTCCGGGCAGCGATCCAGCTGCTTGCCGGTGCCCGAATCCCGGCACGGATGGCGCATGGGCTGCAACTGACCGACCGGGCCCGGGATCTGCAACCGCGGACCTGGCTCGAGGTCCACAACACCCGGGAGTGGGTGCCGATCAACCCGGCCGACGGCAGCGTCGGGTATCCTCCCAACTTCCTCGTATGGTGGTACGGTGACCATGAACCAGTGGAATTAAACCGCGCCCGAAACGCACAGATCAGTTTTGCCGCCACCCGCAATTTCCAGAACGCGGTGGATGCCGCACAATTGCGTGCGAAGCTGGTGGATTCGCGTATCGCGGATTTCTCGCTGCTCGGGCTTCCGATCCAGACCCAGAACATGTACCGTGTGCTGCTGCTGGTGCCGATCGGCACGATGATCATCGTGGTGCTGCGCAATGTCGTGGGGGTGAAAACGTTCGGGACCTTCATGCCGGTGCTGATCGCGCTGTCATTTCGCGAAACAGAACTCCTCGGCGGCGTGATCATGTTCACGTTGATCGTATCGCTGGGGCTCGCGATCCGCTTCTACCTCGAGCACCTGAAGCTACTGCTGGTGCCGCGCCTCGCGGCGGTCGTGATTGTCGTTGTGCTGCTGATGCTGATCCTGAGTATCATCAGTCATCAGCTTGACATTGACCACGGACTTGCCGTTGCGCTGTTCCCGATGGTGATCCTGGCGATGACCATCGAGCGCATGTCCGTCATCTGGGAGGAACTTGGCGCCACGGACGCAATCCGCCAAGGGATTGGCAGTATGGGCGCCGCGATCATCAGCTATCTGTTGATGATCAACCCGTACATTGAACACCTGATCTTCGTGTTCCCTGAGCTGCTTCTGATCGTGCTGTCCGTGACCCTGCTCCTTGGCCGCTACAAAGGCTATCGTCTCTCCGAGTTGATCCGCTTCCGCGACCTTGCGGGCAAGGCCAATCCGTGAGGTGGTACATCACTCCGCGTGAACTGCGGCGGCATGGAATTGTGGGAATGAATGAGCGAAACGCCCACTTAATCGCTCGACTGAATCCGCGGAAAAAGTATCCACTGGTCGATGACAAGCTGCTGACCAAAGAGCTTGCCCTGAAAGCGGGGATCGCGGTCCCCGCGCTCTACGGGTTTGTCGAGACCAACCACGACGTCCGCCACCTGCCTCAAATCGTTGCCGGCCATGAAGAATTCGTTATCAAACCGGCTCACGGTAGCGGCGGAAAAGGCATCCTGGTGATCACCGGCCGGATGGGAAAACGCTTTCGCAAGGCCAGCGGGCTGCTCGAGAACACGGAAGGACTCGAACACCATGTGTCCAACATCCTGAGTGGCATGTACAGTCTCGGCGGGCAGCCCGACAAGGCGATGATCGAATACTGCGTCAAATTCGACCCCTTGTTCACCAACGTCAGCTTCCTGGGTGTGCCCGACATCCGAATAGTAGTGTACCGGGGCTACCCGGTGATGGCGATGGTCCGACTGCCGACACGGACCTCCGACGGCAAGGCCAATCTTCATCAGGGCGCGGTGGGCGCCGGAATCGACATCGCGACCGGGCTCACCGGACAGGGCGTTTGGCACAGTGAAATCATCGATCACCACCCGGACACGGGCACCGCAATCGCAGGCATCACAATTCCAGGCTGGAACCGGCTACTGGAGCTGGCGGCCGGCTGTTACGAGCTCACCGGGCTCGGCTACCTGGGCGTCGACGTGGTTCTCGACCGCGACCACGGTCCGTTGATCCTCGAGTTGAACGCGCGGCCCGGCCTCGCAATACAGATTGCCAATGGCGTCGGCCTCAGCCCCCGCATCCACCGGATCGATGCCAGTGAGTCGAAGAAACCAATGAGCCCTGCAGAGCGGGCCGCTTTCGCGCAGGCGCTGTTGGATATGCAAGAGGATGGTCAATCACCGCCATGATTCACTCTTCCGGCGATGCAACCGACTCTTGCCTGAAGATATCCCCGGCCTGAAGTTTGCCGGCTTTCCATCGCTCCAGAGCCCAATCCACCGGACCGATGACATTGTCCAGGACCCGCACCTTCTTCCATGTCAAGTACTGAAAAAACTCGTCCTCGATACCTCCACAGACGACCTCCTGGACGCTCTCCTTCATGATCAGATGACAAAGCTCCTCGGCCGAAGATTGCGGCAGAATCAAACTTTGCTTCATGCCCTCGACCTCCGTGGCCAACATGGCTTCAAGAGCCATATCAAACCGCGGAGCCACGCAGCCATCCTGGGCCACCAAAAGCACGCTTCGGACGTGATGAGCAGTATGGATCATGCTACACATCCAGGCCGAACTCTTTCATCTTTCGCCACAGCGTGCTCCTTCCCCAGCCGAGAATCTCCGCTGCCCGATTTCGTTTTCCTTTAGCCTGGGCCAGTGCATCCAGAATCATTTTCTTTTCCATGCTTTTCCAGGTCATCTCCAGTTTTTCGGTTGAGGCTGTAGGGACATGGGGCATCACTTCCTCCCGCACCGAAGGAGGAGGTGGTGGCGTTTTGCTCTCAAGAACGTATTGAGGCAGTTGATTTAATTGAATCTTGGCTCCCTGACAGATGTTCACGGCATATTCCACGATGTTCCGTAGTTCCCGGACATTGCCCGGATAGGGAAAGGACAACAGTTCCCGCAAGGCGTCCTCGGAATACCCAGTGATGTGCTTTTTGAACTGCACGGCGATGGTGCGCAGAAACTGGTCCAGAAGCAGCCGGATGTCGCCTTCACGCTCACGCAGGGGCGGCAGATGCAGGCGGACCACATTCAACCGAAACAGCAGGTCGCTCCGGAAGACCCCCAAATGGACCATCTGCTCCAGATTGCGCAAGGTGGCGGCGACCACCCGGACGTTGACCTTCACCCCTTTGGAACCACCCAAGGGATAAACTACCTTGTCGTCCAGAAAAGACAGCAGTTTGGTCTGCAGGTTCAGAGGAAGGTCACCAATCTCGGTCAGAAACAGGGTGCCGTTATGCGCCAGCCGGAATCGCCCGGGTTTGCTCTCCGTGGCCCCGGTGAACGCACCTTTCTGGTGACCGAAAAGTTCGGATTCCAAAAGGGTTTCCGGCAACGCGCCGCAGTTGACCTTGATAAACGGCCCCT
Organism: Desulfovibrionales bacterium; assembly: GCA_007693505.1. Lineage (GTDB taxonomy): Bacteria > Desulfobacterota > Desulfovibrionia > Desulfovibrionales > Desulfonatronaceae > Desulfonatronum. Next base: position 14,411 of record REDL01000041.1, on the reverse strand, counting down.
TGGCCCGATCCGAGGCCAGATGAATGGCCTCGGCAATAAGGTCCTTGCCCGTCCCGGTTTCCCCGGTGATCAACACCGAGGAGTCGGTTTGGCCGATCATGGGGATAATCTGAAAAATCCGCTGCATCTCTGAACAGCTGCCGATGAGATGGCTGAATTTTTCGGTGTGGATGCGCTCCCAGTCCCATATCTCGCTGGCCCGAAGATCCTCGATGGTTTCCAGGTATCCCTGGCACTCCCCGCTCAAGTCGTATATCGGTGCCAGGTTGATCCGCACCGGGATTTTCTTGCGGTCGCTGGAAATGATGTTACCGGCTGGACACTCGCCAACGCCCTCTCCGCTATTGGGCAGGACCGGACAGTGTTGCTGGCAGATGGTGTTGCGGACGACATGCGCGCAAAAAATTCCGCGGACCTGCTCCCGCGAGAACCCGGTCAAGGCCTCGAACGCACTGTTCACGGCCACGATGCGACGTTGCCGGTCCACCAGGAAAACTCCATGGGGAATCTCGTCGAAAAGATGCTGAAACGCCACGGGACTGCTGAACAGCCCGTGAACTTGGGGATCGTGGTTTTTCGTGCTCATGAAAAAGGTACGGCGACGTGTTCGCCCGACTAGCTGATAAAAAGGATGGGGACGTCTCTAATTGTCTCAGTTTTACACACAGATGAAACATTCTTTACCACACTCACCCCGTTCCGGCAATCCCTGGTCTGAACTGATCGCCTGAGTGGGCCTCAAATAGACATTGATTGGGATACGTTCATCGTTCCCACGCTGGAGCGTGGGAACGCTCAGTCGAAGGCTCACCGCCCATCGGCGATGTCGATTTGACTCGGCAGGAAGGGGCAATGTTCAGGAAAGCAGTTCTTTCCCTGCCTTCCAAAATTCTCACCTTGGAGTCCTTGGCGTCTTGAGCAAAGCGGGCGGTTCAGGCTTGGCCAAAGAGGAAAGGTGGAATGTTTCGGAATGCTGTCTGGCAGGTCCGAAACGAGACGGGTCAACCGATCATTTCCTGGCCAGGCGCGCGCAGGGGCAGGGTTACGGTGAAGGTCGCCCCCTTGGCCACGGCGCTGTCCACAGTGATCACGCCGCCCAGTTTGGTCGCGATGCCATAGCAGATGGAGAGGCCCAGTCCGGCACCCTTGCCTGGCGGCTTGGTGGTGAAAAACGGCTCAAAGACTCGGTGCAAATGATCAGTGGAAATGCCGTAGCCGTCATCCTTGACCGTGATCACGACCCAATCCGCTCCTTTGGAACGAGTTCCGACCACCACCTTGCCGTCGCGCTCCACGGCATCCAGGGCGTTGTTGACCAGATTCAGGGCCAGTTGACGCAGTTGTGCTGAATCACTGTGCATCCTGGACAAGTCTGTGTCGAAGTCGCGCTCGATGACGATGCTGCGCAGGGCGGCGTCCTTCTCCAGAATGCCCACGACCTCGTCCAGAAGTTCGTTCAGGTCCACTTCCCGGATATAGGAATCCATGTTTTCCGCGAAGCGGAGCAGCTTGCCGGTGATGTCGCCGCAGCGATGGGTCTGTTTGATAATGGTCCGCAGCGACTCCGTGAATTCGCCGCAATACGTGAAATCCCTGCTTTCCTCCTTTGCCAGGAGATCTTGCAGCCAACCGGCTTCCTCGTTGATGATCGCCAGGGGGTTGTTGATTTCATGGGCCACGCCCGTGGAAAGTTGACCGAAGGCGGCCAGTTTGTGGGCCTGGATCATCTGCTCGTCCACGACGCAGAACGGAGCATGTGGCTCAGCGGCACCTTGCCCGTGACCTGCCTGGGTCGGACCATCAGGCTGAGCCTCAGCGGGGTTGGCGGGAGCGAGGCTGGGCCGTTGGGCAAGGAGGGTTCCGATGACATACCCAGCCCCCACGCCGCAAAAAAGAGCAAGGATTACGATGAAGATAGGAAACCTCCAGTTTGAACGATCCGGGATGAACGGGAATCGTTGCGTCAGCCGTCCGATCTCTTGCGGGCAGCGGACTGAATGGCCTCTTGCAGGGTGGCGAGGTCGCAGGGTTTGGCCAGACAGGCATCAATCATTCCGCTGACCTCTTCTTCCTTGAAACTGAACGAGCCATGCCCGGTGACCATGATCACGCCCATTTCCGGATGGTCGTGCTTCAGGCGCTGCATCACTTCCTTGCCGTCCATGCCCGGCATCTTTACGTCAATGATCGCCACATCCACGACTTCGGCTTGGGCAACCTTCAGGGCCTCTTCGCCGCTGTTCACGGCGATCACCTTGAACCCGCGATACTCCAGCCGCCGCCGGACGGACTCCAAAAGGGAGATTTCATCGTCCACCAGCAGTACGGTAATGCTTTTGTTTGTCACACAGCTTCCTTGATCAAAAATTCAGAATCCCCTGGCGGGTCGCGGAAATTCCGTGACCCGCCAGGGCATAATGGTTGAAGGAACCGTTGGTGCGCTTTCGCGCACCAACGCAGTTTTTTCAAAGCCTCCCTGGCTAGGCCGGGAAGGGCAGGAACCGCCAGTAGCCCAGGATGACCCAGAACCACAGGACAACCCAGCTCAGAATCAGGATTATGACCCCATGCTTGGCGAAATCCATGGGGGTGACCATATGCTGACCGGTCTTGGGATCCTTGGACATGGCATAGATCAGGGCGTTGTTCGGGGTGCCGATGATCATGCAGTGGGCAAAGGACGAGGCAAAGGCCGTGGCCAGCCCGACCATGACCGGAGAGGCATCGGCCAGGATGGCTGTGGGCACCAGAATCGGACCCAAGGCGGCCACCGTGGCACCGTCGCTCATGAAGTTGGTCAGGATGCCGGTAATTATCGAACAGGCAATAGCCAAGCCGGCACTGGAGTTGGTCAGGAAGGCGGGCAACGCGGTGACGAACGCATCAGCAATCCACAAGGCTCCGCCGGTCTGGGCCAAACCGAAGCCCATGGCGCTGGCCGCGGCGTAAAGGGCGATAACGTTCCAGTGCACCTGGGCAATGTCCTTCCAGCGCACGATCTTCAGGACGCTCAGGGCCACCAGGGCCAGGATAACCGGACCGCCCATGCCGTACCTGTGGGACAAGGCCGACCACAGGAAGATCAGCACCACCAGGACGGCAGCGGTCTTGTATTCATCGCCGGTCATTTTGCCCAGCTTTTCGGATTCGCGTTTCACCGCCGCAGAAACGTTCACCTGGGTAAGCTTCACCTTGTTGCGGCCCCACAGATAGAAGTAGAGGCCTACAATGACGGCCATCACCGGCACGAAGGGCAGGCCGTACATCACCCACTGGCCGAAGCTGATGGAAATGCCGTAGTCATTCAGGGTGGTGATCATGATCACGTTGCGCCCACCGGCCGCGGGCGAACCGGGACCGCCCACGTTGCAGGCAAAGTTCAGGGTCAGCAGCAGCATGACCACCAGCGTCTTGTCTCGATCAATCCCACCGGCCTTGATCGCGCCGATATAGACCATCATCAGGATCGGGCCGATGAAGGCGATCAGGGCGTGCTCGGACAGGAAGGAGGCGCACACCGCGACCATGGGCGCGAAGATCAGACAGAGCTTATAGAGCGAGGTACTGGGCTTGAGCAGGACCAGGCCGATACGCCGGTCCAGCCCGGTCTTGCCGATGGCGATGGCCACAGCCAGCACGCCGAAAATGAAGAACACGGCGTCCGTGGCAAAGGCCTTGGCCACGTCGTTGGGTGGAAACACCCCGAACCAGTACATGACCACGCCGACCAGGAGCGACGTGATCCCGATGGGCAGCGCCGTGGTGGCCCAGAACAGGGCCGCGACCATCAGCATGCCGACCATGATCTTGGCCCGCTGCATGGCCGCCTGTTCCAGGGCCGCCCCTTGCAGATCCAGCCGGGCCATCCGCGTGCCGTAGAACTCGGCGATGCTCTGCCCGGGCTGCATGTTCCCGAACTGGGCAAAGCCCCTGATCAAATCTTCCTGCGGGCCGCCCTTCTGTGCGGTCATCAGCTCCACCAGACGATCAGGCGCGGGAATCATGTACATGACGAACAGAATCAGAAAACCTATGCAGATGAATCCGGGCCGGTACCCCTCGCGGCCCATGAACCAGTTCTTGAACCCCTTGCCCTCGATGTACGGTGATTCATACCTGGCCTGGGCATAGGTATATTCCTGCCGGGCGCCGTTGATATTTTCGATCAATTCTTCCAGGGCCGCGGGTTTCTGCATGTAGGCATACGCATCGCGCTTTCCGGTGACCCGGGCCGCTTCCATGGTGGCGTGCCCGGTGAGCATGATCACCTGGACTTCCGAATCCAGCTCCTTGATGGCTTCCAGGGCTTCGAGGCCTTCCATCTTGGGCATTTTCTGGTCCAGGATCACCACCTGGGGCTTATCGTGACGCACCGCCAGCATGGCCTGTTCGCCGTCCCCGGCCTCCAGCACCTCATAGCCTCGGGAGGACAGCCGCTTGGCCAGAGAAGAGCGAAACTGCTCTTCGTCGTCCACCAGCAGGACTTTCGTTGTTCCTCCAGGAGCGGCCCGCAGCTCCTGGCGACCGATTTCGATCAGGTCCTCATGGTCGGAACCTGGCGGATTCTTAATCTTTTCCGTTGTCATGCATCCTCCGTTTCAAGTTCATACGTTAATAGGGTTGCCATCAAACAGTCAGCCTCATGTCCGCGATCATTCTCGATCCCTATCGACACCAGGACCGTTGCCGGGAATCGGCAACAACAGGGAAAAAACCGTCCCTTGCCCCGGAGTACTGCGCGCTTCGATTGCTCCACCCAGATCCTCCGCGATGTTCCTGCAGATCGGCAGACCCAGCCCGGTTCCCTTGCCGGGCTTCTTGGTGGAAAAAAACGGGTTAAAGCATTGTTCAAGCTGTTCCGGACTCATCCCGTGCCCGGTATCCGCCACCGAGACGAGGACGCGGCCGTCGTCCACCGCGGTGCGCAGGGTCAGTTCGCCGCCGTCCTCCATGGCATCACCGGCGTTGTTCAACAGGTTCAAGAACACCTGCTGGATCAGGTCCGGGTCGAGCAGCAGTTTCGGCAACTGTGCATATTCCTTGGTGATCTTTATTCCTGAAAGAGAGAATTCCTTCTCCTTCATCCCGGATACCACGCCATCCAGAAGCTGATTCAGGTCGCTCTCCTGGAGCATAGGTTCCGTCCTGCGCACAAAACTGAGCACCTTGTGAGTGATCCCTCGGGCTCGCTTGACCGCCTTGTCGATCTCGTCCAGCTCCTTACGGATGGACTCTGGCGAGGCGTCCAACCCCAGACTGGGATCCAGCATGTCCCGGATCACTCCGGACTGGGAATCAATGATGGCCAGGGGATTGTTGATTTCATGCACAACCTCCCCGGCGATCTGGCCCACGGAGACGACTTTTTGGGCGTGATACAGCTGCTGCTTGAGCGCCTTGACCTGCTCGTCCATGACGGCGCTGTCGTTGCCGGCGGGCTCGGCCGCATTGTGCGGAGCGGGTTGCGACGCAAGGGCGTCAAGCAGGCGTTGTGAACGGACGAGGATGATCAGAACAATGCCGACAAAGGCGGTGGACAGGAAGACCAGCAGGGAGGGGAAGCGAAGCAGGTCGGAAACGGGAATGGAGGACAGGAAAGCCAGGAGAAAGGCCCCCAAGGCGAGACACAAAAGCACGAAACAGGTCCGGAAGGTTGTCTTCAGGCCAATGGGCACGTGCTCCAGGGCCGTTGAACGGACCGACTCGTTGGGAGCGTTCATGGAGTGCGCCCCTCGGCGTTCGTCATGCCGGGGCGCGGCTTTGGTCCAGCTTTCCATTTTCGGCATCATCATAATCCCTATGAGCGTCTTCTGACGCAAAACCAAGATATTCGGTTTCGGCTTCGAGTTTGGCGAGCTTAAAACGGATTGTGCAAAAAATGTCAAGCCGAGGCGTTTCGAAACATCTAGAAACAAAAACATATTGAACCAAAAAAAGACGCAAGCCGGGTAATGATTCAAGGCTCATTATGCGTTTCGGACAGGTGATCCACCTGGGTATGATTTTGTCATCGGTTTATGCCCCAACGGGGCATCGTCCTCTAGCCCAGGGTTGGACAGCCAAAGCTGGACTACCCAGGGTTAATTGAAAGAAAGAAAAACAACCCCAACGGGGTTGCGTCAGAAAAACAACCCCAACGGGGTTGCGTCAGTCGGATACGTCCTCGTTCGTTACTGGCCGATTTTTGATTTGAGGACGCAACCCCGTTGGGGTTGGCGGAGAAACACGACGCTGACCCCAGGGTAGCGGCGGTGCGCCGCAACCCTGGGCTATGGGACTGAATCCCTTCGGGATTCCCGGAAGAAGAAAACAGTCCGAAACGCATAATGAGCCTGATTCAAAACAGGTTGACATTCGAGTTCAGGTTGTCGTCACGGGCAGCACAGGTATCTTGCCCGTGCACTGATCGTTCCCACGCTGGAGCGTTGGAACGATCGGAAAAAGCCGGAGCAGCTTTCCCCGACCCAGTCAATTCCGCGAGCAACAAGAAAAAAGCCGGATGCAAGTTCATTGCTTGCACCCGGCTTGAATCGGTTTCCGGAAGCTTGGGATAACCGGCAATTCAATGCGCCAGGGAAAGGTGCGCCGCCTCGATCTTGCCCAAGAGCTCCTCGATGTCGCAAGGCTTTAGGATGTAGTCGAAGGCACCGAGCTTCATGCCCTCAATGGAGGAGTCCACCGAAGCGTGCCCTGTCAGCATGATCACCGCCAGTTCCGGACGGATCTTTTTGAGTTCCGTGAGCGTCTCCAGCCCGTTCAATCCGGGCATTTTCACGTCCAGAACCACGATGTCGAAGGGCGTCTGCTTGACAGACTCGATGGCCTCCAGACCGCTGCCCACAGCCACCACATCCTGGCCTCTCTCCACCAGACGCTTGGACACGGTGGTGCGAAAGCGGGTTTCATCATCCACCAAAAGTATTTTCGGCTTGCTCATACATCCTCCAACAGGCACAATGTTCAGGATATCGTCGGTCGGAAACAAAAAATTGGAAGCCTGTGAACGTCTTTACTCTTCGGCGGCTCTCCTTGGTGACTGATCTTCATTAGCCGCAAGCCGCCGTTTTTGTCCACAGCCATGATACCCTAAATACGATCAGACCCTGTTACATTTCCTCCGTATCTTCATTTCTCCTCGGGATTTTTTGAACTTGCTTGAACTCATCCCTTCCCGGGTGTATGGGCGGTATTGATAACCACGGTCACCCGACTTCTTGCCCAGTCACATCGGACAATATCCACCTTTACATCTGCCCAGGAACCGCATTCTCATGGATACCGAACCAAAACATTCCGCCCGAAAAACCATCTTCTTCGTCATGCTCCTCCTGGCCCTGCTTCCGTACCTGGGAGTGATGGGCGCGTTCTGGTTCATCCTCAACCAGACAGCCGCGACTCCGCCTTCCGGGGCGCTGCAGTTCGGCCTTCTGACCCTGATCGTCCTCGGTATGGCCTGCATCGGCACGGCCGCCTTTCTCCTATACAAGGCCCTGGACAACGGCGCCCTGCCCCAACCCATGCCCAAGATGAACGAACAGTTCATTGAAGCCGGAAAAATGGCCTCCATTGGCGAGCTGGCCGCGGGCATCGCCCATGAGATCAACAACCCCGTGGCCATCATGGTCGAGGAAGCCGGGTGGATGAATGATCTCCTGGAGGAGGACGAGGCCCTTGCCAATTCTCCCAACCTGGCAGAGTTCGAACGGGCCTTGAGCCAGATCCGCACTCAGGGCGCCAGGTGCCGGGAAATCACCCACAAAATGCTGCGCTTCGCCCGCAAGTCCGATCTGCGCATCCAGGACGTGCATATCAACGCCCTGATCCAGGAAGTCGTGGCCCTGTCGGACAAGCGAGCCCGGTATTCGGGTTGCACGGTCATCCTTGAATTGGACCCCGAACTGCCTTCCGTGGCTGCATCCGCCTCGGAAATGCAACAGATTGTCCTCAATCTGATCAACAACTCCCTGGATGCCATGGAAGAAAAAGGGGGCACGCTGACCATCACCACACACCGGGTCGACGACATGATCGAAATCGCCCTGGCCGACACCGGCGAAGGAATTCCCAAGGCGAACCTGACCCGCATCTTCGACCCTTTCTACACCACCAAGCCGGTGGGCAAGGGAACCGGACTGGGCCTGTCCATCTGCTATACAATCATCAAGAATATGGGCGGGGACATCCTGGTTCAAAGCCAGGTAGGCCACGGAACGACCTTCACCATCCGTCTGCCCATCGGCCAACCTGAGTCTACGACACCGCCAACCGTTCCATGACGGTTCACGTTTTCCCGCGGGTGTGACGCAATCCATCGCCCACTCCCGAAAAACTGCCATCCGTCCGTTGGCCAGGACTTCTTCAGCCATTGACCCAAAACCCATTGCCCGTTCATACTCACGAGCCCACGCTGCATATCATAATACCATGAACTAGACCCGGCATATTGTCGATCACTGCCACCTTTTTTTATCCAAATCGAAATCGCGTTCGTAATCAATGGACAATTCCAAGAATAATGACGGCATCACAAGATGAAGCACTGTATTTTTTGTTCCGATTTCGATACCGATTTCGATTTGGACTTTGGTGAGAAAAGAATTGTCCTGAACCACCGGAGGTTCCCCATGGCACTGGCAAACGTACTGCTCGTCGATGACGAGGTCCCTTTCGTGGAAACCATGGTCAAGCGCCTGTCCCGTCGCGACCTGCACGTCCTCACGGCCCACAGCGGCCAGGAGGCCCTGGATCTGCTGGATCAGACGCCCAATGTGGATGTGGTCGTGCTGGATGTGAAAATGCCCGGCATGGACGGCATCGAGACCCTCAAACAGATCAAGAACCGTTTTCCCCTGGTGGAGGTGATCATGCTCACCGGCCACGGAACCGTGGAATCAGCCATCGACGGCATGAAGCTTGGCGCCTTCGACTTTCTGATGAAACCGGCTGAGTTCGACAACCTCGTGGAAAAGGTGGCCCAGGCGGAAAAGGTCAAGCGCGACCGGGAGGAAAAAATCCGCGAAGCCGAAGCCAAGGCGGTCTTTTACCGAATGGGAGCCTAGGGCATGTCCGCCACCGTCGAGACGACCAAACCCATCAGGCTGTTACTGGTGGACGACGAGCAGGGCTTTGTGGACATTCTGTCCAAGCGGCTGCAACGCCGCGATATCGATGTGAACAGCGTCTTGTCGGGAGCGGACGCGATTCAGGCCTTGCGGGGCAGTTCCTTCGACATCGCGGTGCTGGATCTGAAAATGGAAGGCATGGACGGTATTGCGGTGCTCAAGGTGTTCAAGGTCATGGCCCCGGAAATGCCCGTGATCATCCTCACGGGTCACGGCTCAGAGGAAGCAGCGCGGGATGGTCTGACTCTCGGCGCTGCAGACTACCTGATGAAGCCCTGCGACCTGGACGAACTGATCCGTAAAATCACCCATGCCCTGGCCGACTCCAGAAGAGCTGCCGGATGAACAGTGCTTCCGTGCTGGTGGTGGAGCACGACGATGAACTCCGCGACGTCTTGGTCAAACGGCTGACCCGCCGCGGGATGACTGTTCGGGATGCCTATTCGGACCAGGAAGCCATGGCTGCGCTGCGGGATCAGCCCGCCGATGTGATCCTGTTGGATATGGAGCTGCCCGAACGCAATGGGCTGTTTACCCTGCGTGACATCAAGCAGGAATTCCCGAAAAGCATTGTGCTCCTGCTTGCCCAATACGCCACCCTGGAATCCGCCCTGGAGGGCATGCTGCTGGGGGCGACGGATTACCTGCTCAAACCCTGCATGGCGGATGAAATCATGATCAGGATACAGGAAGCCCTGCATGACGCTTCCGCGGCCTGATCCCAGCACCTGAATGAACCAAGACAACGAATTTCCATGCCCAGCCATTTCGACACATTGCGCCGAACATTCATTTCGCTTTTCCGCTCCAAACCGGAAGTCAACGTCACAACGACACTTCCGGCGACCTTTCACGCCTGGCGGACGCTGCTTTCCGCCCAAAACCGATTTCTCAACCTGGTTTTGTCCTCCCAAAAGGCTGCCCGTCGCGAAAAGTTCATCTCCATGGCCTTTATCAGGGCCCAGGGAACGAGTATGTTCGTGGCCGTTTACGCCATGCTCCGACAACTCCAGTTCTTCAATGAGACCGACCGGGCCATCCTGGAGGCCCCGTTTCAACGCCTACGTGCCCATTTGAACCGGCTCCTCGCCGCGACTCCCGCCTCATCATGTGCGGAACTGGTCCTCCCCATGGACAAGGTCTGCGCCGCCCTGACCTGCTCGGTAGGCACAAAAATGGCGTTCCTTGGAGAGATCCGCTCAAAAATTCCCGATGTTCGTGTACCCGACGGATTCGTGGTTACAGCGGCAGGCTTTCACCTATTCCTGAATCAGAGCGATCTGCGCGGCGAAATCAATCGGCGACTTCAAGCCCTGGAAGTCCAGGATGTCGTGGACATGTTCCGGGTCAGCTCGGATTTGCAGATGCTGATCATCAATGCCCGACTGCCCGAGCAACTCGAAGAAGCCATCCTGTCCGCCTACCGCGCACTCGAATACCGGGCCGGACTTCGCGGCGTGCGCGTGGCCGTCCGCTCCAGTGCCGTGGGCGAGGATTCCATGGAAACCTCCTTTGCCGGGCAGTACCGGACCGAACTCAACGTCAGTGAAGACCTCCTGTTCATGGCCTACAAGGAAGTGGTGGCCAGCAAATATGCCTTGACCGCCATCAGCTACCGCCTCTCCCTGGGCCTCAAGGACGAAGATCTGCCCATGTGTGTCGGGTGCATGGTCATGGAAGACGCCGCAGCGGGTGGGGCCATGTATACCCAGGATCCAACCTCCTCGGACACGAAAACTTTGTATGTGGATGCTGTACATGGCCTGAACAAAGCGGTGGCCGACGGCTACGTCAGTCCGGACCACTGGGAGGTCGCCAAGCATCCCGAACCGGTGATTCAGGCAACAACCATCCGTTCCAAGGACAAGAAGTTCGCCTGTTTTCTCTCCGAGGAAGGGGCGACCTTGATATCGGTCCCCGCGGCCCAAAGGCTTCGCCCCACCCTGACGTCGGAGCAAGTGCTTTCCCTGTGCCGTGTGGGCATGGCTCTGGAACGTCACTTCCTCTGCCCTTTGGACATCCATTGGTCCATGTCCAAAGAAGGTGTCCTCTCCATTCTCCAGGCCCGCCCGCTGAAAACAGTCGTCGCAAAGCACGCCACGCAGGAAACGCGCACTGTGGAAGCCGCGGAAACCCTGGCCAAAGGTGGACAAACCGCCAGCCCCGGTATCGCTGGAGGTCCGGCCTACATCGTCCGCTCCAATATCGACATGTTTCAGTTTCCAGAGGGAGGGGTGCTCGTCGCCCGCGGCCCGAATCCCTCTTGGTCCGCATTGCTGCCCCGAGCCTCCGCGGTGGTCACGGAACATGGTGGCGGAATATTCGGCCACTTGGCGAACATTGCCCGGGAATTCGGCATTCCGGCCTTGTTTGACGTTCCGGAAGCCCTTTCCCGGATCCAGCCGGGCATGACCGTCCTGGTGGATGCATCCCGACAACTCGTCCAGCGTGTGGAGGGACAAATCCTAGAGCCCCGCACCCTGCATCACTGGGGGACACTGGTGGGCTCCCCGGTGCACCAGGCTCTGACCGAAGTCCTGGACGTCGTGGCCCACCCGAGTTCCGCCAACCCCCTCGTTCCCCGGCTGGACCCGGATAAACTGAGTTCGCTTACGGACATCGCCCAGGCCGCGAACCTCCTGGCCGCGGAGCACCTGATCCAAGCGGTCACAACCAATCTGACTCCAAAGGTTTTGGATGTTTCCCAGCCCATCGACTGGTGGATTCTGGATCTGGACGCCCCGGAGCCGCCAATCACCTCTTCGGCACGGCGGAGGCCACCCTTGCGGATTTCCGTTTCTGAACACTTTCTCCTAAAAGGCATATGGTCGGCCATCGCTCAATACCCCTGGACGACTTTTGCCAAAACGCCCCGACGTACCTCCCTCGACAGACTTCTGAGGCGACTGGGATACGGCAGTCGCCACGTTCTGACATCACCCTGGCCGCGCCTGTTTCTCATCGCCGACAACCTTCTCCACCTTTATCTCCGCGTCAACGCGGGGCTTTTCATCATTCAAGCCCAGAGCGGCAAGACGCCCAGTGAACGTTGCGTGGCCCTCCACTGGCAATGGCCGCCCCGCCGTCGACCGAACAGGGATTGGCTAGAAAGCTTCAAGGACGCCATGGTCGGACATGGTTTCCACATCGACACGCTCGAGGACGGGGTGTTTTCCTGGACCTCCGGCGACAACCACGAAGACATCGCCGCCAAGCTGGCCTTGGCCGGAAACATGGTCGGCAAGGCCATACAATGGCGGACAAATCGCGATGTTCCGAAAATCGTCGAAAGCTGACACGCCCTTTTCTGAATCCATCGGCGAGCCCCAGTCATGCCAAGCCTTTATGAGGAGAAAGCCATGCAAGAACTGACCATTCGCAACCTGATGAGACCGACGGAGGATTTTCCGCGCATCCCCATCCAGGCCACCTTCTCGGAGGCCATGGAAGCATTGCGCCGCGCCCAGGAAGCCTTTCTAGAGGGCAGGCAAAAGCAGCGCATTCTGCTGGTTGAGGACCCAAATGGCGTGGTACTCGGAAAGCTGTCTCCCATGGATCTGGTCCGGGGACTGGAGCCAAGGTACGACAAGATCGACAGCATCCATGAGCAGATCCAGTACGGTGTCCCCCACATTATCCAGTCCATGAAGGATGATTTCCGGCTCTGGCATGAGCCCCTGGTGGACATGTGCCGCAAGGCACGGGAAATCAAGATCGAAACTTTTCTGAACAAACCCGACCCTGGCCACACCGTCGCCATTGACGACGAACTGGACAAAGCCTTCCATCTCTTCGCCACCACCAGGCATGACTCCCTGTACGTCATGGACGGAGAACGGATCATCGGCCTGTTGCGCTTCTCGGACGTCTACAAGGCCATCTGTGAGGTGGCGACCTCCTGCGCATTGGACGATTCTCCTGCCTTGAAGAGCTGATAACCTTTTCTGTTCACCAACCCTCAACGGAATTCCAATACCCCCAAGGAGGTCGAAGCGTGTCCGCCTCATCCGCTTCTCCAACGACATCAATCGATTTCAAGCGCCTTTTCTTTTTGTTCCTTGGACTGGCGCTGTTCAGCATCGTCTATTTGTCGCCCCCCTGGCCGGATGCCGTTGATCCCGCCGGACAGCACTTCATGCTGACCCGGGAGGGCAAGGCCGCCCTGGCCCTGTTCCTGCTGGCTGGAACCTGGTGGGTCTTCGAGGTGCTACCCATCGGGATCACCGGTCTGACCATCGGCGTGGTTCAGGCCCTGTTCTTCATCCGTCCGGCCCAAGCGGCTTTCAATGACTTCATGGACCCCTCGGTGCTGTTCATCTTCGGCTCCCTGGTCATCGGCATGGTTTTCACCAAGGTGGGCATCACCAAGCGCCTGGCCTACAAAATGCTGGTCATTGTGGGCGAACGGACATCCATGATCTACCTGGGCTGCTTCGTGGTCACGGCCCTGCTGACCCACTTTATGGCCCACACCGCGGTGGCCGCCACCATGTATCCGCTACTGCTGTCCATCTATGCCCTGTACGGTGAGGGCGACAAGCCGACCAGATTCGGGAAAGGGCTGTTCATGGGCATGGCCTTTGTCGCCGGAGCCGGCAGCATCATCACCCTGCTCGGCGCGGCCCGGGGCATCGTGGCCCTGGGCTTCTATACGGAGATCACCGGCAAGGAGATCACCTTTTTTGAATTGTCCTACTATATGACCCCGATCGGGTGGCTGATGGTCTTCCTCCTCTGGGGCTTCTTCATGGTCCTCTACAAACCGGAAAAGGCGGTAATCCCAGGTCTGCGGGAGAGGGCCCGCCGGCTGCACGCTGAAATGGGCCCGATCACCCGCAACGAGATCCTCGCCGGGTCCATCATTTTCGGGGTGATCCTGTTCCTCTCCCTGCAGTCGTTCTTCCCCGCCCTGGCGGACCTGAACAAGGCCGCGGTGCTCCTGGTATCCACCATCCTCTTCTTTGTCCTGAAAATCCTGGACCTCCGGGACCTGGAAGACATTCCCTGGAATATCATCCTGCTCTTTGCCGGGGCCATGAGCATGGGCTTCTGCCTCTGGCAGACCGGGGCCGCAGAATGGCTGGCCATCAACTGGCTGGGCTTTTTCCAGGACGCCCATTGGTTCGTCTTCGTGATGAGCATCGCCTTTTTCGTGCTGCTGATGACCAACTTCATCATGAACGTGGCGGCCATTGCCATTTCCGTGCCCGTGGCCCTGGTGGTCGCCCCCTACCTGGGCGTAGCCCCGGAAGTCATCGTCTTCGCCGCCCTGGTCACCGCGGGCATGCC
>REDL01000085.1 GCA_007693505.1 Desulfovibrionales bacterium | reverse complement strand
AAGGTGGGTCAATTTATCTGAGCATAGGGCGGGTCAAATCTCTGAGCGTTGAGGCGGTTTTGCCATGCTCGGAGTATATTCCGCTACCAAGTTCGCAATTCGCGGCCTAACTCAGGCTGCAGCGCTCGAATATGCCAGCGACGGCATCACGGTCAATGCTTACTGTCCGGGTATTGTCGGAACGGATATGTGGGTTGAGATTGACGAACGCTTTGCAACGCTGACCGGTGCGCCGAAAGGGGCAACGTACAAGAAGTATGTGGAGGGGATTGCACTGGGCCGGGCTCAGACACCGGACGATGTTGCCGCTTTCGTGTCGTATCTGGCCGGTCCGGATTCAGACTATATGACCGGACAGGCACCACTGATCGATGGTGGTATCGTTTATCGCTAACGCAGCATTAAAGCGGTTGAGGGAGGGGTATTCATGAAAACCATCGTGACGATGACCTTGAACCCGGCCATCGACAAGAGCGCAAGTGTTGATCAGGTCGTTGCAGAGCGGAAACTCTATTGTAAATCGCCTCGTTTCGAGCCCGGAGGGGGCGGAGTGAATGTCAGCCGGGCGATAAAACAACTGGGCGGGGAATCCCTTCTCTTTCATCCCGCGGGGGGGCTGACCGGAGACCGACTGAAAAAACTCCTGGATCAGGAAAGCCTCAACTATCGGCCGTTTCCCATCGAGGGAATGATCCGGGAGAGTCTGGTCATTCTGGAAGAATCTACCGGCCGGCAGTATCGTTTCGGGATGCCGGGCCCGGCCCTTCAAAAAGCAGAATGGGAGCCATTTCTGCAGGAACTGGCGGCCATGGAGCCTTCACCGGATTTTGTGGTGGCCAGCGGTAGCCTGCCGCCAGGTGTACCCCCTGACTTTTATGCACGGGTTGCACGTATCGGGAGGAAGATGGGCGCAAAGGTGATCATCGACGTTTCGGGTGAAGCTCTGGAGGCAGCGCTTCAGGAAGGGGTGTTTCTGGTCAAGCCCAATGTCCGCGAATTTCGGGAACTGGTCGGCAAGGAAATCATAGAAGAATCGCAGATCAAGGCTAAGGCCCAAAAGATGGTCAAGAGCGGTCGCTGCGAGGTACTGGTGATCTCCCTGGGCGCGGCAGGGGCCCTGGCGGTTGCGAAAGAGTTTGCCGAACACATCATTCCTCCCACAGTGCCCATTGTCAGCAAGGTTGGGGCCGGAGACAGCATGGTGGCGGGCATCGCCCTGAGCCTGGCCCGGGGAAACCCTCTCAGGGAATCCCTTCTTTTCGGCGTGGCGGCCGGTTCCGCTGCCGTCATGACACCCGGAACGGAGTTGTGTCGGAGGGAGGATGTCGAGAGGTTATATGAGAGTATTCTTACAGGGACTTGAAGAACAACAGCAATTAAAATCTTTCAAAAGGCTCCTAATCTAAAGGAGGAGAACACATGAGCAGACAAGAAGTCATTCGGGTGGGAATCAACGGGTTTGGTCGAATCGGACGGACGGTTTTCAGGCAATTACTTCAGAGAGAAAATTTTCAGGTGGTCGGAATCAATGATCTGGCCAGCCTTGGGGATCTTGCCTATCTTTTGAAGTATGATTCGGTCCATGGCTGGTTTTCCAGAAAGGTTGCCGCGCAGGAAAGCGCCATCCAGGTGGACGAACAAACGATTCCTTTCTTTTCAAACCCGGACCCGAAAAAGATACCCTGGAAGGACACGGGGGCGGATATCATCATTGAATGCAGCGGAGCTTTCCGCAGCCGTGCAAAGGCTGCGGGCCATCTGGAGGCGGGGGCAAAACGCGTGATCATCTCAGCTCCCTCCGACGATGCCGACGCAATGATCGTGCTGGGCGTTAACGAGGAGATATACCAGCCGGAATCCCACAAGATTGTCTCCATGGCCTCCTGCACAACGAACTGTTTAGCACCGGTAGCCAAAGTCCTTCATCAATCCTTCGGCGTGGCGTTCATCATGTTCACCACTATCCACGCTTACACCTCGAGCCAGTCGCTGATGGACATGCCAACGCGCCATCGCCGCCGCGGCCGGGCTGCCGCCCTGTCGATCATCCCAACCACCACAGGCGCGGCCAAAGCCGCCGAAAAAGTTCTGCCGCAGTTAAAGGGCAAGATGACCGGCATGGCCATGCGGGTTCCCGTCCCCGATGGTTCGATTACCGACATGACTATTTCCCTGGAAAAAGACGTGACGTCGGAACAGGTCAACGCCGCCTTGCGGGAGGCCTCGGAGAAACCGTCCCTGCAAGGGATCCTGCGGGTGACGGACGAGGCACTGGTTTCCCAGGATATCATCGGCGACCCCCACTCATGCATCGTCGATGCACAGAGCACCATGGTTCTGAACAATAGAATCGTTAAAATTCTTTCTTGGTACGACAATGAATGGGGTTACTCCGCCCGCCTCGTTGATTTTGCCGAGTTCATGACCGGAAAGGAGTGAACCGTGGAGAACGTCCTGCTCGTGGACGGTGGTGATACCAAAAAAAGCCAGCCCGATGTCAAAAGCTGATTGGACATAACCTTTTCCGTGTGGCCCGAAACCCGAATCATACGCTCCATTTCCACTCTTTCGCAACCTCCTTCAGGGAGTTATTCCCTTCTCCTGTGATTTTTTCTCATACTAAATCTTCCACAGGCTCGAGTTGGAAGATGCCAAACCGATGCCCGTCGGTCCGGTCCTGGTGATCGACGACGACATCGGGTTCACGCGGGGGTGACAGCTCCAGCCACACCGATGCCGTGCGCCGGTCGGAGGCGAGCCTCAGTAACGTCTCCCGCACGGTCCGGTTCACCTTCTACTGGCGCGGCATGACCTCCAGCGTTCCGCGCGCCATCGGTCTCGAAATCGCGCTCTGAATACTTTCGACTGAACGACATTTTGTACCATGAAAAAGGAAACAAACGCCATGATAAGGAAACAAACGTGACTCGTGAAGTACCAAGAACGGTTGCCGGTCAACTCAAGACCCATGTCGACGCTATGGCCGGTCAGGTCGTCGACGTTAACCCCGATGCATCATCCAGACACCTGCACAACGGTCGGGACACACATCTGCCACCGGCTGACCTGCACGGAAGCTATGTCAACCATCGCCCGCTTCCGACCGAGGGCATTGCAGATCGCCAAGCCTATATTGTCGGTAGTGGACTAGGCGGCCTGACTGCTGCCTTCTTCCTGATCCGTGACGGCCATATGCCCGCCGCGAACATCACCATTTTGGAATCCCGAAACATCGAGGGAGGAGCGCTCGATGGGGCTGGCAATCCAGAGGATGGTTATCTCGTCCGCGGCGGCCGCGAGATGGAGCTGAGCTATCAGAATTTCTGGGATGTCTTCTCGGAGATCCCTGCACTGGAACTACCCCCGCCGTTCACGGTGCTTGATGAATTCCGGATCGTGAATGACGCCGACAAGAATTGGTCAAAAGCGCGACTTATGGAGAAACAGGGCCAGATCGGCGATTTTTCGACCATGGGGCTCAGCAAGTTGCAGCAGCTTGAGCTTATCCGGCTCTTTCTGGCACGAAAGGAAGATCTGGGCGACATCACGGTAGAAACCTGGTTCAGTGAAGGCTTTTTGAAGACCAACTTCTACACGTTCTGGCGCACCATGTTCGCTGTTCAGAATTGGCATTCCGCTCTGGAAATGAAGCTGTACATGCATCGTTTCCACCATCTTCTGGATGGGCTGAACGACATGACCTCTCTCGTTTTTCCAAAATACAATCAGTATGACAGCTTTGTCCGGCCCTTGATGGCGTGGCTGAAAGACCAAGGGGTCAGGATCCAGTACGACACGATCGTGTCTGACTTCGAGATGGACATCAGCGGTGAGACGCGGACCACCACCGCAATCCTGTGCCGCACTGGCACCGGTGATCAGACGATCGAGGTCGGCGCGCGGGACCTGGTGTTCGTGACGCTGGGTTCCATGGTCGAGGATACTGCTTTTGGCGACGACACATCCGTGCCACAGCTGCGCGTGAACGCGGCTGACCCGGATGTGGGCGTGGCGTGGAAACTGTGGCAGAACCTCGCCCGGAAATCCCCAAGTTTCGGACGGCCCGAGAAATTCTTCGGCGATGTGCCCAAGACAACTTGGGAATCTGCCACGCTGACCTGCAAGCCGTCACCCTTGGTCGACAAAATCAAGGAGTTGTCGGTCAACGATCCCTATTCCGGCAACACGGTGACGGGCGGCATCATCACCTTCACCGACTCTGCCTGGCTGATGAGTTTGACGGTCAACCGCCAACCCCACTTTGTCGATCAACCCAAGGATGTGATCGTCCCATGGGTTTATGCGTTGCTGATGGACAAGCCCGGAGACTACGTCAAAAAGCCGATGCCGGACTGCACAGGCGTCGAGATACTGACCGAGCTGTGCTTTCACCTCGGCCTGATCGATCAAGTCGATGAAGTGATCGCCGCCACAAAGGTACGCACCGCGCTGATGCCCTACATCACTGCGCAGTTCATGCCCCGCGCCAGTGGCGACCGTCCGTGGCCTGTGCCGCAAGGCTCCACCAACCTCGCCTGCATCGGTCAGTTTGTTGAGACCCATAACGACGTTGTTTTCACCCTGGAAAGCTCGGTGCGTACAGCGCGCATCGGCGTCTACAGCCTGCTTGGGATCAAGAAGCAGGTCCCCGATATCTATCCCGGTCAGTATGACATCCGCCGCCTGTTGCGCGCCACACGGACCCTGAACAATGATCAGGCGTTCCTGGGCGAAGGCCTTCTTCGCCGTTTGCTGGGGGGGACGTATTTCGAAAACATCCTCCCTCTTGGTAAGGACGAAGCGCCCGCCGATTTGCGCAAACACAGCCTGTTCGAAGAACAGATGGGCGAATTGCGGGCATTTGTGCAGGATAACCACACTTTGGACATCGCAAGAACGTGGGTTCAGGGCGTGATCGACACGATGCGCGGACGTCGTTGATGTTGTGTCCGCAGTTGTCCGCTGATCGATCCCGTCGTCAGTTCTGAAAAGGACCCGCATCATGCCGCAATCCGAGCTTCGCAGAAGGCTATGCAACTTCTCTGGATGTGGTGGTTGCGGAACTTGCTCTCTCCAAAGTGAAAACGGAGCGACTGGTCGCCGTGTATGAATTTGATGTGGCCCTGGCCGAACTACTGGTGGCCAGCGGCTATAGTGAAAGGTTTGAGGAGTATCGAAGCAGAAGTGATGTGGAGGTACAGCATTGACATCAAAAAAGAAAATCTATCTGTTACTTGCCGTTCTCGCCGGGGTGACCATGTTTTCCCTGGCCAGTTGGTTTCTTTTGAATCCTCCGCCGCTGATTATCCAGGGAGAAGTCGATACAACTCAGATTCAGGTGTCATCGAAGCTATTCGGACGGGTTGCAGCCGTTCATGTAAAAAAGGGCGAGTACGTCAAGAAGGGGCAGTTGCTTATTAGTCTCGACAGTCCTGAAATCCAGGCGAAAATGGCACAGGCCACAGCCGCGCAAAGGTTTGCCGATGCCCAGCGCGACAAGGCCTTCACGGGGCCCCGCCAGGAAGAACTCCGCGCGTACCTGAGTAACTGGCATAAAGCCACTTCTGCGGCGGATCTGGCCGAAAAGACTTTTCGCAGGATCGACCGACTGCAAGCTGACGGCGTCGTGCCCGCCCAGCAGCGCGATGAAGCAGAAGCCCAGTGGCAGGCGGCATCGAAAACGGCTGAAGCCGTCAGGGCATCCTACGACATGGCCTTGGCCGGCAGCAGGTCAGAAGACAAGACTGCCGCCACAGCTCAGGCAAGCCAGGCGGCGGGAGCGGTAGCCGAAGCAAAAGCTCACCTGCAAGAAACGGCACTGTACGCCCCGATTGACGGCCAGATTGTGGATCTGCTCATTGATCCGGGGGAATTGGTCAGCCCCGGTTTTCCAACGATCAGCATCGTGGATCTACGCGATGCCTGGCTGACCTTCAACGTCAGGGAAGACCTGCTGGCGGATATCAGGATGGGTGATGTCATCACGGCCCGGATTCCTGCCCTTGGAAATCGGTCAATTAAGGCAAAAGTAAACTACATCTCTGCTCTGGGTGATTTTGCTACCTGGCGAGCCACCAAGACCTCGGGTGATTTTGACCTAAAAACCTTCGAAGTGCGACTTACCCTGTCGAAGCGGTAGAAGGGCTGCGGCCCGGCATGAGCGCGATCGTCACCATGGGTGCGTCCCGGCCATGAAGCTGTCAGCAAGCAAACGCTGGACAGCGGCTGAACCCCGTGGATTTATGGCGGTAGTTCACCGGGAACTGGTCAGAATTTTCTCCCGCCGTATCTACCTGCTGATGGTGCTCGTCCTGCCGCTTGTCTCGTTCGCTGTTCTGGCAGCCATCTTCGGTACCGGTACGCCCCGCCACCTGCCCATTGCCGTGTACGATGCCGATAACACGGATTTTTCCCGCCGCCTGGTCCGCCTGCTCGATGCTGCCCCGACGCTCCATGTCGCGCACCGGGTGACTGACCTGAAGCAAGGGAAAACGCTAATCCTCTCGGGCGGCAGCTATGCACTTGTGGTTCTGCCCAAGGGGTTGGAGCGGGACCGCTTTCGTGACCAGGGTGCTCAGGTGACCAGTCAACTGGAGGCTGAACAGCTGTTCTTTGCCCGGAAGGTGCACGGCATCCTGATCATCCCCAATAATTTTGAGCGCACTATCCTGCGCAAAGAACAGAGCAGCGTGGCGGTCTACAGCGATGCCAGCTATTTTCTGCTGTATCAGCAGATCATGACCGGGGTCGCCGTGGCGACTGGTACACTCTCGGCCGGAATCGAGATCAAACGGATGCAGGCGGAAGGTTTCAGCGAAGCCCAGGCCAAACAGTTGCGTGACCCATTGCAGCTCGTAGCCGTGGCCCTCTTCAACCCGTCCGGGGGCTATGCCAGCTATGTGGTACCGGCGGTGTTGGTAATGATCCTACAGCAAACACTCCTGATCGGGATCGGCATGCTGGGCGGCACTGCACGGGAAGATCGTGAACGGGATGCCATCCAACATCCGCCCCTGGACCACCTTTCCCCACAGGGAGAAGAAACCGGGTATGGCACAGTCATCGCCCATGTTCTCGGCAAATCGGCCGCTTATTTTTCCATCTATCTGTTCAACGCCGCCTATTACTTTATTGTTCTTCCCCGGCTCTACAATTTTCCGCAACGGATTAATCCTCTAGATCTGGCACTGCTGGTACTACCTTTCCTCCTGGCAGTTATATTTCTGGGGCTGACACTGGCGACACTCTTCCGCCACCGTGAAGCGTCAATGCTGGCCTTGATGTTCACCTCCCTGCCGGCACTGTTCCTGGCCGGCTTTTCCTGGCCGAAAGAATCTATCCCAGTCTGGCTGCGCGGGGTGTCATACCTGCTTCCCAGCACCACAGGCACTGACGGACTGTTGCGAATCAACCAGATGGGAGCTTTACTGCAGGATGTCCGCTTCGACGTGCTGGTCCTGTGGGGACTTGTTTCCCTATATTTTTTAATGGCCTGCATTTCTATGAAACGTATTTATAAATGAAAACTCGTTATCGATATCAAAAATTCATTGAGATCTTGTCGTCTAAGGGATAATCAAATCAGTTTTTATCTTCAGTGTATTTTGATTGCAAGACAGGTAAGTACGTGTGATGCGGCGGTTAACGGTACTTTAGAAACAGCCATATCCCTTATTTCTCGGAATCAGACGTGCCGGAAGCAACCGGCAACAGATTCTCCCCTTCCTGCAGTGGTTGGGCCTGCCGTGCCTGCTCCTTGATGACGACGGCTTCGCTGTAGAGTCCGGCTTCCGCTTTCGTGGATACGGCATCGAGATTTCCGGCCGGCGTTTCCACCGGGAACCGCTTTTTCGCCAAGGCCCCCCCCCCATCCTCCGCTTTTTCGTCGACCAAGGTGACGTGAACGCCGTGCGGGAAGACGATCTCCCGGGCCTCGTCGGGCATGGAGATGCCATGTTTCTGAAAAGCGAGTTTCACCAGTCGGATCACTGAAGAGCGCACCTTGAGCCAACTGTGCGTGTGACCGTTCAGCCAGAAGAAAATGCGCAGGTTCACCGTGGAACTCCCCAGGCTGTCCACCAGTACCGAAGGCTCGGGATCGTTCAGAACGGCTGGATGCTCCGCCAGCACTTTCCTGGCAATTTCCTGGGCTTCGTTGATGGCATCGTCGTAGCCGATGCCGACCATAAACTCCTCCCGTCGGTTCGGGGTTGTCGTGAAGTTGCGCAGGTTGCTCTTGTAAACGCTGGAGTTCGGAATCTGGACGAGATTTCCGTTGAGGTTCATCAGGATCGTCGTGCGCATGTTCAACTGCTGCACATAACCGGTCTCTCCGGATATTTCGACCAGGTCGCCGGTCTCGAACGGTCGCTGCATGCTGAGAAAGATGCTGGCCAGGAAATTTTCGGTGATTTCCCGGAATGCGATGCCAATGACCAGGCCGATCAGGCCGGTGCCGCCGACCACCGTCAATGCCAGTTGCGTCAGGCCGGAGACTCTCAGAATCAGATAAGCGCCGCAGAGGATAACCAGCCCGCCCACGCCGCGGGCAATGACGTTTTGCAGGAGTTTTGTCCGAATTCGTCCGTGCAGAAATATCCGGGCCGCTTTTGTCGCCAGTATGCCGACGACCACGGACAAAGCCAGGGTGAACAGCCCAAATACGGCGAATGGAAAAGAGTGGATAAGGTCCCGCCATAATTTCAGCAGGCCGCTCCACGCTGGACGAAAGTCCCATGCTGACGGCTCGATCAGCTCTATCCTGTTGACTACGGCGACCACGTCCTGGGTGTTGCGTGCCAGATCTCCGGCCCATTTTTTGAGAACTTCGGACTCCGCTTGGCCACGGAGAAAAACGACTCCTTCCTCGACCCGGACTTGTGGACCGGAGAACCAGTTGGTGGTCTCCAGGACACCCTGGATCCGCCTGGTGATTTCTTCATCCCGCGCGACCGGGTTGACGTCCACCTTCGCGGGCGCCGGAGAGATTTCCTCGATGGCGGGAGAGTTCGGCTTCTGTGGCTCGCTGGCTGTGCCGAAGGGGCCTTGTGCCGGGACCGTAAAGATCAGCAGATTGTACACCGCAGCGAGCAATACGGCCCGCGAGATCAGTTTCCTGGATCGATATCCGATTCGTTGCACGGCAGCATACTCCTTGAGCGTGTTGTTCGGGAGGTTTTCAGGGCTGGGTGCAAAGAGTCCCTTTCGCGTCCAACGGAATACGGATGTGGGAAAGCCAAGCCTGGAACGTCAAGGATGACGACAGCCTCACAAGACGGGCATGCGGGAGGTGGTTTTTTTAGGGACAACTCCCAGAATCAAAACCTATTTATTGAATCGAGTCTCTAGGGAAAATGCTCATTGTCGCAAGGAAAAATCCCATGCGCCGAGGTTGAGCGTTTTTCCTTTTCCAGAACCGCCCCACGCGTTCACTCTTTTCATCCTGGAAATGGCATGACCTGGGAAAAAGTCCTCATTCCTGGGATTTTTCCTCGCCCAGAATGAGCGGTTACCCTACAGACGCGGGCAGACAAAATGCTATTGTGTCGGAAGTTGATGACCGGAGAAGCAATGCAAATACAGGTGTGATCGCTGCGGTCGCGTTCGGCTCAAACCAGGGGCTGGTGGGCCAGCTTGCGGTCGCTATCTTTCACCAACGGGAAGGAGGTGAATATGATGCCAAATCAAGATGGAACAGGACCTAAAGGTCAGGGACCGAAAGACGGTCATGGCAAAGGCAAGGGAAAGGGCAGCCGCCCTGGTCAGGGGCCGATGGCTGGTGGAAAGAAAGGCAATAAGGAAGAAACCAAAAACTAAACCAGCTTGAAGACGGGTATTGGGCTTGCGAACAATCGCGTGAGCGCAGACCAAAAAGGCCGGGACAGACATGTTTGTTGCTCATCATGTCCTGTGTTCCGGCCTTTTTTACCTGGTTATGCGGAGCATTGTGCATGAACGTAGCTACTCAAACCCAGCCATAAACCGAGCGTTGCGAGTAGCGCTAAAGGAAATTTCATGCACAAACTTGTCCTGCTTCGCCACGGTCTTAGCGAGTGGAACATTCAGAATCGCTTTACCGGCTGGCATGATGTCGATCTGGCTGACGCGGGCATCGCCGAATCACGCAAGGCTGGACAAGTACTGCGTGACGCAGGATTCCAATTCGATGCCGCGTATACGTCGCTGCTTAAACGGGCGATACGCACACTCTGGGTGGTTCTTGACCAACTCGACCAAATGTGGATTCCTGTTGTTCGCGACTGGAGGCTGAATGAGCGACATTACGGGGCCTTGCAGGGTCACAACAAGGCCGAGACAGCCGCCAAACACGGTGAAGGCCAGGTTCTGATTTGGAGAAGAAGCTACGATGTTTCGCCACCGCCTGTTTCTGAAGAGGACGATCGGTACCCTGGCAACGATCCACGATACACTGGTATTGAAAAGAGCAGGCTTCCAAAAACCGAGAGCCTGAAAGATACCGTTGGAAGGATAATCGAGTGCTGGAATGAAACACTATCCAAAGAGATAAGAGCAGGCAAAAAGCTTCTGATCGTTGCGCATGGCAACAGCCTTCGGGCACTCGTCAAGTATTTGGACCAAATCACGGACAAGGAAATTATTGAACGTAATATCCCTACCGGGACACCTTTGGTCTACGAGCTTGATTCGGATCTCAAGAGTGTGCGTCATTACTATCTCGCGGACAAGAATACGTCGGGTGGAACCCGATCAGATCAGTGAAACTTCCACGGGCGCCGTTGAATCATGCGGCAACGGGGATGGTTCAACTTGTGGAAGACATTGATTTTTGCTTCAGGGTGCGGTCGTGCATGTCCAGGCGCAGGGGCGACCGGCCCGTTCGCCCCTGCATCGAACGGATACCAGAAAGAGGACGATGATGTATCAACCAATTTTGAACCATCCCCGTTAACAGAATAAGATGGATATCACGCCGTGAAGAGATGCAAGCAACTCTGGAGTATCCTGCGGTCGAGCTTCTGGTTTTTGCCCTCGCTGATTGTGACCGGCAGCATCGCCCTTGCCGTGGCCCTGATCGCTGTGGATTCCGCCGGAAGCAAACAATGGCTCGCCCGCTGGCCTGGACTGTTCGGCGTGGGTGCGGATGGCGCACGCGGGATGCTGTCCACGATTGCCGGCTCGATGATGACCGTGGTGGGGGTCACTTTTTCGATGGTATTGATGACGTTGGCCCTGGCCTCGAGTCAATACACTTCGCGCATCCTCAGAAACTTCATGAGCGACCGCGTCACACAGATCGCACTGGGCGTTTTCGCCGGCATTTTTACCTATTGCCTGATCGTGTTGCGGACCATCCGCGGCGGCGAAGATGGTGTATTCGTGCCGGGCCTGGCCGTGTCTTTCAGCGTCGTGCTGGCGATGGGCGGCATCGGTGTCCTCATTTTCTTTATTCATCATATCTCCGCTTCGATTCAGGCATCCAACATTATTGCCTCGGTAGCCAATGAAACCATGCTGGTTGTCGACCGGCTTTTCCCGGAGAAACCGGGAGACGGATGGGTTGACGAAAATGATGCATATCCGACGCCTCCTTCTTTGCCGGAGCATATCTGGAAGGCCGTGCCGGCCATGGGCAATGGGTATATCCAAAGCGTGGACAACGCGGCGCTGCTGCGTTTGGCATGCGAGAACAAGACCATCGTAAGGATGGAACACGCCATCGGCGAGTTTGTGGTCCAGGGGTCCGCACTCGCTTCGCTTGCTCTGGAAAAACCACCGGAAAAAGAGATCATCCGCGCCCTGCAGGCGGCATACGGCATCGACCGTCACCGCACTGTGTCACAGGATGCCGCTTTCGGCATTCGACAAATCGTGGATATAGCTTTGAAAGCCCTTTCTCCCGGCATCAACGACACCACAACAGCCGTGATGTGTGTGGATTATCTGACGGCGATCCTGGCGCGGCTTGCGCCTCGCCCGATCCCTTCACCGCACCGCTGTGTGGAAGGGGAACTGCGCGTCATTGTAAAAGAACCGAATTTTGAAAGCCTGCTGACCACCGCTTTCGACCAGATTCGGCGCAGCGCCAAGGGCAATGTCACCATTCTCTTACGGATACTCGAAGCGCTTCAAATCCTTGCCGGCCTGGTGACAGGCCGGCGCCGCCGGAGAGCGCTTTTCGAGCAGATGCAACAGGTTGCGGAACTGGCGGCGCGTAGCGTGGATTCCGCCCATGACCGCGCTGAAATCGAGGCACACCAAAAAGAGCTCAAACCGGAGTAACTGCTCAGCACAATTTGCGTTGGTTTCATCAAAAGGCCGGGTTTTCTCCTCGCCCATCCCGGGAAAGAATCCCGTCTCCTGTGCTTTCTCCCCAACAAAAACAAGTGATTCCCCTACAGACACGATCAACCACAATGCTATTATGTCAGAGTGGGGAGAAAAGGCAGGTTTTTCAACGTTGACTGTGGAATTGACCTCAAAACCATGTAGTGGCCAGAGGCTATTCTCGTCTCCTTGATGATGGCATGAGCGTTAAGTCCTTAAAAATAAACCCCTTCGGGGATGGCTGTCGCCATGCCTTGCCGGGCTTATCTTTCTCGTACCCCTTTGAATCGTAGGCGACGGACGGGGATGCCTTCGGCGGGGGCGCCGAACAGGGATTGCTCGCCATGCTGGACTGTTATGTCAATTCCACATCAAACGTCGGAGAACCAAAATTTTTACAATACACCCCGAAATCGCCCCCCCCAAAAATATGGGACGAGTGAAAAATATTGGCAAAAAAAGGAAGGAATCATGGGAAAATTATTGCAGATTCGCGTGCAGGTCTCAACGTACAGCGAAGATGATGTCCGTCGGGCCTGGCCTAGACTCTTTGAACTGGCTTTTTCATCCCAAGTCCCAGTGCCATCCAGCGGGACGCGCGGGGTCATGGAACTGGTCGCCCGCCTTGACGACATCCGCCGGTTCGCCGACGGCCTGCCAAACGAGATCAAGGCGATCTTGGACAAAAATCTGCCCCTTGTTTTGGGAATCCGCGACGAACTTGAATCGAGCCTGGCTGATTGGAAGGTGGCCCGGGCCAACACCCTGAGCGAGGACCTCGAAGAAGCCATAGCCGGCCTCGAGACTTTGATGTTGTGATGCCCTTGAATTGACCACCAACTTCAATCCAAGAGCGATGACATGGCAGACGACATGACCAAGGTGATCATTGTCGGTCGTATCGGCCAGGAACTGAAACACAAGTATGCCACGACCAGCCAGATCCGTCTCTTAAGCAATAGAGAGGAGATACAATGAACATGCTCGATAAAACCATGCAGCGGGAATTCTGGACAATTGTAATCCCCCCTGCCTTTCACTCTACCAGCCGACGCACCGGGGGCGCCCGGAAAGCAAGCAGGACCGGATCCGGTTCAAAAATCTTGTGAAGGCGCTGGAGGAGTCGCTTCGGCAACGATTCCCGAATGACGAGATCCGACCACTGCTGGAACCCTATTTGGCGTTGGCCGCCGAAACTCCCTTCTGGAACCACACCTTTGACGGGCTGGCCATCCTGGGCGCGAAAGGCTTTTTCCGGGTCTACAACCTGCAGCGACCGGTCCCTGAATTGGCCGTCGTGGGGGACAGCTTCCACGTCAAGCCCCTTTTGCGCATCCTGCAGTCGGCCGACCGCTATCAGATTCTCGCCGTGAACCGGCACGCGATCAGGCTCTTCGAGGGCAATCGGGATGCTCTGGACGAGATCGAACCGGCTCAGGGCGTCCCGCGGACGTTGACCCAGGCCCTGGGAGAAGAATTGACCGAGCAGCATCAGACCGTGGCCTCATACGGCGGCGTGGGCGGAGGGAAACCGGGCATGCACCATGGCCACGGCAGTAAAGAGTCCGAGGTGGACAGCGACGCCCGGCGCTTTTTCCGAGCCGTTGACCAGGCGATCCTGGAACACCACTCGCGGTCGTCTGGCTTGCCGCTGATCCTGGCCTCCCTGCCGGATCATCACCATATGTTCCACGAACTCAGCCGCAATCCGTTTCTGGTTCCGGAAAGCATCGATATCCACCCGGATGCCCTGTCGTCCATCGATGAACTCCGCAAGCGCGCCTGGCGGCTTGTGGAGCCGCGATATCTGGAGCGCCTGGCCGATCTGGTTGAAAAGTTCGACCAGGCATGGACCGAGGGGCTTGGCAGCAACGACCCGTCACGGATCGCCCAGGCCGGCCTGGAAGGGCGGATCGCCACCCTGTTGATCGAAGCTGGCCGAGTCGTTCCCGGCCGGATCAACGCCGCCACGGGCGATGTTGAGCCGGACGATTTGTCCCATCCGCAAGTTGGCGACGTACTCGACGACCTGGGTGAGCTGGCCCTGAAGAAGGGCGGACTCGTTGTCATCGTCCCCGCCGAACGTATGCCGACCAAGACCGGAGCAGCCGCCATCTTCAGGTATTGAGACGCGGGAAAGCCAGTAGGGGCGGTTCGCGAACCGCCCCTACTGGCCGTGCATTCACATTGTTTCGCACGATCCCTCGCCATCCGAAAAAATGTCAATCTATTCTGAACCATCCCACAAGTGCGGTGGGTATTTCCGTACCGCGTCCATCATCCGTCGGGGCAGGCCTCTCGCGCCTGCCCTGGGTGAATCGGCATCGCGATGCAGCAGCAATATGCCGGTATTCCATGCAACTGCGTAGAATCAGGGCAGGCGCGAGGCCTGCCCCGACGGAGGGCCAAACACAACACGGGAATAAATGCCACACTGTCCAGGTGAATTTTGCTCGCTTCCTTAGAACCGCCCCACGCTTTCATTCAATCCATCCCGGAAAGGGGATGACCTGGGGAAAAGTCCCCATTCCTGGGATTTTTCCCTGCCCAAAATGGGGGATTTCCCTATAGTCACGATACAGGGAACAGATACAATCTGCCAGAAAGCTGAAACAGATGAGACGACGAAAAGTCCGTCCAGCGTCCAGCGATCCGTCCAGCGCCATGCCCACAGCCGTTGCAGAAGGAGGGAAGCCATGAAGTGTATCTTGAGAATGGGCGTATTGTTCGCGGCCGCCTTCTTGCTGCTGGGTGTCGTCAGTACGGTTCAGGGTATCTTCTCAATAACTCAGGACAGCCTTTCCTGGATAGCGATAACCCGCCAGCTTTTGCCGGGATGACTATTTTGGCAACATGCTCATATTCTGAGTCATTCCGACGAAAGTCAGAATCCAGGTCTTTTCTGGAGTGTTCATTTGCCCGGAGTTTTTGAGAAGTTACGGTTCAGGCACAAAAACAAGCGCGTCTATCAAGCCCCGTTGCCACAAAAAATGGAGAGCACATGTCTCCTGATGCAAAAACGCCTCCAATCAACGCCCTGCTGATCTATCCCGAGATCCCGGACACGTTCTGGAGCTTCAAGCACGCCCTGAAGTTCGTGGGCAAGAAGGTCTCCTCGCCTCCGCTGGGACTGGCGACCATCGCGGCCATGCTTCCGGAGCATTGGAATCTGCATCTAGTGGACCTGAATATCCGGGAGTTGTCCTTGGACGATCTGCTCTGGGCCGAGTACGCCCTGGTCAGCGCCATGACCGTGCAGCGGGAATCGTCGCGCAAGGCGATCAAGCTGTGCAAGGACGCCGGCCTGCTGGTGGTTGCCGGTGGGCCGCTGTTCACGGTGGAGCATGAGCACTTCCCCGAGGTGGATCATTTCGTGCTCAACGAGGCCGAGCTGACCCTGCCGGAATTTCTGCTGGATCTTTCCATGGGGCGGGCCAAACGGGTCTACGCCACGGACCGATTCGCGGACATCGAACAGACGCCCGTTCCGCGCTGGGACCTGTTGGAACTCGACCAGTACGCGAGCATGAGCGTCCAGTACTCCCGGGGGTGTCCGTTCAGTTGCGATTTCTGCAACGTCACGGCCTTGCTGGGCCGCACACCGCGCAACAAGAGCGCGCCTCAAGTGATTGCCGAGCTGGACAGTCTGTATGCCAACGGCTGGCGTGGCGGCATCTTCTTCGTGGACGACAATCTGATCGGGAACAAGCGGCGGCTGAAGAACGAGCTGCTGCCCGCCCTGGTCAACTGGAGAAGAGGCAAGAAAGGAATGCCTTTCGGCACCGAGGCGTCCATCAATCTGGCTGACGACGAAGAACTGTTGGCCATGATGGTCGAGGCCGGATTCGATACCGTGTTTATCGGCATTGAAACGCCCAACGAGGCCAGTCTGTCCGAATGCGGCAAAGGCCAAAACATTTGCCGCGATCTGATCCGGGACGTGAAGCGCATCCAGCGGTTTGGGATCCAGGTCCAGGGAGGCTTCATCGTCGGCTTTGACAATGACGAGCCGGCCATTTTCACCCGCCTTGTGGAGTTCATCCAGCAAAGCGGCATCACCACGGCCATGGTCGGCCTGCTGCAGGCCCCTCCCGGCACCAGGCTTTACAGCAGGCTCAAGCAGGCCGGTCGGCTGCGCGAAGGCATTTCCGGCGACAACGTGGATGGAACGACGAATATCCTGCCGACCATGACCCTGGAGTCGCTACGCGACGGATACAAGGAAATCCTGAAGAACATCTACTCGCCCGAGGCGTACTATGCCAGGGTGATCACCTTTCTGCGGGAGTACAATATGCCGAGCAACAAAAAACCATGGCAAATCCGGCGCGTCTCCGAAAGCCTGCTGGCCCTGTCCCGGTCCATCGTCCGCCTGGGCATCCTGGGCCAGGAACGTTTCCATTATTGGAAACTCTTCTTCTGGACCTTGCTCCGCCGGCCAAGAGCCCTGCCCTTGGCCGTGACCCTGGCCATCTACGGCTACCACTTCCGCCGGGTCTGCGAATTGCGGGTGTTGTAGCGGCAGGTTGCGCGAAAAGAGACAAGACAACAGGTTTTCCACCCATGTGCGGTCACTCAACCATCATCCACGTTGCCATGAAACGTGGATTTTTTATGTCCGGGTCTGGGTGAATCATCCGACCGGACCGGATATTTGAACCTACACAAAAAGGAGGAACAATGCAGGTAGTCAGACTCAAACGAATGCGGCGGGAAGAGTTGGTTTTTAACGGTCGGCGGCTTGCGTCGGCGGGTGCTCCAGACGGATCGGGCGGGAACGGCGCCATGCATCATTCTCTGGAACTCTATCAAACCACGGTCGGGGCCTTCATTCTGGCAATGGTTTCGCGCCATGTTCTGGGGAAGGAGGCAACCGTTTTCAACGAGGCCCTGGCCTTTGCCTCGTTGGATGATTTGTTGGATTTCCACCTAAGCGATGAAGGGCGAATGTTCCAGGAACAGCTTGGTGTTCTCCTGAAACAGGTTGCAAACGACAAAAAGACCTTTGGGGCCAAAGGGCATTCCTCTGTAACGCCTGGCCGGTTCCTGCCAGGCGCGAAACATGCTGGGTAGCTCAAACAACAACCCACGGCAGCTTCCTCCACGGAACAAAGTAGGTGGGACCAATGAAAAGCAAAGCTGACTTCCCCGGGTACGCCGCCAGACTGCGCGAAAAGGCCGAAGCGGTTTTGCGCAAGCATGTCGCGCAATCGCCGCCCGAGGACCAAAATGCCTTGGTGTATGAAGAATTCCTTCACGAGCAGCATAAGCACCGGATCGAGCTGGAGTTGGAAAACATGGAACTGTCCGCCGCGTTGTCCATCGACGATGTGCGTCGGCCCCTCTACGAGCTGCGCATGCACCAGGTCGAGCTTGAACTGCAGAATGAGGATCTGCGCACGGCTCATGATGAACTCGAGGTCGTCAAGGCCCGCTATTTCGACCTCTTCGATCTGGCCCCGGTGGGCTATTGCATGTTCGACGACAAGGGACTGATCCAGGAAGCCAACCTCACCGTCGCAAAAATGCTGGACGTGACCCGCGGCAATCTGAACAAAAAACCGATCTCCCGGTTCATCCACAAAGAGGATCAGGACATTTTCTACTTGAAAAATAAACAGCTCCAGGCAATCGGTGAGCCTCTGGAATGCGAGCTGCGGTTGCTAAAGCGGAGCGGCACGTTTTTTTGGGCGCGTCTGGAGGGTGCTTTAGCCAAGACCGACGGCGCATCCGTCTGCCGCATCGTGATCAGCGACATCACCGAGCGTAAAAACGCGGAACTGGAAGTTGCTAGAGTGAATGAACAGCTCCAGCTTTCGTTGGCTGAAAAAGACAAGTTCTTTTCCATCATCGCCCACGATCTGAGGGGGCCTATGACCGGATTTATTGGAATGAGCAGTTTATTGAAGGACAATGTTACGCATTATACAGCAAGCCAGTTGCGTAAAATTGCCGTTATTATGAAGGAATCCGCGGAAAAAATGTTTTACCTGCTCGAGAACCTCTTGGAGTGGTCCAAATTGAATCGCGGAATGATCAAGCTTGAACCAGATGTGTTTGGCTTGGAAGACGTGGTGCTCAGGTCCATGGAGTTGTTGCGGGCCGTGGCTGACCAGAAGAAAATGGCCCTGAACTGCACCGTACCCTCCGGGTTGAAGGTTTTCGCTGATCAGCACATGCTCGACATTGTGTTGCGTAATCTGCTCTCCAATGCCCTTAAGTTTAGCAACTCCGGCAGCAGCGTGTCCATCCAGGCGACACGGGATGAGGAAATGGTCGTCATTGCCGTTCAGGATAACGGCGTGGGCATGGATCCTGGCACGACAGCCAAATTATTCTCCATGGATAAAAACACGTCGCGAATCGGTACCAAAGGCGAACTCGGTTCCGGCATTGGGCTGATCCTGTGCAAGGAATTCGTGGAAATGCACGGTGGTCGCATTTGGGTCGAGAGCACGCCAGGTCAGGGGAGTATTTTCAAATTTTCATTGCCGATCAAGAGATGAGGCCACGCGCAATGCTCCCCCGAACCCCCCTCCCTTCTTGACGCAAACTCTCGACGAAAAATGGTGAGAGTCAGGGCATTTTTGTTCTCCATCTTCGGGAACTCTGGATCGGTATCGAAATCGAAATCGTGATCGAAATCGATTTCTGGGAGCTTTCCGATTTCGATTTCGATTTTGATGGGTGTCGATCCTCCCTGGGGGTTCCCCTTGAACACCCTGCAATCTTCACCTATGGAATTATTGTAATTCTACGGAAAACAATAATGTCCTGTGTTGTGGGCTTCCCCTCTTGTCTCTTCCGAAAAGAAGCGGCAAGAGTTTGTTTCCGGATACTGACACAGCCGTCAGCCGCCAGGCTGGTTGTCGAACGTGAGTGCCGGAAAACCAATAAGCCCACCCGCGACCTGCCCAAGGAGCCCACAAAATGCTTCAGACAAAAAAGGGTAAGGCCAAGGCCAAGCCGGAGATCGTTTCCGGTCGATCCAAAGCGTCCGCTCCAGATCCTGCCGAAGTGCGACAGTCCGAAAAAAGCCTTTCCACGGGCTTTCCCATCGTGGGCATCGGGGCTTCGGCTGGGGGC
The DNA here is from genome assembly GCA_007693505.1 of Desulfovibrionales bacterium. Taxonomy (GTDB): domain Bacteria; phylum Desulfobacterota; class Desulfovibrionia; order Desulfovibrionales; family Desulfonatronaceae; genus Desulfonatronum. The sequence goes on along the minus strand of REDL01000085.1, from coordinate 2,072 downwards.
CTGGCGGCGTTTGAGGCCTTTTTCTCCGGCATGCCCGCGGACACTGATCCGGGCATGGCCTTTGTCCTGGTGCAGCATCTGGCCCCGGACCACAAAAGCATCCTCACCGACCTGATCCGGCGCTATACGCGGATGCAGGTCTTTGAGGTGGAAGACGGCATGAAGGTCGCGCCCAACTGCGCCTATATCATTCCGCCGGGCAGGGATATGGCGTTTTTGAACGGGGCCCTGCAACTGCTGGAGCCAGCGGAACCGCGTGGCCGGCGCCTGCCCATTGACTTCTTTTTTCGGTCCCTGGCCCATGACCAGCGTGGGCGGGCCATCGGCGTGGTCCTCTCAGGCACCGGCAGCGACGGCACCCTGGGAGTGCGGGCCATCAAAGGCGAAGGCGGCATGGTCATGGCCCAGAATCCGGAATCCACCGAATACGACGGCATGCCGCGCAGCGCCATCAGCACGGGGCTGGTGGATTACGAGCTGCCCCCCGCCGAGATGCCCGCCCAACTTATCGCCTATGTGAGCCATGCCTTCGGCAATCCCCCTCGGCCCGTGGCCACCACGCCCAAGACCGAGAACGCCCTGAAAAAAATATTTATTCTGCTGCGCGCCCAAACCAGCCACGACTTTTCCCAATACAAGCCCTCGACCATCCAGCGCCGCATTGAGCGGCGCATGGCCATGCACCAGATTGACACCATGGACGGCTACGTCAGGTTCATCCAGCAGGCGCCCGAGGAAGTGGAAGCCCTGTTTCGCGATATGCTCATCGGGGTGACCAGTTTTTTTCGCGACCCTGAAGCCTTCAACGCCCTGGAAGAGCAGATCATCCCCAAACTCTTTGCCGCCAGGCACGAGAATGCCGCGATTCGGATCTGGGTGCCGGGCTGCTCCACCGGAGAGGAGGCCTATTCCCTGGCCATCCTCCTGGCCGAGCGCCAACAGGCGCTGAAAGAAAGCTATAGATTGCTGGTTTTTGCCACGGACATCGACAGCCACGCCATTGCCACAGCCCGGTCCGGCATCTATCCTGCCTCCATTGCCGCCGACCTCACGCCGGAGCGGCTGGCGCGGTTTTTCTCGCCCGAATTCGGCGAAAGCGCTTTTCGTATCCACAAGAGTATCCGCGACATGCTGGTCTTTTCCGAGCAGAACGTGATCAAGGACCCCCCTTTCTCCAAGCTGGACCTGATCAGTTGCCGCAACATGCTGATCTACATGGGTGGGGAACTCCAGAAAAAAATCATACCCCTGTTCCACTACGCCTTGAACCCAGGCGGGTTTCTCTTTCTGGGAACCTCGGAAACCGTGGGTGAGTTTCAGGATCTCTTTGACACGCTGGACCGTAAATTGAAGCTTTATCAGCGCAAGGACGACCTGTTCAGCGCCCAGCGCCCGGGGCAGTTTTTGCCGCCGATGACAGCCCCGGATACGGGGGCCTCCCCAGCCGCGGAAAAGAAGGCCTCTCCCAGGAAACTTCCGCTGCGAGAGCTGACCGAACAGGCCCTGCTGCAGGAGATTGTCCAGGTAGGGGGCCTGGTCAACGCCCAGGGCGATATCCTCTATCTCCATGGGCGCACAGGCCAGTATCTGGAACCCACACCCGGAGAGAACGGACCGAACAATATTTTGAAGATGGCCCGGGAAGGGCTGCACCGCGACCTGGTTATTGCCCTGCGCAAAGCAGCGGGAACCGGGATCACCGTTCGCTGCCCGGGGTTGCGGGTCAAGACCAACGGCGACGTCACCACCGTCAACCTGACTGTCCGACCCGTGGCCATCGGATCTGCCGCCTCGCCCGAACCCTCTTTGTACCTGGTCATTCTGGAGCAGGCGCAAGAGTCGGTGGTCAGTGATCAGTTATCCGGTACCAGGGACCAGGAGCAGGACGAGAAACCGTCATCAGTGACGGGCTGTGAAGATGCCGAGGCCCGCATCGCTGCCCTCAAGCAGGAGCTGCGGGCCAAGGAGGAATATCTTCAGACCACCAACGAAGAATTGGAGACTTCCAATGAAGAGCTGAAATCCTCCAATGAGGAGATGCAGTCCATAAACGAAGAGATGCAGTCCACCAA
>REDL01000020.1 GCA_007693505.1 Desulfovibrionales bacterium | reverse complement strand
TTCGGTGCACGAGACACGCGATGTCATTGTCAGAATGCGGTTGGGGGAGACGGACTGGGACGGTACGGCCGCCCTGAGATATTCAATACGGATCAAGGTAGCCAGTTCACCAGCCGGGAGTTCACGAGCGTGTTGATTTCGGCGGAAGTGCGCATATCGATGGATGGCAAAGGCCGCTGGATGGACAATGTTTTCATAGAGCGGCTATGGCGAACGGTGAAGTACGAATGCGTCTACCTGCATGAGTTCGCAACCGGCCGGGATGCCAAAGCAATTCTTGGCACTTGGTTCGAAGATTACAACTCCGACAGGCCGCACTTGAGTTTGGGCGGCATGGTGCCGAATGAGGCCTATGCAGCTCTCATGCTGCCGGATTCGGTAGAGCCCAGGGGATGCATGAAGGGCAATATCGCGGATGACCGCCGGTTTCTGGGGACGGTCTCCGACGAGCTTTGGGTGGCCCATTCTCGACCGTCCCCAGAAACCGGCTTGTGCTTGAAGCCGGAATCAACTGCTGACGAGGGAGAAAGGATAGCGGCATAAACGAAAATAGGTCTCCACCTTAAGAGAGCCGCTGACCTGTCCAGTCAACCGGTACCACTTCAATTAGGCCGTGTTCAAGCCCGTTTGGGAGCAGGTCAAGCACGTCTGGACCAGGGACATCTTCGAGGAGGTCTTCAAACGCAGAGCGCGCCAGTTGGTCCGCCCCGAGGACTACGTGAACCATTCCCTGTATTTCGAGGCCAGGACATTTCTGCACGGCCTGCTGTTGGTGGAGGACAAGCTGTCCATGGCCCACGGCCTGGAAAACCGGGTCCCTTTTCTGGACAACGACCTAGTGGACTTTGCCATGCGCCTGCCGGTCAAGTACAAGCTCGACAATCTGCTGGAGGTTGTGCGGATCAACGAAAACGAGCCGGGCAAGGGAAAAAATATTTCCAGAAGACGCGGGACGGCAAACTGCTGTTGCGCAAGGCCATGTCCAGGTACGTGCCAAAGACAGTCTCTCACGCAGTCAAGCAGGGCTTTTCCGCACCCGACGCCTCCTGGTTCAAGGGCGAATCCATCGCCTATGTGACCAACCTGCTCGTAAAACGCAATGCCCGGATCTATGAGTACCTGGATGGGAATGCCGTCAGGCCGCTGATCCTTGAACATCTCGAAGGCAAAAAGAACCGCCGTCTGTTGATCTGGTCCTTGCTGAATCTTGAACACTGCCTTGATCAGTACCTACCAAATTGAGTCAGCCCATTTTTTCCAACTGCCTGAATCAAAATGGAGGCAGTCCCGTGACACCAGGACAATATCTTATGGTTTGGCGGTTGACTTTTTGCAAATTGGAAATCCCGATTGCAATTTGCACCTGCATCGCGGATTTGAGACTCAACCTTGTCCCTTGTCCCTTGTCGCATTCGCCATCAGCCACCAACCACCGGCCACCAGCCATGAGCCATCGACGATGGTCAAATCAATGACGGATACAATTTGGTTGCCTTCAATGCCCTTACCCCTTCCCTCTCACCCCATGCCCGCTTCCCGGATTTGCATTCAGCGTTCAGCTACGAGCCACGTGCCACGAGCTACCAGCTATGAACTTTCAGCTCTTACGCTTATACCCCTTACCCCTCAGCGCAATTGCTTCCCCTTGTCCCTGCCCGTACGTGCACCGTTTCACTGCTCCCGGCAATGTGAATTGAAAGTTCAACTTGTAATTTACACAGTTTCGTGTACCCTTTTTTCATGCGGAAAAGAACAATCGAACAGGCACTCCGTGCCCTTGCCGCCAAATATCCGGTGGTCACGGTCACAGGCCCCCGGCAAAGCGGCAAGACGACCCTCTGCAGGATGGCCTACCCTGACAGGAAGTATGTCAACCTTGAAGCTCCAGATGTCCGGCAATTCGCCGTGGACGACCCCCGAGGCTTTTTGGGTGAGTGCAGGGAGGGAGCCATCCTGGGCGAGATTCAGCGTGCCCCTGAACTGCTGTCCTACCTTCAGCCCATGGTGGACGAGGACCCGGTGCCGGGGCGATTCATTCTCACTGGCAGCCAGCAGTTCAATGTCCGCGAGGTCCTGAGTCAGTCCCTGGCGGGCAGAACCGGCCTGCTGACCCTGCTGCCTTTTGATTGGCGCGAGGCACACTCTTTTTTGGACGTTTCCGATGTGGACAAGCTTCTTCTGCACGGTTTTTATCCCCGCCTGCACCAGATGCGCATCAATCCGACACAGGCCATGGCCGACTATTTTGAAACCTATGTGCAGCGCGATGTCCGGCAGCTCATTCAGATCCGCAATGTCGGCGCTTTTGAGCGGTTTGTACGGCTCTGCGCCGGCAGGGTCGGCCAGCTTTTGAATCTGAACAGCCTGGGCAACGATGCCGGGGTGACGCATACCACGGCCAGGGAGTGGATTTCCATCCTGGAGGCCAGCTATATCATTTTTCAATTACCTCCCTGGCATGCCAACATCTCCAAGCGTCTGATCAAGACCCCGAAAATCTATTTCTGGGATGTCGGACTGGCCTCTTATCTCCTTGGATTGGAGAATGAAAAACAGGTGAGCAGAGACCCACTACGTGGAAACCTTTTTGAAAACATGGTCGTGGCTGAGCTCTTCAAACAGCATTATCATCAAGGGCTCCGCCCCAGACTCTCCTTTTATCGCGACAGTGCGGGCAACGAGGTGGACGTGGTCATTGAGAACGGACATGACCTTGTCCTGGTCGAAATCAAGGCCGGACAGACCGTGAGCAGAGACTATTTCCGGGGGCTGGAGCGTTTTGCCGGAATTGCCGGGGAGCGCATCAAGGGAGGGATGGTGGTTTTCGGCGGCGAAAAGGCGCAGCGAAGATCGTCCTGGGATGTCTGGCCGGTCAGCGATATTGGTGTGTTGCGAAACAGGGCAGCTTATTTTTTTGCAAATTGAAGATGCAGATTGCAATTTGCATGTGTGTCGTGGATTTTGGATTCTCCTTTGGGCCGTACTCCTGAAGTTTTCAGCCATCAGCCATGTGAGAGTCACGATTAATTCGATTGCATTTCAATCCCAATGAGAATAATTTTCAGGTGTCAGAGGCTATATTTCTCAGACTGTCAGCAATAGAAATGTGATGGCAACCCCAATGCGCCCCAACTCGATCTCCCTTTCCCAATACAACCGCCTCGTTGCTCCACGCCCCTGGCTCTGGTGGGATGTGGCCGACAACACCCGTTTGTCCCTGGACAGCGTGGTCGAGGGCATTCTTGCCCGTGGGGACTGGCCCGATTTCCTGGAAGCCGTGGAGGAGTTGGGCATGGACCAGGTGCGGGAAGTATTCTTCAGGCAAATCAAGCGGCAGCGGAATAACTACCGGCCCCAGACCCGGAATTTGTTCCAGATATATTTTGAACGGCATGCATGAAGAGATTTTGACAAAAAACCAGAAAAGCGTGGCCGAATCCGTCCTCTCCGGGCTCACCGCTGATTTCGCCTTATGCGGGGGCACGGCCATTGCCCTGCAGTTGGCTCACCGACGATCCATTGATTTCGACTTGGTCTCGTTCACTGAAATTAATGTCGACCGAATCATCCGGCACCTGAATGCAGCAAATGCTGTCATCGAACATACGATCGTTTCCTCGGTCGACGAACTGACCGTCGTGGTCAACAGTGTGAAGCTTACGTTTTTTGCCTTTCCTTTCCGTATCCCCGCACCGGTCACCTGGCATTGGGTCGGTATTTCGATGCCCACTCTTCTGGATCTTGCGTCCATGAAGGCTTACGCTCTTGGGCGGCGTGGGAAATGGAAGGACTACGTGGACTTGTATTTTCTTTTTCAGGGTCATGTCTCCATGCCAAAGCTTGTTGAAAACTGCCGGAAAATATTCCGGGGAGCTTTCAATGAGCGGCTTTTCCGCGAGCAACTCTGCTATTTTGATGACGTGGATAAGTCTGAAGCGGTCGCCTATCTCGGGGGAGGTCCGAGTGACGAGGATATTCAAAGTTTCCTGATTGCGTTGGCCACATCGGGCTGACCCATGCGCGTCGTGACGACCACATCATCTCAACGCCTTGATTACTTCGCTCCTGTCCCTTGTTGCTCAACCTTTTGCCTTGAATCCTGGTCTATGAGCTTTAATCTAGCGATTGACCCTAAATGAAGCACCCCGTGGGGGGCTGGCTTCATGGGGCAAGTGCGAAACGCGCGGAGCGGGAAAGGGTCAGAAAAATGATCAATTGCGGGCGATTATTTGAAATCTATGTCAAATGCCCGCTGGAAGTCTGCGAAAAGCGTGACGTGAAAGGGCTCTACAAACTGGCCCGCTCCGGCCAGATCAAGAACTATACGGGCATCTCCGCACCCCCACGAGGCGTTGAATCCGGATTTGGAGTTGGTTGTCGTCTTGGAGATCCAACCAAGAGCGGTTGATGGCCATGGAGGTCAGTCAAGTCGCATGAAGGCTTGCAAAGGTGTCAATGCTGCCTTGGAAGAATCATGTCAGCCAGAGAACGCTGATCAACCCTTCCTGCTCCAGCTTTTCAAACTCAGGGTCTCCAGTTGCCAGTGAACAACCATGAATCATGGCCAGAGCCGCGGCAAAAGAGTCAGCGTACGAGACTGGATATCTGGCCTTGATGCGTGCGGCTGCCAGGAGCAGCTTTTCATCAATGTGGTCCACGAAAGTCATCGGGAACGCCCTGACCCGTGCGTACACTTTGTCCGCCATTGCCTGCCCCTGCTCCCTCATGGTGATGGAGTATAGTTCACCCAAGTGAATGGCGTGCAAGTACAACAAAATGCTTTGTCCTCTGCCCTGAATGAGCAGATCCTGTATCCTGTCGGCAAAGGGTTCATTCTCGAGGAAGCCGATGATGGCAAAGCTATCGAGAATTAATCTCTCTTTCCGCGCCATTTCCGATCCTCCATCTGCTTCTCGGAATGTTTTTCCTGGAGGTATGCGCGCAATAATCCGCTTCCTTTGAGCATTC
>REDL01000021.1 GCA_007693505.1 Desulfovibrionales bacterium | reverse complement strand
GATGTTACTGCAGAAAGTCGCAAAACCTTGAAATTCGTCATTCCGGCGAAAGCCGGAATCCAGTCTTTCCAATGTGTTGAGCAAAATCACATCACATGTTTTCGCAGGAAAAGGGACTTTTTGCAGTGACCTCATTGATGCCCACGGGGAGGTTCAGCATGGCGAGGACTCCTCGTGACCAATTTTTTCAAGATGCCTGTTTATGTTCAAATCCATGACCCCGTGTAATCATCGGGCAACAGCCAGCCAATTGTTTTGATTGTCATGGAAGTGCACCTGTCAGTTCATCAAGGAAAGCCCATGGCAGGTAACCTGCCATGGGCTTTCTGATCGACAAGATCAGGGAAACTATTCAGAGCATGTATCGCTGTTCGCCATAGCGGGCCAGATTCTCGGCAATGGTCAGGTATCCAGCCTGAAAAAGCAGGCTGACTTGGAAGATATTGATATGAAGCTGGCCTTGGCCGATATCATTGTTCAAAAACGGAAGGCGCAAAAGATGACTCAGGCGAAATTAGCCGAAGCAATCGGTTCGAGCCAGTCTCGGATTGCCAAGGTCGAGCATGGAGACCCTTCCGTTTCGTTGGAATTGATGATGAAGGCCTTGATCGGCCTCGGCTCATCAAGACAAGAAATCGGGAGAGCTATTGGATAGCCCGTGCATCTTTTACTGCCCGATAAACCGCCCCTCCTCCACCTTCCGTGCTGTGCCCAAGGCGGCCAGGGTTTCCAGGATTTCGGCGATTCTGGCGCGGGGGGCGCGGGTGAAGGATTTGGCGATGGTGTCGGCCGTGGCTGGTGACGGGGAGGCGGTCAGGATGGCGCGGACGGCCTGGACCTGTTCGGGCATGGTGGCGGGCTAGGGGGATTTTTTGCCCTTGGCGACAACAACCTCCGGCGCGGCGCTGACGCCCAGGGTCGCCCGCTCCCCGCTGACCCTGCCCGGGTTCTGATACTCTGGCCGCAACCAGCGCACCAGGCCCCGCCGTTCACCCGCGGGCCGTTCCTGATTCAACCGGACCAGCCGCTCCTGGATCTCATCGTCCGTCATCTCCTCGGGCCAGCCATAGGCCAGGGCGACGGCCCTCCTCAGCCGGCAGGGCCCGGGCGTACTGCTCGGCCTGGCCCTTGGCCCGGAACATGGCGTCGTCCCAGGCCGGGGAATGGCGCGGGCCGATGCCCTTTTTGGCCGCGCGGGCGCTGTCCCGCCCAGCCTGGGAAAGGCGTTCAGCCTCCTTGCGCCGGACGCCCTGCTTGGATTCCAGGACAAAGCAGCCGCGCTTGTACAGGTCGATGTAGCCGTGGCTGGAGGAGCCGTCGCCGTGCTGGAAGATCACCCTCCGCTCGAACACTTAGGCGTTGTTCCGGTCCTCGGGCTGGGCCGGGTCCGGACCGGGCACGCCCAGCAGTTCGCACAAATCGCACAAAAACGGCTGGGCATTGGCCCGCTCCGCCCCGCCTGCGTTGCGCCACTTGCGGATAAAGGCGTCCAAGGAAGGGGAGGTCATGACGCGGAGGCTCCCAATACTTCCCGGCCACCCAGGGCGATCAGGTTGCGCTCGGCCCGGCTGAAGACAAGGCCCAATTCATATACGGTCACCCCGGGCTGATCGCGATATTTCTCGCTGTAGCCCTTGGCCCGGATCTGCTCCAAGGCCGGGTTGCCTTCGACTTCCGAGGCCTGGACCAGCTTGATCTCCATGACGAAGACATGCGTGTCCAGAAGCACGGTCAAGTCGGCCTGGCCTTTGTTGGTGACGTCCTCCGGAATGATCCGGGCGTTCAGAGAGGCGAAAAAGGCGTAGAGCACCGAGGCGTAGTAGCCCTCGCAGTCCAGCAGGTCCGTGTTGGTGAAGTTTCGGTAAGGGATTGCCGCGAAAAGCCGGTGGATGATGCCGTGCAGGGCCGGAAGGTCGAATGTCGTCATGGCCTCGTACAACGCATCCTGGATGGCGTACTTGTCCGCGTCGATGGCCGTGTATCCGGTGATCAGCGCGTCGCTCAAGGCCAGGCGCACCTCCATGTTCGGAATGACCAGCCGAAACAAGAGCCGCTGCCTGCGGGTAAAACTCTCGGCGATGGTCAGGTATCCAGCCTGAAAAAGCAGGGTCTCCGGCGTGATCCGGTCCACGTCGAAGGAACTGAGAATCTCCTCGCCCACCTCGATGCCTTCCAGGTTCGGCAAAAAGTAACGCTTTTGCTGAAACAACCTGATCAGAAAGCTTGGGCTGCCGGTCTCGAACCAGTAGTTGCGATAAACCTTGCCCTTTTGCAGAAACAGCAGGACATCAAAAGGATTGTAGACCGCCTCGCCCATCCAGCGGTACCCGTTGTACCAGAGTCGGAATTGATCCAGGTCCACCCCCTCCAGATGATCCGCGAAGCAGGTCTCCAGTTCTTGCTGGGTGTAGCCGCAAATGGCGGCATACTGGGAGTCAATGGTCAGATCTTCCAGGTTGTTCAGGCCGCTGAACAGGCTGACCTTGGAAAACTTGCTCACCCCGGTCATGAAGATGCACTGAATGTGGGCGTCCCGGGCCTTCATCACGGAGTAGATGTCCCGCAACCCTTCGCGGATTTCCCGGGCCGCGTCCGGATTCTCGATGTTGTCCAGAATGGGCTTGTCGTACTCGTCGATGAGCACCACGGCCCGCCGTCCGGTCTGCTCGTGGGCCAGGCGGATCAGCTCGGAAAAGCAACCGGAGTTGCTCTGAAACTGGCAGGCAATTCCCAGCCGTTGCTGGTTGACAGCGAGAATTTCCCGGATCTTGTCGTCCAATTCCTCCCTGCTCCGCATCCCTCCCTCGCCGAAGTCGATCTTGATTACCGGATGGTCCGCGCTCCAGTCCCATTTGTCGTGAATATGCAAGCCGCGAAACAACTCTTCGTTGCCCTGGAACAACTCCAGGAGCGTGTCCAGGAACAGACTCTTGCCGAAGCGGCGGGGACGAGAAAGGAAGTAGCGGCCTTGCTTGAGGACCAGACGATGAACGTGTTCGGTCTTGTCCACGTATACGTAGCCACCGGTGCGGATGGAGGAAAAGGTGTTGATGCCCACGGGGAGGTGCAGCATGACAAGGACTCCTTTCGATCTGTGTTTTCCGATGCCTGTTTCCACTCAAACCCGTATTCCAGAGTGATCCGGAGGGCAACAGGCCGTCAACCGTACCGTTGCCTCCACACGAACGCCTCATTGTGCTGACGCTGGTCCCTGAGGCCCATGAAAATGAAGAGAGTTCCTCGCTGCTCCGGGCTTTGACCGTCACGCCTTCCAAAAAGTCGAAACCGGGAAGATGATCACGGCGTAGAATTCCAGGCGTCCCAGGACGCATGCCCAGGCCGGCAGCCAGTTGGTGGCGGCTGGGCGAAGCTCTTCGCCGATCCCACGCCGCATCCGAATCAGTCATGATCGCGAAGACGGGTATCCTGTTCGCTTTTGCATGGATTAGCTGAAGAGTGCCGCGCTTTCTTGATGTTTGCGTGGGGTTTTGTCACAAGTTGCTTTCTTCCTCTTGGACGTATCAGGTGGTGGACTGGTGAACGGATGAAAAGCAGATTCATGAAGAGTCGACAAGCAAAGGTTGGGGCCGCTCCGGGCGCCATGGTGCATGTGGGTGAGCGGATGGCCGACAAGACCTCCTTGCGGGTGGTGACGTACAACGCGGCGGAGGTGAGGACGTGGCCTCTTCGCGACAGCGCCGAGGGCATTGCCGAATCCATTGGGCAGGGAGTCACGTGGATCAACGTGGACGGCCTGCACCGGGTTGACGTGATCTCGGCCCTGGGCCGCGACTTCAACCTTCCCGCCCTGGTCCTGGAGGACATTCTCAACACGGATCACCGACCAAAACTGGAGGTCCACGACGACTTCCTGTTCATCGTCGTCAAGGTGTTGGTCCCCGAACCAGCCCGCGATTCCTTCCGTGTCGAACAGCTCAGCCTGATCCTGGGCGACACCTACCTGCTCTCCTTCCAGGAGTCGGAAAGGGACGTCTTCGATGCGGTGCGCCAGCGCATCACCATCGGGAAAGGTCGCATCCGCCAGAGCGGCCCCGACTACCTGGCCTATGCCTTGCTGGACGCCGTGGTGGACAACTATTTTCTGGTCCTGGAAAGCATCAGCACGGAATTGGAGCGCCTGGAGGAAGCCCTGCTGACCGCCCCCGGTCCGAGCGACCTGCACCGCTTCCACAGCCTGCGACGGGAGGCGATCCTTTTGCGCCGGATCATCTGGCCGGTCCGGGAGGCCCTTGCCGGGATGACGCGCGACGACTCCCCCCTGATCAATCCCGAGACCCGGGTCTTTTTTCGCGACGTCCACGACCACGCCGTTCAAGCCATGGACATCGTGGAGAGCCTCCGGGACCTGGCGTCCAGCCTTTTGGAGCTGCACCTGTCCAGAAACAGCCAACGCATGAACGAAACCATCAAGGTCCTCACCCTGATCGCCACGATCTTCATCCCCCTGACCTTCATCGCCGGGGTCTACGGCATGAATTTCGAATTCATGCCTGAACTGCGCTGGTCATGGGGCTACCCCCTGGTCCTGCTGTTCATGCTGGGCGTGGCGGTGACGATGCTCCTTTACTTCAAGCGCAAACACTGGCTGTAGCCGTAAATAAATATCCCGGCGAGCCAATGGCGGCGCTTGCGCAGCAGGCCGGGAAGCATTATATCGGATTTCGATATCGAAAGAAACGGGTTAACCATGCCACGAGAAAGCACCACGAAAATACTGGAACACCACGACCTGCTCTCCGGCCTGGTCCGGCTGCATGTGCTGCACCATGCAGCGGAGCAGGAAATTTACGGGCAGTGGATGATCGACGAGCTGGCCGAGCACGGGTATCGGCTGAGTCCGGGAACCCTGTATCCGATGCTGCACGCCATGGAGCGCAAGGGGTACCTGGTCTCCCGCACGGAAAAGGACGGGAAAGTGACGCGCAAGCACTACCGGGCCACGGCAAAGGGGCTGGAGGGGTTGGCCGTGGCCAAGGAACGACTGCGGGAACTTGTGGGCGAAACCATGCCG
>REDL01000026.1 GCA_007693505.1 Desulfovibrionales bacterium | reverse complement strand
GTCTTAACGATACCTGGATACATTTTTGTGGCAGAGGGGATGAATTCTGGCCTACCCCTGATGATCGCTGCCCGATGGGACAGGATGCCCATTATGGCAGAGATGCGGCGGATCAGGCCGGCTCATTGGTGAAGGTCGGGTCAGGGCGTGCCGGCTTTGACCTGACCAAGATATCCAACAGTGGGCGGGAGCTTCCCGCGGATGCACTGCCGGGTGATGGCCCCGATGATTGGGCCTGCACCAGGGACAATGTCACCGGATTGTTGTGGGAACTCAAGCGAAGTGAACCGACGCATTATCGCTCCATAAATCATAGGTATTCATTTTCACTCGCTGAAAGCGGAGAACAAGAGAATATGCCGGTGCCGGACACGACGACGTGCGGGGATGCGCTGGAAGGCAGGGACTGCAATACATCAAATTATCTCAAGAAACTGAATGAGATGTCCTTGTGTGGATACCAGGATTGGCGCCTGCCGGACAAAAAACAATTGTTGTCGATTTTGGATTTTGGTGTGCCCAGAAATAATAGCTGGGAGACAACCCATCCATATATCATCATAGATACTCATAGATTTAATCAATTAATTTACACGAATTCTTTGTATTCGAGACAACATGGTTCATCATGGGCAATACACTATTCAACTGATTCCTCAATGACCGATATTGGATCTAGTATTTTCAGATCTAGTGATTTGGTACAAGGACAAGTGATTGCTAGTCGATCAGATATTTATACTGGTTCCACTTCTAAAGCTGAACATTGCCTCCAAGGTTCATCTCCATCAAACCCGGATGATTACTACCGAGATAATGACGATGGAACGATTACGGATATAAGAACAGGTTTGATGTGGAAAAAATGCTCCGAAGGACAGGTTTGGAATGGAATAAGCTGCACAGGTATTGCCTATGCATTTACCTGGAATTCCGCATTGCGCCATGCCTCCGTGCATTCATATGCCAACTACTCCGATTGGCGTATGCCAAATGTCAAGGAATTAGTTAGCTTGGTTGAGTTCTGTCGTGTTACCCCTTCGATTAACACAAAATTTTTTCCGAACACACCCGCCACTTTTTTCTGGACATCATCTCCACCCCATGAGCATTGGAATACTCCTTTTGCTGTCACATTTGATTTCGGTCGCTTCACAACATACAGATTTTCCCTTTCAGCTCTCAACATCCGCCTGGTCCGGGACGGGGATGCGCAGTTTCCGCAGGGCAGCCTGAAGGTCGTCATTCAGCCTGAGGCCGCAGCTGTTGCCGGGGGGCAATGGCGAAGGCAGAATTGGCACTCAAGTGCGTGGCTGGACAGCGGAGCGGTCATGTCCAGTCTGTCGGCCAGCGACCATACCGTCGAGTTCAAGGACGTCGACGGCTGGTTCAAGCCGGACACACTGACCTGCACGGTTCAGGTGGACCAGACCACGACGTGCACGGGGACGTACATCCAGGATGCCATTATCGAGCCTGCCATTCGCCTGACCGGCAATATGGATTTCGGCACGGTTCCGCTGGGCCAGACAGCGACACGTGTCTTGACGGTGCACAACTACGGCAATGCGCCATTGACCGTGGAGGCTCTTCGCTTTCCCCTGGGGTTCAGTGGAAATTGGGGTGGCGGGGTGATCCCCGGCCGATCTTCACGGGATGTCGTCGTCACCTTCAGCCCGGTGACCATCCGGGACTATTCCGGAACGATCGAGGCCACGTCCAACGCTGACAGGGGCGAGAACACCATTGCCTGTTCAGGCCTGATCCGCGCTTCCGCGGTGCACCTGGCGGGTGATCTTCATTTTGGTAACGTGGATGTGGGGAATTCCTCGACCCGGACCTTGACCCTGTCCAATCTGGACTCCGTGCCGATCACGATTGATGCGATCAGCTATCCCGAAGGATTCAGCGGGGATTGGCACGGCGGCAGCATTGCGCCAGGTACGTCGCAGGCCGTGAGCGTCACGTTTCAGCCTACCGCACTGAAAAAATATTCTGGTGAAATTCACATATCTTCGAACGCTGTTGCCGGTGCCAATCCGCTCGAATGTTCTGGGGTAGGAACAGGGTACATTGCGGAAGGGTATCTGTTTGTGTCCATCGAGCCTTGGATGCCTCATACCGCCTTTTGGCGGCGCCTCGGGACAACGGAGTGGCGGCAAAGCAGAGATGGAGAATATAATGTTCCAACTGGTCGCTATGAGCTGGAATTTTCGGATCTACCAGGCTGGCTTCGACCCCAAGGTGGCTTCGTCGACATAGAGCCCAACACGGCCTCACATTTTGTCGCCGTGTACGCCCCGGATGATGGCTTTGGCGATCGGCGTTGGCTGACCTCGTTTTACGTGGCCTACTGGAATCGGGCCGCTGATCCGCACGGTCTGGCCTACTGGCGCGTCTTGGTGGAGGACGCAACCCTGACGATACCTGAGATTGCCGAGAACTTCGCCCTGTCCGAGGAGGCCAAGGCCCTGTACCCCTATTTCCGGTCCCCGGAAACGGCCACGGACGAAGACCGGATCTTTTTCATCCAGTCCGTTTACGCGAACCTGCTGAACCGAACGGTGCCGGAGGACGACGCCGGGCTGCGGTACTGGGTGAACGAGTTGCGGGTGGGCAACACCACGCCGGGGGCGGTGATCGGCCATATCATCTATGCGGCCATTCAGGAAAACGGTCCGGACTGGTCGACCATCTGGAACAAGATTCTTGTGGCCGAGCATTATACCAGCCGGTTCAACATGTACTTCACGGACTGGTCGGATGCCGTTCAAGCCGCGGCGCGGACGATCCTGGCGGACGTCTCGGACGACCCCGCGACCGTCCACCGCGCGCATCAGTTCGTTGTCGATGTTTTGTACTGAGGGAGCTGAACAACAAGTCCGGGCATTTTACTGGACAGCCGAGATGGGGGATGCAGCTTCCGGATTTTTCCCGATGACTACGAAATAACATGACAGGACAGGCAGAATGCCTGCCCCACCATGAACAGAGCTGCCCGGAGTTTGGAGCTGTCACGCCCCAATGCGGCTGGGGGCTAGGCCTGTCCAGCAGCCCCCTCCTGCCGAAGCCCTGAGGCGCGCCGTCAGCGCAATTGCTGATCGATCCAGGCCTTGCGCGCATCCACCGTGGCCGGGTCGCTGGTCACGCCCTGCAGGGCCGTGATGGCGTTCTCCCTGGCCCCGGCGTCCCACGGCCGCTGGAGGTGAGCGAACCGCTGGGTGAAGTGGTCGGCCACCTCCACCTTGTTCCGGATCGTCAGCCAGTCCGAGGACTGCGCGGCCATGGCCGCGTTGACAATGTCGCCGATGGCCCGCCCGGGCGTCGTGGCCCCGGTGGTCAGTTCCCCCACCCAGTAGTTCAGTCCGTCGGTGTCCGGTTCCCGGTTCAGCAGGTTGCGATAGACGGATTGAATGAAAAAGCGCCGTTCCTGGAACGTAGCGCTCCACGGCGCCTGGAAATAGGCATAGACCGCCTTGGCTTCCTGAGACAGGGCAAAATTTTCAGCAACGCCGGCTGTGGTCAGCGGATCCTGAACCTGGTTGATCCGATCCAGCCAGTACTGCCGCCCTTGCGGGTCCGGGCTGCGTCCCCAGTAGGCCACGTAAAAGGCGGTGATCCATCCCAGATCATTCAGCCGTTCCGCGGGTGGATCCGGACGCGGTCCCGGAGGATTCGCGGCTGGTGGGCAGGTGGTGACCCCCTGCTTGCGGCCGAAATTTTGCGTCCAGTAGTGGCCGTATTGGCTGGAGGACTGAACCGCGTGGCCCACGCCGATATCACAGATGGTTTCGGCCAGAATGTTCGCCCGGTGTCCGGAACTGTTCATCCAGGCCTGATGCACGGCCAGGGAGGAGGAGAATCCGGCGGCGATGTTTTCAGCCCAGGCATTCCAGTTATATCCCGCGTTCGTCATGCGCTGCCCGGCGGTCCGACCATCCAGGCTGTCGTGGCTGTAGTAGTTTCTGGTGGCCATGTCCTGGGCATGGCCTCTGGCCGCGTCAAAGAGGCGCTCATCCCAATCCAGGTCATGCAACCCGACAACCCGCCGCTCCTGGTTGACCAGTCCGGCGGATTCCCATTCCGAGTCGCGCCGGGCGGAACGGGTCCGCTCCGGATGCTCCATGAGCGCCACAGGGACGATTTCCCGGATGACGTGGACATGTCCGGAGAGATTCCGGATATGCACGATGCGGTCATCCACCAGAATGGTCCCAGCCATGGATCCATCGCCAATGGCCAGGGCGACCTGGGAGTCATCCTTCCCCTGCACGCGGCCCAGCCAGATCAGGCTGCCCTGGACTTCCCACCCGGCCGTCTCGCAGATTGCCGTCAGGTCCAGATCGTCGAACAGGTTCAGCCGCAGGACACTGCCCGGATCCATCCGAATCGTCTCCGTGCGGAGCGTAACCAGACGCTGCCCCTGAACAAGTGACGGATCGACTTTCGGCAGTTCCACTGGGCCAACATGGGAAGTAAACAGAGGCACTGGGATCGACTGCGCCGAGATGATAAACGCATGGAGCAAAACAGTCATTGCCAAGAAAGAAATGACGCCTATCCTGCGCATAATCCCTCCGTTTTCCTGCAAATTGCAAGAAACTATGAATTAATCCGTCCTTTCCAACACGGGCCATGCCCGCAACCCAGTTATTGGTTATTTCTTCTCAGGAAAGCCAATTGCACCTACTCAGCTTGAGTTGGAAAAAGGTAAATTTTCAAAAATTACAACAAGCATCACCTGGATTCCCGCCTTCGCGGAAATGACTTGTTTTTCAATATCATCTCCGAGTCAGTCATGCCCGCGAAGCCTGTCCTCGTGCAGACGGGGAGCGGGTATCCAGTCCGGTTTTTCTCGGACGAGCTGAGTAATTACAAGCAATTAACAAATAACAATTAACTGATAACAATTCCTTGATTTTTATGACAGGGTCTCATGGGTAAGGCACTAACCAAAACCAAAAGCTATAAAAACAAGGGTGTCGCATCCCCTCCCAAAACGGGACGCAAGAGCAATGTCCTGCGCCCCTCTCACAGCTCATCACCTATCCTGCTCCGCCTGTTGCACCTTGTTCC
>REDL01000022.1 GCA_007693505.1 Desulfovibrionales bacterium | reverse complement strand
CCAGGGACCCGTCAAAGTTAGATGAGGATGCCGATCATTCTCAAGGCACGCTTTTCCATTCTTGCGCAATATCTGAGAGCAGGCGCAATGAACCGTGCTCCAGCAATTCTCAGCAGGGAAATGGCGGCATTTCTGAGGCTGGCCATCACAAGCGCGCCTTTGCCTTTTCGAATTCGGCATCGGTCTTCGTCGAAAGTGACGTCGCGGACCCAGTGCACCCGATTTTCAATAGTCCAATGGTTGCGGACCAGCGTCATGAGTCGTTCAGGTCCGGCCTTTTCTGGAGGCAGACTTGTAATGCCGTAGACGGTTTCAGACGTTGTTTTGCCGGAAGGCTGGAGCTTTCTTTCTCTCTTTATGCAAAAGGCTTGTCCGACATGAGGGAAATTAAGGAAATCGTTGAGTTCAGTTGTTGTCCAGATATTGCGTTGCTCAATTCTTCCATGGCCCTTTTCGCCGGTAGTCATCTGAGGGGGGAAAATCGTCGAGTTTCATGTCGACGATGTCTTTGCGCAGTGTCGGCTGATTGTCTTTGACAATAAAGACATAGTCCGCCTTTTTCTCCTCAACAAGCATACGAGCTGTTTTGCGTTGCGTGTGTATTGCATCAAGGGTGACCACGGCCCCCTGCAACTGCATTTCATCAAGCAGGGTAGGTAACGCTTTCATTTCGTTCTCCTTGTCATTGACGTTAATCTGCCCGAGGACCACAGCCTCCTGGTGCAGGACGGCGCTGAGCAAATGAGGCGGTTTTTCTCCGAAATCATGCGCACCGCGCAAGGTTTTGCCGTCAATGGCAATAGCGCGCCCATCTTTTTGGCAAAGCCCGGCCAGCCATTGCCCGACTTTCGTGTCCACTTCAGCGGCGTCCAACTTTTGCAACGTGCGTCGGATTGTCGGTTCCGAAGGTGGAGATCGGTGCTTTGATCCGAGCTGACGCAAGGTGTCTCGTCCCAAGGTCTGCGCCCACTCCGCAATCGCCTGAAAGCTTCTGGCACCGGAAAGGACAGCACAAACCGAGATTGCGGCGATGGTCACGACAGGATGTCTCACTCCACGAGGCTTGCGTGGATCGACAATGGTGCGGAGTATGTCGATCAGTCCCCCTTCTGATTGCAGGGGCAGCCGATTGACATCAATCATCCAAGTTCCCTCCTTGAAGTTTTGATTTGCGGCCGGAACGAACGGCGCAGCCAAGCGTGACGCGGCATGAGGAACAAGGGGACGGATCAAGACAAGCTTGGGCCGTCCGTTATGCCAATAACCTTTGTTGGATTTGGAGTATCCTTTGGTCGCTCCCAAGGTCTGCCAGCCAGCGGCTCGGTAGCATGTTCCTCGAAATCTGTCGGCGTCAACGAACGTTTCCGCCAGAAGAACCGGATGTCCATGGAAACGTAGCCAATCCGGGCTCAGACGCTTTACGTTCAAGGCGAGAAGACGGGAGGCCAAGTTGGGTATGTTCCATCCCGGCAGAATGAGAAAGCGTACGTTGTTGGCGATCAGGTGCAGCCGTTTGAACTGCAAGGGTTTGTCCCAACCAATAAAACGGTCTCGTGCAGAGCACTTCAAAGCTGCCGATCCCCAACCGAGCAATGCTACCCATTGCTCTTCGAAAGTGGCGACATAGTGGAGCGACTTACCGACGATCCGCTCAAAACCCAAATAATGGTGCTCGCGCATCAACGCTCTCCAGCGATCCAGTTCACTGGGGAAGGCAAGACGAACAATGAGAGGGGATGAGCGGGGAAGGATTCTTGGCTCCAGATTCATGGCCAAGAACTTAGCACCTTGTTAAGAAAAAAGCCAGTGGGCAAGGCGCTTTTCAATATATCAAAAGGTTAGAAAACTTTGACGTAGCCCTGTCAAAGATCTATTGGATGAGGCGATCCACCAGGTCCAGGGCTTCCACGGGCCAATATTCCATGGGACGCGGACGGTGCACGTCCGGACGGCCCTGTTCCGGGCGGCAGGCCAGGACGGTTTCCCGCCATCTCTCGGGGATGGCGGAGAGGCCGAAAACCGCGCCCATCAGCGCCCCGCAGATGGCCGCGTTGGTGTCCGTATCCCCGCCGTGCATCACCGTGTCCACGATGCCCTCCTCCACGGACGGGGCGTTGAGCAATTGCCAGACGGCGTTGCCAAAGGCGATGGGCACCCAGCCCTGCTGCTGGGTGTAATTTCGTGGCGGCATGTTGATGGAAGCCTTGATCACCCGGAACAGGATTGGATCGGCATCCATTGCCTCCGCCCACTGGAGCATCTCATGGACCAGGTCCTTTGGCCCGGTTCCGGTGCGCACGGCGTGAGCGATGGCCATGGTGAACAGAGCGTTGATCTGCAGACAGATCGGGTTCGGGTGGGTCAGCATGGCATCCTGAACCGCCCAGTCAGCTACCTGCTCCAGCCCATGGTTGGCGCCGAAAATACCCAGGGGACTGATGCGCATCAGCGCCCCATTGGCCTGGCTTTCCGAATCCGGATGTCCAGTCAGACCTGTCCTGATGGTCCCTCCGCAGTCAAAGGGCTCAGAATCTAGCCAGTTCTGGTAAGCGGCCCGCACGGCCTGGACGTTGAACCCGTTCTGGTCCGCCAGGGTTCGAGCCAGGGCCAGGGCCATTTCGGAGTCGTCCGTGGGCTGTCCGGCCAGGGTATTGAACGTCCCGCCGTCAGCCATCTCCCGCACCCCCTGTGGATAGGCCCGCTGGATCTGGTCCGAATTCTGAAATTCCACCAGACTGCCCAGAGCGTCCCCGACCAGTTGGCCCAGCAGACATCCCTGGGCGCGGTCACGTTGCCTTGTATTCATGATTGCATCCTGGGCTGCATCCTGGGTTGCATCCTGGATTGCATCCCGTGTGGTTGAGAATTCTGGCCGGAAAAATGAACACTCCCGCTACCGTCGAAACAGGTTCAGCAGGAGCGACACGACAATACTGACAATAAGCATGGAGGTGATCGGGAAAAAGAACCTGGTCCGCTCTGACTCGTAACGGATGTCGCCGGGCAGCCTGCCGAACCAGTTCAGCAGCCAGGGAGCGAAGTGCCAGACCAGACCGACTGCGACGAGCAGCAACCCGGCAATGATCAACAGACGGGGCATGGGTGGGAGTCCTGTTGAGGTGGTTGGGTACAGTTGGATCTCATGCCGGGACCACGCCACTCTTCCAGAAGAATCCTCGCTCAAAAACGAGTTCTTCGTGATTTCGGATTAGAGCATCCCCCACTCCACCAACCGTCCGTGGGCGTATTCGGCTTTTTCCCCTTGGCGTACTTTCTCCAGAAAACGCCGGTACTCCTGGGCAGCTTGCGTTCTGCGGCCCATGGCTTCCTGGGAAAATCCCTTCAAAAAAATCGTGTTCGGGTTGCCAGGGAGAAGACGTTCATATTGATCAAACTGCTCGAAGGCTTCTTCGAACCGCTTCTGGCTCAGCTTGGCCACACCGCTGACATGGTGGGCCTGTGCTTCGGTGGGATAGATATTCCGGGCCTTGTCGGCAAAAAATTCGGCCCGTTGCGGTCGGTCCATGGCCAGCTGGCATTTGGCCATCATCACCAGCCCGGCATAGTCCCCCGGAGCCTGGCGCAGGGCGTCATCCAGGGAGCTTTCCGCCTGAGGCAATCGCTCCTGGCGCATCAGCTTTTCGCCTTCCTGCATCTGCTCGATGGCCCCTTGGATCCGCCGCAGCCCCGCAGTATGATCCATGTACCGCTCCCGGTAAACCGGCTGGTTCCGGGCATGTCGGAATGTGGTATTGGCCTCCCGGACGGCGGTTTCATAGCGCTCATCGCTCATCGGATGGGTGGAAAACATCATCTCAATGGCTGAAGGCCTATCCTTTTGCATTTTCCGGAGCACATCCATCAAGCCGACCATGCCATCTGGATTATAGTTGGCTCTGGTCATGTACTCCATGCCCAGGTTGTCCGCCTGACGCTCATCGCTTCGGCTGTAATGGGCCAAAAGCGCTCCCGCAGCCACCCCGCCAAGCCCGGCTGCCACCGCCCCCCAGGTTTCGCCCTGGGAGGCCAAGACCACTGCCCCCCCCAGCAGCAGCATGCTGGTCAAGACTCCCGTGGACATCCGCGCGGCGGTATGCCGGGCGTTGACATGGCCCAGCTCATGGCCCAAAAGTCCGGCCAGTTCCGCCTCGTCCTGCATTTCCAGCATGATCCCTCGCGTGGTGGCCACGCTGCCGGCCGGAAACGTGTAGGCGTTGACGTAGGTCGCGTTCACGCAGCGAAACGTATACGGCATGTGCGGACGGTGCGTCGAGCTTGCAAGACTTTCTCCCACCGTAGTGATGTACTCGTTCAGCCGGATGTCCTGTACCGCACCATAATCCGCGGAAAACTGGTGCGGCGAGTGCTGCTGGTCCAGGGCGATTTCCTGGGCCTCGGACATGAGCATAAACTGCTGCCGTCCAGTGACCGGATTGACGGCGCAGCCAGTGGCCATACCGGCGGTCCCCACAGTGGCCAACCACATAAAGTCCCGCCGTGTCATGGACCGGGTTGCGATTCGTTGCGCAAAGTCGGCATCATGGTGCTGCATGGCATTCATCATAGCTATTTTCTTCCCTACCATTCCCTGGGCTGGAACTGTTCGTCGTTGCGGATGATCACGGCATCGCCACTCTGGGCCAGGACGAACAAACCCTGACGATAGGCGTACCGGGCTGCCTCGTCCAGAACCACCATTCCGGCCACCGCGCCCAGGATTCGGCTGTCCCGAAGCCTGGGCATCAGCCGTTTGATTTTTTCCAGTCGCAAGAGATGCTCCAGAACGTCCTCCACCCCGAGCCGGCTCTTGCACTCCACGACCAAGGCCACATTGTCGTTGGTGACCAGCAAATCGATTTCCATGGCCTCGCCATCACGCTGAATGCTGACATTGGGCGACACGACATGAACATCGTAGCCCCGGTCCTGAAACAACTGAACCACGGCAGGCCGGACCATTTCCTGGGCAAATTCGCCTAGACGGTCGCCCAGACTGGAGATCTTTCGGTCCGTTTCCTTGAATTTTCGATCCGTTTCTTTGAATTGACGATCTGTTTCACGAAAAAGGGCCTTAAT
>REDL01000084.1 GCA_007693505.1 Desulfovibrionales bacterium | reverse complement strand
AACCCAAAAAACCCAACAAACCCAACAAACCCAACAAACCCAATAAACCCAAAAAACCCAAAAAATGTTCCGCTTCATCCCCAAAGCCCTGCTCCCCATCTACGCCACGGCCTTTTTCTTCAGCCTGTTCATCAACGTGCTCAGTCTGGCCGTGCCGTTGCATATGCTTCAGATCTTCGACCGGGTGCTCACCGGACGCAGCGAGGCCACGTTGATCTTCGTGACCCTGGCCGCCTTGGTGGCCCTGACGGTCATGGGGGTTCTGGAGGGGTTGCGCTCCCGGCTGCTGGTGCGCCTGGGCAACCAGGTGGACCAGCGCATGGGCGATCCTGTCCTCAAGACCATGTTCACTCCCAAGGGCCTGCCCGGAACCCCGGGCTACGAGCGAGGCGCCGCGGACCTCAACGCCGTGAAGTCGTTTCTGGGGGGGACGGGAATTTTCGCCTTTTTCGACCTGCCCTGGCTGCCCATCTACCTGGCCGTGACGTTCCTGCTCCACCCGGTGATCGGCATGGTCTCCACGGCCGGGGCGGTGCTGCTGTTCGCCCTGCTGTTCGTGAACGAGTCATTGACTCGCAGGGCAGCCCGAGACGCCGCGGTTTCCGCCTCCCAGGCCGCGACCATCCTGCGCACGGCCCAGCGCAATGTCCATGCCGTCTCGGCCATGGGCATGCTCCCGGACATCGTGAACCGATGGCAACGCAGCGGAAACCTTGATCTGGCTCTGGAAACACGGGTGCACAACCGCACCGGGCTCAGCGCGGCCATGACCAAATCCCTGCGCATGGGCCTGCAGGCCGTGATCCTCAGCGTGGGAGCGGTGTTGGTGATTGCCAACGAGATCACCGCCGGAGTGATGATCGTCGGCTCGATCATGATGGGCAAGGCCCTTCAGCCCCTGGACCTGATCCTGGCCGGATGGCGGCAGTTCCAGGAAGCCCGACTGGCCGCGGGACGTTTGAACCAGAATTTGCCAAAGCAAGACCGTGACACCCACCCGGTCCCCATGGACCAGCTTTCCCAGGGCCAGACCCCAAGCCTGCCTCAAGACATGGTCCTGTCGTCATCCACCACATCCGCTACATCCGGGCTGCAAGTGCACGGCCTCCATCTGCATCTCCACGATCGGCCGATTCTGACGGACATCAATCTGTCCCTTGCCCCCAGCCAGAACCACGGGCAAAAACACGGACAGATCATGGCCCTGGTGGGTCCCAGTGGTGCCGGAAAGACCACTCTGGCCGACACCCTGGTCGGCCTGCACCCTCCCAAGTCCGGTCTGCTTAAGCTGGATGGTCACGACCTGACCAACCTGAACGACACGCAGCGCACCGCCCTGATCGGCTACCTGCCCCAGGACGTGGAACTCCTCCCGGCCACCGTGGGGCAGAACATTGGGCGGATGAGCGACGAGGATGCCGAGGGCATCGTGGCCGCGGCCCAGGCTGCCGGCGCCCATGACCTGATCCTGCGCCTGCCCCAGGGCTACGACACCCCGGTGGCCCCCCGGGCGGTCAATCTCTCCGCGGGCCAGCGCCAGCGCATCGCCCTGGCCCGGGCCCTCTACGGCAACCCGCGACTGCTGGTCCTGGACGAACCCGACGCCAACCTGGACGACGCCGGCCGCCAGGCCCTGGCCCAGGCCATCACTGCCGCCAGAGGCAAAGGCAACCTCATCCTGCTCATATCCCACCGCCCCTGGATCCTCAAAATGGCCGACACCGTGATCCAACTCGAAAACGGAAAAATAAAAACCCCACAAACCCAATAAACCCAAAAAACCCAACAAACCCAACATGCCACATTACACACTCCCCACTTCGTCAAAACCCAGTACCGAACCCGCTGCGCCATCCGACAACACCCGGCCGATCATCATTGCCGGGCTGGTGATCATTCTGCTCTTTTTCGGTGGCCTGGGCGTCTGGGCGGCCACGGCGACCATCAGCGCGGCGGTCATTGCCCAGGGCGAGGTCAAGGTGGACTCCAACCGCCGCACCGTCCAGCATCTGGAAGGCGGCATTGTCAAGGAAATCCTGGTCCGTGACGGGGACCGGGTCAGTCGCGGGCAGGTACTCATCCGCCTGGAAGCCGAGCAGGTCAGCGCGGCGTACGACCTGCAACAGGGCCAGCGCGACCACCTCCTGGCGGTCAAGGCCCGGTTGGAAGCCGAACGGGACCGGGCCTCCAGAATTTCCTGGCCCCAGGAGCTTCAGGACCGCGCCTTCAACATCAATGTGGCCGCAATCATGGAAGGGGAGAACAAAATTTTCCAGGCCCGCCGTTCCGCCCTGCAAGGCCAGATCGGGCTGCTCCAGACCCAGATTGAGCAGCTTCAGGTTTTGGTCCGCAGCCTGGAGGAACAGGCCGTGGCCGTGCAGCGGATCATCGCCTCGCTGACCGAGGAGATCGAGTCCAAGACCATCCTCCTGGAAGGCCGCTACCTGGAGCGTTCGCACATCATGGAGCTGACGCGCTCCCTTGACGGGCACCGGGCCCGTCAGGAACAGCTCGTTGGCGAGCAGGCCCAGACCCGGGAACGCATCGCTGAATTGCGCCTGCGCATCCAGGATCTGAACACCCAGTACATGCAGGAGGCCGTGACAAGGCTCGGCGAAACACAGAGCGAACTGTTCGAGCTGGAGGATCGGCGCCGCCCGACCATCGACCAGGCCCGCCGTCTGGAAATCATTGCCCCGGACGACGGCATCGTGGTTGGCTTGAACGTGCACACCCCCGGCGGGGTCATCGCCCCCCGGGAGCCGTTGATGGACATCGTACCCGGGGAGATGCCCCTGATCGTGGAAGCCCAGGTGGACGTGCACCGGGTCAGTGACGTGCATGTCGGCCATCAGGCCGAACTGGTACTCACCGCGTTCAAACAGCGCACCACCCCCCGGGCCCAAGGCACGGTGACCTACGTCTCCGCGGACCGCCTGACCACCCAGACGCCCCATGGCAACTTTCCGCATTTCGTAACCCGCATTGCCATTGACCGCGACTCCCTGGTCGCGGCCCTCGGTGACCCGGCCCTACTCACCCCGGGCATGCCCGTGGAAGTCTACATCAAAACCCACCCCCGCACGATCCTGCAATACATCATGGAACCGGTCACCGCCGGCCTGCGCACGGCCTTTCGGGAGCAGTAACGTGGCATCATATCAACTACATGCCCCCTGCTCAAAATAATATATGAGCCGGATACTCCGGATTCTCATGGCGCAACGTGTGAGGTCACTGCAAAAAGTCTCCTTTCCCGCGAAAACGTGTGATGTGATTTTGCTCAACACCTTGGAAAGACTGGATTCCGGCTTTCGCCGGAATGACGAATTCCAAGGTTTTGCGACTTTCTGCAGTAACATCACGCATAGTCAGGATCATTGAAGTTGAATCAAAAGTATCTATTCAGCAAATCCGCCAAAAAGATCTGGATACCGGCGTTCACCGGTATGACTGATGTAGATGCAGTTTGCCTCGATAAGTCTTTCCGGCGAAAGCCGGAATCCAGTGCAGGTGAATGACCATCCGCCGGATGAACTGAATAGTTACAAAATAATTTGCATAGTCATCAATCCACATATTGAACGGATGCCCCTGTCACTCGCAGAACTTCCTCCATTGATGTCACCCCCTGGATGACTTTTTCCAGGCCGTCCTCTCTGAGCAACCTCATGCCGTTTCGACACCCCTCCTCACGAATCGACGCAGAACTCTTGTTTAGCAGAATCAAGTCTCGAATCTGATCATTGACCATGAGCAGCTCGAAGATGGCAATGCGCCCCCGGTAACCCGTCATATTACACTGCTCGCAGCCGACAGGTTGGTATACGTTCTTTCCCTCAAGTCCATTTGGCGGCAGGTTGAATTTTTGCATCAAGAGCGCATCGAGCGGCCGGGATTGCTTGCAGTTGGAGCAAAGAATTCGAACCAGCCTTTGCGCCATGACGCCGAGAACAGACGAGGAAAGAAGGTAGTCTTCGACACCGATCTCCATCAATCGCGTCAAAGCCCCAGCCGCATCGTTGGTATGCAAGGTGGAAAACACCAGGTGGCCGGTCAATGCGGACTGGATGGCGATGTCCGCTGTATCCTTGTCCCGGATTTCGCCGACAAGAATCACATCAGGATCCTGGCGAACAATGGAACGTAGCCCCGAAGCAAAATTCAGACCTGCCTTGGGATTGACCTGGATCTGGTTGATTCCATCCAGCTCGTACTCCACTGGATCCTCAACAGTAATAATTTTTTTTTCAAGTGAGTTGATTGAGCTCAAGGCTGCGTAAAGAGTTGTCGTTTTGCCGCTACCCGTTGGCCCGGTCACCAGGATAATGCCATGGGGATACCGGATCAGACTTTCAAACAGCACCAACTCTCGTTGTGGAAAGCCCAGTTTTTGTAAGGAGAAGGAGATGCTGTCACGCTCCAGAATGCGCATGACAATGCCCTCTCCAAACATGGTTGGCAGGCTGGAAACCCGCAGATCGATATTCTTGCCGGCCAATTTGATCCTGATCCGACCATCTTGAGGCAAACGCCGCTCGGCAATATCCAGCTTGGCCATGATTTTGATCCTGGTGGTCACTGCCTGGTGCAGTTGGATGGGCAATTCAAGGAACTCTCGGAGAATTCCATCCAATCGAAAACGCACCCTCGTTCTGTCCTCAAATGGTTCGAAATGGATGTCGCTGACCCTTTGTTCGACTGCACTCGTCAAAATCTGATTTACCTTTCTGATCACCGGGGCCTCAGACGCCAAATCCCGCATCTGTTCGATATCTTCGATGGCCCCTGGAAGGGTTCGCTCGTCCTCCGCAAGCCTTGTCTCCCCTCTGCTTACAGAAACATCATGAAAATATTGATGTACCCACCCCTTCACGTGTTCTTTCCTGGCCAGAAATAAAATGTACCGTCGGTCTGGAAATATTTTCTTCAACGCATCAATTACAAGATAGTCGAAGGGGTCGTTGACGATGACACGCAGTTCCTCCGGGCTTATGCTCAACGGCAGGAATGAGTGCTCGTCCATGAACAACGGAGACAGTTCGACGAATGGCGCCGGATCGAAGTCTTTTGGAAAGCTCTCCAAAAGAGAATAACCGAATTCAGAAGCCGTCAGCCCCAAAAAATCGTCTTCGGATATCAAACCGGAACGAATGAGCAGGCGGTGAAACGACTCCGAGCCATCGTGAGCGTTTAAAACGCGCTCAACATCCTTTCGGGAAACGAATTTGCGCTCGACAAGGAGTTCAACGATTTTGGACATGGCATGATACCGTTCCATTGGAAGTGTCCAGCGTCCGCAATGACAGAAGCACGCCTCCACACCAACAGCGGAACAACTGGACATCCCGAGCATGGTTTTCAGAAGCTTGAACTGGATGCTCGATGAACAGTTTTCTTCCTTCAGGCTTATGGAATTTGTTCAACAAGTTACGTTTTGGCAATCGAACCGAGGTCGAAGGGCAGCTCTTCATTTGTGAGAGATTGGAATTTTTGCAGCAACAGAGTCCTTTAGGAGGTCACTGCAAAAAGTCCCTTTCCCTGCGAAAACGTGTGATGTGATTTTGCTCAACACCCAGGAAAGACTGGATTCCGGCTTTCGCCGGCATGACGAATTTCAAGGTTTTGCGACTTTCTGCAGTAACATCCTTTGGGGGGAGGCAAAAAGTCTGCTAACCTGTATTCATAATCAATGCATTCCGGCCTTGATTTGTTCAAGACGATTTAAAAAATCTCGGGTAATAAACTGGCTGTCCGGTTCATTGAGAATGACATGGGGCGTGATAAAAATCATCAGCTCACTGTTCTCAAACATTTTGGAGCTATACCCGAAAAGATATTTTAACACAGGAATCCGGTTCAAACCAGGAATACCTGAGAAGGCGTTGTTTTGTGCCTGGCGAATCAGCCCACCGATGACGATGGTTTGCTGGTCGTTCACGGATACCGTGGTTTGCGCGTTTCGGGTCGAGATGCTCGGAGCGTCCACCCCCCGAACAGGTTCGTTAATCAGTTCACTGACTTCCTGTGAAATATTCATCCGAACCATGCCGTACTTATTGATCTGCGGCGTGACTTTCATGATGATTCCCGTATTCCTGTATTGTATTGAGGTCTCAAGTGTCTCCGTCGTGGTTACATCGTCAATTCTCCTTCTTGTCGACGTTGGTATGGGTACTTCTCTGCCGATATTGATGGTCGCCTCTTGATTATCAGACGCCAGCAGGGTTGGCGTAGACAAAATCTGTGCATTTCCTGACCTGGAAAGAGCCATCAATTTGGCCTTCAATATATTTGAGCTCTGCACCATATAGGACAGTCCCGAGCCTATCAAAGGGGGATTCGTCGCTGCTCCGATTGCCCCCAGTTGCGAGTCCAAGGCAACACTCCCAAAAGTATAGTCACGTTGCATGTCAAAAAGATACTGCCATTCGACTCCCAGCCTGACATCCTCACTCAAATTGACTTCAGCGATGACCACCTCGATAAGCACCTGTTTTGGATACTGATCCAACTGCTCGATCACCGCGAGTATTCTGGCATATTCCGCACTAGTGCTACGGATCAAAATGGCATTATTGGGCTCATCGACCACAAACGTCACATCACTGGGTAAAGAGCCAGTTGGAGATTTCGTTGCACTTTCTGCACCTGAGGCCCTATCCCCGCCCTGCCCGAACAAGCCGGAAGTCGGCGAAGAAGAATCTCCATGGGAAGATTGGTGCTCCATCCCCATGGATCGCAGTTGACTGCCTCCTCCTGAAAACAGGCTGGTCAGGGATTTGGCTATGTCCGCGGCCCTTCCATGCTGGACAAAGTAAACAAAAATATTCTCACCATGCTGCTCTAGCAGTATCTCAGGTATTTCCAAATCCATCTGAGTGATCCAGGCGTCCATCAATTCGACCACCTGCTCATTCCTGGCCAACACCACAACGGTATTTGTCCGCTCCAAAGGCAAAAAAGCAACGCGGGAGCGTGGCCCTCCCCGTTCCAGGTTGAGGCCAAAAGCTTTTGCTGCTTCTTCAAGCTTCGGGACGGCATCAGCCGCATCCATGTACCGCAGGGAAAAGACCCCAACCTTGATGTCTGCGAATTCGCTGACATCAAACACCTCGATCAGGCGAGTCACCTTGCTCAGAACATGTGGGAAATCTGATACAAGCAGAACCCCACGATGCTCCTCGGCAAAGACATGAGCTCCATTGGAAAGGTAGGGGGCCAGAATGTTCGACATCTCCTGAGCCGAAATAAAAAATAATCGATATCCCTGGATGATTTGCCCCCTGACCGGCGACGCATTCTCGCCGAAAAGCATCAAGCGATCGCTTCCAACATGACTGGGCATTTCGGACAGAGGCATCACTTCCCAAATGCGCCCGGAGGAAATGATCCCTGCACCGTGAATACGCAATACACCCTCGAGCAGATCAAGGAGTTGATCCCGATGAAAGGCATCCTCCACGGACAGGGAAACCCTCCCGCTAACACCGGGATGCAGGAGATAGTCGTCATCCAGCAGGTGCATGAAGAGCCGAACCACTTCAACGAGATCGGCATCGTGAAAATTGAAACTGACCTCTACAAGATCCCCGTTACGTTTCACTGATGAGTGGTGAACCGGTGCATCTCCGGGAGAATCAGCTTCAAGCACTTGTTGGAGACGCCGGCTGAAAATTTGATTGCTTGCATCCAATTCGCGTAAAAGTTTCTCAACCTGGGCCTGCCGATCCTCCTCGGGAAACAGTGCCCGATCCATGTCAATATCTGCTTCGATTTTGCTTTTGCCTTGCAAGGTGACAGGCGGGGGAGCCTGCTCGTGAATTGACGGCTCCATAAACGCACATGATGCACACAACATGCTGGAAAATAATACAAAAAGAAATCTGTTCATGGTGATGGCTGGGGAATCGGGCGGTAAATTGGACCAAACGGGGTCATTATCTTGCGCATCTTTCCTTCTTCAACAAGTTGCTCCATCTCCTCATGATTCTGGATGGGGATCAGAGGAGGATGTGAACTTTGCTCTGTTTCCAGGGGGGGCGGTTCCACTCTTCCCCCCCCTGTCCCTTCCAAGGGACGCTCACCTGGTTCAGTGGGGCTATCCGTAGATAATGCTGGGGTGGCGTGGGGAGCTGAAGCGGGTTCACGAGGGCGTGCCGGAACAGATGTGATGATCGTCGGCCCCTGTTGTGTGAATAATGGCGGAGTATCACCACGCGCTGGGCCGTGAGAGTGATCGAACAATCCAATATCAAACGAACGTCCGGCGGAGTCAACCAGGGTTGCTTTCGACCTTTCAATAGTGACAACCTGAAAAACCTGCCTGCCTTCTGCCTCTTCGCCGTCCCAGACAAATTCCCCTTCGCGAAGCATTCGGTGCTTGTTTCTGCCAGGAAGGTCTCCAAAATAAAACAAACCAATTTTTTCCTGAGTTGTCACCTGGGTGCCATAAAGCCGAATATTGGAAACCCTTGGTGGAGGCGGCGCGACTGGAGGCGGAGGGGAGGGCGTTGCGGACAAGGGTGGCACCCACGGACGTCGATCCGGTGAGAAAAGATTGTCTTCAACGATGGGCATAAAGGCATCGACAGCCCCACCGCTGTTTCTGGTCAGAAAACCTTCAAACCCTTCTGCCAGGAGCGGCGTTTCAGGTAAAGCCTGTCTTTGGCTGGGCAGGGAATTGCGGGACTCAGCCCGAAAGGCAAAAAATCCTGTAATCAGAAACAGTACCGCCAGAACCATCATGGCTCCGGCAGTGAGAAGACGAGGGGGTATGTGCATTGGATGAATCAATGTTTGGTTACTGCGGCAAGATGGGCATTGAAATGGTAAAATCGCCGTTCATTTTGGCTGATTTGTCTGATCTCCAATTCTTCGAAAAAAAGCATCCGAGGGTTGTTTTCCACAGCCAGCAAAAAATCCCTGATCGCATTGATATCGGCTCTGGCGGTGATGGCCAGCCGTAACAATACGACACCGTCACGGTCGGAGCGAGGCATCATGCGCATACTGACGACATCAACCTGGTGAGCGCTGGTCAGATCGTTGACGATATTCTGAAACATGGCTTCAGAGAGTGGCGGGGAGGCTGCCCTGACCAGATGATCACGGGTCAGGCGTTCGAGAAATGCCTGGAGGTATTCAGCCTGATCGGCAAAATGGTCCTCGCTGGAAATCAGTTGCTGGAGGTTGCGATACTCCATTGAACGTATTTCCAGACGTTGATCGAGTTTTCGATCATATTCCGTAACGGCCGACCAAAGAAAACTCGCAAACAAGGTTATGCCGAGCAGGGCGGTTATCGCCAACAATACTCGCTTTCGTTGAGTCGGGCTGACAAGCGCCCTTTGGATACAATGAGCTGAATGAACGAACATAACGTTGAAGTATGCACAGCGCGGTTAAAATTCCAGCGAGGCGGAAATATGAAACGTGTCCTTGTCTCCAGATTTCGTGACCTGAGATTCAAGACGCACTTCCCGAAACCGAGGAGAATTTTCCAATGCCTCTATCACTGTCGCCGCGGAATCCGCCAGTCCCTGGATTCGCAAAGTCTGTCCAGAATAGTTCAGGGAAGTCAGCCAGGTTGAACTCGGCAAACGCAAGGTTGCTTCCAGCAACAAGTCCGACATTCTGGTTTGGCTGCTGAGAAATGCCTCTAAATCACGCAAAAACAGGATAGTGTTTTCATTTTGGTCGCGCAGGGCAAAAACTTGTTCGCCCTCTGGACGGATAGCGTCAATTTTTTGTTCCAATGCATTGACTCGTATGGCTTTGCCGGACATCTTGCCTGCTGGAATACTCGCAATGCTCAGTAAAAGTACGGCCAAGGTTGCGCCTTGCAACCAACTCAACCGGCGGTCCCGCTGTCTGGCCCGTTCCACATTGTGACAAATCCCCCCAGGAAGCGTGGCCAGGTCGCGAGGTGGCCGCAACTCGGACACCGCAGCCACATGGGCAGATGAACCGGCAAGCCCTAGGTGCGAGGTAATCGATTCCAATTTGTCTCGGCCATTGCAAAGAAAGACGCGATCAACCCCAGGTGCGAGATTGTCCAGCAGGCTTTTGACCTCATCGATTGCCACACCAGTCTGTTCTGGTTTCGTCGCGGCCCAATGCTGAAAAACCGGTTTGCCTCTGGACATGCAGACCGTTTCCAGCTGGTGCCCATCTCCAGTCATGTACAAACCATCCTGGCCATGTAGCACGGCAAAGCCAAAGAGCGCTGGGAAGGCCACGGCCACCGGCAAATCGTCAACAATGCCCAAGGAATCACGTAATTCATGCCTGGGAATGGCCAAAGCCGTCAGTTTGATATGCTTGTCTTCCCAGGCAGTGGGCATCCAACTGACAGCGAACCGGCCAACGTCAAAAGGCAGGTGACGCATCAACGCGTACTGCACAGCTTGATCAAGATCATCCCGTGCCGCAAGCGGAAGCTGAAGGTTGACCATGAAGAAATCGTTCAGCGGCAGTCCCACGCCCCAGACGTCTTCAGGGCGACACCCTAATCTGTTGCGCAACTCACGAATATCCTCAGCTGTTGCTTCTGGTGCTGGAATTTCAGCGTAAGCCCCACCTCTCCCGCCGAACAAACTGTAGTAGCGGTATCCGCATATTTTCCCAGGGAAGAGAAAAAGAAGTACGTTGGCCGGCGAGAAAAGAGCAGCAAGTCGCATATAGGCAACACCATATTATTTGTGATGTTACTGCAGAAAGTCGCAAAACCTTGAAATTCGTCATTCCGACGAAAGCCGGAATCCAGTCTTTCCAAGGTGTTGAGCAAAATCACATCATACGTTTTCGCGGGAAAAGGGACTTTTTGCAGTGACCTCATTTGTTGAGCAGATTACCCATCAATCAAGGGCGTCCACATCAAGTTCCATCCACCGGCCAATTGTTTCGTCTTCTTGAACAAGCGCAGCTCGAATGATTGCCCTTTGGCCTTCCTTGATCCCAAAAAGGTCAAGGAATTGACTCGTAAACGCTTGAGGAACGATTTCCATCACGGTATCCATGTCTGCAATGGGTCGATCTTGGCGCATTGCGACTATGTTCTGGACAACTTCATCAGGCAACCCTTCAACAAGGCGAAAGGCTTGCGGTGAGGCGCTATTGATGTCCATCCGCAAATTTTGTCCCGATACATTCAGGAAATCAGCCAGGCCAGGATGATCTTCCGTGCCGTGGAAGAGTTCCGGCTCAATACCCCGGACCAGAAGCAGCTCTTGCAGGCTCTGCAGATCGCTGTTCTTGGCATGATAGGGACGATCCAGTCCAAGGTAATAGTCTGATTCAGCACCATCAAGGCGGTGCAGATCGTCATGATCCCGCCAATCCAGCAGCGAATTGACGATTATCGTGGTTTGCCGTCCGGGCTCCACGCCGCAGGCCACCAGAATACGTTCCAACAGGGGCTGAGAAATGGTGTTGACATTGAGCCGCCCGGCTTCTGAGACCACGGCCACCAGAGCGGGGTGGCCGGCAACCTCCACCCGGCGGGGTTCGTAACGTGGGTGAAACAAATCCAATGGCCGCCCGGTAATCCATTCCATGAAATCCTTGTCTTCCAGCACGCCCTTGTTGGCCAGATAAAGAAAATACTCATGACGCCCCAACTCAAGGGCCGAAAGCAACAGGAGTCTGTCCTGGGCAAGATCTCTGCTGACCTGCACGGAAAGTCCTTTCAAGCGAGCCTCGGTGGAATAGTTCAAGGCGAACATGGAGAGCAGAGCCGTGACCCACAAGACAGCCAGAAGCACGAATCCTTTTGGGGATTTCAGACGGTTTACCACTCGGAAAATCACCTCTTACCAACCCGGGTCCATGGCACACCAGGGCATGCGCCGCTCTTCTTCGCAATGCTTAAGCCGTAGCGCCCATCCTGTTCGATGCTCTGGTATTCCGTTACATCGCACCAATTCCAGGAACAAGGGCAATTTCCGTTAACCGGTCTCCCAATTCATAGCGAACCAGAACCATTCCGGGCAAAATGCGGCCTAACCACTCTTGTGTGTATCCGTTTTGCTCCGAAAATCCGTCTAACAGGCCCACCGGAACCTCCGTTCCCCGGAGTGGTCGTGGCGACTCCGGCGCAAAGAAAAACTCGGCATGGCTGAGCTTTTCCAAAAACACCACGGCATTTTCCTGGATAGCATTGGTCGGCAGCCAATCATGCCTGACAAAATCGCCGCCTGTTTGAAACGCGTGCACGTTCTCCAGCAGTTCGGGCTCGGGAACAGGCACTTTGTAGAGGGCCATATTCCACCCTTCCTCAGGATTCGGCTCCAGAAAGAGACATGCAAAAAAAAGTGCCTTTCCCTCCCTGGCCTGGGCACCAAATCCACCACGTGTTACATAGTATATGGCAGTCGGTCCTCCGGCAAAAAACTCCGTGACGCCCCGTTCCCAGCGGGAGGTGTACGGAACGAGTCCCCTGAAATCCTGGTCCAGGAGGCGAAAAAATGCCTCCTCTCGCTGGGCCTGGGTCGTCTGCATGTCCTGTACTTCCCAAACCCGTGATCCCATGGCGAAAGCCCAATACAGCATCATCACGATCATGGCGGTGATGGTCATGGCCGTGATCAGCTCAATCAGGGAAAAGCCGCAAGATCTCTCACAGCACGTCTGCTGTGCAGTCCGTAGGGGCCGGAGACGGGACGGGTCCGGATACCTTTTCTTGCTCCTCACACCTGGAATTATTGCGTGGACGGAAGTCAAGGACTCTTCCACTGCTAGGGCATCCTGGCCAAAATGTCCGTCGGCAGAAAATTCAAGGGAAAGGCAACATATCTGATCAGTCTCGTGGGAGGCCCGCTGCTGGTATCCAAGACGAATTCCAAGGTAAACAATTCCTGATCCCTGCGCAGCGCGAAACCATCATCCATTGATTCTTCCAAAACATCCACCGGAAGGATTCGGATTTCCCAGTTTTTGCCCTCATGCTCGCCCTGCCATGGAAAGTCGGCATCCCGAATGTCCAGACGCTGCAGCGCATCAAATATCCTCCCGGCGGTGAACTGGTTCTGGGCCAGCTCCCTGGCACGGGACTCCAGTCGCATGCCACCGGAAAAAAGTTGAAAAAAAATGGTGATGCTCATGGCCACAATGACCAAGGCCACAAGGGTTTCGATCAGGGAGAAACCGGACACTGCCTTTGAAGCAGGTTCAGCAGCACTTACATTTACGGAAGATTTGCGCATCACCATACAATATTGACCTCGCCAAGAACAGGATCGACCACAACCCTGATGATACGATCTTCCAACCGCAAAACAACCTGGGAGCGATCAGCCGAGCCGTCGACATAAAAGAGAGACACGGGAACGACCATCCGGGACTCGTCGGCGTCCAATTCCACGGCCACCCTTTCCGGCAATGCCAAAACCCGTTCCCGCAAGGTTGCTCGCAGGACATGCTCTTGGACATGGTACAGGCCGAGGTTGTCTTCCCCATCCAGAAGCGCATGATTGCGAGACGCCCGCAGAAATTGGTGCACGTCCCGCGCCGTGGTCCGGAGCTCAATCATGTCCCGCTGGCGAAAGTTATACCCCAGAAAAAGCCCCATGGACATGGCCATGATCAAGGCCACCACCAGCAGTTCCATCAATGTAAACCCAAGGGAGCCCAAACGCCGTGGTCTGGTTGAGGGTGAGGGCAATACGTCGGCCATGCCGGTCGTGCAGCATTTCATGCCAAATCGATGTTCAGAAAACGTCAGTTCTCCCAGCTCCGAACGTCCGCATCCTCGCCTTCGCCGCCAGGGCGTCCGTCCGCGCCAAGGGAAAAAAGGTCATACGGCCCATGGTCGCCGGGGCTTTTGTAGACATACTCGTTTCCCCACGGATCAAGAGGCACATCCCGAGGCAGGTAAGGACCATGCCAACGGTCGACACCGGACGGCTGTCGGCGCAAGGCATCCAAACCCTGCTCCGTCGTGGGGTATCGCCCCACATCAAGCCGGTAGGCATCCAAAGCCGTACCCAGAAGTTCAATCTGCGCCCTGGCCGTGTTCTGGCGGGATTGCCCCACGTGCTGAAATAGACGCGGCCCGACCAGAGAGGCCAAAAGGCCCAAAATGATCATGACAATCAGCAACTCGATCAGGGTAAAACCTTTTTGTTGGCTTACAGGCGTGTTTTGATACATATTCATTTGCTCCATTCGCAACAAAAAAACAATTCACGACAGATGATAGAATCCTGGTTGACTCGGTCACGGGCCTGGGAGGCAGGAGCTTCCGGACATTCCCACCAGGAGGTGGGGATGGAGCCATCAGCCCAAAAGACGCACAGCAGAATCAGTCACATGGCCAGTTCATTCACACTGAAAATGGCCAACAACATCGATACGACCATCATGCCAATGACCAAACCCATTGTCAAAATAATTGCCGGTTCAAAGAGGGAGATGAATGACTTGATCGCCGCCCGGGTCTCCTTGTCGTAGATATCCGCCAATTTGCGCAGCATGGATTCCATATTTCCAGTTTCTTCACCCACTCCCAGAAGATGTACCGCCAGCGGAGGAATCACGGCATGTCGCTGTAACGCGGAGGACAGCATCCGCCCTTGCTTGAGGTCCTCGTAGACATCGCTCAGCGCGGAACGCAGCATCTGATTCATTACAACGCCTTGAACAATGTTCATGGCCGCGAGAATTGACACGCCGCTACCCAGAAGCGTGCCCAGGGTTCGTGCAAACCGGGCAATTTCAATTTTTTTGAACAAGGGTCCCAAAAGGGGCAGGCGCAATTTCAGGGCATCCCAGTTCCGGTGTCCGGATTCAGACTGAATCAAAGCGCGAAAACCCAGGAAAATTCCGAAGATACCAACCAAGAGCACCAGCCAGTAGTTTTGAAAAAATGCTCCAAGGGCCAGCAGTATCCGGGTGGCCATGGGCATGGCCACCCCCAAGTCGGCAAAAATCTGGGCAAAGCGGGGAACCACAACCGTCAGCATGACCACAATGGATCCCAGTGCCGTCAGGGCCAGTATGACCGGATATATCATGGCCGAGAAAAGATAGTCCTTGAGTTCTTGTATCCCGCCCAGGTACTCGGCCACGCGCTCCAGGACCAGATCCAGCACCCCTCCCGCTTCCCCGGCCCGAACCATATTGATGAACACCGGGGGAAAAGCGTTTTCCTCGGCCTGCAAGGCCTGCCACAGTGAACTTCCCTCCCTGATCCTCTCAGCAACATTGGCGATTACGGATTGAAATCGCTTTTTCTCTGTGAGTTCGATCAGCACGGTCAGGCTTTTGTTCAGGGGAATACCAGCTCGCAGCAACACAGACAGATTTTCCGCGAACATGACCAGGTCGCGGGTCTTCGGTCTGCCGCCCCCAGCCCCCAGCGAAAATGAGCGGAGCGAGATCTTTCCGGACAACAAACCGCCCGGCCCGCTCCTCGCGACTGGCGCCTCCGCATGAACCGATGCGATGGAAAGGGGTACATACCCCTGCCGCTGCAGGGCCAGGGCGACCCCTTGCTCCCCATCGGCGGACATCACACCGGTAAGGACTTTACCGCTGGAATTGGCTGCCTTGTAGGCATATTCTGAAATCATACAAAACACCGCCGCCGAAAAAACAGAAATGGGCATGAAGGATCATACCCATTCTTAGATAATTGATCACCAACTATACTTAACAATATCAAGAAAAGAAACCATCCATCATGGTTCTTCCACCATCATAAATCACGGAGAGAGATTCCGGCAATATTGCGGCAATCTTCCGGGCAACCGGACAACCGCGTAAACACAGGCCGGACAAGGGGCAGCCCCTACGGGATTATCCTGTTCCACAGCCTTCCAGTACGCATTGCCCGGCTCGCATCTGCCTGCTTCACCGCTCACTCCCGTCCCGCTGCTGCTGATCTGGGGAGGAAACCAGGCGGGGGCCTGTGTCGCCGCGCCCTTCGCCCGGCTGCGGCAGCAGCAGATCCACCCGGCTCCTGCCCGCACCCACCGTATCCGGATCGTCCGTCACCCCGTCCAACGCCTGCCGGGCCAGATCCAGGTCGCTGTCCTGCCACACCCGCCCACTGGCCTCGAAACGGTGCGTGAAGTATTCACCCACCTGGATCTTGTTCCAGATGGTCAGCCAGTCCGTGGCATTGGCCTGGATCGCGGCGTAAATCATATATCCGATGACCGCGCCGGGACTTGACTGGCCCGTGCGCAGCATCTCCACCCAGTATTGCACGCCCTTGTCGTCCACTGGAACCGAGCGGTTCAGCAAATTTGCGTACACAGCCTGGACAAAAGCCGTGCGCTCGACGTCCGTGGCCGTCTTTGGCGCCTGGAAGTAGGGGTACATGGCCTTGGCCTCTTCGGACAAGGCAAAGTTCTCGGCCACGCCGGGCACATCGATCGCGCCGCGATGCACCTCGTTCAGCCAGTAGTCCAGGCCGCCCGGATCCGCCGCCCGCCCCCAGTAGGCGATATAGAAGGATGTCACCCACTGGCCCATGGTCAGGCCGCCGTGGACGTGGAAGTTGATCCAGTCCACAAAGCGGGACACCCTGGCGTACACACCGTAACTGTCCGGCTGGGCGCACCCCTCCCCCCAGCTGACCACGCCCACGAGCATGTGCCCTCCTGCCCCCAGGGACCGCACCAGCGGCCCGCCGCTGTCTCCGGTACAGGAATCCTGTCCGCCGAAGCCCGTTCCGGCGCAAAGCATGTTTTCGGTCACCACGCTCTCCGCGGAAAGCATGGACCGGGCGCAGACATCATTGGCAACCAGCGGCAGATCCAGGTGCATCAGGTCGTACGGGTAGGAGCGAAACGCCCGGGGCTGGGGCTGGGTCCAGCCCCAGCCCATGGTCTTGGCCATCAGCCCCGGGGCGGCATCCTGGGCCGTGGTCGCCAGACTTTCGACAGGCGTTCTCGTTGCGCTGCGCGCCAGCTTCAGCAGGGCGATATCATTGTCGTCGATGACCCTGTCGTATTTGGGATGGATGAACACTTCCGCGATCGGGATGCGCTCGGTATCCGGGGCAGGCGACTTCAGGGACAGGGTCCCCAGAACGACATCATAGCGGTCGTTGACAATGCCGGTCTTCTCATCCACGAAACAATGCGCGGCGGAGAGGGCCCATGTGGGGCTGATCAAGGTCGCCCCGCACTGATGTGCCGCATACAGGTCCGCGACATTGGCAGCTGCGACGGAAATCATCCATGGATACGCATCGGGGTCCCTGACCACATTGCCCCCCACAATGCGCACACTGCCCCGCGGGCCGGCACCCTCCTGACACAGCCCGTCCTCGCAGGTCTGCGCCGTGGCAGGCACAGCCCAATTCAGAACGACCAACCAAACCAAGCCCCACAGAAGCTTTCGCCGCATCTTGCCTCCCCCAGGTCGACAGGTAATGCCAAAACCTTATTCCAGCCACGCTATATCGACTTTACAGGAACCGGGTACAGGGATCAACGGCGACAGTCATTTTTCCAATACCCATCGGTATCATAGCAACACATCCCGAAGGGGCGGCCCCCAGTGGCCGCCCTGACAGATTGGCACAACGTCGCGGGTTGCGGCTATCATGCCGGACATTCGTGCGAACGTGTAGACACAGGACACACATGTGGATACATAATTTCTTACTTACCAATCTTGAATAGTTAATCTTTGGTCAAACTCTGTATTACATCCAACAACACAACACCCCCAAGAATCGACAAGCTTTTTGCGTTGAAGACCGTCAGGAGAATGCAGCCATACATCGGATATTGAAGTGCACCGGCCATTTTGAAAATCATCAACGTAAATTCTTAAGATATCGTTTGGCTTTGCAACAAAAGAAACTGGTCCGAAATAACCTGAACTTGTTTGCTGAAAGATTAGATTGCCATTGAGATATATGTACATGCGATCATCCGCACCCAGCGTTCGAGAATCTTTATTCATATCACCTGACAAGGTATAATTCTGCTGACCTGGGGAGAGGGCAAGGCGGAAGCCCATATCGTTGTTCCCGCGGCCAGGCGGGACGGGATTTCGACTGGCCGCCCGGCAGTGCTTGACGCCATTGCTGTCGTACCAACTAGCGCCCCGATACACCCGGTCAGAGCCCGTCGAAGGCCCTTGAGGGTTATCCCGAGGACTCACGGAATAGTAGTTGCTCCCATATTTGTCCGATACCCACTCCCAGACGTTCCCGGACATGTCGTAAATGCCCAGGCCGTTGGCCGTCTTGGTCCCCACCTCATGGGTCCGGCCGCCGCTGTTGCCAGAATACCAGCCTAGGCTGTCCAGCTCATCACCGCCGCAGTACTTCTCCTCTCGTCCTCCACTTCGACAGGCAAACTCCCACTCGGCCTCGGTGGGCAGGCGGAAGGTGCTGGAGCCTTGGGAATTCAACGCCGTGATGAATCCCTGCACGTCATTCCAGCTCACCCGCTCCACCGGATAGGTGTCGCCAGACTGGAAATATGACGGATTGCTGCCCATGATCCGGGTCCACTGGCCCTGGGTGACCTCGTACTTGCCCATCCAGAACCCGTCCAGGCAGACCTCATGCACCGGTTTTTCGTTTTCACTGCAACTGTCCGCCCACGCCCCGCAGCCCATCTGATAGCACCCTTCCGGCACCCAGACGAATTCCATGCCCGTGACCGGGTCGGTCCAGGTGGCACCGGGGTTATGATCCTGATCAATGCCTTGCGTAAACAGTGTATCTACGTTCTTTCTGCCGGCACCCACGGAAAGGGTGTTGTGCGTCACCCCCACCAGGGCCATCCGGGCCATGTCCAGGCCCGCATTCGTCCACGTTCTCCCGCTGGCCGTGAAGCGCTGGGTGAAATATTCAGCCACCTGGATCTTGTTCCAGATGGTCAGCCAGTCCGTGGAATTCCGCTCGATGGCCGCGTAGATGATGTTCCCGATCACCGCACCCGGGGTGGTCCGCCCTTCGCGCAGCTCACCCACCCAGTACGCGACACCCTCATCATCGCTGGGCACCTCCCGGTTCAGAAGATTGCGGTATACGGCCAGCAGAAACTGGGCCCGTTCCGCGTCCGTGGCCGTGTGCGGGGAGTTGAAGTACGGATAGATGGACTTGGCCTCGACGGAAAGGGCGAAGTTCTCGGCCACGGCCGGGACGTCCAAAGCACGTTGTGCAATCAGGGACAGCCAGTAGTCCAGCCCTCCGGGGTCGCCGGCCCGGCCCCAGTAGGCCACGTAGAAGGCAGTCAGCCACTGCCGGTCGCTCATTCCAACGGGCAGCTCCTCATACCGGCCCGTGGCCGTGGCCGTCTGACCGGCTGCTATCGTCACGTTCAGGGCGGCCGGGGCGACCCAGCCGCTGATGTCCTTGAACTCAACGGCCTGGCTGCCCACGGGAATGCTACTCTCCATGGCTCCGCTGTTCCGCCAGGTGGATGTCCCCACCCGCCGCCACTGCGCTCCGGCGGTGCGGGCAGCGGCAGGTTCGATGGTTACCTGGATGGAGCCTGTTTGCGGCAATTGAACATACGTCCCCGTGACAGTGGCCGTCTGACCCGCGATGACCGTCACATCCTGATTCACGGGCCTAGTCCATCCGGAGATGTCCTTGAACTCAATGGCCCGACTGCCCGGAGGCAAATTCGTCACGCTGGACCCGCTCGCCCTCCAGACATCGTCACCCGCCAGCCGCCACTGGGCGCCGGCGTCACGCGCTCCCTGGGGTTCAACGACCACCGTCAGGGAACCAGGCGACCCGTCCATGGATCGTCCTGAGCGAACGACACGCACATGAGAGCGATTGTTTTTGGCGACATAAGCGATATGCCCACTCTGGAAGTTCAAAAGCCAGGCGTATATCCCATTATGAACCGAGGAAGTTGAAGACCAGTACCAGTGCGAAACAGTATTTTGAGCAAAAATCTGATCAATGGCCGGATTGTTGCGCGTATCATCCACCAATGTCTGCAATTCGTCACGGTTTGGAAGACGCCAGTCGGTAAAGCCTGCCAACGACAGGGTTTGCGCATGACTGAGAGCTTCTTCCCAGGACATTGTTGCATGTGATCCCGTACAAACATTGGCATTGCCGTCATAAAACTGTCCTGAGCTGCATTTCTGCCACATCAAACCGGTTTTCGTATCCGTAACCGTACCATCTCCATTGTCGCTGAAAATTGTTCTCTCATTTTCAAATGACATGACGGCACGAACAAAGTAGCTATCTGACTTGTCGTTATATAGGATGCCTCCGTCTCTATTGAAATAAACGATAAAAGCTTCACTCAGGTTCCCGGCATAGGTCGTTGCGGTCCAATACCAGGAATCCACGGTTTTGGGGAACCATCCCGTATCAATGCTCGGGTCGATGCGCTCGGCATGGAGCAATGAGGCGAGTTCCTGTCGGGACGGCAAACGCCAGGTGGAAAAACCTCCAAAGGAGCTGTTGTTCAGGTTCGCAATGAACTGGCTCTGGGCATCTTGCCATGCATACACATCGTCTCTGTTGGCATTGGTCTTCAATTCCCAAACCAGGCCGGTGACGTTGTCCCTGGTCATGATCCAGGGGCCCCCGTCGTCCACGTGCAGGGCGTTGTCGGCCAATATGGTGCCGCCATGGCCCAGTTTGGTGTAGGATCGAGGCAGACGCGGCTGGTACTGGGCATCCTGGCCGTAGAAAGGCTGACCCGGTTGAGGGCAGGTGATTTCTGACGAGTTGTTGTAGCACTTGGTCTGACCGGTGTCCGGGAACGGATAGTACTGGGGATCAGAGCCTTGCGAATAGGTCCCCGTGGCCGTGGCCGTCTGCCCGTCTGTAACCGTTACATTCACATTACCCGGCTTGGTCCAGCCGGCGATCGGCTTGAACTCCACGGCGTGCGAGCCCGTGGGCACGTTGGGTTCCGTGGCCCCGCTGTTGCGCCAGGTGTCCGTGCCGACACGCTTCCACTGCGCCCCGGCATCAATGGCCGCCTGGGGTTGAATCGTTACTCGGAGGGAGCCGGTTGTTAAGAGAGGAGTCCACCTAGCATAGAGGATAACATCCTCTCCTGGCATGATGAGCGTACTGTCAGGCATGTAGTTTGTGCCAGTGCCGTCGGGTTTTGTGTTCCAACCGGAAAAAGTATGGCCATCTTTATAAAAAGTACTTGTACTATCGAGCACTACAGCTGTGCTATTTTTATCATATAGATTAAAATCTACGGGCAGTGTGCCGCCATCATGGTTATTGCCATTGTATATTAACGATAAGCCTTCACTCACAATTATTTTTCCAGTGAGGTTGTTGTTATCTGATTTTACTTCAAATTCAACCACATATGGATATGTATCTAAAACATTATGTGGAATATTCACTGTCAATATACCATGCTCACCACTTTGTATCTCATCTGGATGATCAATTAAAATACTATCTGATGGAACAGGAATATTATTTCCATCAATAAAGCTTTTTATTTGAACTGAAATATTTTTAATTGAATTTTGATGAGATACTTCTTTCAAATAGAATAGACTGACAAGCATATTCGAACTATCATCAATAATATGCTTTTGTTCTTGAGGAGATATATCAATCAGAGATGGTATGCTGGTTTCTTCAATAGCAAGCAACTTGTAGTAAATACCCTCTCCATCAGCCATATCATCCCTTGATCTTTGATATTTTTTAGTGGATTTTTTTTCTAAAAGAGATATAGTATATTTTACTCCTTTTTCAACTTTAATTCTTACAGATTGTGGATTTGAATTAGGAACTGATGTGTATACTCCACCCTTATCATCTACAATTCTCATTTGCATTCCATCCATGCTAGAATGCAAGATATATGTAACGTAAGATGTTGTTTCAATAGGCGCATGCTTATAGTCTATATTGCCATCAAACTTCGTAAATTCAGAAATTGGTGTAGTAGTTACTGTCTGCTTGAAAGAATATCCATTCTGTTGCAACATGTGTGAAGGAACAACAAAGGAGACATCCAAGTTTCTTCCAATATTTACAAACTTAGGCCCCATTCCTATCGCAAAATTAGCATGGAAGGGAAGTAAGCCAAAGTCATATGTATCAGCTTTCCATTTTAATGTTGTTGACTCTCCAGGATTAAGCGTCTTTATATTGCCTTGAAAACCTCCCAGTGAAACAACTTGGTATACACCATTAATGTTTGAACTAATATACAAATAAGGAGACGGTTTTGCAGAAATTTTGCCGGTGTTTCGAATCGTAATTTCACCCTCAACAGGTGTACGCCCGTCGACTGGCAACAATATCTTTGGCT
>REDL01000083.1 GCA_007693505.1 Desulfovibrionales bacterium | reverse complement strand
AGGCGGATACGGCACAACATACTCCGGCACATCGGGCCTGTCAGCGCTATTGAGTACGCAGCGATATTGGAATCAGAAATATCCTTAGAGCGTGATCTATGAGTGACCGGCTTTGGTTCCAAAAAAACGAACCGGAAACGCAGGTAACATGAAGT
Source organism: Desulfovibrionales bacterium (assembly GCA_007693505.1). GTDB lineage: Bacteria > Desulfobacterota > Desulfovibrionia > Desulfovibrionales > Desulfonatronaceae > Desulfonatronum. Next base: position 22,139 of record REDL01000083.1, on the reverse strand, counting down.
TCCGGCCCCGCACGCTGCTCTTTGCAAATCCAGCCATGTTCTCTATGCTGGCCCGCAACCGCGGAGCCTGATGGCAAACTCTTGAATAACCCCTTTTCGAAAATGTCTGCCTCCAATCCTTTTTCGTATGGAGGACCAATTTCCCGTAACCGCCCCTGGTGGAGTTCGCATACATTATGAAAACGCTTATATGGATGACTTTGCTGATTTTATTCTCCCTCTTGCTCAATACTGACAACCTGCATGCCAGATCGGTTTACGTCGCTGACCGTCAAGAAATTACCCAAAGGACCGGGCCTTCCACGGACCATAGAGTCGTGAAGATGCTCCCTTCCGGGACCTTGCTGACGGTCTTGGAGGAAAGCGATGGGTGGCTACGCGTACGGGATGCGGATGGCAGCACAGGGTGGGTGTTGCAACGATTCACGACGAGTGAGCTGCCCGCGCGTCTGCAACTGGAACGACTGCAGCAAGAACATGAAAATCTCCGGGAGGCATCCGGTGGAGCTTTGGGTCGCATCGCCGAGCTGGAAGCAACAACACGGCAGCTGGAGAACACCCTTTCCGAAACAGCGCAGAATTATGCCGCCCTGGAGCAGGAGCATGCGGCATTGCTCACGGAGGCTGCCCATGTCGTGGAACTTCGCCAACGTCATGATACCACAACGGTGCAACTGGAGCAGGTGCAAACCAGGGTTCAGGAGCTCAGCTCCGAGAATGAGCAGCTTCGGGCCTCGGAGCGCCTGCGGTGGTTTCTGTTCGGTGGCGGTGTCGTCTTTACGGCGTGGTTTTTCGGTTTCCTGACTGGACGAATGCAACGAAAGCGCCGCTCAGGCCTGCAGTACTGATTTATACCCGATTTGAGACGGAGTGCCTCGACTGAAAGCTGTCCCACAATTCCACGAAAAGCTGGCCAGAAATATACTACGGGCTGCTTGCGGTCAGTTCAGTCTACCTGAGTGTTGAAAAAGCCCTTATTCGGCAGTCCGTTCAAAAACCTCAAGTGCAAGGAGCAATCCGGCATTTACTCAAGAGTCTCGTAACGAATACGAGAACGCGTCCTTGACAAAGGTAAGTACCGGAGCAGCGACGCAGCAACTGGGTGTTTTTCAACGGACGGCTACGTCTGTTGATGAAGTTGAGAGGCGCGGGTTGGCGAGAAAATCCTCATACGTCGCTTTCAGGCCCTCTTGTAGGTCAAGGGCAGGCTTCCATCCAAGATTGCGCATCTTCTCCACATCCAGGAGCTTGCGCGGAGTGCCGTCCGGTTTGTCCGCGTCCCAGACGATTTCCCCTGTGTAACCGACGGTCTCGCGGACGAGCTGGGCCAAATCCTTAATGGTCTGGTCCTCCCCGGAGCCGATGTTCAGCAGCGGTGCGGCGTCCTCCCTCAGCAGCCCGGCATAGTCCGCCTCGGGCAGGTCCATCAGGTACACACAGGCCCGGGCCAGGTCGTCCACGTGCAGAAACTCCCGGCGCGGCGCGCCGGTGCCCCAGAGGGTGACGTGCGGCGCGCCGGCGACTTTGGCCTCGTGGAATTTGCGGATCATGGCCGGGATGACGTGGCTGCCGGCCAGGTCGTAGTTGTCGTTGGGGCCGTAGAGATTGGTGGGCATCACGGCCAGATAGCGGGTGCCATACTCCCGGTTGTAGGCCCAGCACATCTCGATGCCCGCGATCTTGGCCACGGCGTAGGGCCGGTTGGTGGGTTCCAGGGGGCCGGTGAGCAGGTACTCCTCCTTCATGGGCTGGGGGCAGTCCCGGGGAAAGATGCAGGACGAACCCAGGAAGAGCAGGCGGCGCACTCCGCTGCGCCAGGCTTCGTGGATCACGTTGGTCTGGATGGCCAGATTGACGTGAATGAACTGGGCCGGATAGGTGTTGTTGGCCAGAATCCCGCCCACCTTGGCCGCAGCCAGGAAGACGTATTCGGGCCGATGTTGCTCGAAAAAAAATCGAACCGCGGCCTGATCGGTCAAGTCCAACTCCGCACTTGTCCGTTGCAGAATATTCCGGCACCCGTTGGCTTCCAAAAGCCGCACCAGGGCCGAACCAACCAGGCCACGATGGCCGGCGACGTAGATGTTGGCGTCGATTTGCATGTCTTGCACCCGTTAAAGCTTATGTATTGCCGCGGAACCCGTGCTCGAACTCCGGATCGTACAGTCTGGATGTGGTGGCCAGCTCCTGGCTGGGCAGGACGAGGAAGATGGTCTGGCGCTCCCAGATTGGTTTTGCCCCGGTTTTGGCCAGCTTGTCCAGGGTCAGGCGCTGGATGTCTTCCTCGGGCCAGCCGATGCGGTGGGCGGCGATGATCAACGTCTCCGGGGGGTAGCCCCCGTCCAACAGTTCTTGGGCCAGCTTTTGGTGGCTGGGTCCGCTGAGATACACGGCCAGGGCCGCCTGGTGAGCGGCCAGACCCCGCAGCTGTTCCAGTTCAGGGACCCGGGTCCGGCCGTCCATTCGGGTCAGGATCAGGGTCTGGCAGATTTTGGGGATGGTGAAGGACACGTTGGCCGCGGCCGCGGCGGCCATGGCCGCGGTCACGCCGGGAACCACGGCATAGCTGATCTGCTCCGCGTCCAGAAGGCGGGCTTGTTCGCGTACCGCGCCGTACAGGCCCGGGTCGCCGGTGTGCAGCCGGACCACCCGCCGGCCTGAGTGGACCGCGTCGCGGATCAATTCGTGGGTCTGATCCAGGGTCAGGCCGGAGGAATCCACGATCCGGCAGGAGGCCCTGGCCCCCTCGAGCATGACCACCGGCACCAGGGAACCGGCGTAGATGATCAGGTCCGCCTCGTGGATCAGCCGCTGGGCCTTGAGGGTCAGCAGCTCCGGATCTCCCGGACCTGCGCCGACGAAATGGACGACGGGAAGCGGTGCTGATCTCATGAGTCCGGTTTGCGGCTACTGATCAAAAAAACAGGGTTCTGGGCGTTCAGACGCACGCCTCCGGCCAGCGGCGTCGCATGGCTGACCTGGACCTGAATCAGCTCAACAGGCCAATGCAGGCGGTCCAGATGGCCCCTGACCTGTTCCAGACTCTCCAGCAGCACCAGCGCGGCCACGAGTCGTCCGCCGGGCCTTAGCCGGGTACAAACAGTCTCCAGCAAGCCGTCTCCTTGGGAAAGACCGCCGCCGAGGAAAATGCGGTCCGGTTCGGGGAGGCCAGGCAGACAATTCGGCATCCGGCCTTGCAGGACATGGACCCAGAACGCATTGGTCCGGCGGACATTTTTTCGGATCATAACTACCCGGCGTGCTTCCTTTTCCACCGCCACCACTCCCCCTGCGGGCAGGAACAATCCGGCCTCGATTCCCACGGAGCCGCAACCGGCACCGAGATCCCAGAGCAGGTTTTCAGGCTCTAGAGAGAGTGCCGCCAACGCCGCGGCCCGGACCATCGGCTTGGTGATCATGCCTTGTTCGTGGACGTAGGCCTGTTCAGACATGCCCAGGGTCAGCCTGATCTCCGGCTCCTGGAAACGCTCCAAAAGGACCAGGTTCAAGGGTGAGAAAACATGGGTCTGGGCCTCTTCCAAGGGGAACATCCCCCAGCGCTGGTCAGCCAGACCCAGATTCTCGAACACCCACATCCGGAGGTTGTCCGCGCCGCGTTCCAGGAGCATTGCGGCCAGGATTGCTGGAGTGTGCAGGTGGTCCGTGTACACGGCGACCCAGGGATGGCGACCCAGGACGGCGAAAAGCGGTGTGGTGCGGTTCCTGCCATGCAGGGAAACCGTGGCCACACCCTGCCAGGCAATGCCCAGGAGTGCCGCTGCAGCCTGAAGCGTGGTCGTGGCCGGGTGCAGCCGCACGTTCTCCCTCCCCCAGCGCCGGGCCAAAAGCGGACCAATGCCATAGAAGCAGGGGTCGCCGCCCACCAAAACCACCACCCGACGCCCGGCATCGCGGGCTTGATCCAGCTTTTCCAAGACCGATGACAGCGGAGCCTTGATCACGATCCGTTCGCCGGAAAAGTCCGGGAATTCGGTCAAAATCCGCTCTCCAGCAACCAGGACGTCGGCAGCCTGAATCACCTGGTGGCAGCGATCATGGTCCGCGGGACGGTCTTGTCCCAGGCCGACGATATCCACGAGGCAGGGGGTGTTTGGAGAGGCAGGTGGCGGAGAGGATGGGACCATTGACAGCAGTGGCGTGATCCGGTTTGGGGTTGCAGGACGAGTGGATGCTGAATATGACACCGTTTTTGACCAATGGACCATGTCCAATCGCGTTGAGAGCCGTGCCTGAGAAACGTTCTTGAGAACACTTCTTGTTTTCTGGCGGCAGCGGGCAATTTTGCCGACGGAAAGTGCGAGGTTCAAGGCTGGATCAGGCGATTTTTCACACCAGACCGCCATCACGGTCATGCATACCAGAGGTCCGAATCATGAGCAAAAAAAACGTTGGTGCCCGAATTTGCAGCCTGCGCGAGGAGCAGGAACTTTCTCTTGAGCAATTGGCCGAACGCAGCGGGCTTGAGCCGGATTTCATCGCCCGGATGGAGGCATCCCAGGATCCGCCGTCACTTGGTCCGTTGGTCAAGGTCGCCCGGGGATTGGGCGTGCGCCTGGGCACATTTCTGGATGATCACGTCAGCCGTGACCCGCTGATCGTTCGATTCGCGGAACGCCAGGCCGGCCTGAACATGCACCGGAATCAGGACAGCCCGGTGGCCTTGCGCTTTTTTCCCCTGGGAGTGGGCAAGACAGACCGGCACATGGAACCGTTCTTCATTCAGGTTCTGCCTGAATCCGCCAGGGACAAGCACCTCTCTTCCCATGAAGGTGAGGAATTCATCGTCGTGGTTTCGGGTGAAATCGAGATCCGTTACGGCCAGGAAACCTACCGGCTACAACCCGGGGACTCCGTGTATTACAACTCCGCGGTTCCCCACCATGTCGGCGCGGTGGGAGGCGACGTCGCGCAGATTTACGCGGTATTGTACATTCCGGAGTAGTGGAGGAGACAAGACAAAGGGTATTCATTTTCTGCTGCACCCGTCATCAAATCGTGCCCGTACACGTCCACGAAAAAGCCCATTTCGGAAACGTGAACGTGGACGTGCACGACCAGAAATCGGACGCTTCTCACCCCCCCTGGTAATTTGAGCAGCTTTCAACTCCTGAATCACTATTGAACCCAAAGACATTTCCATCTGGGAGCATTCGTGGACAAGCCAATCCTTCGAGAAATCACCCTGGGCCGGATGTTGGACGAGGCCGTCAGGGACTATCCGGACAATGACGCCGTGGTCTACGTGGACCGCGGCTTTCGACTGACCTACCAGGAATTCTCCGACGTGGTCGATCAGCTGGCCCGTGGCCTGCTGCATTTGGGCGTGCAGAAAGGGGAAAAGGTGGCAGTCTGGGCCACCAACGTGCCCTACTGGGTGGCGCTGCAGTTCGCCACGGCCAAGATCGGGGCCGTACTTTTAACCGTGAACACCAACTACAAGGCCAACGAGCTGGCCTATGTCCTGGAGCAGTCCGAAGCGGAAAACATGTTCCTCATTGATGGCTTCCGGGACACGGACTATGTGGCCGTGATCAACGAACTGGTTCCGGAACTGCGCACCGCACCCAGGGGGTATCTGCGCAGTCGGCGATTTCCCCGGTTGAAGCGGGTCTTTTTTCTGGGTCCGGAAAAGCATCGGGGTATGTACTCCATCCCTGAGCTTCTGGCCCTGGGCCACATGGTCCCCTGGGATGTCTATCATGCCCGGCAAGCCACGCTCGATCCCCACGACGTGGTCAACATGCAGTACACCTCCGGCACCACCGGTTTTCCCAAGGGGGTGATGCTCACACATGCCAATATTGCCAACAATGGCTATTGGATCGGGGAGAATCAGCTCTTCACCCACAAAGATCGGATCTGTCTTCCGGTCCCCCTGTTTCATTGCTTCGGCTGTGTGCTCGGCGTGCTGGCCGCGGTCAGCCACGGCAGCACCCTGGTCATCCTGGAGGGATTCAACCCGGTGCATGTCATGGCCTCGGTGGAACAAGAGCGTTGCACCGCTCTGTATGGCGTGCCGACCATGTTCATCGCCGTGCTGGAGCACCGCCTGTTTCCCAAGTTCGACTTCAGCACCCTGCGCACCGGGATCATGGCCGGCTCGCCCTGTCCGGTACGGGTGATGCGCCAGGTGATGGAGAAGATGTACATGCGCGACATCACCATTTGCTACGGGCTGACCGAGGCGTCGCCGGTGATGACCCAGACCCGGGTTGAGGATGATATCAATCGCCGCGTGGCCACCGTTGGCCGGGCCATGCCGGCCATTGAGGTTCGGGTGGTGGACCCGGAGACCAACCAGCCGGTGGAGCCCGGCATTCAGGGCGAGGTCTGTTGCAGGGGCTACAATGTGATGAAGGGCTACTACAATATGCCCGAGGCCACGGCCCAGACCATCGACGCGGAAGGCTGGCTGCATTCCGGCGACCTGGGTGTGCTGGACGAGGAGGGCTATCTGGCCATCACCGGCCGGATCAAGGATATGATCATTCGCGGCGGGGAGAATATTTATCCCCGGGAGATCGAGGAGTTTTTGTACACTATGGAGGGCATTTCCGACGTCCAGGTGGTGGGCGTGCCCAGCCGCAAGTACGGCGAGGAGGTCGGCGCGTTCATAATTCCCAAGGCAGGCGTGGCCCTGACCCCTGAAGAGGTCCGGGATTTCTGCAGAGGAAAAATCGCCCGGTACAAGATTCCCAGGTACGTCGCCTTGGTGGATGCCTACCCCATGACTGCCAGCGGCAAGATCCAGAAGTATAAACTGCGTGAAGCCGCGGGCAAATTGTTCCCCGAGGCCATGCGCTGATTTCGCGGTCAGCCTGGGGCCAGTGAAATTTGATAAGGACGCCATGGAGCTTGATGTTATCTTTTACGCCCTGATCCTCATCGGGGTTCTGCTTTTGATCGGCAAGATCATCCGTCGCCGTTTCACGGTCTTCCAGGCCTTGTTCATCCCGGCCTCGATCATTGCCGGCATGTTGGGACTTGTCCTGGGGGAGCAGGTGTTCGGTCTCGCCGGTCGCTGGCTACTTGGCGCGGATCACTGGATGGCCGGGGGACTCATACCTCAAGGGTTCCTGGATGTCTGGTCCGGCCTGCCCGGCCTGTTGATCTCCGTGGTGTTCGCGGGACTGTTCATCGGCAAATCCATTCCTCCGCTGAGTGAAATCTGGGCCAAAGCCGGTCCCATGGTCGCCCATGGGCAGACCATGGCCTGGGGACAGTATGCCATCGGGCTGACGCTGGTTTTGCTGATTCTGGGACCGATCTGGAATGTCAGCCCCCTGGCAGGCGCTCTGATCGAGATCAGTTTTGAGGGCGGTCACGGAACCGCGGCAGGGTTGGCCGACACGTTCCAGGAACTTGGGTTTGCCGACGGTGCTGATCTGGCTCTGGCCTTGGCCACGGTTGGTGTGGTCATGGGCACCCTGTTGGGCATTGTCCTGATCAACTGGGGGGTGCACACCGGGCGCATTGCCGCGCCCAAGGAGGTGGACGAAGCGGAGCGGGAGGCCCTGGCCGAGCATGATGAACGCGAGCCCCCGGAAATTCATCGGATCAGCACCATGACCGAGCCCTTGTCCCTGCACTTGGCCTTGATTGGGTTGGCCGTGGGCCTGGGCTGGTTGCTGCACCAGGGGTTGCTCCTGGTCGAGGGCGTGGTCCTGGGGCAGACCGACTTTGAACTGATGCGACACGTTCCCCTGTTTCCTTTGGCCATGATTGGCGGTGTGGCGCTGCAGATCGGCCTGGACCGGATTGGATTTGCCCGGTACATTGACAGGACCTTGATCAACAGGGTTACCGGCGCGGCCCTGGACGTGCTGATCATCGCCGCCCTGGCCACCCTCTCCCTGCTGGCCATCGGAGCCAATCTCCAGACCTTTTTAATCCTGGCCCTGGCTGGAATCGCCTGGAACCTCTTCGGCTTCTTGGTGCTGGCCCCGCTGATGTTCCCCAAGGACTGGTTTGCCCGGGGCATGGGCAACTTCGGGCAATGCATGGGCATGACTGTGATCGGCCTGCTCCTGATGCGCATTGTTGATCCGGATAATCGGACCGGGGCCATGGAAAGCTTCGGGTACAAGCAACTGCTCTTCGAGCCCGTGGTCGGCGGTGGACTGTTCACCGCGGCATCCCTGCCCTTGATTTACCAGTTCGGCCCCCTGCCCATTCTGGTCCTCACAGCTGGGCTGGCCCTGGGCTGGCTGGTATTCGGACTGATTCTCTTCCGCAGGGGATAACAGGCTGTTGAAAAATTCCCGCTGGCTACGTTACTGCAAAAAGTTCAAATCCTCACGTATGACGAAATACGCTTCGGCCTTGAACGGTTATTGCGCCTTGCCAGCAGGCTTTTTGAACAGCCTGGGGAATTTGAGTTTATCAACACGCTGATAACCGTACCTATTTTTGAACGGACTGCAGATAAGGACTTTCTCAAAACCCAGATAAGTCCGGTTTCCGAGGCTCCCAGGCCGTAAACCCTGAATGCCAATGGAATGGCGATGGAATGGCAATTCGTAGAGAGCTGGCCGACCGTTTTGGTGGTCGCCTTTTTTCTCTACTGGTTCACCGTGCTTGTTGTGTTGGTCAATGACCAGCGTGACCCAACCAAGACCCTGGCCTGGCTGGTGGTGCTCTCCTTTCTGCCCTTGCTGGGGCTGCTGGTGTATTATTTTTTTGGTCGCAACTGGCGCAAGATCGCCGAGCAGCAGGGGCTGCACGAACGCCAACGGGCCATGGCCGGACCGACCATGCGGGCAATCTATGCCCGATATGCCGACGTTGCGGAGAACGGGCGAAAATGGGCCAAGCAGCACGGGTACACCCGGCTGGTTCAGCTCATTGAACAGACCGAGTCCGGACCGCCCCTGCCGGCCTGCGATGTGCGCATCCTGCCCAGCGGCGCGGCCAAATTCGCGCTGTTGAAGGAGGATATTGCTCAGGCCAGGAAGACCATCAATATCCAATACTTCATCTGGGAACGGGACCAGCTCACCGCGGAACTGGTGGCCATTCTTCTGGACCGCCTCCGAGCCGGGGTGGAAGTGCGGATGCTCAACGACTTTATCGGCAACCTGCCTTACCGGAAAACTGAGCTCAAGCAGCTGGCCGCGGCCGGGGCCAGAATCCGCTTCGACGTGCGGCAGCTCAACAGGGCCAACTATCGCAACCACCGCAAGATCGTGGTCATTGACGGGGTACTCGGGTACACTGGCGGCATCAACGTCGGCCAGGAGTATATCGACGGTGGTCGTCGCTTTCCGGCCTGGCGGGACACCCATGTCCGCTTTGGTGGACCGGCTGTGGCTGAACTGCAAAAGCTGTTCGCCCTACGCTGGTCCCGAACCGGGCGGGAGAATTTGTTTTCCCCGCGCTTTTTTCCGGAGTACGCTCCCCTGCCCGAATCCTGCGTTCCGATTCAGATCGCGGCTACCAGCGTGGAGGACAAATGGCAGGCCGCGCGCCGGGCCCACGTCCTGGCCATGGGCCATGCCCGCAAGCGGATCTGGATTCAGTCACCTTACTTCGTCCCGGATGAACAGATCTACGAGACCATGGTCAATGCCGCCCTGGCCGGGGTGGACGTGCGGCTGATGATGACCGGCCTGCCGGACAAGCGCACCGCCTGGTACGCGGCCCAGACCTACTTCGGAGCGCTCCTGGAAGCCGGGGGAAAGGTGTATTTCTACATGCGGGGATTTTTTCACGCCAAGACCATGACCATCGACGGCAACCTGCTCTCCATCGGGACCATGAACATCGACATGCGTAGCCTGGAACTGCACAAGGAGCTGATGGTCTGGTTCCTGGATGAGGACCTCGCCAAGCATCATGAGACCATTTTCGAAGAGGATTTGCTCGCTTGCGAGGAGTTTACCCTGGACCGGCTGCGCTCCCTTTCCAAATTCGCCGTCTTCCGCAACTCGGCCATGCGCCTGGCCTCGAATCTGCTCTGACGGCATGTACCGTGGAAACGCCGGCGCAATCACCCCCGTCATCCGAGATTGTCTTGGTCCTCCAGATTACCATTTCACTGTTCAAAAGTTTCCAGGCAGGTGTTCCGGGCGGCTTCAGCATAGAAATGCCGGTGGTCCAGAGGTAGCGGCAATCTCTTATCCGTGGCCAGGGATGTATAGGTCTTGAGCATGTGTTCCTGAACCAGATCCATGCCGGTTTTACGTCGGCCGGCGGCTCCGGAGACAAGAAGACCCTCGGCAAGTCGAAGGATTTCCCGGGCCCGGACCACGGAGCTGTGGTCCCGGAGCACCCGGCGCTTGCCTTGTCGGGCCAGTTCTTTCAGCCGTTCCGGTTCGGCTAGGGCCTGATGGGCGATGCACGCCGCGGCCTGGGGATCGTTGCGGGGGTAGACCAGAATTTCCTCGTCAGGCACGAAAACCTCCCGCAAGCCGTTGGCCACATCCTCGGTGAGCACCGCCGCACCGCAGGCCGTGGCCTGGAACAGGCGGAAATTCAGTTCGCCCACAACGCTCTGGTTGATCACGATGTGGCTGCGCCCGAAAATCGGGGCGTACGTACCCTGCTGAACAATGGTTGGGCATGTCTGCCGGAAGCGGCGCAGAAATGGGCCTCGATCTGGATTCAGCGGCGGATTCAGCGTGCCCACGAAACTGACCGGAATGTCCCGCTCCACTCCGGGATCCCGGTCAACGTCCAATCGGCAGTAGAGCGGAAACCAGCGGCACTCCCGCCAGGCCCGGGGATCGTGAAACAGTTCCAGATAATCCCTCTGGGCCACCAGGAACAGGTCAAAGGCCCAGCTGTAAGGCACGTGCCAGGGATTGCAGTACTGATCAATGGAATACCCGACGACCACCCCGGGCATCCGTTCCAGGCCAAAGACCTCCAGCGGGCGGCAGCGGTCCACCCAGACGGTCAGTTCGGGCCGGAAATTGCGGGACACAAGAATCTCCCACAGTTCACGCGGGCCAATGAGGTGCGTCAAGGGCACGTCATGACCGGCCCCCTTGCCCATGGTCAGGACATGGTGGCCCATGTTCCGCCAGGCCTGAGCGAAGTCTGTCCCGCCGATGCTCAGAATGCGCATGCACTGTGCCTCAAAAGTATCCCAGGCTACGCAAGGTTGCCATTTGCCGTTCCTTGTCCTGATCCCGACCGGCCCGTTCCCCATGGTCCGCGGTCTGGTCCGGCGCAAGGGTGCAGGGCGTGCAGCCCAGGGAGCGGTAGCCCTGGTCGTAGAGCAGGCAATAGGGGAGCCCCTGCTCCATGATGCAGGCCCAGATGTCCATTTCCGTCCAGTCCAGGATCGGGTTGACCTGGAGATACTCAGGGGCTTCGCGGGGTTCCACCGGCTGGCACTCGTTGCGGCTCGGCGCTTCGTCCCGGCGCAGCCCGGTGAGCAGGGCGGACAGGCTTAGGTCGGAGACGGCCCGTTGCAGAGGAAGAATTTTCAGATCACGGCAGCAGGTCAGCTTGACCTGAGCCACGGGATAGTCGGCCAGACGGACCTCCGGATGTTGGACATGCAGATCTATACTCCACTCTCGGGCTACCTGATCGCGTAACTGGAGTACCTCGGCAAACTTCAGCCCGGTATCCAGATTCACGGCCCGGCAGGGTGCCATGTCCCGCTCTTGAAGCAGAGAGCGCCACATCCAAAGGACCACGGTAGAGTCCTTGCCCCCGGTCCAGGCCACGGCAGCCCGTTCAGGGCCATGGCCAGCCAAGACCTGCTCAAGGATCTTCCGTGAATGGAGTATTTTTTCGTGCAGCATAGTGTATCGTAGCGGTAGAATTCATGTCGATGAGAGAGTTGGGTTCGTGCGATTCCGAGAATGCCAAGTTGCTGTATCTTGCGGCAATGGAAAAGCTACAGTTTGCATGGAGTACAACCCTCCCCGTCATCGCCCCCTAGCAACTCGCTTACCTCATTCACGCCGGGCTCCCGGTCCTGCATTTCCTCGATAATCTTTCCGTCTTTCATCACAATCACGCCAATCCCGGCCTGCCATGCCCGCCGCCGGGCCAGTTGCGCCGCCCGGTGCAACGCGGCCTCGGCATGTATGAAATCAGGGTCGCGTGCTCTTTGTGGCTGGCTAACGTTCACGTCTTCAGTATTCATTGGTTCACTCCTTCAGCAAGGAACAGCGGCGATGCGGCCGAATTGTCATAAAGAATCCACTCGTTGACGATGGGCTTGTAATGAGTCTCGAAATTTCTCAGGCCTGCCTGGAATCTGCGGCGAATCGTTGATTCCGGAACATCGTGCCCGCCAGTCCGGACCCGTTGCCGCACCCGAGTAATAGCCAATTCAGGGGACGTCAGGCGCAGGAAGAACAGTTTGATCGTAAATCCTTTTGCCTGCCAGTCCGGGATCATGCGCGCATAGCACCGCCCGCTGAGCGTCGTCTCAAAGGCAAAGCTCACTTTGCGCCGGGCGTGGTTGTGAATTTCCTCCAACATCAGACGGCCTGCCCTGAAAGCAGCCCGGTCGGGGTCAAACGGCGAGATGCCCGCGGCAATCAGGTCGGCATTGACGAATGCAGGGCAGCCGGCTTCCTTGGGCAGAAACTCCTCGGCAAAGGTGGTCTTCCCCGCTCCGTTGGGACCGGCGATAATGATGATACGCGGCGTCCTGTTCAACTCCACGGCGTCCCCCGCATGATGTCCGTGGCACTGCTCAAAACATCGAGACCATGATCCTCGAACGGGAACATCCCCTTGTTAAAGGCGCGCAGCTGATTGAATCCCGTGGTCATGGGCTGTCCTGGTGGTCTTGAATTATTCCGTTAAAAGACAACCGGCGAATGGCGGGTAGCATACCTTCATCACTCATTGCGGAGCAAGGCCCAGGGCCGGGCGGACAGGACCGAGCGCATTCCGACCAGGCCGCAGCCCAGGACCACAAGGAGCCCCAGGGCCAGCACCGTGAGCAGGGTACCTGGGAGAAAGGTCCAGGGGTCGTTCAGAATGCGATGGACGAACCACCAGGCCAAACCTGTGCCCAGCCCCGCGGCCAGGGAGGCGGCGGCGCCGCCCAGGAGCAGGAATTCCAGCCCCAATGTCGTGACCACATCCTGGCGGGTGGCCCCGCAGACCTTGAAGATCGCGGCCTCGTAACGTCGCCGCTCCAGCCCGGCCCGGATCACTCCGGCCAGAACCACGACTCCGGCCAGCAGGGTCATGGCCGCCGTGGCTCGTACGCCCATGCCGACCTGGTCCGTGACCCGGGCCACGTCCTCAAGTACGTTCCGGACATCCACAGCCACCACCCGGCTGAAATCCTCGGACAATGCGGCCAGAAGAGCTGCCCGTCGTTCCTCCGACGTTTCCGGCGACAGGGAGACCGTGGCAATGTAGGTGTACGGCGCGCCGTCCAGAATGCCGGGAGAAAAGATGATTGAGTGGTTCAGGGCCAGGGATTCCCAGTCCACCTCCCGCAGGCAGGTGATCTCGGCCTGAATTTCCCGGCCCAGAATGCTCATCACCAAGGTATCGCCCAGCTCGGCGCTCAGGCCGCGGACGATTTGTTCGTCCATGCACACCTGGGCCGGGCCCCGGTAGTCCTCCGGCCACCAGGATCCACCCACGATCCGGACATCCTCCATGGGCTTCGGTGCAAAAGTCACTCCGCGTTCGCCGCGAATGGCCCATTCCACAGCGGGATCCCGCAAGGCTTCTTCCGCATCCAGTCCGCCAATGGCCACGATCCGGCCACGGATGGACGGCTGGTCCCTCCACTCCCGCAACTCCGGCCAGGAGCGGCTCATTTCGCGCAAGGCGTCAATTTGGTTGCGAGGAATGTCCACGAAGAAGACGTCCGGGGCGTTTTGGGGCAGTTGGCGGGTGAGCCGGTCCTGGAACGAGCCATCCACCAGGGCCACGGTCACCAGCATGGTCATCCCCAGGCCCAGAGAAAAGATCACGCTGGCGGTCATGGCTCCAGGGCGGTGCAGGTTGGCTACGGCCTGTCGCAAAAGAGGTCCCGCCCAACGGGGACTGTGCCTGGCCCACAAGTCACTGACCTTGGCGGCTCGCCATCGGATGAGTCGGGCAGCCCCGGAAAAAAGCATCACGCTGACCAATGCCGCGCTGAAAAACGCGGCCACGGTTCGCCCATCACCCACGGCCAGGGCCATCAGTCCCGCCAGTGCCAGCCAGGTCAGCACGATCACGGCCCGTTCCCGCGGGACAAGAGGCTGGGGAACGGGCTGGACATACCCTCGAAACAGCTCCGCCGGACGAAAGCGCAGGGCGAGATACACGGGCCGGAGCACGAAGGCCAGGGTTGTAAACAACCCCAAGACCAGAGCCGTGCCCAACACGCCGGGATACAACCCCAGAACCGCCTGCAGGCCAAGTCCCCTGGCCAGGACCACGGCGCCAATATTGGCCAGCCCGAGGCCCAGAGCCAATCCGGCAAGCCCGCCAAGGAAGGCCATTGCCAGCACCTGGGTCAGACAAAAGACGAAAAGGGTCCGGGATGTGGCCCCCAGGCAGCGCAAGGTGGCCAGGGTCGATCGGCGGCTCTCGAAATAGGCCTGAACGCTGCCGGCAACGCCCAATCCGCCAATGAGCAGGGCGGCCAACCCCACGAGATTTAGGTATTTGGCCAGATTCTCAATAGCCCGGGTCAGCCCCCTGGCCGCGGAGCCGTGCTCCCGCACCTGCCAGGATGCTTCAGGGAAAGCCGCTTCCATTTCAGCACGTACGGCCTGTTCGGTCATGGTCCGTGCTCCTGCCGTTGGCAGGGCCACGCGTACCGCGTGGCGAACCAGGCTACCCGGCTGGACCAGGCCGGTGGCGGCCAATTCGTCCAGGGAAATCATCAGACGTGGACCCAGTCCGAAAAAACCCGCAGCCTTGTCCGGTTCACGCTCTAGGACATCCACCACCTGGAAGGCCAGATCTCCGACGGTGATCAGATCTCCAACCTGGGCATTGATCCGCGCCAGCAAATTGGCTTCGGCAACGGCTGCCGGATGAGTCCTCCCGGAGGCCAAAGCGGTTTGCAGGTCCGCCCCAGAGCGGAGCCGGGCCTGGCCGTACAGTGGGTATCCGCGATCCACTGCCTTGAGTTCGGTCAGGGCCGAAGAGCCGTCCGGTCCCCGGGCCATGGCCCGCAGAGAGGCGATCCGGGACGTTTCCCCGAAGCCGTGCAGCATTTCCAGGACATCGGCGGGAATGGGCGCGTGGGCCTGACGCAGTTCCAGGTCTCCGCCGAGGATGGCCCGGGTGTTGTTCCTGATCCCAGCGTCCAGGGCTGCGGACAAGGTTCCGATCCCGGCCACGGCTCCCACGCCGAGGATCAGGCAAAGCAGGAAAATGCCGAACCCCTTGGGCCGGTTGCGGATTTCCCGTAGCGCCAAACCCACGGCAATGCTCGGCGGGGTGCCCGTTTCCCAGCCGTGGCTGTCCGGGGTGTTCCCGGTAGCGCCGTTCATGGGCCGCCGTCCGGGCCGGGCTCCAGGAGACCGTCGCGCATCACCAGATTGCGGTCGCATTGTCCGGCCAAACCGGGGTCATGGGTTACCAGGACAAGGGCCGCGCCGTGTTCGCGGCGCAGGGCGAACATCCGGCGCATCACCTCGGAACCGGTGGACGCGTCCAGGTTGCCGGTGGGCTCGTCGGCCAGCACGACTTGCGGTGCGTCGGCAAAGGCCCGAGCCAGGGCCACCCGCTGCTGTTCCCCGCCGGACAACTGGGCCGGGTAATGCCGCAACCGTTCACCCAGGCCGACCCGTTCCAGGGAGTCCTCGGCCTTGCGCCGGGCATCCGGCGACCCGGCCAGTTCCAGGGGCAGTCGGACGTTTTCCAGGGCGGTCATGGTCGGCACGAGATGAAACCCCTGAAACACGACACCGATCCGCCCGCGCCGCAACCGGGCCAGGCCGTCCTCGTTCATCCGGGTCACATCCCGGCCCAGAATGCGCACCTGGCCGGAGCTGGCCGCTTCCAAACCGGCCATGACCATCAGCAAGGACGTCTTGCCGGAGCCGGACGGCCCGGTCACGGCCACGGTTTCACCGGCAGCGACCCGCAGGTCCACGCCGCGTAAAATCTTGACCATGCCGCCCCCCGCAGCAAGGTCCAGCCGCACGTCGCGCAATTCGATCACCGACTCACCGACATGGCTTCCACCGTTTTCCATCCGCATCATATCCCCGCCTTCCCAATCCTGGTCTTCATGGTGTTACGAATGTTCGTCAAAGGGGGGCTCCATGGTGGGTAACTGAGTGTTGAAGAAGTCCTATCTCGACAGTCCGTGCAAAAAACCCAAGTGCAGGGAATCCGAGGCCGCTTGTCAAGCAAATTTTGCAAAAATATCGTTACTGCATTTTTGGAGCAAATTTTCAGAAGCGACCCATCCCCAAGACAGAATCGAGCAGCTGCTTGCCGCCCCTACTAGAGCGCATTTTCGCGGTTACGGTTACTGCGGTTCCGGTATAGGGTCGAGTTCCTCAACTACACCGTGACCTCGAATCATATTCACCTCTTGGTTTTCAGCAAGGAAGACGTCATAGCCCTGCCCAGGTCAATCCAGTTGGTTGCCGGCAGAACCGCCCAGGAGTACAACCAGCGTAAAAATCGCAAAGGTGCGTTTTGGGAAGACCGCTGTCATGCCACAGCCGTGGATACGGACAAGCATCTGCTCAAGTGCATGCTGTACATCGATCTGAACATGGTCCTGGCTGTGGTTGTGATGCATCCCCGGGAATGGCCTTTCACCGGATATCACGAAGGGAATGGTGCCAAGTTTAATTTCCTTTTTTTCGCCTGGAAACCTTAAACCTCCGGCTTCCTCCCCTGCGGGAACGCGGCGACGACCTGGAATTGCTGGCCCGTGGGTTTCTGGATCAGTACTCGGCCCTGATGGGCAAGGCCATCCACGATTTCGCTCCGCGAGCCATGGAAATCCTCAAGCAGTATCCCTTTCCGCGAACTGAAAAACGCCGTGCAACGGGCCGTTACCTTTTGCGACGGCCCCAACATCCTGCCCGATCACCTGCCCCGTCGGTTCAGGGACGACGGCGACCGCCCGGTTTCAAAGCCCGCCCCGTTGTTGACGGCCATGGCCGCGAACGGAGAACGCCTGCTTTCCCTGACCCCCAGGCCGAACAACACTACATTCGTCACGTCCTGGACACGGTGAACGGCAACAAACGCCGCGCCGCCGCCATCCTCGGCATCCACCGCCGTACGCTCTATCGCAAGCTCGAACAGGGTTGACAGGGCTTTTATTCGCCGTCCATGTGCTCGACTGCCGTACGAGGAAACAATCAGGCCGAATATGATTCCAGGAATTTTCCTTGACAACTCCAATTTTACCTGCAAAATGGAGTTATGTATACCAGATTAATCGACGTCCCCCAGGAGAAAAGCTACTTCCTGTTCGGGCCGCGGGGTACGGGCAAGTCCACCTGGGTCAGGACCATGTACCCTGGGGCCGTGTACATCGACCTGCTGGATTCACGGCTGTACGCCTCCCTTATGGCTGGGCCCCACCGCCTGGAAGAACTCATCCCGCCGGATCATCGCGATTGGGTGGTCGTGGACGAGGTCCAGCGGGTTCCGGAACTGCTGAACACGGTCCATCGGCTGATTGAAAACCGGGGCCTGAAATTCGTGCTGACCGGCTCCAGCGCCCGCAAACTGCGCAACAAGGGAGTCAACCTTTTAGCCGGCCGGGCCGTGAGCCGGGCCATGCATCCGCTGACCGCCGTGGAACTGGGGCCGGACTTTTCCCTGGAGCAATCCCTGTCCCGCGGCCATCTGCCTTCGGCCTGCATCGAGGCCGATCCAGCGGACTATTTGGCCGGCTATGTCCATACGTATCTGCGCGAGGAAGTCCAGCAGGAAGGGCTTGTCCGCAACCTGCAGGCCTTTGCCCGCTTCCTTGAAGCGGCCAGCCTGTCCCAGGCCACGACGCTGAACATTTCCGACGTGGCCCGGGACTGTGAGATCAACCGGAAAACAGTGGAAGCCTATTTTCACATTCTGGAGGATCTGCTGCTGGCTTGGCGGCTGCCCGTGTTCACCAGAAAAGCCCGTCGCCGGATGACCGCCCATCCCAAATTCTTCCTGTTCGACACCGGGGTGTACCGCGCCCTGCGGCCCAAGGGGCCCCTGGATCGGCCCGAGGAAATCGACGGCGCGGCATTGGAGACCCTGATTTTCCAGGAACTGCGGGCGGTGAACGACAACCTGCGCCTGGGCTACGGCCTGTATTTCTGGCGAACCGCGGAACAGCAGGAAGTGGA
The DNA here is from genome assembly GCA_007693505.1 of Desulfovibrionales bacterium. Lineage (GTDB taxonomy): Bacteria > Desulfobacterota > Desulfovibrionia > Desulfovibrionales > Desulfonatronaceae > Desulfonatronum. The sequence continues at coordinate 3,876 of REDL01000083.1, read as the reverse complement.
TTTCGTGCTTTACGGCGAGAAAGGCCTGGTAGCCATCGAGGTCAAACGGGCCGCAATGATCAGGCAACGGGATCTGAGCGGCCTAGGGGCCTTCATCAAGGACTATCCCATGGCCAGGGCCTATGTCTTTTACGGCGGCGACCAGCGCCGCTACCTGAAGAACATCGAACTCGTCCCCCTAAAGCAGGCCCTGCCCGCCTTGCCTGAACTGCTGGGCGGGACGACCTAGGCGGTCTGCCCGCGATTCTCTCCCCGGCAGGGAGGTTGCCCATGGCAGAGAATGGTGCCATATTTATTATTCTTTTCATTACGCCACTGTCAGGTCACAAGGGGTCAAGTCTGCTTTTGGCTTTTGATGATTTATTTGCCGGAAATCATTCATGCTCAGGCCACTGAGAATACCATATCCAGCCTAGTATCGTGCAATGAATCGCTGTAGATGTAATCAGCGGAATCAATGGATACGCGACGGAAAATATATACGCGCATATCTTATTGTTATGAAACAATATTTGTAGGTTCAATCCCAAGCACACAGCAATATATTCCCATATGCACGGTATTAAATTCCCAAATTTTAGATGGTTCCGAAACCCTGCCCCTTGGAGACGGCTTTTGGGCGGCTCCGCTGTCATCTTTGTGGGGCCGGTGAGCATCGAGTTCGGGGGGCATGATACTTCATTCCAACCAAGAAAATGCACCGGATAAACCGGTGATTTTCACGTTCAAAACCTCTACCATATTATCAATGCGGCAAGTGAAATGAAGGAAACCCATTGGCATATGAAGCCAAACAAGGCAAAAGCAGTAATGCTTGCCAAGCGTCAACTGGCGGAGTTTGTCTATGACGCGGTAAACCTGGAGGGGATTAATTTAACCTTGCCGGAAATCCAGACGCTGCTGGATGGGATTACCGTTGGCGGGCATAAAATATCTGACCAGCAAATAGCCTTGAACCAAGCCGATGCGTGGCGCGCATTATTTGGTTTAATCGAGAATGATCAGTTTGAAATCACCCAGGAAAGCGTCTGCGCCCTCCACCTCATAGCGGGCAAGGATGAGGCATTGGAATGGGGGAAGTTCAGATCCGGCGGGGTTACGATAGCCGGGACGGACTATATGCCGCCACGGGCTGATTCGTTGCCAAAGCTGTTTGAAAAAATGGTTGACGACTCATATGGCATTCCGGATAGTTACGATCGTGCCATCCATTTCTTTCTGACAATGGCAAGATGCCAGTTTTTCTATGATGTGAACAAGCGCATGGGACGATTTGTCATGAATGGACTTTTGCTGAACAGCGGATACCCCGCGATTAATCTTCCCGCGAAACGAAAACTGGAGTTCAATCAATTGATGCTCGATTTTTATGAAACCGGCAATCAGAAGCCGATGAATGCCTTTCTGCGCTCCTGCCTGGATGAAAGGGTTATTACCATCATGAAAGAGTAAGGGATGCTTCAAAATCTGTTGACATTTCAAAAAGCGAACCGTCCGCCTCACATCCTCGCCCTTCCAACCCTGGTCTTCATGGTATTTTGCATGGCCCTCACGACATCCCAGGCCTTCTCCGGCCCATCAATGGATCAGACAGCCTCTCCCAGCGACGAAGCCGTGCTCCTGGCCTTCGGCGACAGCCTCACCGCCGGATTCGGGCTGGCCGAGCAGGACGCCTTTCCCGCTGTGCTTGAAGCCCGCCTGCGCGGTCGAGGATATCCCGTCCGGGTGATCAATGCCGGGGTTTCCGGGGATACCACGGCCGACGGCCTGGATCGTTTGGAGTGGGTGCTGGCCGGGCTGCCGGCGGATCGCAAAACCCTGGCCATCCTCGAGCTGGGTGCCAACGACGCCCTGCGCGGGGTGAACCCGGACATCACCCGCCGCAACCTCACCGCCATGGTGGAGATATTCCGGGAGCGCGATATTCCGGTCTTCCTGGCCGGGATGCTCGCCCCGCTGAACCTGGGCCGGGACTTCGTCGCGCGGTTCAACGCCATCTTCCCGGACCTGGCCGAAACCTTCGACCTGCCCCTCTACCCCTTCTTCCTGGAAGGCGTCGTCGGCAATCCGGCCCTGAACCTCGGCGACGGCATCCACCCCAACGAGCAGGGCATCATCGTGATCACGGAGAACATCCTGCCCCGGATCGTCGATTTTCTGCGGACCCACGGGGTTCGGCCCGCTCCGTAGCACGACTTGCCGGAAAAAGGAGCGGATTGTCCTTGGCTTGTCGCCGCTCGGGTTGTGTTTTACTGTCAAGTTGAGCCGATATCCTCGGCTTATTGCTCCCAGTGGGTACGGAAGAAGAATCATACTTCTGAACTGTAAGTCTCTTCTTTGCACGGAGGTTGCATCATGCTCAAATCAATAGAAGCCACTATCGATGTAAACGGGGACATACGCTTGCGGGAGCCCGTGCGAGTCGAGCATCCTTGCCGTGCCATCGTTACGATACTTGACGATCCGGTTATTCCCGAAACAGCCTTGTTGAGTGAAGAAAGTCTGGCGCGGGACTGGCAAAAACCGGAGGAGGATGCGGCATGATCGCACCTTCAGTAGGGGATGTCTTCCTTGTCAGATTCCCCTTCTCCGATTTGTCCGCCAGCAAGTTGCGCCCCGCGGTCATCCTTGCAGCGGTTGACAAGAACGACTGGATACTCTGCCAGGTCACCAGCAATCCGTATTCTGACGCAAGAGCAGTTGAGATAGCCGAGTCGGATTTCGATTCCGGCAGCCTGGCTCGAACAAGCTTCGCCCGCCCCGGCAAGCTGTTCTCTGCCAACACGTCCATTATGCAACGTGTCATCGCCAGTCTGGCATCCCGGATGCGGAAGGCCATTGTGGATGCAGTCGTGGCCATTCTTTGTTTGAAAAAGTAGTATTCACAAACCGTTGTCGAACAAGAGTTGTGACCGGCACAGCTCATCCGGCGTGAGCCTAAACTTCGCCGCCTCTCATTCCAGCAGATACCCGTACCGCCCCTTAATCCGGTCCGTTTCCGCGACCAGCACCTCGGCCTCCTGGGCCACCACGTCCGCGTCCACGAACCCCAGGCGCTCGCCGAGGAAGTAGGCCAGGACCTCCCTGGATTCCACGTACCGCCAGACCAGGACATAGGCGGAGCCGAGAAAGGGTCGTTCCGTGAATTGGGGCCGGGTGACCAGGCGCAGGTTGAAGTGCTTTTCTTCCGGCCCGGCCAGCCGGAACAGGCTGGACTTCTGAAAGGTTTCCTTGAGGTGCAGGGCCAGACGCATGCCCACCGGGTCGGTTCCCAGGTGTTCCACCAGCACCGGGATGCCCTGCGCATCCTCTGCTCGCGGCGGTTCCTGGGGTTCGGGAGCCTGCAGGGGCTGGGCTACGGGTTGCTCCGGGGCCTGTTCGGGTTGCTGGGCAATGCCGGTTCCGGCCCAGCCCACCAGAATCAACCCGATAATCAGCAAGAGAACGGGCGCAATTTTCCGCAAGGCCATCATTGATCCTCCTGATATGTGGGATATCCAAAGCACACACCAGGAACATTGCATGAATGCGCTGGATTGTCATCAACGACAGCTGTATCGATTTGTGACGATTTCAGGCTGGAGACCTGCCGCAAACCCTCGTAGGCTGTTATCTTTGTTTGCTTGGCAAGTACGGCACCCAAGCCCTGCATCAGATTCTCAAAACAGACCGGCTTGCTCAGGTAGGCATCCATCCCGGCACCCAGGAACGTTTCCCGATCCCCGCTCATGGCGCAGGCGGTGAGGACGATGATCGGTGTTCGCCGATCGCGGTTCAGGATTCTTCGCCTCCCAAAAGGATCGGTAGTAAATTGTGCCAAGTTTAAAACCATTCTTTTGACAATACCGCGGAGGACGGAGGACGGAAGGCAGAAGG
>REDL01000028.1 GCA_007693505.1 Desulfovibrionales bacterium | reverse complement strand
TTCATGAAGCCAAAACCAATTTCTCGAAACTGTTGGAACTGGCCCACTCCGGGCAAGAAATTATTCTGGCCAAGTCCGGAAAACCCTACGCCCTTTTGACGTCTCTGCCTCCGGAACAGTCCCGACGCAAACCGGGACGATTGCCCGGCAAAGTTCCTGATTCCTTTTTTGACCCCTTGCCTGAAGAGGAAATTGCCGCCTGGGAGAGGACATGAGGCTCTTGCCATGAAGCTCTTGCTGGATACCCACGCTCTGCTCTGGTGGTTTACCGATGACCCCAGGCTTTCGGGACAGGCCAGGGATGCCATTGCCAATGAAAAAAACTCCATTTTTGCCAGTGCGGCCAGTGCCTGGGAAATCGCCACGAAGCAACGAATCGGCAAACTGGAACAGCTGCCGGACGTTGTCGAAAGGTACCATGAACTTGTGGCTGCCGATGGTTTCATTCATCTGCCCATAACCGCTGTCCACGCATTGCGTGCGGGAAACTACTCCATGCAGCACCGCGACCCATTTGACCGCATGCCGGCGGCCCAAAGCGAACTGGAAATGCTGCCGTTTGTGACCCCGGACCCCGCTTTTTCCGCTTTTGATTGCAGAACATTATGGTGACTTTGTTGATGGCTTTACATGTCGGGGACAGTTATCTTCCGCCTGGTAACCCAATGGGGCATAAACACCTGGCATGAGCATGCCCTGAATTGCCGGACATCACACCAGATCGTGGCCTTTGAAGAGACGATTGTCGTTTCATAAATTTATATTTTATGTTAAGTTTATGAAATATATCGACCTGGAACTTCACGCTCCCTCTCCGGTGTTCACCCGGCAGGATCTGCTGCTCATGGGGCTGAAGTCCGCTGTCCGTTCCCAGGCCGAGAAAGGAAACAAGGGTTTGTGCAGTGAGGGTTGAGCAATGAATGAGCCTGGTGTAAAAAGTGCTTTATGCACCAGGCAGTGGCCAGTGATGAGTTGTTAGTTGCTTGTAAAAACAATATTTTGCCGAATGACCGCCAGTCTTTTGTTTTGGCCGAAAGAACTTTTTGCACTGATCTCATGAATGGTGTGCGGGGAGTTGCGGAGGCGCAATGAATAATGAGGAGTTGGATTATGTATACGACGATAGAAGCGGATATTCTTGATGGCGTAGTGGTGAGCAAAGATGCGGCTCGGTTCCCCAAAAGTGCTCGTGTACTCATAACTTTCATTGACAACCCACAAGATGGCCCGCAAAAGCGCAAACCTGATTGGGAAAAAATTCAAAGCAACTTGGACAAGCTTCATCTTCGAGTTGATACCGTTGCATGGCAACGGGAATTGAGAAATGAGTGGCATAAGTCATGAAGTTCTTGCTGGATACGAATGTGATCATCGAAGCTGTCGGTGGTAGCGATCATGCTAAAGCTGCTTTAAGAGAGGCTGTTTTTTCAGAATGGGTCGGCTTTTCATCAATCACTCGTTTGGAACTTTTCAGCTATCCCGTACTAAAAAAATGAGGAGGAAGAGGCACTCATGGCAGTCACGGAAGAACTCGACGAAGTTCCTGTGTCGAGCCAGGTGATTGATATGGCCATAATTCTACGGAAAAAGTCACGTATAAAGGTGCCAGATGCCATTATTGCGGCATTCGCCTTGATCATGCGAGCCGTCCTGTTAACCCGTAATGTTGACGATTTCAAACAGGTTGACATGTTAAGCGTAATATACCCTTGGAATATTTAAATCGCTTTTTATCCTCACTGCTCACGGGCTCATATCATGAAGATCATCACGCCTCGATGTCTGCCATCACGATAAAATTGTTGACGTTTCACAAACTTATCGTTTACATCAAGTTCATGAAATATATCGACCTGGAGCTTCACGCTCCCTCTCCGGTGTTCACTCGGCAGGATCTGCTGCTTATGGGCCTGAAGGTTCATGACGCTCAGCTCAGCCAGTGGGTGCGGAAGGGCTACCTGGTCCGTCTGAAGAATGGGATTTATGCCTTTGCCAGGGACATGGATCAGCTGCGGGCCGAGCATGTGGCCTTTCTGCTTTATCAGCCCAGCTATCTCAGCCTGGAAAGCGCCTTGTCGCATTACGGATTCATTCCAGAAACGGTCTATGCCAGGACCAGCGTGACCGCGAAAACCACCAGGGCCTTCGACACCCCTGTGGGCCGGTTCATCTACCGGCACGTCAAGTCGGGGTTGTTCTGGGGATACGCCGAACACCAGGCGGGCGGGGGGACGTTCTTGCTGGCCGAGCCGGAAAAGGCCCTGCTGGACTATTTATATCTGAACCAGGCCGCTGTCCGCTCCCAGGCCGACTTTGACGCCTTGCGGCTGAACAGGGATCAACTGCGACTGCACCTGGATAGGGAGAAATTTGTCCGGTATCTGGACGGTTTTGCGACGCCGAACATAAAGCACTGGGCCATGCAATGCTTACCATAGACCAGATCAGGGCCTATTTCCCGGAACCCGTGTTCCGGCAAAGCCCCCAGGCCGCGCTGGTGGAGTATCTCCAGCACGAGCTTTTGGATTCCCTGTTCAAGGACGCAGCTGCTGCGCACCTCTGCTTCATCGGCGGCACGGCCATCCGCATTCTGCATGGCAGCCTGCGCTTTTCCGAAGATTTGGACTTTGACAACTTCGGTCTTTCCTTCGCGGACTTTGAGTTGTTGTTGGGCAGGGCCTGCCGGGACATGGAGTACAAGGGCTTTATCGTGGAATACCGCCTGGTGGAGAGCGGTGCGTATCATTGCCATATTCGTTTCCCGGAACTGCTGTTCAAAACCGGGATCAGCCCGGACAAGGGCAGGAAGATTCTGGTCCGGATCGACGCCGAGGCCAAGGACAGGCTCTACGAACCGAAAACCACGATGTTGAACAGGTTCGGCGTGTTCAGGCGGATCATCAACGCACCGGTCGAGATCCTCCTGGCCCAGAAGATGCTGACCGTGCTCTTCCGCAAGCGGGAAAAGGGTCGCGACCTCTACGACGTCTCCTTTCTCATGGGCATGTCCACGCCCGACTATGAATTTGTCCGTAAAACCCTGGGAGTGGACAATACGGAATTCATCCGGATGGTCACCCGCAGACTGGATGAACTGGACCTGGCGTACCTGGCCCAGGATGTGGAGCCGTTTTTGATCGATCCGCGACAAATGGAGCGGGTGTTGTATTTTCGGGAAGCCTGGAAGGAATTTACGACACGATGAACCTCGCGCCAACTCCACCTTTACCGGGAACACGGCCTTATGCATTCTCACCGGAGCCTTGCCCGGCCTGATCGATGCTCCGCGGGCCTGGTAAGCCGTGTTGCGGACTGACCTGTCGGCTTTCTTCGGAAAATCCCCGGAAAGAGGCGCAACTTGACATCTTTTAAATTTCAACTCATGAATCCTGAAAAATCGATATGCAAGTTCGAATTTTCAATCAAGGTTCGCGATGATTGAACGTCAAGGGTATTTGGAACAGATTCGTTTCCAGTTCGAGATCCATCCGGTCGTCGCCGTACTGGGCCCACGCCAGTGTGGCAAGACAACCCTGGCCCGGATGTACGCCGATCGGTACGAGCATGAAACCGTAGTCCGCTTTGACCTGGAGGACCCGACCCATCTGGCACGGCTTGAGTCGCCGAAACTCGCCCTGGAGGAGTTGCGGGGACTTGTGGTCATCGATGAGGTTCAGAGATCCCCAGGCCTTTTTGAAGTGCTGCGGGTTCTGGTGGATCGACCCGACAACCAAGCCCGATTCCTGATTCTCGGCAGTGCCTCACGGGATCTGCTTCGCCAGTCTTCAGAAACTCTGGCCGGCCGAATAGGGACCATCGAGCTTACGCCTTTTTCTTTTTTTGAGGCCGAGGTTGGCCAACTGAACCGGCTTTGGCTGGCCGGCGGCTATCCGCCGTCTTTTCTGGCTGCATCAAATCGTGCCGCGGCGGCCTGGCGCAAGGCGTATGTCGCCACGTTCCTGGAGCGGGACATCCCTGCTCTGGGCTTTTCGATACCGCCTCAGGCCTTGCGGCGCTTCTGGATGATGCTGGCCCACTACCACGGCCAGACGGTCAATTACTCGGAGCTTGGCCGGTCTTTCGGAGCGTCGGACAACACCATCCGCAGATATCTGGATCTGCTGGAATCCACGTTCATGGTCCGCCAATTGCCGCCGTGGCATGAAAATATCAGCAAGCGCCAAGTCAAGTCCTCCAAGATGTATATCCGCGATTCGGGCATTTACCACACGCTTCTTGGCATTGAGGACAAAGAGGCCCTGATGTTTCATCCCAAGCTCGGCCCTTCCTGGGAGGGGTTCGCCATTGAATCCATCATCAGGCTCTTTGAAGCCGGACCTGGAGAATGCTACTTCTGGTCCGCGCACGGACGGGCCGAGCTGGATTTGCTGCTCTTCAACGGAACCAGAAGGATCGGCTTTGAAGTCAAGCACACCGATGCGCCACGCTTGACCCGCTCGCTACGCATTGCGCAGCAAGATCTCAAAATTGACAAACTATATGTCGTCTATCCAGGCTCCGAGCGCTTCCCCCTGGATGACGGCGTCCAGGCAGCTGGACTGGAGGCGTTGGTTGACTTGAGGGAGGGGAACCGTGCGTGATCAGCACAATGACACTTTCTGCCTGAACAGCGACTACAGCACCACACGGCTGGTGACCCGGAAAAAACCGGTCATCGTGAACAAGCCCGAGGACAAATTCGAGACAGTCCTGTTCCTGCCTGAAGGCGAAAACCGCACCGGACAAGGCGGCTTGCGCACCCAGGGGCTGTTCAAGCACAGCCTCCCGGACAAGCCCCTGATCACGGTGATCACCGTGGTCCTCAACGGAGCCAAACACCTGGAAGAAACCATCCTCAGCGTCCTCAACCAGACCTACGACAACGTGGAGTATATCATTATCGACGGTGGGAGTACGGACGAAACGCTGGATATCATCCGGAAATATGAGCATGCGATTGATTACTGGGTGAGCGAGAAGGATGAGGGGATTTATGATGCGATGAATAAAGGGATAAAATGTGCAACTGGTGAAGTTGTTGGCATAATTAATGCTGACGACTATTACCATGCCAACTCTTTGGAATCGATATCCAAAGCGTTTGAAAGCTCAGAAAAAATCATATATTTTGGAAGATTGCTGTATATCGACACCGATTTATGCTTGCAAAGAGTTC
>REDL01000117.1 GCA_007693505.1 Desulfovibrionales bacterium | reverse complement strand
GGGTCTACCCTTCTTCATCTTCTTGTGTAGGTGAGCCATGCGCGAAGCATATCAGTAGGGTCTAACAATGTCAACAAAAAACAAGGCAACATGTTAAAATATAATTGCTTTTGAAGTGGAAACGGGAGGAGATGAAAGGGTCTTACACAGGCTGTGTGTCTAACGGCCCGGAATTACATAGAAATGCGGATAGAGGATGGTGATTCGGTTAAAGTCCTGTTGAACACCACCATGAGCAAACAAGGTTTGCGTGTATCGGCCACCTGCAATGGCTGGGGAGGCGAGTCCTGAGCAGTAATAAAACAGATCTGCAATGATATAGTGTTTCGGGCTCGCCAGAATGCTGTCACAGTGGTTATTTTTTCTGTTTCAGGCCTTTTTTGGCCAAATAGCGTTGTTTTTGCTTCTCATAGCGCAAGCTGGTCCATATTGCGGCGGCAACACCGCTGATGAAGACCATCATCATGCTTACTGTACGTTGAACCTGCCAGCGTTGATTTGTCAGCCATTCCGTTGCCCAAGTTGAGCCGGAATCCTGGATGCTATGCAGTAAAACAGGAACGGCGACAATGGAGGCCAGCAGTCCAAACATGGCCAGCCAGAGAAATGTCTTGCTCAGAAATAAAAAGAAAAGTGAGCCATCCCGCAAAAATTTTAGGCTCCGCATCCGCTTGTCCATCTTGGCCAGGATTTCGTCCACCACCATCATGTCTTCGACCGCTTGCCGAAAAGACTTCCCGTTGTGCAGGTCCGACTTGGCGAGGGCTTGCAAAACACGTCCGCCTTTATTGTAATCCTTGTTTATGTTCCGAATCATCCTTGGAAAAGGGAAATAGACGATTTCCTCGTAGACCTCGCGCAGTCGGTTGCTGTTTTGACGGATTTTCCCTTTCAATTCCGCAACAGCATCCTTGATACGTTGGTCGGTTTCCTTTTGCAGGTGCTGGATGGTCGCCGTGGCCTTGGTGAAGGATACATAGTTTTCGATATGGCCTTGCTCCTGAAGAGAGGTTAAACGCTCTACCGTTTCCTTGCGGAATGCACTGTCTGGTTCAAACCATGTATCCAGCCTCTTTCCAACCTGCTGGAGTTCCTGAAGCTCTCTGCTGGATCGATGCTTGGCGGCGTTCCACGGACCGGCTAATGCCGAAAGTAAGAAGGAGCGGCCGCGTTCCAGTTCATGATCAAGAAGAATACGGTTGAAATAGTGGGGTTCCTGGGAAATCAATTCGGTGAAAACCATCCATGCCTGGTCGAGAAACCCTTTTTTTGTCAGACAGACTGCTTGGCGATATCGGGGTTCAAGCCATTTTGGACAATACCCATGGGCTTCCCGATAGATTTCGTGTGCCTGGTCATGACTGCCCTGGACCTCCCGCAAACGGGCCTTGAGGAAAACAAGATAGGACTGTTGAAGGGGCGTGTAGCCAAGGTTGAGGGCATCTTTCCAGTGTCCTTCGGCTTTGCGGGCATTGTCGGTTTCCAAGGCAATGAAGCCCAACAGCAAATGCGGTTGATAGCTTTTGGAAGTGCGTAAAATAGCCTGTTGCATCATGCGTTCGGCTTGGGAATAGGTGCGGGCCCGGGTATTTTCCAGGGCGGCCCAGATGTATTCGCCCTCTGGAGGAACAAGCTGACGCAGTCCGTCCGGCAGCTCCTTGCCTCGGCTACGCCAGACCATGCGCAACATTCGATGCTGAACCGGAAGAGTAATTTCAAAAATCCCCTTGAGCAGGGTATTTTCTGGTCCTTCTCCCAGCAATAATTCCGGCATGGCGGCAAGATTGCCTTTATCGCCAACGACCTTGTCCAAGGATTTGACGGCACTGGCCATCTCCTTCAAGTCCATTGTTCCGATTTTTTGCCAAATTCCCTGATCAGGATTAAAAATTTGCCGGCTGGGACAACCGGATGCATCATGGGATTTCATGCCGCAATAAAAGCAGGGAGGCTTTTTTCCAATAGATGTGGCAGCCGAAGCTGGAAAGTTCAAGCGAGGCTGGTCTGTGCTGCCAGAGGCCGTTTGACTCAATTGGCAAAGTGCATCCAGTGTCAACGTACCTGCTGGATCTAAAAACGTTACGGTAAACTCGTCACGCAGCAACAACCCGGCACTCAGGGGGACATGGAGGGCGTCTGGCGCAAGACGTTCCCATTCAAAGCTGATTTTGTTGGGTAATTCATCGTTGAAGCCCATGCCTTTCAGTTCAACGGCCTGATAAAGACATGGCCAGTAGGCGTTTTGCTCTTCGGATTTGACCTGAGCAATGGTTGTCTGGATCTCTCGACACCATGACGAGAGTAATGCAAGACCTTCGATGTTGAAAAAGAGAAGGTTGTTTTGGTAAATATATCGTATACTCAGGCGATCCAGTATCCCCTTGAGGCGCATGTAGAAATTTTTCCAATATAGGATAAAATTTTCGTTTTCCTTGTCCTGCATGGGTTTGACAAAAAAGAACCAAGCCAGGTTCGCGTCCAGGGAAAATCCTGGGTCGGCTTTGAAGACATGCCAATTCTCCGGCGTCATACCGAAGATTGGTGGACGTTGTTCCACGGAGAGACCGGGGAAGGTTGCCACATGCCTTACCAAGTCAGGATGCACCCAGACGTCGAAAGACTCTCCAGGAGTGATCTTCTGGTTTTTGTGCTGCGTGGCGATGCTTACCGAAAGTTCGTTGACCGATTCTCCCAGAACAATTTTGCTCGGCAGGATTTCAACGAGAACGGGTTCGGGATGGATCTGGGCCCAAAGCAGCAATCGAGCTATGGCTGGAAAAACCTGAGCATTATGAAAAAACCATAGGCTTTGATGTGCATCAGAGGCAATTCTTTGTCCCCCGAAGCGAGTCAATGTTTGGTGAATCGTACTGTTGACATTTTTCCGCCAAGTTACCCAAACCCCGAATCCGGAGAGGACCAGTCGGGGGGCGGGTACGTTGGGGAGGCTTTTCAAGATATCTGAGAGAAGATACATGGATTCCTCTTGCGATCTGACGATCCTGGTCATTCCGGGCATACGCGGCCAGACCTTATCGGCCCCCGATTACCACAGGATGCCCACAGGCAATGCAGACGATGACCAGGACTCCGGACGAAAGGGATAGGGCGTTTATTGAATCAGCAAGTTGATGTGTTTAAGGGTGATTTTCTCAACAATTATGGTCATGAAGTAAACAGGGGGGAGTATGGACATCAGTCAAGCCATTGCGAGGTTGAAGCAGGAGCCTGGTTTCGCGGATAACGTAGGCATGGTACTCGTACACAACGGAACAGTTCGTAGCTGGTCCAGAAAGGACAAGCAACAGGTCACGGCCCTGGAAGTCACACCAGACCAGGCAAAAATTCAGGATTTGGTCCGGGAGTTTTCCACAAGGCCAGGTATTTTTCGAATCGTGGTGGAGGCCCGGGCCGGCCTGTTCCAACCTGGTGACGATTTGCTGTTCATTATTGTGGCCGGTGATGTGCGCGAACATGTCAAGCCTGTTCTTGCAGAGCTTTTGGAGCGAATCAAGGCCGAGGGGGTCCGGAAGCGGGAAATATCTGCCACGGATTCAACCATTCCATGATGCGCTCAGCCTCTTCGGGCTTGCCGTGCTTGAGACAGCCACTGACGTAGATTCTGGCTTTGAAACGGAGTTCCTGAAGCGTCATCCAGCGTTGCGATGAGGAAAGGATTTGGGTTTGCAGCAGCTTGACCAGTGCCTGGATACGGTACAAATCCAGACCGATGATTTTTCTGGAAAGCTGGTCCGGGTGCCCTCCGGTCTTGTGAACCACCCTTGCCGGACAAAAGCCGACAGGATGGCGGATCAGGGTCCGTAGCCAGAGGTCGTAATCCTCACAGGCCTGGAGCGTTGTGTCGAACGGCCCCACCTCTTCCCAGAATCGGCGGTCAAACAGCACACAAGATGGACTAATCAAGCACATTTTGATGGCGTCTTCAAAAAACCACCCCTCGATCTTGGCATGTTTGAACATGGGGTTGACCGGACGGCCGTGGCGGATCCAAACTTCGTCGGTCTGGGAAATGCGCCAGCCGCCGGCCCAGTGGTACGCAAGGTGGGTCGCCAGCTTCTCCGGCATCCACCAGTCATCCGAATCCAGCAGCGCCATGCATTCACCCTGGGCTGCCCTGAGCCCGGTATTTCGAGCAGCGGACACGCCCTGGTTTTGGGCGTGACGCAGAACCCGTACGCGCGGATCACTGATCCCGCAAAGTACCAGTGGGGTCGCATCCGTGCTTCCGTCGTCCACCACCAGAACTTCCAATGATTTCCATCGGTCACTGCTATCATGCTGGGCCAGCACGGAACGGATCGCCCGGAGCACCTGTTCTGGGCGATTGAAGACAGGGATAACAATGGAAATCAACACGAAGCAATACTCGCATCAACCAAATATGATGGGCTGTGGGAAAGGATCATGAAGAGAGGTGGTTCTCCTCTGAGAGTGCGCCCGCATCGGGTTGACTCCAACCTGAAAGAAAAAAACGTACAGCAATGGGGCCTACCGGAGAGACCAACTGCATCCTGACGTCCTCCGTCGGTTCTGGGCTGGTGGCCTTGCTATGGCGAGGGGAGGCAGTGATCCCCCCTTTGCATATTCCGGCTTGGGTTACCTGGACACCTTTTTTTTTCAACAACTGCATCAAGTAACGTTTGACAATGGTGAAAAAGAGCCTGTTCCGGCCCTGACATCGCAGGTCGCATTGGACGTCTGCCTGGGAAATCGCCAGCTTGGAGGCGACTTTCAAGGCATTATGTTCGCTGAGGCTGGTGGTCATGGCCAGCCAGGAGCCATCGGCAGTCTCCAGCCAGACCAAAAACGTCCAGGTGAGGTTCATTGTGGGAGGACCGTTAACAGCCACGATATTCATGGGGGAGTGGGTAAAACGGAGAAAGGCCCGATGCAGGGCCTCAATCCCGGCGGTAACCACCACGGATTGGGGCAGTGCGTGCAACTGGGCCTGAATTTCGCGATGGCGATCCAACTCAGTGAGATTGAAGGTTTGCAGCAAACGACTCAGGTCGGCGGCAGGCAGGTGGCCCAATTCCACCAAGGCTTCGCCGATATGGGTGGTGGCCACGACCTGTGAAAACAGCAGGTCGTCCAATTGCTTCGGGGAAAGATAGGATTTGCTCAGGGCGATTACGCCAAAAGGCAGGTCCAGGGTTTTCTGCTCATTGGCCGCTTCCTGGGCCTGGCCTTTGGTCAGGTAGCCGCGGGCAAGAGCCAGCTCTCCCAGGAGCTGGTTGTGCTGTTCCTGAAACAGCAGAGCCTCTTGAAGTTGGGCCTCGCTGATAATTCCGGCCTGGAGCAAGTACTGGCCAAAAAAGATCGCGTTGGAGGGTGATGCCGGTGTCTGATTCATGGTTTCCAGGGGATTACGCCGTTTTTTTGAGCGAGTCGATTTTCCAGAAAAATCCTGAATTTCTGAGCCTCAATCAGATTCGGATTGATGGCCAGAGCCTTGCTGACGAATTTCAGGGCCAGAGTTTCCCGGCCTTTCTCCTGAAACGTCCGGGCCATATTGAAGAATAAATTTTCATCGTCTCCGCTGATGCTCTGCGCCCTGGCATAGTATTTCAAGGCCTGGGGATACATTTTGCTTTTCCGCAAGGAAATGCCGAATTCGTTGAACATGTGTTTGTGTTCCGGCTCAAAGGCTGCTCTCAGACGCACTAAGCGACGAAAGACGATGTCCCCGCGCTGGATATCGCCCCGGGCTAGGTAGGACAGGCCGAGTCCAAAGGTGGCCCGGATATTTTCTTCATCAATACGCAGGGCGGTTTTGAACTCAGTTTCCGCGCTGAAGGTCTCGTTGTTGCGGAGATGGCGTTCACCGCGGGCAACGGCCTTGGCGACCTTGCGTATCGCGGGGTACACCTTGGAGATATACACGTCTGGTTCCGGCAAGTAATTTTTAAGCAGATTGTTCCTGGAAATCATCTTGACCGTGCCCGTGGGCATGAAATGGGCGTTCAGGGATTGAATGGATATTTTCCCATCTTCTTCTTCCACCGCATAAACCAGGACATTCTGAATGACTTTTCTTTTGGTGTGTCCAAAGCCCACGGATTGTTGGGCTGTAGTGGAAAAAACCCCCTTGATGCGGATGTCTTGGGAGAGAGAGGCTGTGGATGGATTTTGATGGTGTTGCATTGCCGGGAGAAATAGGAAAAGAGAATACCGGGTTGTCTCGCAGGGCATCTTCTAGTTGGCAATATCTGAGGATGCAAGCGCTCTTGGAAATGTGTCGGGAAAAATGTTCGCAATCAATTATACAAGAAGATCTGGCCGGCATAATGGTCGGGAGATGCACACGAAAACAACGTTCCAGATCTGATAGCCAGGGCTGGGGTGCTTTTTGAACGTTTTATCCCCAAGTCCCGGTACCCGGGTAATCGTTAAGAGAGAACGGGAAAAAAGGGAGAGTGTCATGAGCGATACCGTGTTGGTAACGGGTGGGGCGGGGTATATCGGCAGTCAGACTTGCAAGGCCCTGGCCGCAGCTGGATATCGCCCGGTGACCCTGGACAACATGGTCTATGGGCATGAATGGGCAGTGCGCTGGGGAGAGTTGGTCAAAGGGGATATTTTGGATGGATCCGTCCTGGATAGGTTGTTTTCGACCCATGCGCCCGTGGCTGTGATCCACTTTGCGGCGTATGCCTATGTGGGCGAGTCCGTCACTGATCCCCAAAAATACTATCGTAACAACGTGGGAGGTTCGCTGAGCTTGTTGGAGGCCATGCTCCGCCATGGCTGCCGACGGATCGTCTTTTCCAGTACCTGCGCCACCTATGGTGAGCCGTTGATGATCCCTATTCCGGAAACCCACTCCCAGCATCCGGTGAATCCGTATGGCTGGAGCAAGCTGATGATCGAACAGATGCTGCGGGATTTTGACTCGGCCTACGGGCTACGCCACGTGGCCTTGCGCTATTTCAACGCTGCCGGGGCTGATCCGGACGGTGAATTGGGCGAAGAGCACGACCCGGAAACCCACCTTGTGCCCCTGGCCATCCTCGCGGCCCAGGGTAAAAAGGGGCCGCTTTCGATTTTCGGTCACGACTATCCGACTTCTGATGGAACGGCGATTCGGGATTATGTTCATGTGGCTGATCTGGCTCAAGCCCATGTGGCTGCATTACGTTTTCTGCTGAGCCAGGATCAAAGTGAGGCGTTCAATCTGGGGACCGGCTCGGGGCACAGCGTTCAACAGGTCGTGGACATGGTCCATGCAGTGAGTGGGTGCAGGGTGCCGACTCTGGAAGCACCACGACGTGCTGGTGACCCTCCGGCTCTGGTGGCGGTGGCGGACAAGGCCCGCACTGTTCTGGGATGGGAGCCCGGCCTTCCACGGTTGCGGGACATCATCCAGACAGCCTGGGATTGGCACGCCAAGATACGGTGATGACACCGGTGGATAATTTTCGGCCAGCACCCACTCGCCCTTCCCCTGCGAAGTGCAGGATGGAGACGAATGCGGTTGCAGGCATGTTGTCTGGCGGTTATTCACCCACCAATTGGCAATGCAATGACGTTCACAGCATCAATGAAAAAATACTCAAATGAATGGGAGACCAGCATGAGTGCATGTTCCGTAGTGATTATGGGCGCCAATGGCCGGATGGGCGCAACCCTGGCCCGTTTGGCTCAGGAGGATTCAGAATTGACCCTGGCTGGTGTGGTGGAACGCCCAGGGCACGAGCAGGGGTTGGAGGTGTACGACTGTGCGCATGGTGACAGCCTGGAGCAGGTTCTTGGCGGTTTGAAGGACGCCGTGGTCATCGACTTCACCGCACCGGAAGCCTCGGTGCTCACGGCCAGAATCGTGGCCAATACGGGACACCGGGCCGTTATCGGGACCACGGGCATGACCCGGGAGCAGACCGAGGAGCTGCGTGAGGCCGCCAATACAGCTCCCGTGCTTTGGGCCCCAAACATGAGCGTGGGAGTGAACGTACTCCTGCGGATTTTACCCCAGCTCGTGTCGCTGCTGGGTCCGGCCTATGACCTGGAACTGATGGAAATCCACCATAAGGCCAAGAAAGACGCGCCCAGCGGCACCGCGGTCAAGCTGGCCCAATGCCTGGCCGAGGCCAAAGGCTGGGAGTATGACACGGTCACGCGTTGTTGCCGTGAGGGGATCATTGGAGCGCGCCCAGATGCGGAGATCGGTGTACAAACTTTGCGCGGTGGCGATGTCGTCGGTGATCATACCGCTTATTTTTTTGGCCCTGGAGAGCGAATCGAGATCACCCACCGTGCCCATTCCCGGGAGACTTTTGCCCAGGGTGCTTTGCGGGCGGCTAAATGGCTGGCCGGTCAACAACCCGGCAAGCTGTATGCAATAGCCGATATGCTGGATACGGCTGTGCAAGGCTGACGTCACAACGACATCAATGGGTTGCAAGCATATCCACCACGGCGGCCAAATCCGGCGCAAGGATGTCGGGGAGGTCGGCCCCCTTGCTGCGGTCAAGAGCAAGGGCCCGAGTTTGCGAAATCGGCAGGTTGAGGCTTTTCGCGGTTTGGCGCCCGTGTCCGGTGAGCACCAATACCGCTGCTTTCAGGCCCGCTGACCGGGCGAAACGGATGTCCGCGGTTTTGTCTCCGACCATGATACTTCGGTTCGGGTCAAGGCCGTGGGTGGCCTGCAGTTTCTCCCACAGTCCAGGCAAGGGTTTGCGACATCCACAGGCATCGGAAGGGGCATGGGGACACATCGCGGTGGCCATGAGTTCCACGCCTTCGTTGCGAAGGAGGTGGAGCATGCGATGCTCTACAGCATCGTACTGGGCTCGAGAAAAATAGCCACGTCCGATACCGGACTGATTGGTAACCAGGAAAAGCTGGCAACCGGCTCTGATCAGGGCACGCATGGCGGAGGCAGCACCCGGAATGAGCTGTACCTGGTCAGGATCAGCCAGATAATGACGCTCTTCGATGACCGTGCCGTCCCGATCCAATAGAATGTTATGATAGTTTTCAAGCATACTGTGTTACCTGTGGAGCTCAGAGGACTGGATCCGGCTCGTACTGTTTCCCGGGTGCGGCACTCAGCGTCATTGCAACGTTATAATTTTGGATTCCGTGGTCCATCATTCTTGACCGCTAACCTTCAACGTATGCAGTGCAAGACATTTTTTTGCATTGCCGTTTCTTAGGATAGCCTGATGTTTGAGTTGCTGCTGGTGGTCGGCTTGGCGACCTTGGTTTCCGGGCTTTGCTCTCTGTCCGAGGCTGCGCTCTATTCCGTGCCGTGGAGTCATTTGGAGCAGATGCGCAAGAGTGGAAAAAAAAGTGGAGTCCTACTTTTTGATTTGCGTAATAATGTGGAACGGCCCATCGCCGCAATCCTGACCTTGAACACCGTGGCCAACACGGCCGGGGCAGCTGTTGCCGGGGCTTTTGCCGCGGCGCTGTTTGGCACGGAGAGTTTGATTTATTTTTCCGCCGTCTTCACGATGATCATTCTGGTCTTTGCCGAGATCATTCCCAAAACCATGGGCGTGATGTACTCTCGTCAAGTTGTCGGTTTTCTGGCCCAGCCCTTATGTTTTCTCGTGATTGTTTTCAGCCCCGTTATCTGGTTGATGGACCGCGTGACCAAGTTGATCCGGAGGAAAAAGGCCGGTCCGGACACAACCGAGGACGATCTCCGGGCTGTTATCAGTCTGACCCGCAGGGCCGGAGTGATCAAGCCATATGAAGAGATGTCCATCCGCAACATTTTGTCCCTGGATACCAAGATGGTCAAGGACATCATGACGCCTCGCACGGTCATTTTCTCTTTCCCCGCTGAATTGAGCGTGGGACAGGCTCGAATGCTGAAGACAGCTTGGCCGCACAGCCGCATTCCCGTGTATGAGGAAGAAGACCAAGAGGATATTGTCGGTGTCGTCTATCGACGAGAGTTATTGGAAGCTTTGGCCAATGACCAGGACGACCTGGTGCTGGGCAGAATCATGAAACCGGTTCAGTTCGTCCTGGAATCCATGTCGCTGGACAAACTGCTTGTTCGCTTTCTGGAGTCCCGTATGCATCTATTCATTGTTTTGGATGAATACGGAGGTTTGGCCGGACTGGTTACCCTGGAGGACGTGCTGGAGGAAATTTTGGGCAGCGAGATCGTGGACGAGACCGACCAGGTCGTGGATATGCGTGAACTGGCTCGCCAGCGACGCAGCCAGTTGGTGGCCCGCAGAGAGAGGCGGTAACCATGGTAAACGTGCTCAAAAGGCAGGAATCGTGAGGGTTCCCAGCACCGTGGCCACGCGGTGGGTATAGCGATGGTGTTTCAGGATGTGACTACGCCAAGCGTCGCGAAGGTCGTTGCAAAGAGACGAGTCACTGTCCAATCGGTGCATCAGGGCACTCATTGCCGCCGGGGTATCGAAGGCGATTTCCGAAGTCAGCCTTGGATCAAACACATTGAGTCCAGGAGTGCGATCCGTAAGCAAAATGCCGTTCGCTGCCCAGACGTCGAAGTGACGCTGCGTCAGCCCGTGGGGAAGAAGCAGGCTGGTCAGGTTCAGGGTGGAGCGGGCTTGGCGGTAGATTTGGGCCAGAGGTCCATAGTAGTCCACCTCAGGACGAATGTCTGTTGTGTCCGGGAGCAGACTTCTCCATTGGGTATCACCAAATACGGTCAATTTTCCTGTGCATTGGGCTGCCAGGAGGTATTCGGTTCGCCGTCTTCGGCTGAATTCTTCGGCGGCAAAGCCGATCTGACGGACCCCGGGTCCCGGCCAAAGCTCGCGCAGAGATAGATGACGGCGCCACCAGGCAAAATCCGGTCGTTCTCCCTTGGTCATGATGGCCTCTGCCGCCGAATCCAGCTCTCGCGGGATCGCACAACCGGCAAAAAAACGTTTCTTGCCTGGAAAGGCTGAACGTCCCACGAACACCATGCTTTGGGCCAGATCCGACCAATCCTGCATCGGATTCATTGACGAATCCGGGTGCAGGAAGTGCTCGGCCGCGGCCAGGGGCAGGTGAACGGGTTGAGTCGCGCCGTGATCCACAAGTAATGGAATGAACCAGTCGTCTGTGACGAATAATCGGCACTGTTTCCAGTAGGCAGAGCGCAGTCCGGACAATAAGTGAAAAGGATTGTCCACGCACCAGACGCAAACCTGGACATCGGCGTTGCGAAGAAGCCCATAATTTTGTCCCAACGGGTCCAGGCCCTGAAAATTGACGCTGAAAAATATCCCTGGGCGTTCGTCTCCTAACCGACAAAGGATTTCACCAGGTGACAAGTTTTCCGGAACATGGCGAACAGTCATTCCCTGGGCAGTAAAGGCCCAGGTCAATTCGCGAATCAACAATCGTTGCTCGGAAGCTGGGAGCCAGACCACGGAATTTGCCTGGGCTTTTGGAGGCGGACACCGTTGCAAGGCAATCCGGGACAGTACGGAAGACCAAAAGTCGGGGAACAGGGATAATCCCGGTCGATAAAACAGGATGGTCCTGCCAGATGCTCCGAAGTGGTCCAGATCCGCGGAGGAGATAGCCCGCCAATGTGCAGGCCCTGCGGCATGGACTGCAACGGATTTTTGACGCGCCAGTTCCGGACATTCCAGGTAGACAACGTCCCCGCAACCTTGAAGCAAAGCATCAACAACCGACGGGTCCGGGCCAACACCCAGCAGAAGAATGTTCGCGTTGCCTTTGTAGAGGGTTTGATACTGTTCCGGATTATCGGGAAGAGATTTGCGTCGTCCGAATTGATCCAGAACCTGAAGACGATGCGGGCGTGTATTGGGAGCGTCGGAAGCCATAAGGGGCATCAGGTCTGGCTGGGGGCTTTCTGGCGAGTACCTTGGCAGGCAAGCTGGACCGGGAATCGGTTGGCGTCCGGCTCGGCATCCGAATCGGCATGCGGCTTGGCTCGGAGACGGCTTTCGGTTAGATTGATTGGGTTCAGCGGGAGAGGGCAGGTTGATGAGAACATATCGAGATCAATATTTTCAAAAAGCCAAGCAGGAAAAATTTCCAGCCCGCTCCGTGTACAAGCTGAAGGAAGCGGACAAGCGTTTCAAACTCTTGCGCCCCGGGCAAAAGGTGTTGGACCTGGGTGCATCACCTGGGTCATGGTCCCTCTATGCTGCCGAGAAAGTTGGCCCTGCCGGCCGATTGTTGGCTTTGGACCTCAACCCCTTGACCATTGATCTCCCTGATCAGGCCATGTTCATGCAGGGAGATGTGTTTGACGAATCCGGGGAGGGCTTTCGTCTAATCATGGAGACGGCTCCCTTCGACGTGGTGCTCAGTGACATGGCACCTCGGACCACGGGCGTCAAATTTGCGGATCAGGCCCGCTCCATGGACTTGGCCAGCCAGGCTCTTGCCCTGTGCAAAGCCTGCCTGATAAAGGGCGGCTCGTTCGTGGTCAAGTTTTTCGAGGCCCAGGAAGCCAAGCTGCTCCTGGACGAAATGCGGACCGTCTTTGTGCGGGTTCAAGGATTCAAGCCGAAAAGCTCCAGGGCGGAGAGCAAGGAAATGTTCTACATCGCAACCGGAAAAAAAGACATTGCTCCCTGAATGGGCGCGAACGCGCCGGCTTCCAGACAAGAACGTTCACGTTGACTCCGGTTCGATGCGCCTGTCCTGGCCTTCCGATGCCAAAACCGCTCCCACCTCGTTGCCTTTTCCCACTGGCTCATGAAGAACAGCGAGGTCAGATCGTTTTCCATTGGGCCTGAGCTAGAACCGACATGAGAACGTTTTCACAAAGATACCGATCCAAACGATGAGATGAGGATACATTATGGCCGGACACAGTAAATGGAAGAACATTCAGGCGCGCAAATCCGTGCAGGACAAAAAACGGGGCAAGGTGTTCACCAAGGTCACCAAGGAAATCATGCTCGCGGCCAGACAAGGCGGCGGTGATCCTGACAGCAATGCAAGGCTTCGCACAGCGATAGCCGCGGCCAAGGCCGTGAATCTGCCCAAGGACAAAATTGACACCGCCGTGAAAAAGGGAACCGGAGAATTGGGCGGTGAGGCTCTGGACGAGATTACCTACGAGGGTTACGGACCGGGCGGAGTGGCCATTCTCGTGGACGCGGCCACGGACAACCGCAACCGGACGGTCGCGGACGTACGACACATTTTTTCCAAGAGTGGCGGAAACCTGGGTGAATCCGGATGCGTAGGATGGATGTTCGACAAGAAGGGGGTGTTCACCTTTAGCCGGGCAGATCACTCCGATGAACAGCTTTTGGAAATCGGGCTGGAAGCCGGAGTGGAGGACATTCGCGAAGAGGGGGATGTTTGGGAGGTCAGCACGTCCCAGGAACATTTCCAGGCGGTTCAGGAAGCGTATGCCTCGGCTGGATTGACTCCGCTGAGCGAGGAGGTAACCATGGTTCCACAAACCCTGGTCCCGGTGGATGTTGAAACCGGAAACAAGGTTATCCGACTGATGGAGGCCCTCGAAGACTACGACGACGTCCAGAATGTGCACGTCAACTGTGATTTCCCTGAAGAACTGATGCAGGATGAATGAGTGGTTCAACCTGATGACTGCATCTGGACAACGAGGACGGGAGTGATCGTGCTGGGAATCGACCCTGGATCTCGGGTAACCGGGTTCGGGTTGATTTGCGAGATTTCTGGACAGTTGTCTCTGATTGACGCCGGGACCATCCGGACGACCCCGGATGCTGCGATGGATGTACGTCTGGGCCAGATTTTTTTTCGTCTTGTGGAAATCATTTCCCAGTATCAGCCTGCTTACAGCGCCATTGAAAACGTATTTCAGGCTCGCAACCCGGCTTCCGCGCTCAAGCTCGGTCAGGCCCGGGGGGTGGCCATTGCCGCCTGTGTCCAGGGCAGGATACCGGTATTCAGTTACGAGCCGACCATGGTCAAAAAGAGCATCGTCGGGGTGGGCCGAGCGGAAAAAAAACAGGTCGCCTTCATGGTTGCGCGGCTTCTGGAAGTGAGCAAGCCGGATTGGGCCGAGGACGCCAGCGATGCCCTGGCCGTGGCAATCTGCCATGTTAATCAACAACGTTTTCTGCGTTTGGCCGGACAAAATCGAGTACATGGTTGAACCCCAATCTCATCATATCCGCAAAAGCGGGTATCCAGGTGATGTTCCGTTGTTTTTTCTTCAGTTGCACGATAGCTGTCTCCCGTGGTGGGTTGCTCGCCATGTTTTTCTTTTTTACACCCGTTCGAGGCGTATGTGATAGGATACCTGCAAGGCCGGGTTTTGCAAAAAATTCCCAAGGGCTGCATTCTGGTCACCTCCGGGGGAGTCGGCTATGTCCTGGTTTTGCCGGTGCGCGAAATGCAGCATCTGCCCGCCTGCGGAGACGAAGCCGCCTATTTCATCTATACCCTGGTTCGTGAGGACGCCTTGGAGTTGTACGGCTTCGGCACCTGGGAGGAGCGTGCGACCTTTGAGGTCATGCTGAGCATTTCCAAGCTGGGCCCGAAAACCGCCCTGGCCATTCTCTCCCACTTCGATTTGACATCCCTGCGAGAAACCGTGGCCAGACAGGACGGATATTCCCTGGCCACGGTTCCGGGCATCGGCCAGAAGACCGCTCAGCGTATCCTTCTGGAGCTTCAAGACAAGTTGAAAATCCTGCCCGCGGCTCCGCACCAAGCCGAAGCGCTTTCGGGTTCTTCCTGGGTCCGTGGGGATATTTTGGCCGGATTGGGCAACCTCGGGTATTCCGAGGCCGAGGTTGCCCAGCTGGTGGACGCAGTCCTGCGGGACGAGCCGGATCTGGCTCCCGGAGAGGTAATCCGGGTCGTGTTGAAAGGGATGGCCTCTCAAAAATGATTTTGGAAGCGAATTCGAAGATGCCGCGAATCAGCGGGAAAATGACCGAGTTGCATATGCAGTTGGTCAAGGGCGACTGTCGCCATGCGCGACGAACAAGTGAGCAGGCGTGATGACCCAGGCTCAAACGATACCCCGAGCTTTGCCCATTGAGGAGACCATCCGTCCGAAGCGGCTGGAGGACTTCATTGGCCAGGACGATCTGCGGGCCAATCTCCGGGTTTTCTTGCAGGCCGCCAGGGATCGCGGCCAAGCCTTGGACCACACCCTGTTTTACGGTCCTCCTGGACTGGGTAAGACCACTTTGGCCCAGATCATGGCCAACGAACTGGGTGTGAACCTGGTCACCACCTCCGGTCCGGTTCTGGAGCGTAGCGGGGACCTTGCCGCCATCGTGACCAACCTGGGGTGTCGGGATTTGTTGTTCATCGATGAAATCCACCGCATGCCGGCCAGTGTGGAGGAGATTCTTTATCCGGCCATGGAGGATTTCAAGCTGGATCTGATCATTGGCCAGGGGCCGGGTGCGCGCACCGTGAAGATTGACCTGGAACCCTTCACCCTGGTCGGGGCCACGACCCGCCTTGGCCTGCTGACCTCTCCGCTGCGGGATCGTTTCGGCGTGATTTCTCGACTGAATTTTTACAACACCGTGGAATTGGCGGCGATCATCCGTCGGGCCGCTGCCCTGCTGTCCGCGCCCATTACCGATGACGGAGCATTGGAGATTGGTCGCCGTGCCCGGGGCACGCCCCGGATCGCCAACCGCTTGCTGCGCCGGGTTTGGGACTTCGCCTCGGTGCAGGGCGGCATCCAGATCGACGCCCGTCTGGCTCAGGAAGCCCTGGGCCGAATGGACGTGGACGCCCATGGCCTGGATCAAATGGACCGGCGCATCCTCAGCGCCCTGATCAAGCAGTTCCAGGGAGGTCCGGTGGGGGTCAAGACCCTGGCTGTGGCCTGCTCCGAAGAGGTCCGGACCATCGAGGACATCTATGAGCCATACCTCATCCAGTGCGGGTTCATCAAACGCACGGCCCGCGGTCGCGTCGCCACGGCCCAAGCCTTCGCCCACCTCAAGGAACGCATTCCTCGGTCCCTGGCCGCTCGGGAGCAGGGGACCCTGGATTTTGAGTAAAAAATGGAGGCTGTCATGGAATTGAGCTACTTAACGGACAAAAGTTGATCTCCCATCGCCGTGGTGGTGCCGGTCGACGAATGGGAGACCATCTGTGCACGCT
This sequence comes from Desulfovibrionales bacterium, assembly GCA_007693505.1. Taxonomy (GTDB): domain Bacteria; phylum Desulfobacterota; class Desulfovibrionia; order Desulfovibrionales; family Desulfonatronaceae; genus Desulfonatronum. The sequence continues at coordinate 6,447 of REDL01000117.1, read as the reverse complement.
TGGATAAGCAGGCCGAAGAAGAAACATCCTACCTTCTGAAAAGCCCGATCATGCGGGAACGTCTGGCTCAAGCCAGACAGCAAAAGGGAGGAAAAATCTCGGATGAAGTACATCGTGTCCTTGGTATTTGACGATAAGGCTGTCGAAGATTTGGAGTGGTGGGTTGCAACAAACCCAAAAAAGGCAATGAAGATACTGGCACTGATAAAAGAAATCGGTACGTCACCATTCAAAGGCAGAGGGAAGCCAGAACCATTGAAATACGATCTGGCAGGCTGCTGGTCTCTGCGGATCAACGGTGAGCACCGAATAATTTGCGAGATTGCTGACGGAAATATCCGGATTCTTGCCTGTCGGTATCACTACTCTCCCAGCTGACAACTCCTGCCGACTGTCAGTGTCGCCTGTCAGTGTCGCGTTTTTTTTCGTGTTGCAACCTTCAACCATGAGCAGCAGTGCATGTCCCAAACCAAGCTGAACGTCCGCCTCCTGTCCATGACCCCCGAGGCGTTGGCCGTGATCTACGCCGCGTTTCGGCAGTGCTACAGCCCTGGATACGTGGGTGATCTCTGGCCGAAGTTGGTGGGTGGGCAGGTAGATCCTGCGGAGCAGGCTCTTTTTGTCGCGGATGTGATGGAATCCGGCCATCTCAGCCCGGTGGAGCATGTTGGATTCACCTTTGCCGTGGAGGGGATCTCCCGAGCTTTGACCCACCAATTGGTGCGTCACCGGTTGGCCTCCTACTCCCAGCAAAGCCAGCGCTATGTGAACGAGAGCGGGTTTGAGTACGTGCTACCGCCCCAGATCGCCAAAATTCCCGAAGCCCGTGAGCTGTTCGAGGAATTCATGGACCGGACCGCCGAGACCTACGCGCGGTTGCGGGAGCTGCTGCAAGACCATGGCCGTAAAGGGGCCAAGGCCAACGAGGACGCAAGGTTCGTTCTGCCCCAGGCCGCTGAGAGCAAGATTGTCTTGACCATGAACTGCCGGAGTCTGCTACACTTCTTCGCCCTGCGTTGCTGCGAGCGCGCCCAGTGGGAAATTCGGGCCATGGCCAAGAAGATGCTGGCTATCTGTCAAGAGCGCCTGCCGGTCGTGTTTCAGCACGCCGGAGCCCGCTGCATCGGCCTGGGATACTGCCCAGAAGGGGAGCGTTTTACCTGCGGTCGCTATCCGGTGCAGTCACCTTCGTTTCAATCCAGGGAATAATCATTTCTCCGGCCCGGCACCCTTGTTTGAAACGTCCTCGTCATCAGGTGTTATCCCCTCGTATTGCTGATCCGATTCGCTGGCCGATCCCAGGAGATAGCGCAACTGGGCCACGGAGCGCCCGGTGCGTTGCGCCAGTTCCTGGAGAGCCCTGAACTCCGGTCGCTCGTATTGCTTCCCTGCCATATCCGCCTGCTTCACGGGCAATTTGCCCATGGGAGTATCGGCAATGGCCTCGCGCCGAGCCAGGACGACCCGTTCCAGCCGCTGCCGACGCACACCCAGGGACAATGTCTGTTGGAAAACGGCCTGTTGCACGTTGGCGACATGATCCGGTCGGCAGAGTACTTGAAGCTGACCTCCTGGGCGATTTTTTTTCATCATCCCTGGCAAAAACAGAACATCCACCGCGCCGGCCTGGAACAACGCCTCGAAGCAGCCTCCCAGCTCTTCGCCGGTCAGGTGGTCGATGTTCGTGGAAAACTGGATGACCTCTTCCGTGTACTCCGTGTCGGCGTCAGGCTTTGTGGCTGGGCGGGCAGGAGAGGAAGGGACATAGAGCTGGCAGCGAAGGGCGTTGGGCTGGTCGGCCAGTTCCATGGTTCCCAATCCGATACCGCATCGCTGCAGTGCCCCCTGGGGCCCTGAACGGAATTCATCCACCAGTTGATCAACGAGCAGGGCCCCGGTGGGGGTGACCAGCTCCACGGTGTGGTCCGTGCTGAAAACGGGTTTGCCTTGGAGCAGCTCCACCACTGCCGGAGCGGGCAGCGGCAACAGGCCGTGAGCGCAGCGGACTTGTCCCCGAAACCAGGGCAGCGGACTGGCATGCACGGTGGTGACTCCCAACTCGTGCAGCCCCCAGAAAGCTCCAACCACATCAACCACGGTGTCCACGGCTCCGACTTCATGAAAATGGATTGCCGACGGGTCAACGCCATGCACCTTGGCTTCCACCGCAGCCAGTCGTTCGAAGGCCTGCGTGGACCGTTGGAAGACCTCCAGGGGTAAACCCAGTGCGCCGAGAAGTTTCGTAATCTCCGGCAGGCGACGCAGCGGTTGCTGAACGGCTGACCGAATATCCAAACGTTTTCCCGCAAGTCCCCGTCGAGTATCTTTCACCGTGCCCAGTTGCACTTCCAGGCCGGCTTGACGAAAAAGACGTTCCAATGGGGCGAGATCCAGTCCGAGATCGACCATTCCAGCGAGGAGCATGTCTCCGCTTATGCCGCTGGGGCAGTCCAAATACAATACGTTCATGGTTTCCTTTCCAGGGCTGAACTGGTATGTCTTGTTTGTACGGTTGATGTCGTATTTTCGGCGTATGCCGCAGCGAGCCGCTCACAGTTAACCTGAATGTTGAAACAGTCCTTATCCACAGCCCGTTCAAAAAAAACAAGTGCAAGGAGCAAAAAAAAGTTCAATGTCGATGTGTCGTTATTCATTGGTAAGAGTTTGAACTTTTTGTGGAGACGCGAGCAATCGGGAGTTTTTCCACGGGCAGTTACGTGAACACAGAGTGCCCCGGCGAACTGAAAACCAACAGATTATTTCCCAAGGAGGAAGCATCCATGCTGATCAGTGACTGGATGACCAGTGAGGTCATTTCCGTGGAGCCAGATATCTCCATGATGAAGGTTTCCAAGATCATGAAGGAGAAGCGTATTCGGCGCATTCCCGTGGTCGATGGGGGGAAAAAGTTGGTGGGCATCGTCACGGATCGGGACATCAAAGAGGCCTCTCCGTCCAAAGCCACGACTCTTGACATCCATGAGTTGTACTACCTTCTCTCGGAGATCAAGGTCAAAGACATCATGACCAAAAAGCCCTTTACCGTCCTGCCGGAGGAAACCATTGAACGGGCCGCCCTGGTCATGATGGAAAAGCGGGTCGGGGGGCTCCCGGTCGTCGACGCCCAGGGGGCGGTGGTTGGGATTATCACGGAAAGCGACATTTTCAAGGTGTTGATCGCTATTACCGGTGCCCACTTCGGCGGTGTGCTACTGGCGTTCAAACTGCCAAACACCGAAGGAAGTCTCAAGGAAGTCCTTGAGGTTCTGCGTGAACAACAGGCTCGGATCATCAGCATTCTGACCTCCTACGGTCACCAGGAGGAGGAAGGCTATCGACAGGTGTACGTTCGCATTCAAGACGTGGAAAAAGATGTTTTGGACACCTTGCTGGAGAAATTGAAAAGCCATTTTCATCTGCTCTACTGGGCCCGGGAAACATTGCACGCGGTTGAGTGAGTGTTCATCTGTTTTTTAGAGTTCATCATGGGGTCTCCTCAAGAAGCCTTGTGTGGGTGGCAACGGGTCGCGTGCTGTTGCAATCCAGGAACGGACAAAACTTCAGCGCTTCGTCAGTCGTCTGATGGACGGGCTGGCCTGCGGATGTGCATACCCGGTGATATACTATGAGTGGAGGGGCGATGGATAAACCGGGTTTGCCTCCCTTGACGGCTTCCAGCAGGAGCAAAGATGCTGGCTTGTCTCGATGGGGGTGAACCAGCCGCAACCGTTTGGGCGCGAGACTGGCCGCCGCAAGATGCTGCAGGAGACGAGAGAGATGTTCCGGCAAATAAACCATGTACATTCGCCCCTTGGTCGCCAAGGCCTGTTTCGCTGCCCGAAGAAAATCCTCGACCTGTGTATCGACCTCAAACATCGCGGATTGCCTTGCCGGGTTGGTTGGCAAGCGCCCCTGCCCGGCAAGCCGGTAGGGAGGGTTGCAGAGGACGGCGTCATACTCACCGGGCTGAAATTCCGGAATTTTGCTGATGTCCTCGACATTTCCGTGAATTGCAGTAAAGCGCTTTGCAAAGTCGAGCCTTTCGGCATTGGCCTGAGCAATGGCCACCATTTCCAGATTATTGTCTATGCCAAGGACCTTAAACGGTTCCCGGGCAGAGCGCCTTCCTGAGTCAAGAAGGAGCAACCCGAGTCCGACTACGCCGCATCCCGTTCCCAGGTCGATGACATTGTGATGCGCACGGCATGCGGCAAAACAGGCCAGCAGTAACGCGTCAATGGAAAAACGGAAACCGTGTTTCGGCTGAAGGAGTCCCCGTGGAAATGCCCTGCGGTATGGGTTTGAATCGTTAAAATATTGCGAATCCATCGACGGTTGATCGGAAAACTGGTGTCCTTCCGCTATGGACACAGAAAGGACATTCCAGAGGTTTGGCAGCTAGGCACTCGAGTACGCAAGGATTTTTCGGTGCCTGGAGGCGCAATTTGGGGATGATCAAGGAACAATTCCAAGAAACAGATTCAAAAACAGCATCAGAAAACAGCTCAGGGGAGCAGCTCAAAAAAAAGGCAGAGAATTGCTTCTCTGCCTTGAGAATTTCTGGTGGAGACGGGGGGATTCGAACCCCCGGCCTCTGCCTTGCGAAGGCAGCGCTCTCCCAGCTGAGCTACGCCCCCTTGATAAAGGAATGTAACTTACTGGTCGCAATGATGTTGGTCAAGGGGGGCACCGGCTTCTGTCGGAAGTTGTCCATGAGCAGGCACTGTCAAAGCTGGGTTTGTCAGTGGGCTGAACTTGGCAATTCGGGGGAGTTTGTGGCTCCTTCATGCATTTGAAAGAATAACGATTTACAGATGCTAAATGTTCAAAATCGAAGAATCGTTATTGATATCTGCGGGTTTGAACTTTATGCAGCGTTGCGTACAGATGGGAGTCTCTCGACCGACTGACACAGAGTATCCAGATCTGCTTTGGTTATGGGAATGAATGTGAAAGGAAGGGAAGTGCATGACAAGTGACTGGAGGATTCACCGGCAGCAGGTATTGGCCAAGGCCAAACGCGTGCTGATCAAAGTCGGTAGCGCCGTACTAACTTCTGAGCAGGGTCTGGATTTGCGAGTGGTTTCGCGCTTGGCCGATCAGATGTCGTCTCTGCATGATCGAGGGCTGGATTTGATTCTGGTTTCGTCCGGAGCCGTAGCAGCCGGAAGGCGGGTGATTACCCATTTGTGCATGGGTGGCCATTTACCCGAGAAACAGGCCGCTGCGGCCATTGGGCAGAGCCGTTTGATGCACGCCTACGACGAGACGTTCGAACGATTCGGAAAGGTCACCGCCCAGATCCTGCTGACCAAGGATGATCTGCGTAGCCGAACGCGGTTTCTGAATGCACGACACACCTTCCAAACACTGCTGGCCTGGAGAGCCATTCCCATTGTGAATGAAAACGACTCCGTAGCTGTCCAGGAATTAAAGTTTGGCGACAATGACAGCCTGGCCAGCCTGTTGTTGAATATGGTCGAAGCGGATCTGTTTATCAATTTAACCTCCGCGCTGGGTGTTTTCGAAGACAATCCGGACGAAAACTCCGAAGCTCGATGCCTGGAGTGTATTCCTGACATCCTGACCTTGGAACCTTCAACGTTATGCCGTGGAAAAACCGGGACAGGTTCCGGAGGTATGTATAGCAAACTTTTGGCCGCTAAACGGGCGGCGCAACTGGGCGTTCCGACCCTGATCGTTTCCGGCAGGGAAAAGTTTTCTCTGGAAAAGGTTTTTGATGGGGAGATGCTGGGAACCTGGGTCATGCCTCAGGAGAAAAGCATTTCCCGACGTAAATTCTGGATGGCCTACAATCAGGAGCCTGATGGGGAGATCTGGGTGGATTCGGGAGCTGCCAATGCCTTGCGCCGGGGGGGGAAAAGCCTCCTGCCCGCCGGGATCAGCCGTGTCGAAGGCAACTTCGGGGCCGGAGCCTTGATTCGGATTATGAATTCCGAGGGCCAAGCACTCGGTGTCGGCCTGTCCAACTTCAAAGCCGCGGAACTGAAGCGGATAATGGGGCGGAAAAGTACTGAAATCGCAGGTATTTTAGGGCAATGCCTTTACTCCGAGGTAGTCCATCGAGACAATATGCTCATGAATGTCGCAACGTGAGTTGGTGTTTCGGGTATGTGAATGACCTAAAAATAGCAAATAGCATCATCTAACATATTTAATTCGTTATGCTTCTTTCTTTTTTTAATCCTTTGCCTTTTTTTTTGGCTGAGTGTCCCGGCTGGGATCTTTAGATTTTATCGAATCTAATTACTTGTTTTTTAATAATAAATTATTTTTTTTGTTTTCTTGAAATTATTTGTTGACAGGCTTGAGGTGGTTCTATAGAACCTGCCTCTTCGCCGCGAGCGCCGGTAGCTGAGGCGCAAAACGGTGACTGAGTTCTTTGACAATGAAATAGCGAGGGGGAGAAGAGAATATGGTTATGCC
>REDL01000122.1 GCA_007693505.1 Desulfovibrionales bacterium | reverse complement strand
GGCAAAACCGTTGTGACCGGCAATCGACGACGCATTAATGATTTTCCCCTTGTGTCCGCGAGCCTTGAATTTCTTGGCCGCGGCCTGGATTCCCCAGAGAACGCCCTCGATGTTTACTTTGAAAATTGTTTCCACTTCCTGCGGCGTGACTTCGGCCAACGGCTGGACCTGAGCGATCCCGGCATTGTTCACCATGATGTCGAAGCCTTCCAGTTCCTTTTCGGCATGGTCAACTGCGGCATAGACTTGGTCGCGATTTGTTACATCTGCAAAGAAAACCGTGGCCCTGCGACCTAAGGCTTGCACCTCTTTGGCGACGGCATCCATTTTTTCTTTCTTGAGATCGACAACAGCAATGTCCGCACCATCCTTCGCCAACCTTAAGGCAATGGCCCGACCAATTCCCTGTGCGGCACCCGTGATCAATGCAACTTTAGCTCTCTTATTCATCTTTTGTTCTCCTTCTATCATTATTGTTTCTCCTCTGCGGTCAGTGCCTCAAAGCCGGAGATGACATTGAACAGTTCTTCGTCTATGCCGTTCTGGTGCAATCGATGGAATGTCCTGTTGAGGTTCTCCTGCAGTACGGCGATGTTATTGTCGGCGCGTTGCATCGCGGCCAGGCGGCTTGCGTTTTCGCTGGCCAGGGATTCGTCCGTGGAAGAATCAACGCTGCTCAGATCGGGTTCAGACCGACGTATTCTTGCCCACGAGATAGTAATGACGCACATGCTCCTCGACAATGTTCGGTTTAATGCTGGGCTACGTTCATGCACAATGCTCCGCATGCTCATGTAAAAAAGGGCGGGACACAGGATATGGTGAGCAAAAGTTCTGTGTCCCGGCCTATCTGGTCTGCGCTCACGGGATTGTTCGCAGGACCTCAACTCTCGTCTTCAAATCTGGTTTAGCTCTTGGTTTCCTTGCTTCCTTTCTTTCCTCCAGCCATCGGCCCTTGACCAGGGCGTTCGCCCTTTCCCCTTGCCTTTGCCATGACCGTCTTTCGGTCCCTGACCTTTAGGTCCTGTTCCATCTTGATTTGGCATTGTATTCACCTCCTTCCCGTTGGTGAACGATAGCGACCGCAAGCTGGCCCAGCAGTCCCTGGTTTGAGCCGAACGCGACAGCACCGATCTCACGTGTATTCGTTTTTTTCTCCGGTCATCAATTTAGGACACACTAACATTTTGTTTTTCCGCGTCTGTAGGGCAACCGCTTATTTTGGGCGAGGAAAAATCCCAGGAATAAGGACTTTTTCCTAGATCATGCCCTTTCCGGGATGGAAGGAATGAAAGCGTGGGGCGGGTTCTGGAGAAGGAGAAACGCTCAGCCTCGACGCATGGGATTTTTCCTCGCGACAGTGAGCATTTCCCCTAGAGACTCGGCTCAAGAAATAGGTTTTGATACTGGGAGTTGGCCCCAAAAATAACCTGCGTATACCACAAGGAGAAAATCATGCAGATGCAAATCAACTCCGACCGCAACATAGAGGTTGACGAGGCCCTGCACGCTGTCATCAGCGATTCAGTGGAAAACGCCCTGGGTCGGTTCAGCGAGGGGATCACGCTGCTGGAAGTCCATTTAAGCGACCAAAACAGCGACAAGAAGGGCGGTCATGACGACATACGCTGTCTGCTGGAAGCCCGCCTCGAGGGCCACCAGCCCATCGCGGTCGCACACCGGGCAGCGGACGTGGACCTGGCCGTCGAGGGTGCCACGGCCAGGTTGACCAAATTGATCAAGCACTCTCGCGAGCGACTGCGCGAGCAGCAAAGCCAACGCACGGACCCCGACCCGTCCGCGCCGGAGCCGGAGCCGGAGCCGGAGGATGAGGGTTAGATTGTATGTGGGGTGGTTCCAGGGCATTTTTGTTCTCGAACTCCGGAAGCTCTGTATCGATATCGAAATCGAAATCGAAATCGATTTCTGGTAACTTTTCGATTTCGATAGCGATTTCGATTTCGATGGGTGTCGCCCTTCCCTTGGGAGTCCTCATGAGCACCCTGCAATCTACAACCATTAAATCATTGAAGTTCTACAGAGAACAAAAATGCCCTGGACTAACAGGGCGATCACATAGGGGCAGGGCGACCACATAGGGTCGCCCCCCTACTCAATACCTGAAGATCGCGGCGGCTCCGGTCTTGGTCGGCATGCGCTCGGTGGGGACGATGACGACGAGTGCGCCCTTCTTCAGGGCCAGTTCCCCCAGGTCGTCGAGCAGGTCGTCAACCTGTGGGTGAGGCAATTCGTCCGCCTCAATATCGCCCGTCGCGGCGTTGAGTCGGCCGGGAACGAGCCGGTCGGCTTCGATCAGCAGGGTGGCGACCCGCCCCTCCAGGCCGGCCTTGGCGATCCGTGACGGGTCGTCGCTGCCGAGCCCCTCGGACCATGCCTTGCCGAACTTTTCAACCAGATCGGCCAGGCGTGCCAGATATCGCGGCTCCACAAGCCGCCAGGCGCGCTTGCGGAGTTCATCGATGGACGGCAGGGCATCCGGGTGGATATCGATGCTTTCCGGAACCAGATACGGATTGCGGCTGAGTTCGTGGAACATATGGTGATGCTCCGGCAATGAGGCCAGGATCAGCGGCAGGCCCGACGTCCGCGAGTGGTGTTCCAGGATCGCCTGGTCAACGGCCCGGAAAAAGCGCTGGGCGTCGCTGTCCACCTCGGACTCTTTACTCCCATGGCCATGGTACATGGCCGGTTTCCCACCGCCCACGCCGCCGTATGAGGCCACGGTCTGATGCTGCTCGGTCAATTCCTCCCCCAGGGCCTGGGTCAACGTCCGCGGGACGGTCTGAGCCGGTTCGATCTCATCCAGTGCATCCCGGTTGCCCTCGAAAAGCCGGATCGCCTGCCGGTTCACGGCGAGAATCTGATATCGGTCGGCCGACTGGAGGATGCGCAAAAGCGGCTTGACGTGGAAGTTGTCCGCCACGACGGTCAATTCCGGGACCGATCGCTGCAGGTTGTAGACCCGGAAAAAGTCTTTCGCGCCCAGAATGGCCAGCCCGTCAAAGGTGTGGTTCCAAAAGGGAGTGTCGGCGGACAACGCCAAAAAGGGTTCCAGCAGTGGTCGGATCTCCACATTTGGGAATCGTTGCAGAAGCGACTCCTCCAGAGCCTTCACAAGATTTTTGAACCGGATCCGGTCCTGCTTGTTTTCCGGATGCCCCCGGTGCGTCGGCTGGTAGAGTGAAAGGCAAGGGGGCCTGCAATTGTCCCATATTACGGATAAGTCGTCTTTTCCTAGCGTGTCCATGGTATCTCCTGTTTTATAAATGATCGCGGTCAACGCGGTTTCTCAACGGTATGCCAACACCACATCCACCACATGATCGTGGCCGTCATCCACAAGCGCCACGGCCATTTCCGGTTGCACAACGCCGTCCACCGTAACGGTGGCCGCTCTGCCCTCGCCATCCTGTTGCTGCCTGATCGTGATCCGGTAGTTGGTTTCCCGAAAGCGGTAGCGGATCGTGAAATTGTCCCACTGGGTGGGGAGGCAGGGTTCGAAGGACAATCTGTTCGCTTCCACCCTTAATCCCAGCAGGGATTCCATGATCAGGCGGTACATCCAGGCGGCCGATCCCGTGTACCATGTCCATCCTCCCCGGCCCGTGTGCGGCTCCACGCCGTAAACGTCCGCCGCGACCACGTAGGGTTCGACCTTGTACGTTTTCACTTCCTCGGCGGATCTCCCGTGGTTGATGGGATTGATCATGGCGAACAGTTCCCAGGCGCGATGTTTGTCGCCCAGTGCGGCAAAGGCCATGGTCGTCCAGATCGCGGCGTGGGTGTACTGGCCGCCGTTTTCGCGCACGCCCGGCACGTAGCCCTTGATATACCCCGGATTCAATTCGGATTTGTCAAATGGCGGATCCAAGAGCTGGATCAGGTCGTCATCGCGGCGAACCAGGTACGTGTCCACGGCTTCCATGGCTGCCCGCGAACGCTCCTCGTCGCCCATGCCGGACAGGACCGACCAGCTTTGAGCTATCGAGTCGATCCGGCATTCCGGACTTTCAGCGGAGCCGATGGGGGTTCCGTCGTCGAAAAACGCCCGGAGGTACCAGGCCCCGTCCCAACCATGCTGCTCGATGTTTCGGCCAAGCTGCGCGACCTCGTTTCGGCATTGTCGGCTGAAGTCCAGGTCGCCGCGCAGCCGCGCGATCTCCGCGAACCGGTTCAGGACTTCGCACAGGAAAAACGCCAACCAGATGCTTTCTCCCTTGCCTTCGTGGCCGACCATGTTCATGCCGTCGTTCCAGTCGCCGGTTCCGATCAAGGGCAGACCGTGCTCGCCGAACCGCAGCCCTCTCTGGATCGCGCGCACGCAATGCGCATACAGGCTGGCCGTCTCTTCTGACCTGACTGGAAGATCATAGTAGGATTCCTCGGTGTGGCCCAGTTGACGGCCATTGATGAAGTGAACTGTTTCGTCCAGGACACCGGTATCCCCGGTGCCTTGGACGTAGCGGCACGTGGCCAGGGGCAGCCAGAGATAGTCGTCGGAACATTTGGTGCGCACCCCTCTGCCGGTGGGCGGGTGCCACCAATGCTGGACATCGCCTTCGGAAAACTGGCGCCCCGCGCAACGGAGCAGGTGCGCGCGCACAAGCACCGGCTCGGCATGGATCAGGGCCATGGAGTCCTGCAACTGGTCACGGAAGCCAAAGGCGCCTCCGGACTGGTAGTAGCCGCTGCGGCCCCAGAGCCGGCAGGCAATGGTCTGGTACAGAAGCCAGCCATTGACCAGGAGATCCACGGACTTGTCCGGTGTTTCCACCTGGACGGCGCCCAAGGTGTGGTTCCAGTATTGCCATACGGATTCCAGGGCTTTTCGCGCCGCGGTGGAATCACGATAGCGTCGCGCGAGACGTACGGCGTGACCGCCATCCTGCCCGGCGCCGAGGGTGAACACGATCTCCCGGTCTTCGCCGTCGTCCAGATCAAAAACAACATGCATGGCCGCGCAGGGATCCAGCGCGGGCCCGACCCTGCCGGAGAGGCGGGACCGGGTCATGGCCGCGGGGCGGGCCAGGGTCCCATTGCGGCCGATAAATTCGGTCCGGTCCGCGCTGACCGTCCTGGTGGCGTGATCCACGTTAAAGAAGGCCACCCGCCTGCTGAATTCGGTGTTGTACGGATTGCTCGCCAGAATCGCGCCGCTTTCAGGGTCGATCTCGGTGCTCACGTGCATCCCTGTCTTGGAACGCACATCCCCCAGCACCCACTCGGCGAATCCGCTCACCGAGAGCCGTCGCGGACGGCCGCATCGGTTGCGCACCTTGAGCACCGTGAACTTGACCGGCGCGTCCATGGCCACGAACATCCACACCTCCGAAATGATACCGCGCTCGGCATGCTCGAACACCGTATATCCGAAGCCGTGCCGAGTGACGTAGGGAGAAGCGCCTTTGACGGGGTGCGGCATGGGAGACCAGAAATGGCCGCGATCCTCATCGCGCAGGTAAAAGGCTTCTCCACTCGAATCCACCACCGGATCGTTGTGCCAGGGGGTCAGCCTGAATTCGTGGGCGTTCTCGCTCCAGGTGTAGGTTGGGCCGTTTTCCGAGACAATGGCGCCGAAATTTGGATTGGCCAGCACGTTGACCCACGGCGCCGGCGTGACCTGCTCGCGACTGGTTGTCATGACGTACTCATGACCATCCGGGGTAAATCCCCCGACTCCGTTGAAAAACAGAAGATCCTCACGCGGAAGGGCCGCAACCGTGGACGATGTGGTGCGATACATACGGGTCGGCGCCAGGGCGGGAATTTTCGGCTGAACACGGTCGACGCGGTTCAGTTGATTCGCGAGCGTTCCCCGGCTGTCGCGAATCACGACCCGGGCCAGAGCCTGAAAGATGATCCGGTCTTCCTCTGAAATCTGATCCGCGTTGCGCACGAATACCTCGCCCAGGCGATCCACCCGTTTGTCATGCACACCGGCGGCGATAAAACCCATGATCTGGTCGTGCAGAACCTGCCGATAACCGGCATGATCCTCATTGATGATCACCAGATCCACGGCCAATCCCTTGAGACGCCAATAGGCATGGGCCTGGACGAGCTGGCGGGCCAACAGGATGTTCTCCCGGTCCTCGATCCACAGCAGGACAATGGGCAGATCACCGGAGATGGAGTAGCCCCAAAGGCTGGATTGCCCTCGAAGATTTCTCATGATCACGCCGGGATCGGCGCGCAGCCCGGAATTGGCGTAAAGAACCGAGGCCGCAAGCCGCCCAAAGAGCTGCGCATCGGCTTCCGTGGCGTTGATCTGTTGCAGGAGTACCTGACTATGGGTCCATGCCAGCTCAAAAACGCGGTCCACAAGATAGCGGTCCCGGTATTTGCCCACCAACCCCGCGCAGACATCGCGGGTTTGCGCCGCGCCGGTGATGATGTTCACGGTCGCCGATGTTTCCGGATCCAAGGAGATCTGACAGCGAATGGCCACGATGGGGTCCAGGACCGGCCCTTCGCCGCCGGAAAGGGGCGACCGGCTGTACATGGCTTCGGGAGCAACCAGCGTGTTCCCACGACCGATAAACCGCAACCGGTCCGTCTCATAAGACATCTCGCCCATGTCCGCACCGTGGACGGCCATGGTGTGAAACATCCACGGCGGCTGCTCGTCGGCAAACCGGGGTCGCCGGGTGGCCATGATCGCGCACTGGGGCCTGATGATCTCGGTTTGGACGAAGAGATTGCTGAAGGCTAAATGCGCCGCGTCGGATGCCGGAGATGCCAGGACGACCTCCGCATAGCTGGTCACTTCGATGGACCTGCGGGTCTTGGATCGGTTGGTAATGGTGATCCGGCGCAGCTCGATATCATCCTCGGGTGAAACAGCGATCTCCGTATGGGTGACGATATCCTCGTCCCTGCGGCGAAACTCGACCCGGCCTTCAGAGAAGATGGCTTCGTAACGCTCCGGCCGCTTGAGCGTCGGCTGGTGCGCCGTGGACCAGAAGACGCCGCTGGAAACATCCCGGATATAGCAGAATGACCCCCAATTATCGCAGGTGCCGTCTTCACGCCACCGGGTCACGGCCAGATCTTTCCAGCGGCTGTATCCGCCGCCGGCATTGGTGACCATGACATGATATCTTCCGTTGGACAGGAGCTGCACCTCGGGGATGGACGTATGCGGAGTCGTGGAGATGCGCAGCGGCTTCTCCTTCAAAGAGGTCGACATTTTCCGGGACTCGGACAATTCCGAGATTTGCGAGTGGTATGCCGTACTCTTGGGCAACCGCTCCTGAAGCAACAGCACGGTTGCCTGAAACATGGGATTCGCCTCGAACCGTTTCCGCATGGGCTGGTCCAAGAGCAGATGCGTCAGGGCGAGCAGGCTCATGCCTTGATGGTGGGCCATGTAGGAACGAACCACGGCGTTGGTCCGCCCGCGAGGCAGATGACTTGGTGTGTAGTCAATGGCCTCGTAGAATCCGTACCTGCCTTGAAAACCACGGGACGACATATCCTCAAGATTACGACAGGCTGCTTCGGGCGCCACCATCAGCGCCAATGCCGAAGCATAGGGGGTGATGACCAGATCCTCGGCCAGTCCGCGTTGCAGACCAAGACCGGGCACCCCAAAAGCCTTGTACTGATAGTTGAGCAGACTATCGGTCATGTTGTAGCCGGATTCCGAAATTCCCCATGGCACGCCGCGTTGCTTGCCGTAGTCGATCTGCCTGGCCACTGCCGCCTTGCAGCTTTGATCAAGAATCGTCTGATCGTAGGTGGGCATTATCACCAGCGGCATCAGATATTCAAACATGGAGCCGCTCCAGGACAGAAGAACCGACTCTCCGCCGGCAATGGTCAGCAACCGCCCCAGAGCAAACCAGCTTTCCTGAGGCAGTTGGCCCTGGGCAATGGCAACGAAACTGCTCAACCGCGCTTCCGAAGCCAGCAGGTCGTAGAAGCTTCCATCCCTGCGCCCCTCGCTGACGTTGTAGCCGATGGCCAGCAGACGGCGCGCGCTGTCGTACAGGAAGGCGAATTCCATGTTCCGGGCAAGTTTCTGGCACTGGTGCGCAAGATCTTCCAGGCGGGCGATGCTTCTCCCGGCACTGCGACTGGACTCCACGATCAGCCGTTCAAACGTGTCGAGTCGTTGTTTTTCCTCCGGCGTCCCGCTGCTTTGGCGCATTTCCTCAATCAGGGTCGGTACGTCATTATCAAGGCAAGCCAACCGGCGTAGCGTAGGGATATCCCTGAAAGCAGGGATTTGCTCGCTCATTTGATTGACAATTTGCCCGAAAAGCAACGGCTTGGCCCAGGGCGTCAGCACGCTCAGCTCGTCAACCGCATCCCGGCACTGTTGCTCAAGGGATCGCGCCCACCACGCGGCGTCGCTCTCTGGATCGGCTTCGAAGCTCAAGACCACCTTCTGGGCGGACGTAACCAGCCGCTCGAGGCCCGCCTTCAGGTCTCCAAGGGTCTTGCTCGACAATCTCCCATTCGGAGAGGAAGACCGGACAGACTCCATGTCTTGCATGAACTGGGTCAGCTCCGCGGGTATGCTCTCCTTCGAGACGTCCATGAGCACCAAGGCCGTATCGGCGATTCCGTCGAACAGCCGGTCTCCCGTGAGCTTCTGGTCGGGAAGCGCGAGCAACCCTTCACGCAAGGTCATCAGACTCGCGGCCAGGTTCCCGCTGTCCACCGAGGAAACGTACATGGGCAGGAGCGGCTCGCGGGTTTGGGTGTCGTACCAATTGTAGAAGTGGCCGCGGTGCCGGACCAGCCCTTCCATTGCCCCCAGGGCGTTCTCCGTGCGCTCCATGAAGCGTCCGACGTTGATGTAGCCGAAGTCGAGGGCCGACAAATTCGAGAGCAACGCAAAACCCATGTTGGTGGGCGACGTGCGGTGCGCCACCACCTTGCGTGGTGCTTCCTGATAATTGTCCGGGGGCAGCCAGTGGTCTTCGGGGCCGACGAATTTCTCGAAAAAGGCCCAGGTCTTGCGCGACAGCTTGCGCAGGAAGACCAACTGATCATCGGTCAAGCGGACTTTTGGGGGCCTGATGGGTTGACTGATCCACCAGGCAATCAGGGGAGAGACAAACCAGAGGACCAGCAGCGGCAGGGCCGCGACCAGTGCCCCTGGCGGGACCATTGCCTGAGGCGGAACGAGATACCCCGTCACGGTCATGGCCGCGACCGGGCCGATCCACATCCGGCGATACGACGCGCCAAGCGCTGCCAGGCCCGACGCTGTTCGTCCCGTCCCATGGGCCAGGCCCGGTGGGTTCCATTCCAGGAGCCCTCGGCCGGATACCCCCATCCGCCACATGGTTCGCAGGATGGCGGCACCATTGGTGGCCGCCTCATACGGCAGACAAAGCAACGTGAAAGTGGATTGGGCAAGGCATCCGCCGATGGCTTGGGCCGCGCTGGCAAGGTGATGGCTCATCAGGGCGTGGCCCTTTGTATTGAAGAAGCCCATCAGGCAGTTGATCAGGGCCGGAACCAGCACGATGCCGATGACCACCGCGGTCCAGAACCAGGGCGTGGCCGAGACGGTCCAGCCGAACACAAGCAGGAGAGTCAGCGCCATGGGCACGAGACTGCGCCGGAGATTGTCCAGGATCTTCCACCGGGACAGGAGTGAGAGCGCATTCTTCGTAAATTTCGTCTTCGGGCCGGGAACGCCGGGAAAAATCCATCGCAGGATCTGCCAATCCCCACGAATCCAGCGCGTGCGGCGGCTCACGTCTTCACTATAGCGCGCCGGATACTCTTCGAAGAGCTGCACGTCGCTGATCAGCCCGGACCGGGCATGGCATCCCTCGATGAGATCGTGGCTGAGGATCAGGTTCTCGGGAAACCGATCCCGGAGCACCTGATCAAAGGCGTCGACGTCGTAAATCCCCTTGCCGATGTACGAGCCTTCGCCGAAGAGGTCTTGATAGACATCCGAGACAACTCCGGTATAGGGGTCGATACCGGCGTCGATCCCATACATCCGGGCATACCGGGACCTGTTCGTTCCCGGCAGGCTGACGGCCACCCGGGGCTGCAGGATGCCGTATCCGGACACGATGCGTCCTTTGTCCGCGTCGTATTGGGGACGGTTCAAGGGATGGGCCATCGCGCCCACGAGCTGCCATGCGGTATCCCGCGGCAGGTCCGTGTCCGTGTCCAGGGTGATGACGTACTTCACGCCCCGCAACACTTCGAGATTGCCCACGATCAGCGAGAAATCGCCCCTGGAATCGGCCCCAAAACCACCATCAGGACCGCCCTCACTATTGTTCCTGAGCAGCGCATTCAGCGCCGCGAGTTTGCCCCGCTTCCGCTCATAGCCCATCCAGATCCGCTCCCGCGGGTTCCATTGCCGGGAGCGATGAAAAAGAAAGAAGGCGTCGCCGGCCTCTTTGTATTTCTCGTTCAACCCCTCGATGCCTTGTTGGGCCGACAGCAACAGCGGTGCATCCTCGGCGACGGTCTCCTGGTCCGCGTCAAGGAAGTCGGTCAGCAGGCCAAAGCGCAGGTTTTCTTCCCGTCCGGCCAGAAATCGGACTTCCAGGGCATTGATCAGGTCCGTGACGCTCTCCGGGCTGGAAAGCATGGCCGGGATCACGACCAGCGTGGACGAATCGGGTGGAATGCCCTTGGAAAAATCCATGCGGGGAAGCGCATGCGGCTTGGCAAGACGTGTCGCGACAAGGTTGACCAGCGCCATGGCCGGCTGGCTGACCGCCAGCAGGAATACGGCGGCCACGAGCCCAAGCAGCACGCCGTCCAAACCGTCCGCACGGGTCTTTGCCAGCAAACCCGCGGTGAATATCCCCGTGAGGAAAAAAATCGAGCCGAGATACAAGAGCAGGGGAAATCGGCGCCCAACGCCACGCAGCTTGTCCAGGACCGATGATCCGGCACGAACCCGACTTTCAAGCTGAGCCCGCCCGATATCGATGAGGTAGAACCCGACATGCCCCGTCCGGCTGTCGCCATGCGCCCCGGCAGCGCCTTGTCCGGCCAGCTCGATGGCTGTTCGGGCCACTTCCATTTCGGTGAGTCCGCCTTTTTTGGCGATCTCCTCCACCACGTGCCGGTATTGATCCCGGGTGTTGAAGTGCGTGCGGCCATAGATTCCGGCCGGGTCCCTTTGCAGGATGTGTTCAACGGCGCTCAGAGTCTCCACGAATCGGCGCCAGTCGATGACGCTCAGGACGCGCAGGCCCGCGATGCTGTTGCTGATGGAAAGCTGATCAGCCGCCTGCTGCTGGTTCTCCGATTGGACCAGTTGATCAATGGTCAGGGGGGATTCCAGGAGTTGCTGCTCGACCCAGGCCAGAGGAAGTGCGAGCGAGGGGCCCTGTCCCTGGAGACGACGAGCCAACTCCGCGACAAAGGAGCTGACCATGGGCGGAGTCGACCTGGCCATGTCGGCAACCGTGAGAATCAATTTTTTAGGATCTTTTTGGGCTGTCTCCAAAATTTTGTCGGCCCAGTGACCAGCCAGGTCGCGGTCGGTTCTGTTTACGGCAATTCGAGCGGCAATCCGTCTCAGGTTCTCGATCAGGGCCAGGCGGAGCATGATCGGAATGGCCCACAACTCGCACAGACGCAATGGCGTAACCGTCTGGTAGGCGGCGACAAATCCGCTCAGGCTTTCCAGATCCACCCGTCCGTCGCCGTGGGCGATGGTCTCCAGGGCAATGTCGTATACCCGGGGAAGGCCTCTGGACGGGCCGTCCTTCAGCCGGGGAAGCTTCCTGGCGTAGCCCTTGGGCAACAGCTTTCTGGCAACCAGAATCTGTTCTTCGATCAGATAAAAGTTGTCCAGCAGCCATTCCCCTGCCGGGATAATCACGCGGTTGGCCTGCACGACCTCAGTCAACAGATCGCGAACCTCGAACAGGACCTTCTCGTTCTGGGCAAGCCTTGCCAGCAATCGCTCCAAGGCATGCTCCGTGCTCAAGGCATGCAGGCCCGCGAGAATTTTGCCGTGCTCCTCCATCTGGGAGGTGCTGAACAACTCGGCACGCAAGGGCGCTTCGCCGCTTTTGATTGCCTGGAAACCGGGAGCCCCGCGCAAACGCCCCTTAAGCTTTGCTGCTTTCTCGATAAGTGTTGCCGTGGTGAGCATCATGGCAGAAACATCCTTGGCTAGACCCCCTGAAACCGAACAGGGGCGGTTTTCCAACTGCCCCTGTGAACGTCGTTCGCCACCGCCCCTTTGAAAAACAGACGGGGGTGCTCCTTCTGACAACTGCCTATTAACTTGTTGATTTACAAATGAAATCTCGCTCCTGCATCGAAGAGAACGTCTCTACCTGGTTCGCCAAACGCATCAACACTCCCCCCCCCGCCTGTCAATTCCCAATGCGTATCCCGGACAGTGAGCCAATCACGCCAAAGACGCTCAGCAACCAGATGATAACAGCAATAATCACGACGACATTCAGTATTTTTTTTATATTTCCGTCCATGGGGATGTAGTTGTTGACCAGCCAGAGAACCACGCCGACGACAACGAGAATGATAATTAAATTAATTAGGGGCATTTTCTTCTCCTTTCATAGTTACTTCAGGGACACTTTATATTTGCTCTAAAAGGTCAGGCCTGGCATTGCAGTTATTCTGAACCTGGCTCTCCGTCCTGGTTTTCCACCTTCGCGGGAATGACTTCAATAGGCATTCGTTAACAAGCGCGTCATGCCCGCACATGCGGGCATCCAGGTCGTGTTTGCCAGCGGAAGTGTCGTTGTAGTGTTCATTATTTGTAAAAGAATACTGTTGATTTCGTTCCTTCTCGAAATGTACTCCATGGTTTCCCTCCTCCTGAAACGGCTGTAGGCATGGCGTTGGACGGACCGCTGGATGCTGGACGGACTTTTCGTCGTCTCATCTGTTTCAGCTTTCAGGATAGATTGTATCTTTTCCCTGAACCGCGTCTGTAGGGAAATCGCTTATTTATACCGAGGAAAAATCCCAGGAGATAGGAGTATCTCCCGGGTAGGCAGGGCTTTTTTGTTCTCGAACCGCGGTTGCTCTCTATCGAAATCGAAATCGCTATCGAAATCGGAAAGTTACCAGTAATCGATTTCGATTTCGATAGGTGTCGCCCGTCCCTGGGGGAGTACTCATGAGCATCCTGCAATCTACAATCATGAAATCATTGAAATTCTACAGAGAACAAAAATGCCCTGCCCGGGCAGGGCTTGCGGAGGCGAGAGACGGGTGGGCGGTCGGCGGGCCGGGTTCAATCCCTCCAGCTCTCCACATCAATCAGCCCTATCTTGATCGCGTAACGAATCAGGTCGATGGGCCGCCGGAGTTCGAGCTTGCGCATGATGTTGATGCGGTGGTTCTCGACTGTTTTCGGGCTGATGGAAAGCCGGTTCGCTATTTCCTTGGCCGTTTGCCCTTCCGCCAGCAGCCGCAAGATCTCCTGCTCGCGGGAGGTCAGGCTCCCGTAGTCGCTATCGATGACAACCGCCAGCGCATCAGGAGTATTTGAGATTTTCAGGATCACTTCCCGGGACAAGGAACTGTCCAGGAAAAACTCTCCATTGGCCACGGCTTCCAGTGCTTTCAGCAGCCCTTCGCCGGCGGATTCCTTGGCCATGTATCCATATGCCCCAGCCCGGAAGGCCTCGGCAACATAGTCCACTCTGGAATGCATGCTGACAACCAGGGCCCGCGTCTCGGGCAGAACCTTTTTCATATCCCGGAGCATATCAATGCCATTTTGTTCGGGCAGGGAGATGTCCACCAAGGCAAGATCGGGCCGCAAATCCTTGGCTTGTTGAAGCCCCGCCTCGGCGTTGCCGGCTTCCCCGATCACCTCGAAGGCGAGGCTTCGATCGATAATTGCCTTCAGACCTTCCCTGTAGAGCGGGTGATCATCAACGATCAACACTGTTTTTTTTCGAATCATACAATTTCCTTTCATAGGGGAGTTCGACCAGGATTTGCGTGCCTTTTCCCAGTCGTGAGCGGATGCGCATCGTGCCCCCGAGCAGAGTGGCCCGTTCTTGCATGCTGCGCAGGCCCATGCGCTTCTCCGCGGTCGCGCTCGCCATCCGTTGCACCGGATCAAAACCGAGGCCGTCGTCTTCGATCCGCAAGATAATTTTCGGAAAGGACGCCACCATCCTCACGACAACCCGCCTGGCTCGGGCATGCCTGTGAATGTTGTTCAGGCCTTCCTGGATCAGCCGGTACAGATTGATCTCGGTATCGAAATCAAAAGACGATTTTTTCATGCCCGTAAAGGTCATGCGCACATCGAGCCCTGTTTTCTCTTCGAAATCATTGCCATATTGCGTCAAGGCCTGCACGAAACCGAATTGATCCAGCCCTGGAGGACGCAGTTCATAGGCCAGGTCCCGGACAACCATGATGGCCTGCTGTGTGATACTGGAGAACTTCGCCAACTTATCCCAAAACTCCGGATTTTGGTCCAGGTGCTCGGTGTTCTCGCGGCGCAGGGAATCAAGGCCGATTTTCAGGGACAAAAGATCCTGCCCCACGCGGTCGTGAAGCTCTCGGGATATCATCAGGCGCTCGCTTTCATGCGCCCTGACGAGCTGCTTGGAAAGAGCACGGATACTTCGTTGAGCGGTTTTTTCCTCCGTAATGTCCTGGACCTGGGCCATATACCCGTCCACGGTGTCGCCCATGGTCATCCCCAATGGGGTGATCAGCACATCCAGATACAGCTCCGGTGTTCCTGTGAGATCAAACACGCCGCTGTCCGTGGCTCTTGCAAAATCAACAGTGACCTCCTCTCGGATCGCGTTGCCCGAAAGCAGGCTTCCTTTCGTCTCGCTGCTCAGCAGAGGGTCTTCAAAGAGCGATGTTCCAAGGATTCGGGTTGCATCAGGCATCCCGTAAATGCCCAAATAGGCGCTGTTCACGCCGTACATAAGGCCGTTCGCATCATAAACTGCGATGCCAATGGGCGACTCCAGAAAAATATTCTTGAGCTGGGCGTCGATCTCCTTCAACACCTGCTCGGAGTGCTTCCGTGCGGTAATATCGTCAAGAAAGCACAGGATGGCCGACTGACCGTTCCACTCGACCAGCACTCTCTTTTTCCGAAGCCATTTTGTATGGCCCGCCTTGTCCACCAGTCTCGCAATAAATTGCTGTGGTTGCTCTTGGTCCCACATTGCCTGCGCATGGTATTTCATGACCATCGCGGCATCGTCCGGATGGGCAAGATCATCAATGGGCAAGTCGGCCAACTCTTCCCTGGAATATCCAGAAATAACCTCAAATTGGAAATTTGAATATTTAATCTTGAAATCCTGCGTGATGACAATACCTTCACTCGAATTTTCAACAACGATGCGGTATTTTTCTTCTGATTCCTGCAATTTTTGCTCGCTCTGAAGGCGCTGAACACTTTCCTCCTGGAGCGCCAGGTTTGCTTGTGTCAATTCCCTCGTGCGGGCCTCGACCCGCTGATCCAGTTCCACGTTCAAGGCCTGCAACTCGTCTTCGAGGTGGACTCGCGCGGTGATGTCCATGACCGCGATGCGCAATCGGTTATTGCTTTGGTCTTCAACCACGGCCACGGTCTGCAGTTGGGCGTGGAATCGCGTGCCATCCTTCTTCACAAGCTCAAGTTCGCAAACCTGCTTTTCTGTGGACGCAAGCACGTTTTTTCGATGGAAATAGAACGCATCCTGAGAGCCCGGCGCAATGTACCGGGAAAATCGCTGCCGGATCAAAAACGCCCTTTCAAGGCCCAAAAGTTCCGCACCGGCAAGGTTGACCTCCCTGATCTGATTTCTGTCATCAAGGCAAAAGTATCCAACAGGTGCAAAATCATAGAGTTCGTGATACCTGTTCCGGGACATTTCCAGAGCCACCTGTGTTCCACGCAGCTCCTCATTCTGGATTTCCAGTTCAATCTGATGCACGCGCAATTCATGGATCAGCCTCTGAACATCCTCGACAGGAGTTTTTTGCATCCCCTGGGAATCCTCGGCCAGTTGCTTTTCAGCCCTGGCTCGAAGATGCCTGCTCTCTTGGTCAGCTCGAGGCTTGGACATTGTCACGATTTCCTTTGGATACTCTCAGGGTTGGTTCTGCGGGATCATGGATGGGGATGGTTCGTGCCATCGCCAAGGGCCAAATCCCTGTTCGCGCCTGACGATTTTTAGATTTAAGAGCTATGTGCGTTTTTTCAAATAAAGGCAACTGTCGGGTCCAAGGGCGACCCATGTCGCCCGATTCATGGCGGACACCTTCTTCATGCGACGGGATTATGCAAGAGGAAAGGACTCTCGATTCGAGATGGTCCTGGATTTTGTCGACTCACGGCTTGACAGACTTCGCCCAGTCCGCTTATAGACTCCTTCTTTCAGTTCTGAACGAGGAGACGGAGCGCATGAAGACATATTCCCCGACAGCGGCGGAGCTTAACCGCGAATGGTACGTGGTCGACGCCGAAGACAAGATCCTGGGCCGTTTGGCAAGCACTATTGCCGGACGCCTGCGTGGAAAGCATAAGCCTGAATTCGTCCCGCACATGGACAACGGTGATTTCATCGTCGTAATCAACGCCGAAAAGGTCAAGGTCACCGGCGCCAAGCTGGATCAAAAGATGTATAATCGGCACTCAGGCTATATGGGCGGGCTGAAGCAGACCAAGCTGCGAACCATGCTCCAGAAAAAGCCTGAACACGTTCTGGAACACGCGGTCAAGGGCATGCTGCCCAAAAACCGCTTGGGGAGGGCCTTGCTGAAGAAACTGAAGGTCTATCCCGGCTCTGAACATCCACATGCTGCACAACAGCCGAAAACACTCGATTTTTAAGAGAGGTTGCGCATGAGCAATGATTTTTTTTACGGAACCGGTCGCCGAAAGTCCGCCGTCGCCAGAACCCGGATCTATCCGGGCAGTGGTCAGATCCTGGTGAACAACCGGCCTTTTGACGAGTATTTCCCTCGGGCAACCTTGCAGATGATCGTGCGCCAGCCCCTGAACCTGACCAAGACCCTGGGCAAGTTCGATATCAAGGCCACCGTGGATGGGGGCGGAGTTGCCGGACAGGCTGAAGCCTTGCGGCATGGAATCTCCCGCGCGCTGCTGGCCTTTGACCTGGAGCTGCGCCCGACCCTGAAGCGAGCCGGCCTGCTGACCCGGGACGCCCGGATCAAGGAACGAAAAAAGTACGGCTTGCGCTCCGCCCGAGCCCGCTTTCAGTACTCCAAACGGTAGTCCGCGCCGTTACGACCATACTGTCCAGGCAGATCTCTCCAGGGAGATCTGCCTTTTTTTATTGTTGCCACCCATCCACCACCTGGATTCCAGTCCACGTTTGACAGGACACCAAACTCGCCTCCACGTCCAGCAATGCCCCCCGACCATACGCCGCACCCGGTGGAACTGGGAATCCAGCGCATCTATATCCTGCCCTCCAAAATCGGGACGGCCTTTGCGATCCTGGTCGTAATCCTGTTATTGATCTCCATCAACTACAACAACCCTCCCGGCTACCTGCTGACCTTTCTGCTCGCCGGACTTGGCCTTGTCAGCCTCTTTCATACCCACCGCGGCCTTTCCGGGCTCCTGGTCAACCATGTGCCCAGCGCGCCGGTCTTCGCCGGAGGCCGAGCCCAGTTTCCGATCATCGTGGCCAACCCTGGTCAAAAATCCCGCTATGCGATTCAGGTAGGCTGGACACGCACTGGTGACGCCCCACTCATGGATATCCCCCCCGGGAGCGAGGTGACCTTCCATCTCAGCCTGCAGACCCAAACCCGCGGAGAACTGCGACCGAAACGTGTTGTCGTAACCACGATCTTCCCACTTAGCCTGTTCCGAGCCTGGTCCTGGGTTGAACTGCCGCTGCGTTGCCTGGTCTATCCGGCTCCAGTCCCTGCTGCCCTGCCAGTGGCCGCCACCGTGCGTTCCGGGGATGCCGCTTCTCCCTCCCAGCGAAAAGAAGGTGATGAGTTCGAGGGGTTGCGGGCCTATCGGCTCGGCGACTCACTGCGCCGGATCGCCTGGAAGGCCGTAGCCCGCAGGACGGAACTGGTCTCCAAGGACTATGCCGGTGTGGCGGAGAGCCGGGAGGTTGTACTGGACTGGGACGATCTCATCGACGAGGATCTCGAGACAAAGCTGGCAAAACTTTGCCGGCTGGCCCTGGATGCCGAAACTGCCGGAAACATCTACAGCCTGAGAGTGCCCGGTCGACGCGTCAATCCCGGTAGCGGCCTGCCCCACCTGCATGCCTGCTTGAGGCTCTTGGCCCTGTTCCCCACCACGCCCCGAAGCAGCTGATAATGAAACGCCCATTCATCTCCGCCCTTCTGCACCCCCCGCATGGTTCCTGGGTTTGGGTTCTCGGACCGGCCTTCCTGGCCGCGCTTCCCCATTTCGCCAGACTTCCGGTAGCGATCGGCATATGCTGCATCGCCCTATGGACTCTCCGGCTTTTCGCCACACAACGACCCAGCCTGATGCCGTCTCGCACCATCCGTTTCGCCCTAACCCTGGGTTGCATCTCCGGGGTGTATGCCGGTTTCGGGTACCTGCTCGGACCGGAACCGGGTACGGCCTTGCTGTTGCTGTTACTGGCTTTGAAGCCTTTTGAAGCACAGGGCCGGCGCGACCAGATCCTGATTCTGTTCACGACATACCTCGTGATATTGCTTCAGTTTTTAAACAGCCAAAGCCTCCTGGTCGCCGGCTATATGGCTCTGGTGGTGCTGATCACGACAGCAGCCCTGCTCGGCATCGCCCATCCGCCCAGTCAGACCGCGCCACGGTTTCGGATCCGGCAGGCCGCGATCCTGCTTCTTCAGGCCCTGCCGGTCATGCTGATTCTCTTCCTGCTCTTCCCCCGCCTCCCAGGGTCGCTGTGGGGCATGTTCCAAAACCCGCAAACCGGCGTGACCGGGTTGAGTGACACCATGCGCCCCGGTGACATCAGCGAACTGCTGCAGTCATCGGAGGTGGTCTTCCGGGTCACCTTCAGCGAGCAGCCGCCCCCGGTCGGCACGATGTACTGGCGGGCCCTGGTGCTCTGGGAAACGGACGGACGGATCTGGCGGGTCGGAACGAATCCGGAGGAAAGATCTGGAACAGCTCCGGTGGAAAGGACGCATGACACTGGTGGATCGTGGACGATTCACCCTCTGACGCCTCTGTTGGAGTACGTGCTGACCATGGAGGCCCATGCTCAGCGCTGGCTCCCGGCCTTGGAAATGCCCATCCTTCCCCACGTGGAAAGCAGGGACACGGAACTGCCCTCCGCGTTTTTGCAGTTAATGCAACGGGGCATTGAACCAACCGCGGATTTTCGACTCCAGCTCCGGGAAGATTTGCGTCAGCGGGCCCAGTATCGGCTGTTCGCAGCCCTGGAAGTCGCAACGCCCAACCCGACCGTCCACGAGCGCAGCAGGGCACTGGAGCTCCCGCCTTCGGGCAACGAACGGGCCAGAGCCAAGGCCCGCGAATGGGCCAAATCCGCGGAAGACCAGCGGACTGTGGTGGCCCAGGCCCTGGATCTGTTCCGTGAGGACTCCTTCGTTTATACGCTGCGCCCTCCCTTGCTGGGCGAAGAGGCCGTGGACGATTTCCTGTTCCGGACCCGGAGCGGGTATTGTGAACATTATGCCGCGGCCTTCACGTTTTTGATGCGCGCGGCCGGTATTCCGGCACGGGTGGTTGTCGGATACCAGGGCGGTGACCGCAACCCCCTGGGTGACTATTTCGTGGTCCGACAGTACCACGCCCACGCCTGGAGCGAAATCTGGATGGAAGGCAGCGGATGGGAACGGGTGGATCCGACCACGGTGGTCGCTCCGGAACGTATTGAAGGCGGCGCCGAAGCCCTGGTTCCAAACATTGACGTGCCCAGGGTATTCTCCAGTCGTGAGCTGGGCTGGGTGATCAGTGCGTGGCGAGGCCTGACCCAGGGCTGGGACGCGGCCAATACGCTCTGGAACCAGTGGGTTCTGGATTTCGGGTTTGAACGGCAGCGCCGCTTCCTGGAGCGTTTCGGCCTGCCGGGATCATCCCGCCTGGAACGCTTCGGCCAATTGGCCTTGGCCCTTGGTCTGAGCTTTGTGGCAGCGGCCCTGGTTTACGCTTTCGCCGGTCTGCGGTCCCGGCCGACCAGGGATGCACTGGACACCGTCTACGCCCGCTTCTGCCGCAGATTGGAACGGATCGGCATCCACCGCGCCCCCCAGGAGGGACCGCGAGATTTTGCCCAGCGAGCCTGCGCGGCAAGGCCGGATCTGGCCACCGCGATCACGGTCATCACCGACGGCTATATCCGTCTGCGCTACGGCACACTCGTTCCGGATAAAAACGGCGAGAACCTTGATCGCGTGCAGATCCGTGAACTGGCCAGGATGGTTCGGGCCTTCCAGCCGAGACAATCCTGGATGTCCAGTGATCAGAACGAAGCCTCTGCCAAACATTGTTTCTGAGTCGTCATCCAGCGGAACGGCCAACCAACCTCGCCTATTGCAGAAACCTGCCTGCGCTGTCTTCCAGTTCCCGGCTTTGCAAGGCGGAAGCCGCCAGGCGGCCATAAAGGCCTCTGGGATCTTCGGATTTCAAGTCTTCCAGAACAGTCTGCCACTCGGCATGGTTGTGCACGCGCTGGTGGAGTTGGGCCAACCGATAGCGGCTCATGCTCCAGTCCGGATCGGCACGATCAATGAGCTGATCCAGCTCCAGGGCCCAGGCCAGAGCCTCCTGAAGCCGTCCAGTGCGCTCCGTGACCTGGGTCAACCACGTGATCGCATCCCGGATTTTTCCTGGGTCCTCCTGTTCCAGAAGCAGCAGGCTCAAGGCTTCCTGGGCATAGCGATAAACCCGCTCAAACTGCTCCTCCTGCATGGCGCTGCGAGCCAAAAAATACAAGGCATAGCCTCGCTGTGCCTCGGAGAGTTCCAAATCCTCGGCCAGGCCGCGCCAAAGGGGCCGAGCCTCCTCCGATCGTTCCAGGTTTTCCAGGGCCAGGGCAACGGAATAGGACAGTTCCCGCCTCTGCGGCGTCGGCAGATCCGTGCGTAATGGGGCCAGATCGACAATGCGCTCCCACTCCTGCTGTTCCAGATAGATCCCCAAAATCAGGTCCACGGCTGCCACCTGCAAAGACTTTGGAGTATCTTCCCGCAGATACGGGCGGGCCAGGGTGATGGCCTGTTCCAGGTCGCCTTCCCGCCAGTAGGCCATGGCCAGTCCGAGCTGGGTGGCCGGGGGCATGTCGTCAAGCAAATCATGGAGAAACGGGTTGTTCCGCCACTGCTCCAGAATTTCCGGATAACGGCCATCAGCGGCATTGCGCGCGACCAGTTGGGTAAACGCCTCGATTCCGACTTCCAATGCCTTGGGGACCAGGGAGTGGCCTGGATGGGTCTGCAAAAATTCAGTGAGAACCATCAGGCTGTCCTCGAGTCGCTTGTTCCAAACCTGCCAGATGGCGAGTTTGATCGTGGCCACGGCGGCCAATGGGCTGTCCGGGTGCTTGGAAATGATTTCCGAATAGACTTCCGCGGCGCGGCGGGTGGTGAACATGTCCTCCAGGCTGGGCTCGTCGTGAATGCCACCCTCCACAAGGCGCATCTTGGCAATCAGCCCTCCCTCCTGCTCCGGAAACATCTGTGCTGTTTTTTCAAAGACCCGCCGTGCCGCCTCCGGCCTGCCGGTGAGCAGATAGATATCCCCGATGCGGGCTAGAAGCATGTGGGCCTCCGGCGTGTCCGGAACCAGGTTGTAAAAGGTCATCAGCCGCTGCTTGGCCGCTTCCAGTGCATTGACGCGCAGGGCAATGATCCCTGCCAGTTCCAGCAATTCAGGTTCGTCAATGTAGTATCTAGGCCAGCGTCGTTCCAGAAAATCCATTATCTGGGAGGCCTGCTCGTCAAAACCCAGCGCGTTCAGGGCCGTGGCCAGCCCGACGGATGATTGCTGGACAATGGAATGCTCCGGGTGATTCTGAACAACCGTCTGGAAATGGTCCGCAGCCTGGTTAAAATCACCCCGGTCCAGAAAATACTGGCCAAGGTAGTACTCGGTGGTCGGCACCAGGGGGTCATGGGGAAAATCACGCCGGAGCACATTGAAATAGGCCCTGGCCTCCGGCAGATTGTTCACCCGCAGATGAAGCACACCGAGGTTTCGGAGAGCCAGGGCTGTTCGACGCGAGGCGGGGTTGAAATGCATGGCCCGCTCATAAGCCTGGGCAACGGTCGAGAAATTGTCGGCCAGTTCGTCCTGGTGCAGCCCGAACAAGGCATCGCCGAGATCATAAAGCACTTCCTCGCGCACCGGATCGGACAAATCCCGGATATTGGCCAGGGTTCCCAAGGCTTCCACAGCAACATCGAATTCCCCGTTCATCATCGCCGCCCTGGCCGCGGCGAGCAGCGTGCTGTATCTCGCATCCGGGTCCTCTTCCGGTTCAGTTGCGGTGTCGGGCGTGGGAGCTGTTGCCGGCTCACTCACTGACGGTTCGCCCGCATCCGCATCTGGCTCCTGCGCCAGAAGATCGGGATGTTCCAGCACCTGTGATGCCTGCTCGGCCACCACTTCGTTCTGGGAGTCTGCTTGCGATTCCTGAAAAACCTCCTCGGCATCCATCGCGTGAGGCTCACGCACTGCGTCCGCGAGGCCCTCTCCAACAGCATCCCCAGATGCATCT
>REDL01000036.1 GCA_007693505.1 Desulfovibrionales bacterium | reverse complement strand
AATGGACCGCGACAGTTATATTCTGGAACGGATGGCCTTCAATCTGACCGCGGACGACACGTTTCGTCGCAGGCTGGTCTTTCAGGGCCGGGTGCCGGAGACGTGCCTGGTTTCGGGGAAGGGGGGCGGAGGTTAGGAGTCAGAATTCAGGAGTCAGGAGCCAGGAGTCAGGATTCAGAAGGTAGAAAGCAGGGGAAGTGATTTTTTGGGGGCTCAGTATGCGTTTCGGACAAATGCTTCGCCTGTGAATGTTCATGCATCGGTTTATGCCCCAACGGGGCACCGTCCTCTAGCCCAGGGTTGGACAGCCAAAGGCTGGACTACCCTGGGATGATTGGAAAAAAATGGAAACAACCCCAACGGGGTTGCGTCAGATACGTCCTTTTTCGTTATTGGCTGATTTGTGATTTCGAGGACGCAACCCCGTTGGGGTTGGCGGAAAAAACGACGCTGGTCCCAGGGTAGCCGCGCTGCGCCGCAACCCTGGGCTATGGGACAGAATCCCGTTGGGATTCCTGGAGAATAAAAACAGACCGAGACGTATACTGAGCTTTTTTCAAACCGCTGTACCGTGAACCCTTGACCCCCTACACTCCCTATCCTTCCCCCATGCAATCCGACCCACTTCACACCTTCCTCGAAAGCGCCGCCGGACAAAAGCTGCTGGACGGCTGCGCCCGGAAGCTCGCCGCCTGGATGCGCAACAACGGATTCTCCGGCAGCCTGTCTGGGTGCGACAGCCTGGAGGATATTGCCGGGGAGCTGGTCGTGATGATTCTGGAGCGGGACGGATTGCGCCGGGAACTGACGGAAGCCGCGGCGAACAACAATTTTTCAGGTCTGCACGCCCTGATTGTCGAATCCTTCAAGCGTCGCGCCCTGGACCGGCGGCGCTCAGGCCGGGGCGATGCCTGGCACGCCATGTACCGCAAGATTGTCCGTCTGCTCGGCCAGCGGTCGGAATTCGTTCTGCACGGTTCCCGGGACGGGAGCTGGTATGCACCGACCAGGGCGGATATTTCCGGTCCTCCCGAGTTGATCACCTTGCCCGTGAGCCGGGATTTCACGCACCTGCCCCATCCGATCTGGGACCATCAAACCCGCCTGGAGCCCAACATCGAACAGGCCGCGGTACAGTTTTGGCGCCTGGCGACCGAGACTTCGGGCCGCATCGGGTTCGTGGCCATACGGGACCTGGTGGCCTGGCTGGAGGCCAAGGCCGTGGTGGATCTGCGGCCCCGGGCAATGGTGACGGAGAGCGATCTTGCCCAGGACGGGACAGGGTGCGTTGAGGATCTGGCCGCGGTCCCGGCCTCGCCGCCGCTGGAAACCGAGGTCCTGGCTCGGTTGGCTCGGCGCATCGTCGCGACGTGGAAGCCGGAGATGGCCCGGGCCTTTCATCTGGTCCACGGCCAGGGACTCAAGCAGGCCGAGGCAGCCAAGGCCATGGGCTATGCCTCGGCCGCGGGTGTCAACTACCCCTTGCGCCAGGCCGTGCTCAACCTCCGGGAGATGGTCGCGGCCTGGCCGGAACTTTTCGAGGACGGCGATGAACGGGCCCAGGAGGTGTTTCTGGAATGCATCCTGGCGCAGTGCAGGTCTCCCCATGCAAGGCCATGAAGCAGTTCAACTGGAGGCTCAATATGCGTTTCGGACAGGTGACCCCGTCCGCGGACGGGCGGGTTCGCCAGGTTAGGATTCCGCCATCGGTTTATGCCCCAACGGGGCATCGTCCTCTAGCCCAGGGTTGGACAGCCGAAGGCTGGACTACCCTGGGATAATTGAAAGAATGAGAAACAACCCCAACGGGGTTGCGTCAGGTACGTCCTTTTTCGTTATTGGCCGATTTGTGATTTCGAGGACGTAACCCCGTTGGGGTTGGCGAAGGAAAAACGACTGGTCCCAGGGTAGCGGCGGTGCGCCGCAACCCTGGGCTATGGGACTGAATCCCGTTGGGATTCCCGGTGGAAGAAAGCAGTCTGAAACGCATAATGAGCCAAAGAGTAGCGAAACAACGGCCGGTTTGCACCCGGCTGTTTGGGATTTGAATAGCGCCCTCGGTTGTCCGTAATCAGAGTTGTCGACGGAATACACGCTTGGCGTATGTTCGTTTTTTTTCGGGTACGGCACGGCATGGCCCATGGTTGTTTGAACGCGAATGTGACGGGAAATGGTGATGAAACGCCTGGAACGGTATTATGGATAATCTTGCCTGGAAAAAGGCCCTTATTCTGCGCGGGTGCCCGCCCGCGGACATTCTGTTCGGCCCTGGGGACGAGCAATTGCGGGCTCATCTGGACGTTTGCCCCGCATGCCGGGACAGTTTGGCCATGACGTCTGGCGAGCGTGCCGAATGGGCGGGCCTGGGCCGAGCCCTGGCCCCTGAGCCGCCTCCCGCGCCATCAGGCAAAGCTCCTGGACAGGTCTGGCGCATCCGGCCCGACTTGGCCGGCTGGGGTCCAAAATACCGCTATTGCAACCCGCCGCTGGTTCTGCTTCTGGATTTCCCGGAAAATAATCTGACCCAGGTCGCTCAGATATACCCCGGCGACGACTTTCTGACGGAAGAGGATGTCCCCCTGCCCGGTCTGGGGTTCGCCCAGCCGTGGAATACCTACTCCCTTGCGCTGAACGATCTGGAAGCGTTCCAGGGTGAAGCATCCGGAGGCGGGGCCAATGTCGCATCTGAGGTGCTGGCACGGAGTCGAGACTCCTTCGCCGACCTGGACGAAGCCTCTCCATTGTTCTGGTTCCGGACCATGGAGCTGGACCTGGGCGCGCATTTCGCGGGTCAAAGCCTGACCGGGGTTCTGGAAGGCGCGGACCATGACGCACTCCTGGACGCACCCCTGGTCCCTCTCGGTGAGATGTCCGTTGATGCCCTGTGTCAAGCCCTGGAACGCAAAGGCCAGACAGTTCCGCTACACGGCGGCGACCCGCTGCTGGAACTGGCCCGGTACAACCAGGAGGACACGACCTGGGGGCTGGCCGCGTCCGGGGAGCGCACCCAGACCGTGAATTACGCCTTGTTGGACGATGTTGGTTTGGAGATCCGCCAGACCACCGTTGTTTTCAGCGCCGTGGTCTATCAGGACGGAATGTTGACCCTTGCCGGGGAGGTTCGGGCTGAGAGTGCCCGAACCGAAGCGATTTTCGCCTGGTGGGACGCCCAGGGCCGGATGATCTGGCCCATTGCCTCGGATATTTCGGATGACGGACGCTACTTCAACCTGCGTTTCACCGAGGTCGCGGAACGAGAGTTTCGAATCGGCCGGCTGGTGGTGCTGTTCAGCGGGCGTCAGTAACCGGCAACGGACCATTGACATGACGATCACTCGCTGGACCCTGGAGGAAGTGGCGGCCTGGGGGCCCCGCTGGCCGACATTGGGTCGAAGCGAGGATTTTCTGCGCCCCCATCCGGACATCTGGCCCCGAGACGTTGTCCGCATTCCTGGCCTGATCGACGACATCCTCTCCAGCCTCGCCGCCGCGGACCAGCTCCGCTTCAGCCAGGCCGTCCTGGCCTCCCTGGCCCTGTCCCCCCGCGATCGGGAACTGACCTCCCTGCTCCATCCCTGTCTTGATCCCGCCGCTCTCGGCCTGCCGTTCTCCCTGGAAGAGCTGCTCGCCATGGACTGGATCCGTGTGCCCACGTTGCTGGCCGACAGCCGGCGGGGAGTGATGCGCTCCGTCCTCTTGGGTCGAGGGGAGCGCGGGAATCGTTTTCCCACGGGGCGGATGGACCGGGCCGCAGCCGAGGCCGTGGAGCTGGCGCTGGACCTGGCCGGACTGCCCGAAGCCTATGTCTGGCCGATGGTCGATCCTCATATTCTCGGCCCGGCTCTGCACGGCGATTCCCTGGCCCTGCCCGTGGGCCTGGGGGCCTGGCTGCTGCGCCGGAAGCATGTCTGGCCTGAAGGGCTGGTCTGCACCGGCGGACTGGCTGGGGACGGACGGATCACGCCAGTGGACAACGTGCCGGTCAAGGCCCGGGTCGCCGCGAATATGGGGTTCAGGGCGCTGCTGCATCCGGAACGGGCGTTTGATCCCAACGAACCGGCCTGCCCCGTCTCCCTGGTCTGCGCGGGAGTGCGGACCCTGGACGAAGCCCAGGCCCTGGCCGCCTGTTTTCATCCTGACCATGCCCCGGACATGATCGCCCTGTATCGCCGACGTCGCGATCCGGCCCGTGTGGCGGACGCCGTTTACTCCGTCCCGCCCGCATTTTTGGACTGGCTGTCCGAGGCTGAACCGGACTTTCGCGAAACCCTGGCAACGGCCTACCTTTGCCCGGAGAGCGCGACTCCGCTGCTGGACCGGCTGCACGCTCGGATGGCCGATCGCTCAACCCCCCTGACCGAAATTTCCCGACTGGCCCAAAGACTTTTCCCCTTCGATGTCTGGCGCACCAAGGCGCTGGAGACGCCTGGTATCGGCATCGCCGTGGCCCGTCTGCATGTGGAGGCGGCCAACCACCAGGGTCTGCTCCATGAGTTCGCCGCCTGGGAACCGGTGCTGCGCCAGGCCTGCGCCCGGCTGTTCGCGTTGCGGGACGCCCGGGCTGACGAACTCCTGGCCGCGATCCATCTCTTGGTGGGCGGGTTGCACAACCGCTATGCCTTTTCCGCCGCGGATCTGGAAGAGCAGGTTCGGCCCCTGGCCGGACTGCTTGAAGAGCTGGAAGGGGACCGGCAACGCAGGCGGCGACGAATCCCCAACGCCTGCTGCGCATCTTTGGGCCGCTACCATGGCACACTGGCTCAGCACTATGGATTTTGCGGGCCGGAGCATCTGGAGGAGGTTGAGCGGCATGTCCGGTCGGCACAGGAAGCCTTTGGCCGGGGAACCGTGCCGGACTACCGGGCGGATTGGCGGCGGGGCTTTTCCTATCTGTTGCATGCGTTGCTGGACGCAGGGGAGTTGCAGTCCGTCCGGGAGCACCTGGAAGCCTATCTGGACCGGCCCCTGAACGCCCTGGACTTCACGGCCCTGAACCCCTTCGAGCATTTCCATCTGGCCAAGTTCCTGGCGTTCACCGGAGAGGACATGCCGGACTATCCGGACTGGGCCTCGGCCAACCTGGCGGACGCGACACCGGACCACCCCTGGCCCCTCTGGGCCTTGAACCTGGGCAAGGCGGCCACGAATCGAGAGGACAAGATCCGTTTTCTCCGCGCCTCCCTGCGCCTGTGCCGCGCCGCCCCCGGCCCCACGGTCCGGGCCATGGCCCTGCTGCCCCTGGCGTGGCTGGATCAGGCCGGGCTCATGGAACGGAATCAGGTGGCGAAGATGGCCGAAGACGTGGTCGAGGAAATCCGGACCAGCGGCCTGGACAGGGAACATTTCGCGATGCTGCTGGACGAAACGGGGAGTGAGATTCTGGAGTGCGTCAGGGAATGCGAGGCGCGGTTGTTTCCGTTTGGGTATCGGTAGGAGGGAATTCCTGAGTGGATCGAAAAATTCAATACTGGCTTAACTCGGCTGAGAATGATTGGAAGGTCGCCGGTCATCTTTATGAGAAAGGTGACTATTCGTATGCCCTGTTTTTTGGTCATCTGACCCTGGAGAAGGTGTTGAAAGCACTATGTGTCGAGGTAATGCAAGAGAACCCGCCCTTCACGCACAGATTGGTTTTCCTCGCGGACAAGGCTGGATTGAGCCTTACAGATGAACAACTCGAACTTTTGGAAGCTGTGACCGATTTCAACCTGGAAGCCAGATATCCCGATGAGAAGTTCTCGTTTTACAAACGATGCAACAAGGAATTCACACGACAATACTTGGTCAGGATTGAGGAGATGAAGAAATGGCTGCTTCAAAAGATTCCGTCGTCAACGACGTAAAACGCTATATCGAATTGCTCAAGGCAAAAGGCATCCCGGTACAACGGGCACTGCTTTTTGGATCCTGGGCCAAAGGCGTCGCGCGAGAGGAAAGCGACGTGGACGTTGCAGTGATTTCCAGTTTTTTTTCCGGGGATCGATTCTCGGATCGTCGCAAAATCGTTCCCTTGCGACGGGGCATAAACGTCAACATCGAACCTTTGCCCTTCACCCCCCAGGACTTCGCGGACGGAGGAATTCTTGTGGAGGAGATCATGCGACACGGTGAGGAGATCGGATGATGCGCGGGAAAGTCCTTTTTTGCACGGTCGGCGGTTCGCATGAGCCGCTGTTAACGGCATATCAAACCATCTGCCCGGATCACACTTGCTTTATCTGCTCCAGGGATGCGCCGGGCAGCAAAAGCTCCGAGCCGATGATCACCGGCAAGGGGAGCGTGATCAAGGCGAACCGAGAGGATCAGAAGCCCACTTTGCCGAACATTCCAACCCAGTTGGGAATCGAACAGGAACACTACTCCGTCGTGCTCGTGGATCCGGACGACATTGACGATATCGTGCTGAACGTGGACCAGTGCATGAAACAGGCTGCCCAGGAAGACCAGGGGGGCGCGCTCTATGCCGATTACACCGGCGGCACGAAATCCATGACCGCCGGCCTGGTCTTGGCGGCCTTGGAGAACAACGCCGAGCTGCATCTTGTCCGGGGGGCGCGCAATAACCTGGAGCGGGTCTGCGATGGGACGCAATGGGGTTTCCCGGCCAGCGTGGAGCGGGTCAGGTTCTCCCGAGAATTGCGCCGCCATCTCGCCGCATGGTCCGATCATGCCTACGCCCAGGCTTTTGCCGGCATTCGGCGCATGGACCGGCCCCGATCCATGGAACTGCAGCAGGAACACATCCGGGCCATGAATCTCAGCCAGGCCTTTGATGCCTGGGACCGCTTCGATCATCAACGGGCAAGGGAACTGTTGGCGCTTTATCGGCGCGGTATCGCGTCCAAGGATCCGCACTACTTCATGGCCATTGACCTGCTTTGTTCCGACAAACCGCTCAGTGAGCCTTTCAGAATTTATGATCTGTGGCTGAACGCCCTGCGCAGAAGCGATCAGGGCCGTTTCGATGATGCCGTGGCCCGCCTGTACCGGATTGTTGAGTGGATCGCCCAGTGGGTGTTGCGCAAGGATTTCGACATCGATACGAAGGATATTCCCGAGGAGTTTATCCCCGATGAACTGAGAGAGCCTCGGGATCGGGCACTGCGCAGAAATCGGGAAGGGAAGTATCAAGCTCCCCTGTATTACGCCTGGGAACTTGTTCGGCTCAAGTCCCAAGGGGCCTTGGGCCAATGGGCCAGGAACAACGGGAAATCCCTGTTGACGTTCACCAAGGTGCGGAACAACTCCATTCTGGCCCACGGCAACCAGCCCATTGGCGAGCAAGGCTGGAAAACCATGCGGGATTGGTTTGAACAGGAAATCATGTCGGCCTTTGAACAGGAATTGTCCGCATCCGGCATGAAGCAGGTTCCGAAGCAGCTTCCGCGGGATTACGCGAGTCTTTGATATTGGGACGGTGTGAACGCTTTGGTACAATCCTCGCCTCATGCCCCAACGGGGCATCGTCCCATAGCCCAGGGTTGGACAGCCACAGGCTGGCCTACCCTGGGATTATGCAAGGAGAGAGAAACAACCCCAACGGGGTTGCGTCCCGTCTTGTGGGACGTGCCGGTCTGGTCGACTCCACGGATAATTCCAGACACGAAATCGGATGGGATGGCCGGTACGTCTGGGATTGACGGGAATGGGAGAGGACGCAACCCCGTTGGGGTTGGGGGTGAGAATGGGGCGCTGGTCCCAGGGTAGCGGCGTGGCCGCCGCAACCCTGGGCTGGGTGACGATGCCCCTTTGGGGCATTGGCTTTTCTTGAATCCCAACGGGATTCCGTCCCCTAGCCCAGGGTTGACCAGCCAAGGGCTGGGCTACCCTGGGTTTGTTGACCAACATCGTATCAACCCCAAAGGGGTTGCGTCCAAAAGAGTTTCCGCCATGCCCCAATCTTTGGCTCTCATCCATATCCACCTCATCTTCTCAACCAAAAACCGCGCACCATTCTTGCTCGACGCCGACCTTCGCTCGGAAATGCACGCCTACCTCGGCGGCATCTCCGCCCACCTGGATTGTCCGCCGACCCTCGTTGGCGGTACCGAGGATCATGTACATCTGCTCTGTCGGCTGGGGCGTACAATCACGACGGCGGACTGGGTCAAGGAACTCAAACGTGTCTCCAGCACATGGATCAAGGAACACAATCCACGATTGCAGTCGTTTTCCTGGCAGGCCGGATACGGAGCATTTTCGGTAAGCGCATCGAATGTGGAAATGGTACGGGCATATATCGTCGGGCAGGTGGACCATCACCAGAAGGTATCTTTTCAGGACGAATACCGGGCATTGTTCCGAAAACACGGAATGGATTGGGACGATCGGTACGTGTGGGATTGATGGAAATTGAAGGGAAGCGAGAGAGGACGCAACCAACGCTCCTTGCCCCAACGGGGCATCGTCCCCCAGCCCAGGGTTGCCCGTCCAGAGGCGGGCTACTCTGGGTAAATGAACCATTTTATATCAACCCCGACGGGGTTGCGTCTGCTTTTTCGGGAAACCGGTAATCCGGGATGGTATGGTCGATGCGTGGAGGATTGATGGAGATTGATGGTGATGCAGGAGGACGCAACCCCGTTGGGGTTGGCTGAGTAAGGCGCTGGTCCCAGGGTAGCGGCGCGGCCGCCGCAACCCTGGGCTATGGGACGGAATCCCGTTGGGATTCGCAGAAAGATTCGCTGCGCCACAGCAGAGGCGTGGCCCATTCAGGATCTTTGGCCAGAACACGCTCGGCCCAGGGAGAATGTTCACTGGTCAAAAAAAGATAGCCGAGGACATTGGTGTCCACGACAATCATGGTCTTCCTTCCTGCTTGGCCTGGTTGAAAGTTTTGTCGCTGATGGGATGGTTTTCGGTCAAGCGCCGCAGCTCTCCGGCCTCGGCCAGTATTGTTTCAGGCGACGCGGCCCGTCCCCCGAGGCTTTGCCTGATGCGCCAGATGACCTCGCTGTTGATGGAACGCCGATTTGACTGGGCGGCAACCTTCAGTCGCTGATATACGTCATCGGGGATGTTTTTTACGGTGATGGTGGTCATGTCGGCCTCCTGGTTCCATTTTTGTTGCATTATGGCATCGGCGAGACGGGATGACAACACGGTATGACAGTGCCGGACTTGGCCCGAGAGGTGGTTGCATTGCGGTGCGAATGGCAAGAGGAAATTTTTTTGGCGAGATTTTGAAAAAAATGGTTGTCGGGCCGTAAGGAATGGATGACGAGCCAAGCCGTGCCTCATCATATCTGATGCGAGGCGCTTGGGAAGGAGGTTCAATGGATCGGGATAGGATAACATCTGTGGTGCTGGCGGCTTTGCTGCACGACGTGGGCAAGCTCCTGGAGCGGGGGGAAGGATCTTTTTCTCGAGGTCGGATATTTACAGGAACGCAAGTACCGCCAGGACATGGCCACAGCGGGATTATCACAAGCCATAATCGTAAAGGGATGGGTTTGCCATGAACAACGGATTCATGCGCTATTACAAGCGCGAAAGAGTGACTGCGGAATGCGAGATTCTCACTCCCATGTTTCTTGGGGGACCTGATCAGAGCGCGCAATGGCGGGCTGCGCCGTTCAAGGCCCTGCTCCGTAAATGGTGGAGGGTGGCCCATGGCCAGGGCTTGAAACATGATGAGCTGTATCAGAAAGAATCTGAACTTTTCGGCGCTGCTGGTGAAAAAGGCAGTGACCTTGGTAAAAGCAGAGTGATTGTCTCACTGTGGGCGGATGCCAAGTCATCTGAAGAACGAATGCCAAATGTCCCAAAAGTAAATCAACCTGAGTGTCAGCGTAATAATGGCGATGTTTCACCACTTCTCTATCTGGCGGGTATGGGACTGATGGCCCCGAACGGCAATGTCAAACACTCATATTTCAAGCCTGGTGAAAAATTTCAGCTGACTATTGAAGCAGGTAAAGATGACATTGAAAAATTAAAACCAGTTCTGAGGCTCATCCAGGCCTTTGGCACGATTGGTGGCAGGTCGCGCAACGCCTGGGGCAGTTTCAGCTTCAAGATCGGGGATGAGTTTCTCGCCGAGCCAAAATTTGAATCATGGGAAAAGGGATTCGAGCGGGATTATCCTGCACTGCTTGGTCGTGATGACGCGGGAGCATTGATCTGGAAGACGGTACCGTCCCAAAAAGATGATAAAAATAAATGGGAAAGTGCCATGACCGTTCTAGCCGACACGTATATCGCTGTGCGGGCCAGATCGCTCTCCGTCAAGGGTAAAACCCTGGACAAGCTGAATCCCGGTGAGGGATCAGCGAATGAAAGGCATCTGCTCGGGATCCCCCTGACGAATCATGCGGCCTTCGACAAAAAAGCACGTCATGCTTCACCTCTGCATTTCAAGGTAGTCAAGCTGGGCAACTCCTATCACGGCGTTATCCTGCATCTGCCCCACAAACACAGCGACCAGCAGCCCATCCTGGACAAGAATAAAACAAAGCAGATTGAGGTCTGGAAAAAGGTGCACCAGAAGCTGGATGCCATTTCCAGCATTCAACGCGCAACAATGGCGGAGCTGAGATAATGAACAGGACTTTTCGAAAAGACGCAGACTACTGGAATGGCAAATTGCAGGCCTATCTGCACGACCCGCCGGACAAGGCGCTTCACATTCCTGGCCATGAGGCCCGCAGCAGGAAACTGCTTGATGCCATGGGCATTGACGGGACTTTGGACAAGGCGGCTTATAGCGGTTTGGACGCCATTGCGGCCGGCATGGATCGGATGCAGTTTCCTGGGTTCTCAAAGGATGATGAAAGCAGCGGGGCAATTGATTTCAGCACGGAACCAAAGCTGACGCATCCGACATCCCGGGAGGGAGAATTAAAAATTTTGGGACAGATTCCCGACATCAAGGCTATTGGCAGTCAAATGGCGGCCATGGTCGGGGAAGACATCTCATTGCTTGCCAACTCCTTTACGGGCAAGCCGGAAGAAATGGCGGCAGCCCGCTTTCATTACGTCCATCATGCACTGCGTGGGCAGTTGATCAAAAAGAACCTGGGCGGCCTCGGTGGACTTTGGGCCAAGATGCCGGCGGACACGCGCATCCCGGACCATTCCGTGTGGCAGCATTGCGCCCTTGTTTCAGCCCTCTATTCCTGCTCCCAGCTTTCCAAAACCAGACAAGCATCCCTGATGGTTTTCGGGTTGACGCCGGTGCAGGATTTCATTGTCAGAGCCAGAAAACTCAGGGATTTCTGGACGGGTTCGCTCATCCTTTCCTGGCTGGCATTCGAAGGCATCAGGCAGGTTGTCTACGACCTGGGCTCGGACCACATCCTTTATCCCAGCCTGATCGACCAGCCCATGATTGAAAATCTGCTCGCCGATGAATGCTCCCTGGACAAGCTGGGCCTGTTTGTTGCCCCTGAAACCGGAGTGGCCTCTTTTCCAAACAAATTCGTCTGCCTTGTTCCAGCCGGCGAGGAAGAAGTAATGGCAAACTCCATTGAAAGCGGGATCGTCGATGCCTGGAAGGATATGGGGAGCAAGGTTCTTGACCTGATTGAAAAACACGCGGGTCAGGACAAGATGGTCAGGGCCTTGTTTGCAAAGCAGCTTGGCGGGTATTTTGATTTTCATTGGTCAAGTTGTCCCTTGATAGACGAGACGAGCATACAAACAGCGTCCGAGCTGTTGCCGGAACAGGTCTGGACGCAGTCTCTGGAGATTTTCAATGATTCAAAAGGTCTTCCCTATCCGATCAGGGGGAAGGGCGCTTTCTATGGAACGGTGCATGGCCTGGCCCAAGGGTTCATGGCCGCGGGCAAGACCTGCAAGAAGGAGAAAAGGAGCCCGGAAGAGGGCATCAAGTGCCAGCTTCACGGTGACCTGGAAATTCTCCACCTGGATCACGAAACGACCAAAGACAAGAATCCGCGACCGGAAAACGATCCTTTCTGGTCGACGTTCAAGGAAAAGTGGGCCGCATCCATGGGCGGGGAAGCGGACTTCAAGGAAAGTGAGCGTCTCAGTTCCGTCGCAATGATCAAAAGATTGGCCGGCTACGCCATCCACAAAGACAAGAAGCACCCCTTGTATCCATTTTTCAAGGATGACAACTCATTTCCAGCCACGACCGAGATGGCGTTAAGCGACTGGTTTACGAGACTCGGCGCTGACACAAGGCGCGGACTCGAACGGGATCTGGGTTCCAAATGGAAAATGCGTATCGCTGACCAGTTTCACGCCTTGGATGAAGATGGCGACAGTCAGGATCAGGATACTGCCCTGCTGCATGCAATCAAGCAGAAACATCCCATAACCGAGGCTGATAAATATTATGCCGTCCTGCTCATGGACGGCGACAAAATGGGCAGGCTGGTCAACGGTGAAACCATAGCCGCGAACTGGAGCAATGTGATTCATCCCCGGCTGGTGGAAAAATTGCGGAGCTGGCCCAAAGGGAGGGACGGATACAGACAATTCTGGGACAGCTACCTTGACAAAAAACGGATGCTCAGCCCCGCGGTCCATGCGGCCATTTCCGAAGCCCTTGGAGATTTTGCCCTGCATACGGTGCCGCATATTGTTGAGATGAACAGGGGAAGGCTCATCTATGCCGGTGGTGATGACGTATGCGCGGTCCTGCCTGTTTCCACGGTATTGCAAGCCGCGCGGGATATCGCCATTGCATACAACTATCCATTCCTGTGCCTTGAAAATGGACGCCCGGCACCTGTAAAGGACACGTGGACGCCGAGCAACGGCCGTTTGTTCCATCATCTTGGAACTGGAGACGATATTTCCATTTCAGCCGGAATCCTGTTGACCCATCACAAGCGACCTTTGATCGGAGCCTTGAAAAGGGCGCATCAACTCCTGGACGAGGCAAAGGAAAAAGGCGGTCGTGATTGTCTGGCACTGGAGCTGGACAAACGATCCGGCGGGGCAAGATCCTTTATGGCTTCCTGGAAGGACACGCCGACAAAAAACCTTGCCCTGGATCCCAAAGACAGCCGGGACAATGGTGACGCCTTGATCATGCGCCGCACATTGGTGGAGCTTTTCATGGACATTGCCGTCCAGCTTGGCCGCCCTGAGTTCAAGGATATGAGTTCCTCTTTCATCTACCGTCTTGAAATGTACCGTGACGGGCTGCTTACCCTGGCTGAACAAAAACCAGATGGCATGTTTAAATTTTTACGCAACCAATTGGGGCGCAGTACCCACAACAGAATGTCCGGCGAAAGAGGCGACAACAAGAACAAGGAACTCGACGATCTTGCCAAAAAATGCGCCGCGCTGGTCATGCGTTGGACCAAAGACGGGAAGGTGGTCATTGATACAACAGCCCTGGTCATTGCCAGATTCATGGGCCAGCGCTTTGCGGGCTTGAAGGAGGATACCCATGAAAAAGATTGAGCAATGGATCCGGATGACTCCGGTGGACACGCTGTTTTTCAAGGGGTCGGAGCCGATGGTTGCCGGCCAGAACCATGAGGCGGCAAGCGTATTCCCGCCCATGCCGGAAACTCTGATGGGCGCGATACGCAATGCCATGCTTGGACAGCGCCGCATCCCGCTCAAGGATTTTCTGAGTGGGGATCAGGGGAAATACGCCGAACATTCCTGTCTGGGTACGCCCGCGCAGCCGGGCTTTGAGATAACCGGTCCTATCTTCGAGGTCATGGAGAGCACCAGGGACGTATTTGTGCCCGCTCCTGCCCACTGGTTTGCGGGCAGTCTGAAAAAGGTGGGCGCGGGCGACCGGGTCCAGGCCAGCCCCGCCCAGGTCTGCGCCTCCCAATTCAAGAGTCTCGGTCTCAAGGGCTCCGTGCCCCAGCCCCTTTGGGTGCACAAACCACGGCAGGAAGGCCTCAAATCCTTGAGTGGGGCGTGGATTAATCTACGAGCCCTGGAAACGGTAAGCAGGGGCGGCGGGGAACTGTGTTTTGCCCGGCGCGATCCCGACAAGTTGTACGTCCACGATTCGAGTATCCCAACCGTTGCCCAGGCCGGTTTTTTTCATACATCCGAGATCAGGACCGGCATTGCACTGGAACCAAACCGTTCGCGTCGCGTCAAAAAGGGATACCTCTATACCTTTACACAAGTCCGGATGCATCCGCGAACAAGCCTTTTGATCGGCCTTTCCCGCGCGATTGCCCCAAAAAGCCTTGACAATGAAGGGTTGATGCAACTGGGTGGAGAACAGAGAATCGTCAAGTACGAAGTAGTCGCGGATATTGACCTGCCCAGGAAAAATTCAGAATGGATATTTTCCTTGGGCCCGGTGCGGGCGGAATCGATTCAGGGTCAAGCGTCTGACCTGGCAGATTTTCCCCGTGCCTCGGGACCGATGATAAGAACCGCGGGTTGGGACATGAAGACCAATTTCCACAAGCCCGTATCCTCATTTTTTCCGCCTGGAACCGCAATCCATATTGGCCCTGACACAGCGAACACTTTTTTCGGCTTTCTGAGCACATAAGGAGAATGAACCATGATGTTTGACAAAAACAATGTCGAGATGTGCGTCTTGTACGGTGTCACCCCGTTGCATGCCGGATCTGGTCAGGCCACCGGGGTCGTCGATCTTCCCATCCAGCGGGAGCGCCATACCGGCTGGCCCATGGTGCAGGCTTCCGGTGTCAAGGGTGCCTTCCGGGACTGGTTCACCAGATATTACACGGCCAATCCAGAAAACCCCGGGCAACAGGATCAGGCCCGTAAACTGGACGATCTGGTTTTTGGCAAGGAGGAAAAAAGCGGCGACGCCGGCCATGCCGGGGCGCTCTCCGTATCTGACGCAAGGCTGCTCCTTTTTCCTGTTCGATCGAACGTCGCCCCGTTTGTCTGGCTGATCTGTCCGGCCATTTTGGAACGGCTCAAGCGGGACATGCGACTTCTGGGGGTAACGTGGGACTTTCAAATTCCGGAGCCGCCAAAAGATGCCGCTGTTTTTTTGACTGAAGGTCTTGATGACTCCGATATCATATTGGAAGACATGGCAGTTACCCGAAAAGAGGAAGAGGTTGGCGAGATCAGGGAATTGATGGCCGGCCTGGCTCCGCACGCCACCAGGATCCTTGTGGTTCATGACAAGAATTTCAAATTCCTGGTTGAAACCGCGACGGAAGTGCAGCCTCAAATCAGGATCAAGGAAGATACCGGCACCACCCAGGACGGCTCTTTGCGGTACCAGGAGCTGCTTCCCTCGGACAGCGTGCTTTATGTCATGACTTTTTTTACCAGCGAACGAACTCCAAATGCGGAAATGAAGCCTGAAAAGGTGGAACTGATCAGAAGCAGTGTCAAGGCGGCTCTTTCCAGCCATGTCCAGATGGGCGGGGACATGACCATGGGCAGGGGCATCATGGAAATCAGATGGTACGCGCCAAATGCATAAGGGGGAAAGCAAACAATGAATACGACCAAAGCCCAACAACGTTCGGGGTATGCCCTTGAAGAACTCTTGTCCCTGGGTTGCGACCGGGAAAAGTTCGCGAAATTCTCGGCAGGCCTTCCGTCCTTGATTCTTCAGAATGGCCTGGGCCAAGCCTTGGCTTTTTTGC
Organism: Desulfovibrionales bacterium; assembly: GCA_007693505.1. Classification (GTDB taxonomy): domain Bacteria; phylum Desulfobacterota; class Desulfovibrionia; order Desulfovibrionales; family Desulfonatronaceae; genus Desulfonatronum. Next base: position 52,080 of record REDL01000036.1, on the reverse strand, counting down.
TGGCCAAGGGAAAAGATGAGCACAAAGCCGGTTTCTCAATAATCATTAAATGGCTGGGTAAGGAAAAAATCTTGCAAAGCACTAACGATAGGCAGGCTGTTCATGGGATTTCACAACTCTCACAGCAGGATTATCTGAGGGCCCAAAGTGAAACCCTTAAGATGCTGGAGTGGCTTAAACGGTATGCAAACTCTGATTTGTTCTAGGAGGGCGAGATGGAATATGAAATGACACCCGCAACTCGCCATGTGTCCCTGGATGTGAATAGGATCATCGGTGAAATTCCGAATGGCAATTTCAACTACGGTCTGTATTTCAACAAATGGTTGTATGTAGCTGATCATTCAAGGCTGAAAAATCCGGGTAGATGGGATAGGGATAGGACCAAAGACCTAACTTGCCCTACTGATGATCAGACCACCGTTGCTAAAAAGTTTGATTATTGCAAGCCAAATGTTCATCTGGACAACCTTTCGGTCTCGATATCATTATTCAATGGTGATAATAGCTACTTGCGCCCATTTCCCGATGAAAAGAATGGTAAATACAATGCCCAGCTCAAAAGTCAGCAGGTAAAAAACAGTTGGGAACGTGGGACGGCAGCGCAGTTGCTTGCCGAGAAAAATGCCAGGCTCGACGCGGTCACATCGACATACCAGCAGCTCGGGTTCACCGAGATCAGAATTGAAGCCGCTCTTGCGAGTTCTCTGGTGATCGGCCTGGGTGGAGAACATCCGACCGAAAAAGGCTTCAAGTTTGACTGGAACCTGGGTATCCCATTTATACCCGCTTCCTCCCTTAAAGGCGTGGTGCGTCTGGCCTTTCTGGTAAACAGGCTTAATGAACTGCAAGGCCTGGAAAAGGCAAAGCAGTTTTGGCAGGCTGTTGTCGGCGGCCTGTTGCCCGATACGGCACGCAATCTCTTTGGGTGCGGCGTTGTGGGAAAGGAGCAAGAAGCCTGCAGGGGGAATGTAATTTTTATGGATGCCTGGCCGCAAACCATGCCCAGGCTCAAGGCCGAAATCATGAACTGCCATTACCCTGAGTACTTGAACAGCAAGGCTGGCCGGGGCCCAACCGAGGATCAGCAGCTCAACCCGCAAAAGTTCTGGGCCGTTGATACCCATGATGACAAGGGCAAGCCCCTCCTTTTTGTGTTTCGGGCCTTGCTATCGCCAGCAGCACAGGAAATGGAAAAGGAATTTGAGGCTGCTTTGCGCTCGGCTTTGAACGAACACGGGCTGGGGGCCAAAACAGCCATTGGGCACGGCCGGTTCGGAACTGGTTCACACAATCAGCAAGACGCTTCAGGGAACTCTTCAAAAGGGCAACCCGCCCTTGCAAATGAGAACCATACGCCGCCCCCCTCCCGCTCCATCGCACCACCCGAAAAAGACCCCGATGCCCAGCGCCAGGAGGACGTGGCCGCCTTCAAGAGCGCCCTGCCGCGTCCGGACGCCCTGGCCGGGCAGATCGACAGCCTGCTGGGGGCCATTCGGGCCAGGGGTGACGCCGAGACCCGCAAGCAGTGCTGCCAGGCCCTTTTGGAGTTGGCGCAGACGAACAAGAAAAAATTTAAATCCGCGGTCAAGGACCAGAAAGCCTGGGCTGTGAAGCTCACGGAACTCTGCGTTGAATCAGGAGTGGAAGTATCATGACCGAATTCAAGGAACATATTGACAATCTGCGGGAGCTGCTGGTGCATGAGGATCATTTGCCGGCAATAGGGAAGTACTTTTTTGACAACATGGCCGAAGACAGAGCATTTATTCAGCATGGCAAGGCTGTCAAAAAACCTATGCTCAAGAAAATAATCCGTAAAGCCTGCGATGATTTCATCAGCAAGGATCAGCAAATGATGAAATTGGTCATGATTCAGCTCCAAGGATTTCCTTTTCTTCACGGCGCATTCTTCATTGGCCCCCATCTTTCCAACTTTTTCTATTTTGAGGAGTTGAAAAAAGGCATGATCATGATCGTCCGCTCCATGGAATCTGGTGATATGTCTTTTATCCGCTTTACGGGAACGGTCATCCCCGGCAAAGGGCTGACGCTTGCGCCTGGAAGCACCACCGTGCAGTAACCCGTGGTTCAGTGATTTGATGCTCCCAAACCTCTTCCTCCTCTTCAACCACGCCCTGACCCCGGAACAACGCGCCGACGCCCGGGCCAGCCTGGAGGCCGGCGAGGTTGTCGAACCGCCCGAGGCCTTACGCGGGTTGTGGTCCAACCTGCCACCTGAATCCGAAGGGCTTTTTGATTTTCTGGCCCCGATCCGCCAGTGGCTGGCCGGAAACGCCCGGCCTGGGGACTTCGTACTCATCCAGGGCGACTTCGGGGCCTGCTGGCTGATGGTTCGCTACGCCCGGGACAACGGCCTGCGCCCGGTCTATTCCACCACCCGCAGGCAGGCCGAGGAACTGCACCAGCCAAATGGGACCGTGAAGCTGGTCCATCATTTCCGGCATGTGCGGTTTCGGGAATACGGGAAATAACTGGAAGGGAGTGGTCATGCGCAACGTGTACATGTCGTTTCTTGGTCGAGGCGGCTATGATAAGGAGAGGAAATGTTACGACTACCGGCCGACAAGGTACATGCTTGACGGCAGGGAGTCTTCAGAAACCCGTTTCGTCCAGGTCGCGGAAATGGAGCTGCTGAGTGGTAAGTCCTTTGATCTTGTCCTTATCCTTTGCACCAAGCAATCCAAGGCGGATCACTTCCAAAAAGTGCAACGGGAAATGGAGCATCTGCATGTTTTCCCTGAGGCGCTTTTGATAGATGACGACCTTGGTTCACGGGGACAGTGGGATCTTTTTGAGAAATTACTGGCTTGCATCGAGCACGAAGACAGACTGACCGTTGATCTGACTCATGGCTTCAGATCGACGGCAATCGTCTTTTCCGCGGCGATCAATTTCCTGCAACGTGCGCGAAAAATCCATTTGGAGGCTGTATATTACGGGGCTTTTGAGATGGATAATGCGCGTCCTCCAATCATCGACATGAAGGATTTCTACGTGGTCAACGAGTGGGCCGAGGCCGTATCTCGATTGGTGGAAGACGCGGACGCCCGGAAGTTGGCCGAGGTGGCTGACCAGTCCTCCGGTTTTCAGGCCGGGGAGTTGAACGACAAGGCACTGGTTATGGCCCTCGAAGAACTGACCAATGCCGTGCGCAACGTGGAAGTGAACACCGTGGCCGAGCGGGCCAACAGGGCCCTGGCCCAGGTCGAGCAACGCCGGGACGGGGCATCCGTCTCTGGTAAGCTGTTGCTCGGGCTGGTGGTGGACAAGTTTGCCTCGTTATCCACGCAAACACCTGTTTCCGGCCACTACGACGCCGACTATTTCCAGGTGCAATTGGCCATCGCCCGCCTGCTCCTTGAGCATCGGCTGTACATGCAGGCCTTCACGGTCATGCGGGAGTCCATCGGTTCACTGGCCTTGATCCCCCGAAAGGAATTGCGAATGACCAATTCCGAGGGTCGCAAGCGCCGTGCTCGATATGGCGACGTGTTCATCCAGATGATGCACTGGCCGCGGGAAGAGTGGACGTTTTCACCAGAGAATCAGGTGCGGGTGAACAAGCTGACCCCACTTTACGAAGAACTGGAACGGCTTCACGTCGTGGGGCGGATCAGGGGGGTGATGGAGGACTTGAGTAATTTCCGCAACGGGTTTGACCATGCCTGGACTTCCAGGGTCGCGGACTTTGAAAATATCAAGAGCAGGGGTAACCATATCCTCGCGGAACTGGAAGCCGTGTTCGCGGCAATCAGCCGGTCCGGCCTGTTGAGCGATCACGGCTCGGGCACGGACGACCAACAGGGGAACAGGGTATAATGGTTCAGCGTGTCGGACTGTTTTCTTTCTCCGGGAATCCCAACGGGATTCCGTCCGATAGCCCAGAGTAGCGGCATAGCGCAGTTGCTGACGCTACTCTGGGAACTAGGGGGGGGCTCCGTCAACCTCAAAGGGGTTGCGTCCTGGGGGCTTGTCTTCCGGATTTTTTCCAATTTATCAACACGCTATCTGTAAGGTTCGCCATACCGCCATGCATACCTTCCAAGACAACCTCTCCCCCGCGACCCTGTTCGGCGACCTGCCCCTCCTGCGGCTGCGCATGGAGTACTCCGTGGACGATCCGGAACTGCTGCCGGACTACCTCGGCTCCAGCTGGCGCGGGATCCTGGGCTGGCAGATGCAACGGCTGTGCTGCCCCTTTGGGCCCAGGCGTGCTTGTCCAAGCTGTCTGATCCGGGAGCAGTGCCCGTATTTCGTGCTCTACGAGCTGCAAAGCGAGCTGCCGGGTTTCCGGGACGCGCCGCGACCGTACATCCTGCTGCCCGAGACGGTTTCGGAGACAGATGGCAGGGGCTGTCAGCATCTGACCATCACTCTGGTCGGCAAGGCGGTGCGCACCGCGCCCCTGCTCTGGAAAACCATCCAGGAGGCCGGCCGGACCGGCCTGGGACGGGAGCGAGTCGGTTTTGCGGCCCGGGGCTGGAAAGAGGAGCGGCCGGGCCAGGGCTGGGTTGATCTGCCCGAGGCGGAGAGTTATCGACACATCCAGGGCGGTTTGACCCTGAAGCACTATCTGAAGCCGGCCCCGTCCCTGCCCTGGGCCGTGACGGTGAATCCCCCTTTGCGGCTGCGGGTGCGGGGCAGCTATCTGACGGCCATGGACTGGGCTGCTTTGCTCGCCTCCCTGGCCCAGAAGCTGGAAATGCTGTCCGTGATTTTTGATGCCATGGCGCCGTTGGGGCGGGAACGCTGGATGCTTCTCAAGGAACATTTCGCGACAATGGGGCCGTCGGCCAAAACAGACCTTACCTGGAAGGATTGGAATCGTTATTCCAATCGCCAGCGCAAAAAGGTGCCCATGGGCGGGCTGGCTGGCCACGCCGTGATTGACCAGGCGCCCCAGGAACTCTGGCAATGGCTGCGCTGCGCATCTTTGGTGCACGTGGGCAAGGGCGCGGCCATGGGGCTGGGGCGGATCAGGGTACAGGGCGCGAACATCGATGATTTTTCCACGGGACAACCAGACAATGACTGATCACACACGATCGATGACACCGATCATCGAGGCCCGCAATCTGCATAAGCGGTTCGGGACGTTCACGGCCGTGGACGATCTCAGCTTTCGCGTGGAGAAGGGAGAGTTTTTTGGAGTCCTGGGGCCCAATGGGGCGGGGAAGACAACGGCGATTCGGATGATCTACGGCTTTTCCCCGCTGACTTCCGGAAGCATGCGGGTTTTCGGGCTGAACATCGAACAAGGCTGGCGGGAGATTCGCTCCCGGTTGGGAGTCTGCCAGCAGGAGAATACCCTGGACCCGGACCTGACAGTGGAGCAGAACCTGTTGCTCTTTGCCGGATATTTTTCCCTGCCCAAGGTGATCGCTGGGCAGCGGTCCCGGGAACTGCTGGAGTACTTTGCCCTGGAGCACAAAAAGCAGGCCAAGGTGGAACATCTTTCCGGAGGGATGGCCCGACGACTGATGCTGGCCCGGGCCCTGATCAATGACCCCGAACTGGTCATCCTGGACGAGCCGACCACCGGACTGGATCCGCAGTCGCGGCATCAGGTCTGGGACAAGCTCAAGGAACTCCGGAGCCGGGGGCTGACCATGCTTCTGACCACGCACTACATGGAGGAAGCGGCTTGGCTCTGCGACCGCTTGATCATCGTGGACCACGGTAAAATCCTTGTGGAAGGCACGCCCCGGGCGCTGATCCGGGAGCATGCCGGGGATTCGGTGGTGGAGGTGGAAACGCCTTCAGAGGCGCTGCGGGAATTTACCCGGTCGCGGAACCTGCAGCATGACGATCTGGGAAACCGGCTGATCATCTACAATACCCTGGGACCGGATCTGGAACATCAGCTGCGGGGAGCGTTTTGCGACCAGACCTGCACGTTTCGTCAGGGATCCTTGGAAGACGTTTTTCTGCGCTTGACGGGAAGGGGGTTGCGGGAGTGAGCCGAGCTGGAAGGTATTCACCACGGTTGCTGCGGGTCTGGCGGCGCAACCTGGTGGTCTATCGGCGGATCTGGAAGGTCAATTTTTTGGTTCCGCTTCTGGAACCGCTGTTTTACCTGCTGGCGTTCGGGATCGGTTTCAGCAGGTTGGTGGGTGACGTGATGTACGCCGGCCAGGAACTGACCTACGTGGCCTTTATTGCCCCGGCCTTGTTGGCCACGGCGATCATGTTCAATGCCTTTTACGAGACCACTTTTGCCTCGTTCGTACGCATGTACTATCAGAAGACGTTCGATGCCATGCTCTCCACGCCGTTGTCCCTGGAGGAGGTCATCACCGCGGAAATCCTCTGGGGTGCGACCAAGTCGGTTCTAGCCGCTGGCTTGATGCTGTTGGTCATCGCTCTGTTCGGGCTGGTTCGCCTGCCGGAAGGGCTCTGGGTTCTGCCGTTGGCCTTCCTGGGCGGCATGGCTTTCGGGGCGGTGGGCATGTACTTTACCGGCATCACCCCGACCATCGACATGTTCAATCTGCCGATATTCCTGTTCGTCACGCCGCTTTTTCTGTTCAGCGGGACCTTCTTTCCCGTCGCCGGACTGCCGGTCTGGGCCCAGATTGTTGCCTGGGCCTCTCCGCTGTACCATCTTGTGGAACTGTCCAGGTGGGCGGTCATGGGCCGGATGGAGAGCTCAGCTCTGGTCAGTCTGGGCTATCTCTTGCTTTTCAGTGGGGTGTTTTTCGGGCTGGCGGTTCGGGCGATGCGGCGGAGGTTGATCAAATAGGCGCGAGGGCGAACTCTCAGTTTTTCAGGTATCCTCAGGCATCCGTGCGCAGTTCGGCCTTGCGTTTTCTGGCCTTGACCCGCTGTACCGAAACCATGGCGTCCAATGCAAATTTGGCGACCTTGTAGCCCATCTGGCGCTGAGTCAGCCCCAGTTCCTTGGCGGCCCGGGCCTGAATCCAATCATTGCGGCGCAGGGCCGCGATGACCTCCCGTTTTTCCATTTCCCGGAGCAGAGCCGGCTTGTCCGTCGCAACGGGCTGCTCCATTTTGGGTGAAGAACCAGTCGGGGTTTCCACCCCTCCCGCGGCCATGCGGGGAGAGAGGTAGGGCTGGATCAGTTCCGGCTGGATGCGGTCCAGCTCACTGAGGATCACCAGCCGCTCAATCAGGTTTTCCATTTCCCGGACATTTCCGGGCCAGTCGTAATTCTTGAGCAACTCCAGAGCCTCCATGGAGAAGTGGATCTCCCGGTCGTATTCCCGACTGACTTTGCGCAGGAAGTGGATCAGCAGGCCCTCGATGTCTTCCTTGCGTTCCCGCAGGGCCGGGGTATGGATGGGGAAGACGTTCAGCCGGTAGTAAAGATCCGGCCGAAAGGCACCCTGGTCGGACAATTTTTCCAGATCCTTGTTCGTCGCGGCCAGGATACGCACGTTGACCTTGCGCGTCTTGTTGCTGCCCAGGCGCTCGAACTCCTTTTCCTGGATGAACCGGAGCAGTTTGGCCTGGAGGCCCAGGGGCAGCTCGCCGACTTCATCCAGAAAGATGGTTCCCTTGTCCGCCTCTTCAAATTTGCCCGGCTTGGTGCCCATGGCTCCGGTAAAGGCCCCCTTTTCAAAGCCGAACAGTTCGGACTCCAACAGGTTTTCCGGGATGGATGCGCAGTTGACCTTGATGAATGGGTAGTTTTTCCGCTCCGATAAATCGTGGATGATCTGGCCGATCAAGGTTTTTCCCGTGCCTGATTCGCCCTGGAGCAGGACCGTGGCTTTTGTTGGCGCGACCCGTTCGATCTGGCGTTGGACCTCCTGCATGGCCAGGCTGCGCCCCACGATATACGGTCCATCGGAATTTTTGAAGACCTTGTAGCGCAGGGAGGCGTTTTCGGCCCGCAGTTCCTGGAATTTCTCGTTGAGGCTGATGAACTGGGCAATCAGCACGGCCACGACCTGGAGAAATTCGATGTCTTCCTGGGAGGAAACATGATCCTCGAAAAGCCGGTCCACGTTCAACACCCCGATGGCCTGTCCCTGGAGCATGATCGGAACGCCGATGAAGGTCAGGTGCTGCTTTTCCAGGGTCCGGGACTGGGTCTTGTTGAGAAACAGGGGTTCCTTGCGGATGTCCGGAATGGCGTAGGGCTTGCCGGTCTGGAAGATCTTGCCGGTGACCCCTTCGTCCAGACGATACACACCGCGGCGCATCTCCTCCTGGCTCATGCCGTGGGACGCGGTGATAAACAGCATACCGGTCTTGCGATCCAACAGAGTCACCGTGGCCCGCTTCATGCTCAAGGTGTCCGAGAGAATTCGCAAGACCTCGATGAGGGTGTTTTCCAGGTCAGGAAGGTTGGCGATGATTTCGCTGATACTGGATAAGACTTTTAACTTGAGGTCTCTGGTATCTAAAGGCATGCTTCGGGTATCGCAAAAAGTATTCCAAAAAAAAAAAATGTATAGTCAATTGAAATTAAATGAAATAAAAGTTGTGCTCGCGTGTTAAATCGGTTTTTCCCAGACAAAAATGCGCATTGGTGTCAAGATGGTTTACGTTATTGTAAAGTTTTTTTAAAAGGTGATGGCTGTACCTGGTCACGGCTTTGGGCTAGATTCCCGCTGTTTCGACGATACCAATCGCGCACATTGAGATATTCGATTCCCGGGATGCCATGCCGTAGCGCCGCGGCGCCGCGGCGCCGCTATTCGGCAAGGGCAGTTTTGTTTGTTCAGGTGTTCCAAGGCATCGCCAAAAACGTGACGTTGCCGTTCCTTCAACTCGAGTTGCTCTGAAGCTTATGTCACCGGTGAAATCTATCAACGATCGCTGGGTCAAGCCCACTCTGCCGTCCATCATGAGCGGAGTCTTCGTGTTGGCGGTATTGGGAGTGCTGCTGGGGATCGGGGCGGCTTTTGACTGGAAATTCGTGCACCTTCAGGCCGCACAGTGGGCCAATGCCTGGTGGCTGGTGCCTGTTCTGATTTTGGGCCAAGCCCTGCCCTTTGCCTTTGCCTTGCCGGGTTCATTGATGTTTTTCGTCATTGGACTGCTGTACGATCCGCTGCCGGCAACGGCGATGATCGTTGCCGGTGGTGTCCTGGGCAGCATGGCGGCCTACTGGTTGTCGTGGCGTCTTGCGGACAGCTGGGTGCAGCGTGTTCAGCACCACCGGCTCTTCCAGTTGCTGCAAAGAAATTCGAATTTCCTGATGCTCTCGGCCATGCGCACCCTCCCAGGGTTTCCCCATTCCGTTATCAATTACGGCTCCGGACTGCTGCACGTGCCGTGGAAACGATTTATCTGTAGTGCGGCGGTGGGATATCTGATCAAGGGCCTGCTGTACACGTCCATTCTGCACAATGTTGTCGATGCCGATAAAGCGGCGGACCTGTTCACCCTGGAGGTCTTGTGGCCGCTGGTGGTCTTGGCCGTGCTGTTCATCGCCGGCTTTGGGCTGCAGAAATGGTACGACGTATCCAAAGACCAAAACCGCGAGTTGAACGACCAATGACCAGGGGCGCCATGCACAAGCTCCAGTCTGAACAGCAGGTTCCCGTACCGCAGGGGTTGCAGGACGGGCCTCTGGTTGACCTGGTGCATACGCCCTTGGAAGCTGTGGCCACCTATTGGCTCTCCCTGAAAAGGACGCTGGATCAGCGCAAGAACGGCGCCTTTCTGGCGGAGGAAGCCAAGCACGCTCGTGAATCGTTTATCAAGCATCTTCTGAACCTTTTGCAGTCCGCTTTTTCACCAGAGGACTGCCGCCGGTTGGCCGCGGTCAAGCAGCGCAACCTGCTCCGGGATTTGCATCGCAAACTGGACCTGTTGGCCATTTGTCTCTTGGGTATTGCGGACAATGAGAATCCGCAAAAGGTGCTGATCCGGATTATCTCCAAGTTCTCGATATCTCCTGTTTTTGAAAAGGAAGTCTTTGATATTGCACAGCAGGCCTTGCGGGGCCTGGATAATCCCAAAACCCGAGAACGGTTTCTGCTCATTGACCAGTCCATGAAGATCGAAGCCCTGATTATCAATATGATGGTCTATTCAATGTATGCTCGGCGAAACGATGTGCGGAAGTTTGACCTGTTTTCCGAGTACATTCGTTCCTACTATTTTTCAGAGGGAATGGCCTTGATCCAGGACGGGTTTGATCACGACTTTGTGAAGTACCGGTTGATCCTCTTGCGCAAAGAAATTCTGGCGGACATGGAAAACAAGATGGAAATGTCACTGGAGATGTTCCTGGGGATTCGCAAGGGCACCTCTTATCAGGACATGTTTCGGATATACGACGCGTTCAGAATGTAGGGGCTGGTACCGTTTCGGTCAGGTCCCGTGATGGAAGATGATGAAACCCTGCCTTGGGCACGGAGGTTCCCATTGGGTAAGATTCAGGTCGGAACGAAAGTCATGATGGAACTGGCCGGGATGAAGGGCAGGCTGCAGTCTTTTTTTGTCGGGTACATCACCAAGCGCTGCATAATCACCATGTTTCCGATTGTGCCGGAGATGAATCGATCGCTGCTCCTGGAACATCTGTACAAGGGCAATACAATGACGGTCCGGTATATCCATTCCGGAACGGTGCTGGGATTTACCGTCCCGATCATGCATGTCTCCTTCACACCGGTACCGCTTCTGTTTCTCGAATATCCCGAACGGATCGAATCCTTCAACTTGCGCAAGGACGGCCGGGTGTCCTGCCTTTTCCCTGCCTATGTGGTTCAGGATGTTCAGGATGCGGGAGTATATTCCGGCGCGTTGTCCGATATCAGCAAGTCCGGCTACAGCATCACGCTCCCGATGGAGAAGAATCGGGTTGTTTCCGTGGAAATCGACGACCATCTCACCTTGCGATGTCCTCTGCTGTTTGCCTCGGAGCAGGCAGAGATTGTCTGCATGGTCAAACGGATCAATAAAAACAGTACAAAGGTGGAACTGGGGTTGAAGCTTATCGAGGCTCCCGATGAGTTGTTGGCACGGATTACGAGCTATATCGAGCAAACCATTGTGTTCGTGGATGCGGACTGATGGATGTTCAGGCGGATCTGGGGCTTGCCCGCAGCATCGGCTGGTTTGCCGTCGTGCTGGCCGGGGTTCTTTTGGCAATATGGCTCGGGTTGCGGCCTGGTGGAGAGCTCAGCGCCGTTGCCGGGCTGATGCTGCTGGCTGTGGCCGGGGGGTGTTTCTCATACCGCCACGTGGTGCATATCGACGTTCAGGCCAATATGGTGGAACAGTCCCGACGGTTCCTGATCTGGGAGCGGCACCGGGGCTATCTTCTCAGTAATTTTCGTGCCGTGGGCGTGGGTGCTGTCTTGGGCGGCGATCTGCGGCCGGTCTATCTGGCCCATGTGGTTGAACTGCGGGGACGGTCCCGGCTGGTCCTGCCGGGGATGTACTTCGGTCTGGAACGGGCGCGAAGCGAGGCGGACGAGATGGCTCGCAAACTGGGCCTTCCGGTGGAGTCGCGGGTGCGAACGATTCTGTGGTCATGACCACGTTCAGGCCGGGACGACCTGAAAAAAGCCTCCGGATTCCAGCAGGCGCAGCGGGACGGCAAACAAGTTGGTCAGAGTCTTTTCGGTCAGGACCTCCAGCTTGGGGCCGTCGGCCACGATCTTGCCCTCCCGAAGCAGAACCACCCTGTGGATTTCCGGAGGGATTTCGTGGATATGGTGGGTCACCAGGATGATGGTCTTGCCCTGGTGCATCAGCTCTCTGACCGTGGTCAGGTATTGGAAACAGGCGGTCAAGTCCAAGCCCGAAGTGGGTTCGTCCAGCAGGAGAACTTCGGGGTCGTGGACCAGGGCGCGGGCCAGCAGCAGCCGGCGCTGCTGGCCGGAGGACAGGGATTGAAAGGGCTTGTCAGCCAGATCCGCTCCGGCGACGCTTGTGAGGATGCGCAGGGCTTGATCCTGCTCGGCCTGGCTGAACTGCTGGTATGCGTAGGTGCCAATGGTCGACCTCAGCCCGGATAGGACCACCTCCAGGCCGTCGACCTTCCCAGGATAGCTGGTTTGCAGATCCTGGGAGACAATGCCCAGCCTGGAGCGCAACGTCCAGATATCCCACTGTACCTGCCCGAAAAGGCGCAACAGTAGGTCCGGTTCGGCGACCGGGTAGAGTTCCCGGGCCAGAAGCTTGAGCAGCGTGGTTTTTCCGGCCCCATTCGGTCCGAGAATGACGGTATGCTGGCCATGATCAATGGTCAGGTGGAGATTCTCCAAGGCACTGGTTCGTCCCCTGAAGACAGAGGCGTTGCGAATTTCCAGGAGGGGGGACGCTACCGGGGAGTGGGCGCTCAAGATCATCATGCCTCCCTAACGCGTCCAGCTGTTTTTGACAATTCAGTCAGGCCCTCCTAGGATTCCCATTACAGGGAGTGCAGCAGGCAAACAACATTTCTCAAAGGCCCTACCAGTCCGTTGAAAAACTCCCAATTGCTGCGTCGCTGCAAAAAGTTCAAGCTCTCACGTATGGATAAATACGCTTCAACCTTGAATTTTTTTGTTCCTTGCACTTGGGGTTTTTGAACGGACTGTGGATAAGGACTTTTTCAACACTCAGCTCAACATTCTTCCCGACAGTGTCGGGGCAGGAGCATGTCATGCAGGACGTAGACGTAATGATCATCGGCCAGGGACCGGCCGGTCTTTCCGCGGCCATCTATACCGCCAGGGCCGGCATGCACACCCTTGTCCTGGGCTGTGCACCGAAGGTGGCCGGCGATTACGACATCGACAACTACTTTGGTTTTCCGGAAACCATCTCCGGCCGGGATTTGATTGAACGCGGAACGCGACAAGCCCAGCGATTCGGGGCGGAAGTGCTCTGTGACCGGGTTCTTTCCATCCACCAGGAGGAAAAGGATTTCTTTCACATCCGTACAGAGCAGGCCGAGTATCGCGCCCGGGCGGTGATTCTTTCCACCGGCGTGGCCAGGGTTCGGCCCGGCATCGAGAATCTTTCCGAGTATGAAGGCAAAGGCGTTTCCTATTGTGTCAGCTGCGATGGATTCTTTTTTCGCCAAAAGGCGGTCATGGTCCTGGGGGAAGGCAATTTCGCCGCGAACCAGGCCCTGGAGCTGCTCCATTACACGCCTGATGTCCGGATTTGCACCCAGGGCAAGGACGTGAATATGGGTGAAGAGTTTCAGGGCAAGCTCCAACAGGCCGGCATCCCGGTGATCCAGAACAAGATTGCCAGGCTGGAAGGGGCTGATGGATTGGCGGCGGTGCGGTACGTTGATGGCACGCAGGATACGGTGGATGGGCTGTTCATCGCCATGGGCCAGGCAGGAACGTCGGACTTCGCCATCAGTCTTGGATTGGTGATGCGTAAACAATTCATTGAAGTGGATGATCACCAGTTGACCAATATTCCCGGTCTGTTTGCCGCCGGAGACTGCGTTGGTCGATTTTTGCAGATCAGCGTGGCTGTCGGTGAAGGGGCCTTGGCGGCCCGGGCCGCCATTGAGCATGTCAAATCTGTTCGGCCAAAATAAGCGGGTTCCCGGGGATGATTTGGGCGACATAAAGTCTTGACAGTATCGCCATTTTCCGGATAATTCTTGTCTCTTTTGCAAATTCGAGCAAGAAGGGCCTATAGCTCAGTTGGTAGAGCCACCGGCTCATAACCGGCAGGTCCCAGGTTCAAGTCCTGGTAGGCCCACCACAGAGGATTCTGGTGCCGAAGGAGTATACCCCGTTTGACCATCCTGTTAAAACAATGTTCGCCGTTCTTACGAGAGGTGTTTCTTGGAAAAGTTTATCCGGGAAACACCTTTTTTTTGTCTTTTTTCAGGAAGACAGGCCTTTTCTAGCATATGGAGCGCAGAGAATTGATGCAGGTTCGGGAACTGATAGCTGAGATAGAGGCGTTGGCCCCGCCGCGCTGGGCGGCGGCCTGGGACCAAAGCGGGGTGCAGGCTGTTGGCGAGAGACAAGATGTGCGCAAGTTGGGTGTTGGTTTGGACCCGACGTCTGAGATGATCGAGCAGTCCCTGGCCTGGGGGGCGGATTTTCTTTTGGTGCACCACCCCGTTGCCTTGAAGCCGGGACTGCCTGCTCGTGACAACGGATATGCCAAGGTGTTGAGGATGGTGTTTCGGCAAGACGTCTGGCTCTATGCCGCACATACCAGCCTGGATGTTCAGCCGCGCGGACCGGTACGCTGGCTGGCGCGGGAATTGGGTCTGGAAAACCTCCAGGTTCTTGAGGAAACCGGACGGCGTGCAGGCCGGTGGTTTCGGGTTTTGGGACATGCCGCGCAGCTCGAAGAGCTTGCTCGAACTCTCTCCGGGTATCCGGCCGTCGAGGTCTATCCGTGTGGGAAACGGGCTATGGAGGTGGTGACCGCCCCAGGAGGCGACCATCAGGTTTTACGAGCCGTTTCCGGGGTGGAGGGTGAGCTGTTGCATGTGGTCTCCCAGGAACTGGACATGCCCGTGGAGCCTCTTGGGTTCGGTTTCGTTGGGGATTTGGGGCAGCCTTTGCCCTGGAGCACCTTTGCCGCGAATCTGGAGCGGATTCTGGGAGGACCCCCAAGGAGTCTGGCCGGGGAAGCACCGGTCATGGTGCGCCGGGTAGCATGCTGCCCGGGATCCGGGGCTTCGCTGCTGGGGCGGGTCGGCCAGGCAGGGGCGCAGGTTTATGTGACCGGCGACATGAAATATCACGATGCCCAGGCCGCACTGGAGCAGGGGGTTTTGGTGGTGGACGTGGGTCACTTTGTCCTTGAGGAGCGGATGATGCGGGAATTTGCCGAGACGCTTCGGCACATCCTGGCTCCCCAGGGGGTGGACGTGGCTTTTTTTGTTGGAAGCGACCCGTTGCGCCGAGGGTATGGCAATGGCCACTCGGGTTTTGGGGAAAAGCATCCGCAATGAGTGGAGAAAATCAGGAAGTAGCGGATTATGGACCGGTAAGGAGGGAAGGACATTGAGCTTGTATTTGAAACAGGTCGAGCAGTTGGTTGCGTTGCAGATGATTGATGACGAGATCATGCAGTTGAACACATTCCTGAAAAGTGCTCCCGCCGAGATGGAGCGAATGGAGTCGCGCCTTCTGGAGCTGAAAGAAACGGTGGCGCATCTCAAGGAGACGATCGCCATGATCGTTACGCAGCGGGACCAGTTGGACAGGGATATCGAAGACACGGGGATGAAAATCAAGAAAAGTAAGAACAAGCTGATGATGGTCAACAATTCCAAGGAGCATCAGGCCATGATGCGCGAGATTGACAACCTGGAAAAGACCAACCGCGGCCGGGAAGAGGAAAAAATTTCGCTCTTGGAGGAACTCGCAAGGCAGGAGGAAACCTTGGCGGCCTCACAGTCCGAGCTGACGGCCCTGCAGCAGGAGATTTCTCAGAAAAAGAAGCAGATCAACCAGAAGCTGCAGTCGGCCAAGGCTCGGTTGGAAACGCTGCAGGGATTGCGTGCCGGAGCCGAGGAGGTTGTTCCCAAACCGATCCTGAGTCGGTATCAATTCATCCGTGCCCGCCTTTCCCAGCCTGTGGTGGTCTCCGTGGGTGAGGGGATCTGCAAAGGGTGCAATATCAGTATCCCGCCGCAGACGTACAATGTGCTGCAGAAAGGAGAACAAATTCTCAGTTGCCCCAATTGTCAACGGATCATTTACTGGTCCGAGCATTTTGCCAAGGAAGAGGAAACGGAAGAGAGCAAGGCCGCGGTGGCCTGATTTTTGGTTTGATTCCAGATCCCCCGCTCCCCGAGACGTCCTCCTCAGTTCGCGCACTAATGACTTTGACCTGCGCGAGGCGCTGTCTTATATAACGAATTGGGAGTCGGGCAGGCTGTCGCCCCGCACTCACTTTGCCCTGGAAATTGATCTTCTTGAGACCTTTTTCCCAGGCAAAGTGAGTGCGGGGAGGAAAGTCCGGGCTCCATAGGGCAGGACGCTGGATAACGTCCAGTGGGGGTGACCCCGGGAAAGTGCCACAGAAAGCAGACCGCCCCGCACTCAGTTTGCCCAGGGAAAGTGTCTCGAAATGACATTTCACCAGGGCAAACTGAGTGCGGGGTAAGGGTGAAACGGTGGGGTAAGAGCCCACCAGTTGCCGTGGTGACGCGGCAAGCTCGGCAAACCCCGTTCGGAGCAAGACCAAATAGGAGGACGCCTGAGGCCGGCCCGGCCAAGGTCCTCGGGTAGGTTGCTGGAGGCCGGAAGCAATTCCGGTCCAAGAGGAATGACAGCCGCCCCGCGCTTTCTTTGCCGTGAACATCTATCAATGAACAAGAGGATGGCAGTGGCAAAGTGAGCGCGGGGAGACAGAACCCGGCTTATCGCCCGACTCCCCTTTTCATTTATCATTTTTTCATGCCCCCCATTCCCTTGCGACCATCAAATACTCCCACGCATCACCCCTGGGCCGTTGTCCTGGCCGCCGGCAAAAGTTCCCGTCTGGGAAAGGCCGGTGTGCAGACCAAGAAACAGTTTTTGCAATGGCAGGGTGTTCCACTGTTTTGGCACAGCGTGCGGGTCTTCGCCCGCACAGCCGGACTGTTCGGGGTCGTGGTTGTTTTTCCCGCTGAGGAACTGGTAGCAGGCGAGGCCAGAGTGCGCCGGCTCGTTGATGCAGAGCATCCGGGGATCCCCGTGAAGGTCGTGCAAGGAGGCACACTGCGCCAGGATTCGGTCCGGGAAGGATTGGCCGGTCTTCCCCGTGAGTGTGACGTCGTGTTTGTTCATGATGCGGCACGACCGTTTGTTCGGCCTGCCCTGGTGGTCAATTTGTTGACCGAACTGCGGAACACCTCTGCGGTGGGAGTTGTGCCCGGTCTGCCCGTGACCGACACCGTGAAACAGGTTCATGACGGTCAGGTGCTGTCCACACCGGATCGGTCCTCTTTGCGAGCAGTTCAGACCCCCCAGGTTTTCCTGCGTGAGCACCTTGAAAAAGCCCATCAACGTTGTCGACAAAACGGATGGACAGTCACGGACGACGCCTCGGTGGTGGAACGGTTGGGCGCGGAAGTTCGGGTCGTGTCCGGCGACGTCGACAACATCAAGATCACTCATCCGGACGATCTCAACCTGCTCAAGGAGCTTCCCGTGCCGGCCATATCCGTGCCCTGCGTGGGCTTTGGCTACGACGTGCATCGCTTTGGCCCCGGACGCCCGTTGCGCCTCGGCGGTGTCCCGTTTCCCGGCGCTCCGGAAATCATCGCCCACTCCGATGGAGATGTGCTCCTGCACGCCCTGGCCGACGCCCTGTTGGGGTGTTTGGGGAAAGGGGATATCGGGGAATTGTTTCCGGATTCGGACACCCGGTATGCAGGGATCGACAGTGCCGTCCTGGTGTCCGAAGTCCTGGAACAGGTTCGTCGAAGTGGGCTTCTTTTGACTCATGTGGATTTGACCATTGTCGCCCAGGTGCCGAAGGTCGCTCCCCGACGTGAAGAAATCCGGCGCAATGTGGCCAGACTGCTGGAGCTGGAATATGGTCTGGTCGGGGTCAAGGCCACGACGGAAGAAGGTTTGGGATTTACCGGCGCCAAACAGGGTATCAAGGCCATGGCCGTGGTTTCGGCCATGCGTCCTTCTGGGCCGAAAACCGCTGAACACTGACGAGACCAAGTGAGGCGCTATGCTTTTATACAACAGTTTGCACGGAAAAAAGGAACCCTTTGCACCAATGCAGGCGGACCATGCCCGTCTCTACGTGTGCGGGATCACGGCGTACGACTATTGTCATATCGGTCACGCCCGATCGGCGGTGGTGTTTGATGTCTTGGTCCGGTACCTGCGTTTTCGAGGCTGGAAAGTCACCTTTGTCCGAAATTTTACGGATATCGACGACAAGATCATCGCTCGGGCGGCAGCCGAGGGCATCAGTCCCGAAGCCGTGGCAGAGAAATACATCGCCGCATTCTACGAGGATATGGACCGCCTCGGCATTCTGCGTGCGGATTTTGAACCACGCGCCACCGAGCATATCCCAGGCATGATCCGGCTCACCGAGTCTCTCATCGCCAAAGGGCATGCCTATGCCACGGACCAGGGCGACGTGTATTTCCGTGTGCGATCCTTTCCCGGCTATGGTCGGCTGTCCGGTCGAAATATCGAGGAAATGCGCTCCGGTGCCCGCGTTGAGCCGGGTGAAAGCAAGGAAGACCCTCTGGATTTTGCCCTGTGGAAATCCACAAAGCCTGGTGAACCGTCCTGGTCGAGTCCTTGGGGCCCTGGACGGCCCGGGTGGCATCTGGAGTGTTCGGTGATGAGCGAGGAGCTTTTGGGCCTGCCACTGGATATCCATGGAGGGGGCCAGGATTTGACTTTTCCGCACCATGAAAACGAGATGGCCCAGTCCATGGCGGACACGGGAGAGGAATTCGCCCGTTTCTGGGTGCATAACGGTTTCGTACAGGTCAATGCGGAGAAGATGTCCAAATCTCTTGGAAATTTTGTGACAATCCGGGATATTCTGGCCAAATTCCAGCCCGAGGTCCTGCGTTTTTTTCTGATTTCCAAACACTATCGCAGTCCTTTGGATTTTTCGTACTCCTCCATGGAGGAGTCGGAAAAGGCGCTGCACCGCATCTACCAGACCATTGCCCTGCTCGAGGAGCACGCCGGGCGATCCAAATGGAGCGATGCGGAACTGCCGCCAGAGGTGCCGGCCGAGTTGGCCTCCCTGGAGAACGAGTGGACCCGTTCCATGGAAGATGACGTCAACACTGCCGGGGCGCTTGGACATGTTTTTGGTGCAGTGCGGTTGGCAAATCGCATGCTGGAAAACAAGAGCTGGCAAAAGAGCAGCGGAGGCCGTGATCTGGGGGCGCGAATTCTGCGGGATTTCCAGCAATGGGGGCAGGCCATGGGGGTGTTTCAAGATAAACCGGGCCAGTGGCTGGAACAGTTAAAACTGACCCGAATTTCGCGCAACAACCTGGATGTGGGCCAGGTGGAGCAGTTGCTCGCCGCCCGGCAGGACGCCCGACAGGCCAAGGACTTCCAACAGGCCGACGCCCTGCGTGCGGAACTCAGCGCCATGGGCGTGGCGGTCCGGGATACACCGGACGGTCAACGCTGGGACGTACTTTAGCCGTTTTTAACGGTAGCGGCACCTGACAGCAGTGTTTTTCCTCCCCAAAAAACTTGTCCACCACTGATTCCGCATGCATACATCCGTAACGTGGAGCCGTCCGCATGGACCCGCTGAATTTGGTGGCGGTATCGAGCAACGCACCCCGTGTCCGACTGCGAGGCCCTCGCACGCATCTGGAGGAGGATGGGGTCGCGACAACGTGGTGGATGGAGCCTCAACCTCCCGGAGTCGGTCATGAGAACGTTGCGGGAACAGGCCGAAGCCCGGGTGACTGAGCATGATCTTCTGCCTGTGGAGACGATGTCTCCGGCGGAGATCAAGGCACTGATCCATGACTACCAGGTGCATCAGATCGAGTTGCAGATTCAGAACGAAGAACTGCGGCGGACGCAGAACCTGCTGGAAGAGGCCAGAGATCGCTTCGATCAACTGTTCAACGTCGCCCCTGTCGGCTATTTGGTTTTGGACGATCACGGGGTGATCCTTCAGGTCAACGAGACCTTTGCCGGTATGGTCGGGCTCCCGGTGCGGAAGATTCACGGACAGTCCCTGAGCAATTTCCTGTCACCCGATGATCGCACGATTTTCCTGGGGCGGTTCCGGGCATTTTTTCGTAGCCCGGAAGGAAAAGTCATGGACCTGGCCGTGGCGGGAGCGGAGGATGTCTTGCCGGTCCGCTGTATCGGCCGACGGGAGTTTGGAATAATGCCCACAACTCCCTGGGGAGGGCAGCCCTATCTGCTGCTGGTTCTCAGCGATATTCGCGGGCAGGTTGCGGCCGAGGAGGCATTGCGCCGGAGCGAAGAGCGCAACCGGGCCATGTTACGGGCTGTTCCTGACGCGATGTTTTTGCATTGCCGTAGCGGAGCCTACCTTGATTGCCGCTCCTCCAACCCGGATCAACTCCCGGCCTCTCCCGAGTCTTTGTCCGGCAAGCGACTGGACGAGGTCTTGCCTCCTGACCTTGCCGAGGTAATGTTGGGACGATTCGCGGACGCCATGGCATCCGGCGAGACCCAGATGTTGGAGTATGAACTGGATCAGGGTATTGGAAAACGGGTTTTCGAGGCCCGGATTACCCCGGTTGACAACCAGCAACTCTTGACCATTGTGCGCGACGTGACCCAGCAGCGGAAAATGGAAGATGTGCTGCTGCGACGCGAACGCGACTTCCGAAGCCTCTCCGAAACGCTACAGTTGGAGTTGTCGCGACGGGAGCGTCTGGAGGAACTCAAGGACAACGTTGCCCGGATCGTGCGTCACGACTTGAAGAGCCCACTCAATGCTGTGATCAATCTGCCGGCACTCATCGCGGAGTCGGAAACGCTTTCTGAACATGGCCTGGAGATGCTGGACATGATCAGTGTCTCCGGGCACAAAATGCTGAACCTGCTCAACGAGTCCGTACAGCTCTACAAGCTGGAGGCCGGGGATTACTCGTTTCAAGGGGAATGGCTGGATCTGGGGCAGGAGATCCAGCGAGTCGGTCAGGAGGTGGAACATCTGCTCCGGAGAAAGCGGATCCAGCTGCATACCGAACATGGAAAACTCGGGGCCGGACAAGCGGATTTATCCCGGATTTTCGGCGATAAGGCGCTCCTGCCATTTCTGTTGTCCAATTTGATCAAAAATGCCGTTGAAGCCGCTCCGGAGGATACAATCGTGGCTGTTCGCGCGAATTTGCATCAACCGCCGGAACGTCATGAATCGGAAGTCGAACTGGAACTGCATAATTGGGGTATGGTTCCCGAGGCAATTCGCGACACGTTTTTCGAGAAGTACGCCACCCATGGAAAACCAGACGGCACCGGCCTGGGCACGTACTCGGCCATGCTCATCGCCCAGGCCCATCGTGGAACCATCTCCATGACCACCTCCCATGAGGGAGGGACGACCATTACCGTCCGTTTGCCGCAACCAAGGCGCTCAGTGTAACGGTGAAGCCCGGAGGCTGGTTTGTGACGACATCTTATTTCGTGCGGATCTGTTGCTACCTGGTTGTTGCGTTTGTGGTATCCGCTTGCGCGCCCACCTTGCCGCCACCAGGCGAGATTGTGGATCTGCGTCTGCTGCCCCAGAATGTTGCCCGCTACGTGCCCATGCCGGAGGATGACCGCCCCCTGATTTCTCCCATGCGACAGGAGCATTTGGCCCAGACATTTCACGCGCGATATTTTGCACCGTGGGATGACCGGGAAATGACCAGGGAAGACGGTTCGGACCTGTTCTGGGGGTTACGCCGCTACCGGGACAGGATCGTTTTTGGAGAAAATCTTTTACCTGTCTCCGATTGTTGGCTGGAAGAAATGAACCGGCGCAGTGCACCGGACTCCTTCCCCGCCCTGGTCCATCCGGCGGTGACCGTCACCCCGACGTCACTGCGCGTTCTGCCGTCCCATAAGCCGGTATTTCACAATCCCGCCTTGCCCGGGCAAGGTTTTCCGTTTGACATGCTCCAGAATTCCCTGGTCCCGGCCGGGACGCCTGTAAGGGTGGTGCATGCCACCCCGGACGGCGACTGGTATCTGGCCATGGCCCCGCACGTCTCCGGCTGGGTGCGTCCCTGGGAAGTGGCCTGGGTGGATCAGCCCGTGATGGAGGCGATGCGAGACGCGGAGCTGGTTGCGGTGACCCGTGACGGAGATGTCCTGCGGACCGCGCAAGGCATGTATGCCCTGCATGGGCGAGTGGGGATGCTCCTGCCGCGGTGCCCTTTGCCCGCGCCAGCCGGGACCGTTGCCGTGCAGGCTCCGCAGCGTCGGGCCGACGGGTGGGCGGAGCTCAAATGCGGCTTTATCGCGGACAGCGCCATAGAATCCTGGCCCGTGCCGGCAACCTGGGATCGGTATGTTCATGTTCTGGATGGACTTCTGGGGCAACCCTATGGCTGGGGCGGAATGTATGAAAACCGGGACTGTTCCGCGCTGATCCAGGACGTGCAGGCCCTGTTTGGCATTGCTCTGCCCAGAAATTCCCGGGCCCAGGCTCGGGCGGGGAGGGTTGTGGACCTTGCAGGGCTTGATGCGGCACAAAAGGAACACCGCATAGTGGAGCTTGGCGTGCCTTTACTGACCATCGTCAACATGCCAGGCCACGTGCTGCTGTACCTCGGTCCGGACCCGGTCTCAGGCCGCCCCGTGATGCTGCATGCCCTTTGGGGTTTGCGCATCCAGGAACCGCGAGCCTGGAGGGCGCAACACGCCACGCCCGGCCGCTGGGTTCTGGGGCGAACCGTGATCACCACGTTGGCCCCCGGGGCGGAGCTTCCCGGACTGCTCAGGCCCGAAGGAATGCTGGTGGAGCGGGTAACCAGCATGACCATTCTGGTCGATTCATAGCCGCGGGTATCCTGCAAGGCTACCGTCCGTTTCAGACGGCCAAGTTGCTTCTGGTCTTCAAGAGTCCCTTGGCCATGGACTCCATGGCGTGCAAAAAGGAAAAGACCTGAAGCAGCTTGTGTAAATTGAACCGCCTGGTCACCCCGGCTGCCCGCAACTCTTCCAGACGCGACTCAAAGGCAGCCACGGCCTTTTCCAATTCGTCCAAGGCCGCGTCACGGCCCTCGCCGATGGAAACCATGACTTCGCTCACTGCCTGGGCCAGTTCCCGGACCTGGGCGGACATGATGATCTCGTACCCCTCCCCTTCATCAAAATCGTTGAGCACGTGCAGCATGGCCCGCATTTGCTCCACGCAGTTTTCCAAAGCCGTCACCCGGCGACTTAATGCATCGAGATCCTCCGAGGAAACCAGCCGCTCGTGTCCCAGGGCCTTGGACAACAGGTCACGGGCCTGCCTGGTCCTGGCACTGACGTCATGCAGCAGATCCGGCGATACGGAAGTTTGCTTGGAGAGAAATGCTTCAACGAGGATCGTGGCGCAGCGAGAGGCTTCGGCGAAGTTGTCGCGCAACTGTTCACGCAAGGTGCTGCCGGCCCGGTGCGGCCAGATCAGGACCGTGACCAGAAACGCACTGCCGACCCCGATGCCGATTTCCAGGATACGATAGATTCCGAAGAGGATTTTCCGCTCCTCTTCGCTGCCGGCGACCACAATGATGACGACAGTGATCGCGGCCATCAGGTAGCGAGGGTTGTAACGGGTCATGTACGCGCAAAACCCGACGGACAGGAGCAATCCCAATGCCGTGGGCCAGCCCGGGCCGGGGAGGGCCAACAGCGTGAGCAATCCAATGGCTGCTCCTATGGCCGTTCCGGTCAGGCGATTCCAACACATCTGTAAGGAATCCGCGACGTTGATCTGCATGACGATCACCGCGGAAAGTACTCCCCAGAAGCCATACGCCAGATCAAAAACCGTCACGATGGAGTAGGCCAGGACAGCGGCCAGGCCTGTTTTTATGCCATGGCGCAGGTGCTCTGAGAAGAAACGTCGTTGATCAAACCATGAAGACACAAATTCCTCCTTGGAATTCCGGTGACGTGGTTGTGCGCTTCCAGGTGGAAAATGGCAAGTTCGAGGTGCAGGTCCAGGGAAAGGAAGGAGTAGCTGGTTTTACTATTTTAGATTTCGTATGCAAAAGGGGAAAGCTTTCATCTTGGGGTTGACGGAAACATGGCCATCCGGCATAGGGTGTCGTAAACTATGGTTGAGGTGGCCCGCAGGCTGCGGGAACGGGGAGAACCCGAGTTTTTGTAACCCTTTCACCCTATTGGAGAAGGTATGCCTGATACCCTCCTGTTTATCCTGGTAGTGGTCCCGTTTATTGCGGCACTGGGACTCTACGCGCTGCGGATCGAATCCCTGCGCATGGTTTTGGTTTTGGCCACTGCGGTTCTCTTGACGGGTTCCTCGCTGGCCTTGTTCTCCCACGAAACCGTTGCCTTCTCAACGACGCTGCTGGGGGTCAATCCGCAGCCGTTGATCGTGCTCCTGGATTTCGTGGTGCTGTTCATCATTTTAGCGGTTGGGCTCAGCGCGAAGCATCGCCTGATCATCTACCTCGCCGGGGCGCAGATTGTGCTTCTGGCCATTTTCAAGCTGGTGTCGCCGGCGGAGGCGACGGGACAGGCCATGTTTCTTGTCGACCCCTTGGCCAAACTGATGGTGTTCGTGGTCAGCGTTGTTGGTTCCGTCATTATCCTTCACGCGTTGCCCTACATGAAGAATCATGAAGAGCATCTGCACCTGACGACATCACGGCAACCACAGTTTTTTGCGGTCATGGTCCTGTTTCTTGGGGCGATGAACGGTTTGGTTCTGACCAACGATTTGGGAAATTTTTACTTTTTCTTCGAGGTCACCACACTGTGCTCCTTCCTGCTGATCCGGCATGACCTCACGGATGAAGCCAAGGCCAACTCCCTGCGGGCTCTGTGGATCAACAGTCTTGGTGGTTTGGCCCTGCTGATCGGCCTGCTCTGGATCTCCCTGGATCTGGGCACGGTCAACATTCAGCAGATTCTGGCCCAGACCCCTGAAGCCGCCTTCCTGCTGCTGCCCATCGGCCTGCTGTGCTTCGCCGGACTGACCAAGGCCGCGCAGCTGCCGTTCCAGAGCTGGCTGTTGGGCGCCATGGTTGCCCCAACGCCGACTTCGGCCCTGCTGCATTCAGCCACGATGGTCAAGGCGGGTGTGTATCTGTTCCTGCGCTTTTCACCGGCCTATTCCGGAACGTTTTTCTCCACGACCGTGGCCTTTGTGGGCGGCTTTACGTTTCTGGCTGCCGCGGCACTGGCCATCAGTCAGTCCAACGGCAAAAAGATCCTGGCCTACTCCACGGTGAGCAACCTGGGGCTGATTATCGCCTGTGCTGGTATCGGTACTCCGGCGGCCATTGCCGCAGGCATGTTCCTGATCATGTTCCATGCCGTGAGCAAGGCCCTGATTTTCCTCTGCGTGGGAACCATTGAACAACGTATCGCCAGCCGGGATATTGAAGACATGCGCGGTCTGTATGCGATCATGCCCGTAACCGCGATCATCACCGTATTGGGCGCCTTGACCATGATCCTGCCGCCATTCGGCATGCTTCTGGGCAAGTGGATGGCCATCGAGGCTTCGGCGCACAACATCCTGCTGGTGATCATTCTTGCCTTGGGCAGTGCGATCACCGTTCTGTACTGGGCGCGTTGGGCGGGCTTGCTCATGTCCTATCCGTTCAAGGGGCGGATCTATCCCGAGTCGCAGCCCGCGCTGACCCGACTCCCTCTGCTGGGTTTGATCGGTGGTGCCTTGCTGCTTTCTTTTTACGCGCCGGCCATTTACAATTCCCTGATTTATCCGGCAATCTCCGCGCTTCCGCTGGCCATGGTGGACACCGTTCCGGCAACTTCCTGGGGTATCCTGGTTCTGGATCGCGGATCGTTTCCGGTGATCCCCCTGTTCCTCGTCGCCGCTTTGGGGTTGTTCGCGGCGATCTACTTCTATAAACTGGCCGGCAAGGTTAAACCCACGGGGCCCTATCTGTCCGGAGCGCAGACGCCGGACGACGCGTCCGCGTATGCCGGCCCGTTGCGTCAATCCATTATCCCATCATCATCCAACTATTACCTGGAGAAGATTTTTGGTGAAGTCGCCATCAACCGCTGGGTGAACACCGCGGCGATTGTGCTGATTCTCCTGATGCTCGGAGGGGGGCTCTAAAATGACAAGCGCGCAAGTATTCTTGGCATTGATCGCGGCACTTTTTTTGGCGCCCTTGGCAGTTGGCGTGCTCACCGGAGTGGACAGAAGGATCACGGCCCGGATGCAGTCCCGCCTGGGGCCGCCCATTTTGCAACCATTTTATGATATCGGAAAGTTGCTGGGCAAGGAACCAATGCTCGCCAACCATTGGCTGGCCTTCTGCTCCTTCCTCTACCTGGCTGGTGCCGTAACCTCGGTCGTGCTCTTCTTCCTGCAGGCAGACCTTCTGTTGATTTTCTTCGTGCAGGCTGTCGGATCGGTCTTTCTGGTGATCGGGGCATTAACCGTGCCCTCCCCGTACAGCCAGATCGGAGCACATCGGGAACTGCTGCAGATCATTGCCTATGAACCGTTGCTGATCCTGGTCATCGTGGGCATTTTTCTGGCGACTGGCAGCTTCAAGATCGAGGCTGTCTATGCCATGGAGCAGCCCCTGCTCTTCAAGCTTCCGCTCCTGTTCCTGGTGCTGGGAATTGCCCTGACCATCAAACTGCGGAAATCTCCTTTTGACATTTCCGCGTCGCACCACGCGCACCAGGAAATCGTCAGAGGAGTCTATACGGAATACTCCGGTCCCTACCTGGCCATCGTGGAAATCGCGCACTGGTTTGAGATCGTCCTGATCCTGTGCCTCTTGTCCCTGTTCTGGTCCACGGGCGTCGTCGGCCTGGTGCTGCTCCTGGGTATTACGTATTTCGTGGAAATCCTGGTCGATAACACAACCTCGCGGATGACTTGGCGCTGGATGCTTGGAACCGCCTGGATCACCGGCATCACCTTCTCCTTGATCAACCTGCTCTGGCTCTACTACGGGTAAATCTTATGAATATGCTTTCCAAATTCCTGCAAACATCCCGGATCAAATCGCCCTGGGTGCTGCATTTCGATTGTGGCAGCTGCAACGGATGCGATATTGAGACCTTGGCCGTGCTTACTCCCGTCTATGACGTGGAGCGTTTTGGAATCATCAACGTGGGCAACCCCAAGCATGCGGACGTCTTTCTTGTCACGGGCACGGTGAATCACCGCAACAAGAAAGTGCTCAAGAATCTTTATGATCAGATGCCGCAACCCCGGGCGGTCATTGCCATTGGGGCCTGCGGGTTGTCCGGCGGAGTGTTTCGTGACGCTCCGAATGTCGTCGGCGGCGTGGACAAGGTCATCCCCGTGGATGTCTATGTCCCCGGTTGTCCGCCTAAACCCGAAGCGATCATCGACGGCGTGGTCAAGGCGCTGGAACTGTTCGCCGCCAAGTCGTAAGGAGTTCTCCAATGGCTGAAGCGAAAACCACTGAAAAAAAGATTCCCGTCCTGGCAACCCAGGCGGTTGAAAACGACAATCTGAAGGCCGAGATTCGACGGCTCAAGTCCGAGGGCTATCGCCTCGTGACCCTGACCTGCGTGGACCTGGATGAAGAACATGTCGATCTGCTGTACTCCTTTGACAAGGATCTGGAGATGGTCCATCTGCGCATGCAGCAACCCAAGAGCACGCCTGCACCGTCGATTTCCGATATCCTGTTCGGGGCCTTTCTTGTGGAGAACGAGATCCAGGACCAGTTCGGCATCTGCTTTGACGGTCTGGTGCTGAATTTTGAAAACTATCTGTACCTGGAAGAGGAAGTGGCCAGGACACCGTTTTGCAAGTACAGCGTCATTCGCAAGGACGCGCAATAACCATTTTTTTTGAACTTTCCGAGGAGTTTTTATGGCCAAGACCATTATACCTTTCGGTCCGCAGCATCCGGTCCTGCCAGAGCCGATCCATCTGTCCCTGACCGTGGAGGACGAGATCGTGACCCAGGCTGTACCGGCGTTGGGCTACGTCCACCGCGGTCTGGAAAAGCTCTGCGACATTCGCGACTACCATCATATGATCCAGGTTGTGGAACGGGTTTGCGGTATTTGTTCCAAAATTCACGCCATGTGCTATTGCCATGGCCTCGAAGAAATGATGCAGGTCGAGGTGCCGCCCCGGGCCAAATACCTGCGAACCATCTGGTCCGAGTTGCACCGGGTCCACTCCCACCTGCTGTGGCTGGGGCTGTTTGCGGATGGGTTCGGCTTCGAGGCCTTGTTCTACCAGCTCTGGAAAATCCGTGAGCGGGTCATGGACATCAACGAAGCCACCACCGGCAACCGGGTCATCGTGTCCGTGAATGTGATGGGTGGCGTACGCAAGGACCTCAGCCTGGAACAGATCCGCTGGATCCTCTCCGAACTCGAGCTGGTGGAAAGCGAACTCAAGGCTCTGGAGTCCACGATTCTGGACGATTACACAGTCAAGGAACGCACCGTGGGCAAGGGCATGTTGACCAAGGAACAGGCCTATGATCTGGGCGCCGCCGGGCCGACCCTGCGCGGAAGCGGTATCGCCCAGGATTGCCGGCAGCTGAACTATGCCGCGTTCAGCGACCTGGAGTTTGAGCCGGTGGTGGAATATGACGGCGATTCCTATGCCCGCAGCAAGGTTCGCTATCGGGAAACCCTGCAGTCCATCGATCTTGTCCGCCAGGCCCTGCACAAGCTTCCCGATGGCGAGATCAACGTCAAGGTCAAGGGAAATCCGGAGGGTGAGGGTGTGGCCCGTGTCGAGCAACCGCGTGGGGAGTTGTTCTACTACTTCAAGGGCAACGGTACCAAGCACTTGGAACGCTTACGCATTCGCACACCCACCTTCGCGAATATCCCTCCTTTGGCAGCCATGTTGCCGGGGATTGAGCTGGCGGACGTACCGGTGGTCGTGCTCTCCATTGACCCTTGCATCAGCTGCACGGAACGCTAGGAGACCTGTCATGTTCAAGATTACACCGATGACCAAAAACATCTTGAAGAATTTGATCACCAAGAAGTCCACGCGACCCTATCCGTTTGTGATCCGCGAGCCATTTGAGGAATCTCGCGGTGAGCTGTATAATGATATCGATAATTGCATCTTCTGTTCGACCTGTGCCCGGAAGTGCCCCTCCCAGTGCATTACCGTGGACAAGGAAAAGGGAATCTGGACCTGCGACCCCTTTGTATGTGTCTTTTGTGGAACGTGCATGGAGGCCTGCCCTACTCACTGTCTGCACCATAAGCGAACGTGGCGTCCGGTGTCCGGACAGCGGGAGATGATAGAAATGCAAGGCACTCCCCCCAAATCCAAGAAAAAAGCCGCGGCCAAGAAAGAGGAGGCGAGCGGATAATCACACCTTTAAGGTGCAGTGCTACGCGGGGGGGGGTGCTGCAAAGAGTGAGACGGCGGATGACCGGGCCCAAGCAGGGTCCGGTCATCCGCTTTTTTGGGTCCAGGGCAATATTGTTCTCACTGAATTTTTCCTGCAAAGGCAGCTGGTTTACCCAGTTTGGAACGGCTCGAAACTCCATCACCGGCCTCGGACCATCAAGCTGTTGCGTTATAATAACAAGCACCTGTGCTCTTTGCGATGGGCAACGCCTTGATGAACGATTCCTGGTTCAGTCAAACAGTCGATTTGTCCCAAACAGGGTAAACCAGCGTCTTATTTTTCAAACGCCTACGTGAGAACAAAATTGCCCTGTTTTAGGGGCAGGTGGATCTTTACGAATCAGCGGGAAATGCATACCCTACTTTGCTCTGGCGTTCATTTTGGCGGAAGATGCGTCATGCTGTTTTGTTTTCAAAATGACACTACGCAAACAAATTCGGGGAGGAGCCGGGATCTCCATTGCGATCGGTAGTGAAAACGAAATAGGCAACGACCGTGCTGGGGGACTGCAATTTCGATCTCGAATTCGTTCTGCGTTGTTACGCCAAGGAGAATACAAGTCGGAATATGAGGTGGATATGGATGCAGCACACTATTTGTTGGCCGCCAATGCGGCGGTCTGGATCGGTCTGGGGGGGTACATTGTTTTTTTGGCCCGCCGTCAGGCCATGATGGAACAACGGCTTCAACACCTGGAGGCTCTGGATAATGAGCAGTACGACAGTTGATCCTCATGATCAGGGGCGCCGTCTGGTCGTGGCGGTCATCGCCCTCGGCCTGGTCCTGTTGTTTGTCGGATCGGTCATTTACCGTTTGCAGAATCCAAGTTTGACGATGGTTTCCCGACCATCGGAGACTTCGATGGCCATGAGTGAAATCACCGAGTTGATGGCTCGGTTAGACAGAGAACCGAATCATCTGCCGACCATGATGGCCTTGGGCGATCAATTCATGCGCATGGGATCCTATGAGCGAGCGGCTGTTTTCTGGAGACGGTCCATTGCTCTGGACCCGAACCTGGAGCGAGCCTTGAACGGTCTTGGCGTGGCCTACTACAACATGGATCAGTTCTCGGAGTCGGCGGAGCAGTTTGCGCGCATTGTGGAAATTTCGCCAGACAATTACCGGGCGCATTTCAATCTGGGCATGCTCCACAAGCATTATCTTGACGACCCTGAGTTGGCCCGCATGGCCTTTCAACGGGTTTTGGAACTCAATCCGGATGATGAAGAAACGGTCAATCGTGTTCGTGCCGAATTGGCCGAGATGTCTCCGAGCCCTGGCTCTGAAGAGTAGGGGATACGTTCTGACCCGGCCTTGACGCTTGCCCGCCCGGGGGACCTCACTGAGGTCCCCGGGCGGGCAAGCGTTTTTTATTTGGTGCACCAGGTTTTTCGCATCCGGCATTCAGGCTGTGTGCACAGTGCGCTGGCAACTTTGCTTATTTTCCCGGGTATCAATGTGTACCAGACTATTTTGGCGAGGTGCGGAGGACATACATCGCCAACCGGGTGTCCATGCCGGGGAGTTCCACGTCACCGGCTGCCTCCAGACCGTGGCCCAGGCCATGGGCGTGAATAAAGTCCGCGCTCGCCGCAACCCGCACATCCAGGGCCCGGGTGAGCCGTTCGATCCGGCTGGCCACGTTCACGGAATGGCCCATGACCGTGTATTCCATTCGTTCCGGACTGCCGATGTTTCCGGCCAGAACCGGTCCGCAATGCAGGCCAATGGAATTGTGCAAGCGCAAGTCCGAGTCCAGGGGCAAGTGTTCGTTCAGGGCGTCGCAACGCGTGATCATGTCCTTGGCCGCGCTCAGGGCTGCGTGCTGTTCCTGCTTGAGGGGGACGGGATGTCCGAAAACCGCCAGGACCATGTCGCCAACAAACTTGTCGACGATGCCGCCGTGGCGTTGAATAACCTCGACCATGGCCGTGAGGTAGTCGTTGAGCAGACTCACCAGGAGTTTGGGGGGCAGGCGCTGGCACAACCGGGAGAAACCGCGCAGGTCGCAGACCAGCAGGGTGGCCTGATGCATATTCCCACCCAGTTCCAGCTGGTTGTCCAGCAGGTGCTGCATGGCCTGGGCGCCCAGCACTTTGCCCAGGCTGGATTTCATCAGGGCTTTTTCGCGCAACTCCGAAACCATGATGTTGTAACTTCTGGCCGAAGCGGCCAGCTCACCCGTTCCGGATTCATCCAGACGTTGGGTGTAGTCTCCCTTTCCAACCTTGACCAATGCATGTTGCAGCATGGCGAGAGGGCGAAAGATGCTCCGACTGAAATACCAGCCCATGCTGATGGCCACGATCAGGGCTATACCCAGGGAAATCAAACCGGCTTGTCGGATCGCAGCCAATTTTTCCTCCAAGATGGTCACGGACATGTCGATGCCGATGAGACCCACGGGGCGCCCTGAGGAATCGTGAATGGGGGCGTATCCGGAGATGGTCTTGCCCCATTGATCCAGGTGAGGGCGCCGTTCCACGGTCGGCCGGACAAAACCATGCAGCATCTCACGGGTCGGGTTGGGATAGAGAGCGCCAATGGGTTCTGGTAGTTCATCTTCACTGATGATCCCGTCACCGTCGTCATCATGGGCCGGGGAATCAACAATGAAACGAACCCGGCCGTTCTCCAGGCGCATGGTGTAGGCAAACAGATATTCAGTGCTGGTCTGGGCGATGATGCCCATGAGTTCCTGGATGGATTGATAGCTGGGGGATTGCATTTGCTCCGGCCTGGTCAGGGTCTTCAGATCGTCGCCATTCACAAGCATGGCCGCGATTTTGGCCGTGGACAGAAGTTGATCGCGAACGGATTCCACCATGGCTGACCTGGCTTGATAATAGAAAAAGGAGCCAGTGGCCCCGGACGCCAAGACAGCTATCAGCAAAATGCCCAGAAAAAGTTTGACGCTCAGTCGCATGGGGCGGGTGTCTCCTTTGCCGGGGTGCGGCTCGACCTGGTGAATCGGATGCCAGTTGGAGTAATCCAGGCGGTTTTACTGCCAGGAAATTGAATGGTTGCGCTGTTTCTGCCGCTTTGCCAGGCTTGCTCCAGGCGCAACAGGGAGTCGTGCAGGGTCTGGCCGGGACCAAGGTCGTCGATCACGGCTTTGTAAAGACGCAGACGCAAACCCGGATGCAGCTTACGGAGCAAGGAAGATTGCAGGAGGAGGCCGGTCTGTTCAGACTCGCGCTCGGTTGGGCGTGTATTCTCGGATTGGGCCCCCTGGACAAGGGGGGTGACCATGGATGCAAAAAGCCCGGCATCCATCTCCGCCTGTCGGTGCAAACGGACGATGTTTCGCAAGAACCGGGGGTTTTCCTGGATCAACAAGGGCATCAGGTCCCAGCGGACGCGGTTGCGGGTTTGCCGTGTATCCGTATTGCTGGCGTCTTCAGACCAGGTGACATTGATGGCCTTCAGAAAACGGCGAAGATCCTGTTTGGGGGTGTGCAGCAGGGGGCGCAGGAGGCGGCGGGAAGGATCCCAGCGTGGCATGCCGGCCAGTCCCGGCCACCCGGTCCCGCGGATCAGGCGCAGCATCATGTCCTCGGCCAGGTCATCGGCATGATGGGCCGTGAGCAGCAGGTCGGCATTGAGGCGGCGGCGCATCCCGAATAAAAACCGATAGCGCAGGGTTCGTCCGGCTTCCTCCAGTCCGCTCCTGGTAAGCCGGGCGTACCGGGCGACATTGCTGCTTCCAGTGCTGATCTGGACACCCAAGCGGCGACACAAGTCAGTAATACAATGTGCCTCCCGGCCAGATTCCGGGCGCAACCCATGGTCCAGGTGGGCGACACTGATCGTGAATCCCATGCGAGGAGCCAAACAGTGCAGGATCAGCAACAGGGCCGTGGAATCGCTCCCGGATGAGCAGGCCAGCAACAGGTGGCGATGGACAAGAGGCAGGGCGAGGTCGTGGAGGAGAAGCCGTTCGATGTCCAGACAGAACCGCGCCCAGATCGGTGGCAGGTCCTGGATGCAGGAAGGCAGGGCGGGGCTGGGCATACGCAAGGCTGAAGCGGAAGACTATTTCAGCAGGGAGATGAACAATCCCAGCGAGGAGAGAATCATGCGGAAGGTCGTCGCGAGTCCCGGTTGGTATTGAGCTTAAACTGGGATGTCCAACTCCGCCAGCATGGCGTCGACCTGGTCCAGAATCCAGTCCCGTTGGTTCTGGTCGGCATAGGCAATACAGGAGCAGCGCAGCTTACCCCGACCTCGGAGCAACAACTCTACTTTCAGCCAGTCCCGGCCGATTTCCAGGGAGCAGACAAACGGTCCGCACTGGGCCCCGTGTTCGTGCTGTTCCGCGGAGAGCAGATGCTCCGGGATTTCCAGCCAAAACATATCTGTCACCGGGGCCTTCAATGCCCGGGTTTCCAGGTGGGATGCGAGACGTTGCACATCGGTGGGGTTGAGTTCGTCAATCAGGTATGCGCGCACGTTATTCACTCCATGTTGTTTGGACCGGAAAATTTGCGCCGGAATGTCTGGTTCAGGAAAAATGCAGTTGGACCGGGGGGGCGGTCGGTCTAATCTTCGTCTGGTTTGGGTTGGCGTCGATCCGGATGGGCGTCAGGGGCCGGGGGTTCGTTATCCAGGTTGAACATCCGGCGGGTGATGTCGATGTACCGGGTACCGGCGTCCTCTTCCCTGGCGCGGCGTTTCAGGAAGTCCAACGGCTGGTGGTACAGCTTGTGCCCCAGGGAAAGGACCAGGGTTTCCAGGGCTTCGCGCACTTGCGGGTCCTCGGCTTTTGGCCCCAGGCGGCGCAGTGTTTTTTTGAGTTCCTTGCGGGCGATTCGCTCCCCGCTGGCCAGCAGATCCAGAATGGTCGGCTTGAGGTCCAGAGAGCGTAGCCAGCAGGCGAACTTTTCCGTTTCCTCCTGGACGATGACCATGGCCTTGGCCGCTTCGGTCTTGCGCTGGCTGAGATTTTCCTCCACCACTTCCTTCAGGTCGTCGATGTCGTACAGATAGGTGTTGTCCAGGTTGTTCACATCCGGGTCGATGTCGCGGGGCACGGCGATGTCGATGAAAAACATCGGTCGGTTGCGGCGGCGTTTCATGATCGTCTGCACGTCACGGCGCTGGATGACGGTTTGGGTGGCACCGGTGGAACTGATGATAATGTCCGCTTCGGCCATCCGTTCAAAGAGTTCGGCGAAAAGGACGGCCTCGCCCTGAATCCGGGAGGCCAATTCACAGCCCCGGGCATGGGTGCGGTTGGCGATGAGCAGGCGTTTGACTCCGGCGGAGAGCAGGTGGGTGGCGGCCAGTTCGGCCATTTCGCCGGCTCCCACGAGCATGGCCGTCTGGTTGGAAAGATCGCCGAAGATCCGCTTGGCCAGTTCCACGGCGGCGAAGCTGATGGATACGGCGTTGGAGGCAACCCTGGTCTCGGTTCGCACCCGTTTCGCCACGGAAAAGGATTTATGCAGCAGCCGGTTCAGCACCACACCGGAGGTGCCCTGCTTGACGCTGCGGCGGTAGGCCTGTTTGAGCTGGCCGAGAATCTGTGGCTCTCCCAGGACCATGGAGTCCAGGCTGGAGGCCACGGAGAACAGGTGGGATACCGCGTCCAGGTTGTTGTATTGGTAGGTGTGGGCCTGCAATTCATGGACATTGCCACCGCAAAAGTCCGCCCAGAATCGGAGGATCTCCAGGGCCATGCCAGGCTTTTCACGCCCGACGGACAGAAATTCCACCCGGTTGCAGGTGGAGAGGATCATGGCCTCTTTGACCCCAGATCCGGGAGCGATGAGACCCTGTTCCCGCGGATCGACGTCGGGCAGGGCGTAGCGCTCCCGAACCTCGACCGGGGCGGTACGATGGTTGAGTCCGAGCAGACAGATGGATTGGTTCATGTCTCAGGGTTGAAAACTGTGATGGGTCTCAAGAAAAAAGTTGATCCCCAGCATGGAAACCAGGGAAAGGGCGAAAATCCAGATGGCCAACTTGGCGGGCTTGCGGCCGCGCCAGCCATTGACCAGCCGCTGGTGGAAAAGAAATGCGAACAGCAGCCAGACGATGATGGCCGCCACTTCCTTCGGGTCCCAGGAAAAAAAGCGTTCCCAGGTGAAATGCGCCCAGAGAAAACCGGAAAGCAGCCCAACGGTGAAGAGCGGAAATCCCAGGTTCACGGCCCAGGCATTGACCTGGTCGAACAGGGAGAGGGAGGGCAAATCCTTGCTCAGTCCGGTGATCTTGGCCTTGCCTTTGATCTTGTTTTCCAGGAACAGGTAGACCACTCCGGAACTGGCAGCCATGGCCAGCAGGCAGATGCTGAAAAACAAGGTTCCGATGTGCAGTCCGAACCACAGGCCCATGAAGCTCTCCGGCAGAACCACCTCCACGGTGGGCAGGGTGGTGGCGAAGGAGAAGATGATCAGTGCCAACGGCAGTGCGGTCAGGGCCAGGAAATGCATCCGCAACCGCCAGTTCAGGACCAGGGAAACGATGATCAGGGTCCAGGCCAGCAGGCTGAAGTAAAAGGGGCCGTGCCCCAGGGCCATGGCCTCGTAACGGACCATGTAAAGCCCGATATCCAAGGTGTGCAGGCCGAAACCGAGCAAGGTCGCGGCCTGGCCACCGTATCGAAGCAGGGGGCCGCGAACGAGCATCGCCAGGATGTGCAGCACGGCACCAAGAAAGTAAAGAGCCAGGACGATCAGTTCCAGGGTTTCAGTCAGATTCACCGATTACGTCCTCCAAGGCGTGATGCAGGCTTTCCGGGAGGTGTCGGCGCAGAACCTCCAGAATTCGGGAGTCGTCTCCCGATTGCACGGCATCCAGCAGTTGGGATTGGGTCAGCTCGCGGAAAAGCGCGGTGTTTGTGGCCGTGGGCAGGCCCTGCTCCAAAAGGATTGGCCGCAGGCGGCGCATAATGGCCAGAAAACGGGCGTATTCCGGTCCGAAGCAGGCCCCGAGATCCTCGCGAATCTTTTTGGCCAGGGCCGGACTGGAGCCGGATGTGGAGACAGCGATGGTCAGATCCCCCTGGGAGTGCATGGCCGGGAGGATGAAGCTGCATTTCTCCGGCTGATCCACGATATTGCAGAGAATGCCCCGCTCCGCGCACATGCGGCTGATCCGCCAGTTCAGGGTTTCGTCGCTGGTGCTGGCAATCACCAGAAAACAGCCATCCAGGTCCTCCGGGCAAAAAGAGCGCACATGATACTCCACCATGCCCTGCTCGATCAACTCCTGCCAACAGACATCCGGCTCGCGGGTGTCCACGATACGCAATCTCCCAGGCGCGCAGGACAGGAGGGTGCGCACCTTGCGGGTGCCCACCTGGCCAACGCCGACAACCAGGCAAGCCTTGTCGTGCAGGTCGAGAAGAATCGGGTAGTAGCGCATGAACGTGTTGGTATGGAGTGTTGCTGTTATCGGCCTGCGGCGACGTAAAAACCGATGGTCACCCACTGCCCCTTGGAATAGTTGAAACCACGAATAATGGCCAGCCGTTCCACGTCAAGCTCAAGTTCATCAAGGGCAAGGTGGAATCGTTCCGAGTAGCGGGATTCAATCAACGCCAATCCATCAGGCTGGTCCTTAAGATGCGCCGCGGCCTTCAGGTGATTGGTCAGCATGGTTGTTCTGCCCAGCAGGAAAACCAGGCTGGGTTCATGGAATCCAACGGAGGCAACCACCCCGTCCAGGTTGGGGTGTTCCTGGCGCAACGCTTCCACCGCCTGCACGATGGTTCGACTGACCCAGAATCCCCGCAGCTCCGGGAGCCCCTTGCCGAAAATGATCGGAAACACCAAGACGGCACCCAGGAGGACAATCCCGCAAAGTCGGTTCATGCGCCCCTCCCGGTATGCTTGCCAGCCCAGAGTGGTCATGGTCAGGACAATCAAGGCCGCAAGGACGCCCCACCAGGAAACGGACTTGTCCAGGTAGAGTGGAGCGATGATCAATCCGAGGCCGAGCAGTCCCCCGATGGTCAGCCACAGTCCGGAACCGATTCTGGGAATCCAGGCCGCGAACCGTCCCGACGGCCATGTGTCAATTGCCGATGGGGCCTCGGGATGGGCTGAACGTTGCGAAAGTCTGG
The DNA here is from genome assembly GCA_007693505.1 of Desulfovibrionales bacterium. GTDB lineage: Bacteria > Desulfobacterota > Desulfovibrionia > Desulfovibrionales > Desulfonatronaceae > Desulfonatronum. The sequence goes on along the minus strand of REDL01000036.1, from coordinate 15,067 downwards.
TCAGCCAGATGCCGATAAGCAGTGCGATAGCCGGATACATGGGCAGGACATAATGGGGCAGTTTGGTGGGCACCAGCTCGAAGACGATCCAGGAGGGGATAATCCAGGCCCAGAGAAAGCGGGTCAGCCGATCCGATTTGCGCAGGGGCCAGGTCTGGACCAGGGCCGGCCATGCCAAAAGTGATCCCGGCCAAAAGGTCAGCGTGAACAGCAGCAGGTAGAGCCCCGGCGGCGCCCCGTGGGATTCATGGCCGGAGATCAGTTTGGGCAACAGGTCGCCGGTGACCGCGTCGGAGACAAAGGATCCGTCTGTGGCCAGACTGACGGCAATCAGCCAGGGCAGGACCATGGCCGCTGTCAGAAGCAGTCCGGCTTTGGGCCGGAGGCCACGCAGCCAGGTCAAGCGATGCTGGTCGCCACGGTCGGCGATGTACAGGGCGAGCAGGGTCAGTCCGGAGATCATCGGCCCCACCGGTCCCTTGAGCAGAATGGAACCGCCCATGCCCACCCAGAACAACAGCCAGAGCCAGGATTCCGGCTGCTGGTCTTTCGGCCGGATATAGCAGCGGGCCAGGGCAGCTTGCATGGCTGTGATGGAGGCCAGGAGCATGGCGTCCGTCTTGGCCAGACGGGCCTCGGTCACCATCAGAATGGTGCAGGCCAACAGGGCGGCGGAGGCCAGGGCAAAACGAAGCTCCATGTTCCGCTTCGCCAGGGAAAAGGTCAACAGCACAGCCAGCACGGCTCCGAGCACAGACGGCAGGCGATAGGGCCAGAGTGCATCCGGATTGGTGAGCCGTGCCGAGGCGGTTTGGAGCCAATAGATGCCCACGGGCTTTTTATGCCGGTCCCGGTCCTGGAACCTGATGCGGATCAGGTCGCCATCCTCCGCCATTTGTCGGGAGGCTTGAGCAAACCGGGCTTCATCCCGGTCAAAGGGGGGGAGGGTGGTGATCCCCGGCAAAAACAATACCAGGCAAAGGCAGATCAGGAGCAGGTATCCTGTTGCGTTGGCGAGAACGTTGTCAAAGTGGGTTGTCATGGGGTCAGGGGAGTGTTGGTGTGGTGCATTTTTTGCGGTAGGCGTCGATGCAGAGCCAAATGATGACAAAGGCGATCACCGCGGCAATGATGAAGGCAATGCTGTTCTGCAGTGTTTCCTGGGTGGCGCCGGAGCCGATCAGGGTTGCCGGAATGGCCTGGGGAAACGTTCCCAGAAAGGTGCCCACCAGAAAGTGGTGGTGGCGGATGGGCAGCATGCCCATCATGATCGTGGAGTAGAATCCGGAGAGGGGCATCATCCGGATTCCGAAAACCGACAGGACGCCCCCGGTGCCGATGCGGTGTTGAATGGCGTCCAGGCTGGGGCGTTTGCGCAGAAATGCAAAATTCCACCCGGCATGGCGAACCAGGATGAAGATGGTGTAAAACCCGACGACCGTTCCCGCCTGAGTCAGGAATAATCCCTGCCAAAAACCAAAGGCCATTCCGCCGATGGAGCACAGGAGCAGCCTGGGAACACCCAGGCAGACCAGGAGCGTCACCCCGGCAATGTACAGCAGCATGCCCATCACTCCCCGGGCCATGAACCACTGGCCGAGCAGTTCGGTTCTGGCCAGCAAGGACCGCAGGGGGGTGATGTGCATCAGGATCAACCCCAGCAGGACGATGGTGATCAAAACCAGACCCATGAGCCGTGAACGCGTCCAGAATCCGGCACGTTCGCGATCGCGGTCAGGCCGGGCTGGGGTGCCTAACAGGTTGGCCTGGTGTTGATCAGCCGGGGGGGGACAAGCGGAACGGGGCAAATTGATCATTTCAGCGGCAAAGATGGGGGGATGTGCTCCCAGCGCCGTGCCGGGATGGCTCTGTGAACGTACCAGCGCACGGCAATGCAGTCCAGCAGGCCGCGCCACAGGCGGTTGCCGATGCCATACTTGGAAATGCCGCTGGTCCGGGGACGATGGTTGATGGGCAGTTCGGTAACGCTCAGCCCCCGGCAACGCAACAGGGTGGGCAGAAAGCGGTGCATGCCGTTGAATACCGCAAGTTCCGCCACGGCGCTGCGACGCAGTACCCGGAAGGTGCAACCGGCATCCGTGATGCGGTCCCCGGAGACAATATCCCGAAACCGATTGGCTACCCTGGAGGAAAGCCGCTTGATCCAGGTGTCCCGGCGGTTGGCCCGCACGCCGCAAACCATGTCGGTTGTCGGGGTCAGGGCTGCGAGCAGACGGGGAATGTCCGCCGGGTCATGCTGCATGTCCGCATCCATGGTGATCAGGATCGGCGCGGCGGCAACCTGGAATCCGGTGGCAAAGGCCGCGCTTTGGCCCAGATTGCTGGTGTGACGAATCAGACGCAGTCGGTCGTTTTGCTCCCGCAGTCGGCTGAGCAGGGTCAGGCTGCCGTCGCGGCTGCAGTCGTCCACGCAGATAATCTCATAGGGTCGGCCCAGCTTGCCCAGCGTTGCCTCCAACTCCTTAAGTAGCGGTTCCAGGCAGCCCTCTTCATCAAAGATGGGCAGGATGCAGGAGAGGGCCGGTGGGCTGGCTGGGGAGGGCATAAAAAGCTCGCAAGATGGGATTGTCAGTTCACCAAGGCCTTGGCAAAATCTTCTCCGCTGAACGGTCGAAGATCCTCCATCTTTTCTCCCAAGCCCACAAAGCTGATGGGCATGTCGAATTCCAAGGCAATGGCCACCACGATACCGCCTTTGGATGTTCCGTCCAGCTTGGTGAGGATGATCTCATCCACGCTGACCGCCTCGTGGAACAGCTTGGTCTGGGACAGGGCGTTCTGGCCGGTGGTGGCGTCCACCACCAGCAGGCTGCGATGGGGCGCTCCGGGAAGTTTTTTGGCCAGGACGCGTTTGATCTTGCGCAGTTCGTCCATCAGGTCGACCTTGGTGTGCAGGCGGCCCGCGGTGTCCAGAAAGACTACGTCGTGGCCGCCTTGCAGGGCCGCGTCCACGGCTTCGTAGGCCACGGCGGCCGGGTCCGCGCCTTCCCCCTTGCTGAAGAAATCCGCTCCGGTGCGCTTGGCCCAGATGCCGAGCTGCTCCATGGCCGCGGCCCGGAAGGTGTCTCCGGCGGCCACGAGAACCTTGCGGCCCTGCATCTGGGCGCGATGGGCCAGTTTGGCGATGGTCGTGGTCTTGCCCACGCCGTTGACGCCCACCACCAGAACGACCTCCGGCCCCTGAGTGAGGTCAACGGCCTTGGGCGAGGGAAAAATGGCGGCCAATTCCTGTCGGAGCATCTCCCGGAACGCTTCGGGCTCGCTGATCTGTTCCTTGCGCACCCGGGCCTTGAGTCGATCCAGTAACATGACCGCTGAACGGTGGCCCACATCGGCCATGATCAGCACTTCCTCCAGTTCCTCCCAGAACGGGTCGTCGAACGTGCGGTGTGCCGAGAGCAGGGCGTCGATGCGCCTGGTGAGCTGTTCCCGAGTCTTGTTCAGACCCGCGGAAAGCTTCAGGAAGAGGCGGTCCCGCTCGTCCTCCTCGTCTTCGAGCTCCAAGGCCAGGGCCAGCCGATACTGCAGTTCGGAGCGAAATTCACCGACATGTTCGTAGCCCATGTCCTCCAGCCAGTCCCGAAACTTGGTGATGAACAGTTCGGCCTCGTCCTCCGGAGCCTCCAGGGCCTGGAACAGAAAGCGCAGGCGATCCCACAGCTCGTCGCCCATGGTCTCCACCCCGGAAAGGGTGTGCTCCAGCCAGACGCTGAGCTTGGGCTCGGCTCCACGCAAGGCTTGCATCAACTGGGCCTGCCATGCCGGGGCGCCGGGTGTCCGCCCCGGCTCAATGGGAGATTCCGGAGCAGTTGTTGTCCGGGGCTCTGAAGTCGTCCGAGGAGTCAGCTTCGGCTTTGGGGGGGAGACCGGCTTGGCGGGCTTCCGGGAAAAAAGCCGTGCGAAAAGCCCCTGGCGGGTCTTTGCGGCAGGCTGATCCTCGGTTAGCGCATCTGGCACCGCAGAGGATTCGCTGGTGGAATCAGCAAGCGGCTTCAGAACCGTATCGGGTTCAGGCTCCGCCTCGAGGTTCTGGTGCGGTGTCCCGGTTGGCTCATCTTCAGGCTCTGATGTAGCTGTCCGTGGAGCCTCTGGCGAAGCGGCTGAAGGCTCTGTTTCTAAAGCGACAGTGGAAGCCTGCTTGGGAGCCTGGGCTGGAGGGGCATCACGGGTCTCTTCAAGAGCGTCTCCCAGGACTCCTTTGGGAATTTCTTCGGGAATTTCTTCGGGGAGTTGTCCTGGAGATATTTCCGGGCTGTCCGGTGAAGTTTTTGCTGGTGCCGGGGATGGCGTCTCAGAAACAGCATCTGTTGGCCGTTGCAGTGTTTCGTCCGGTGCATCCGCCGTGGGTTCCGGAGTGGGAATGCGTTCTGGCCCGGCGATGGTTTCCGCGTTGAAAGAGGCGTGGGGCGCGTCGTCCGCGATACGTTCCGGGGCCGGTTCGATGCGTTCCGGTTCTGATTCAGGGCTGGTTGCCGTCTGGTCTTTCGGAGCGACATCGTCATGAAGGGCCGAGGCGTGTTCAGGTTTCGGGGAATCCTGGGGCTCGCCGGCTTGAGAAGGCGATTCCGGCTGCGGTTGGTCGACGGACTCTTCCGTCTTGACCGCTTCCTCGGTGGCCCACCATTTCTTCATCTTGGAGAAAAAACCCATATGTCTGTTCCTGATCTGGTTGAGGATCGTCGTGAAAGGAAGGCTCGTCGCCCAAGCCAACGGCCAAGGCGGTTCTTATCCAGGCCCGTCCGTCAAGGCAATGCCTTGCACAAGCCGGATCAGGGCAAAACGTCAGGACAAAATGTTTGATGAGGAAATCCCCCTGGATTCACGGCCAAATGCTGTCCGTGCAACGGTGCTATCGTAATCGAAAACACGATTGAAATCGAGCTGCCTGATCAAGTAATGAGCTTTGTGCAAAAAGTCATTTTGCACAAAGCAGTGGTCAGTGATCAGTGGTTGGTGGTCCGTAAAATCAACATGTTGCCGGAATATCGCAAGGTTCTGGGGGCAGCCTCCGGACTTTTTGCAGTGGCCTCAAGAGATTACCTGCCACGAGTCTTTCCCGGTGATGGTGCACGAAGTGATCTGCGCAAGACGGGTTCATTGTGGACTCGGGGCTCTTGTTTTGACCTCGCCTGGATGTTTCCGTATGCTTCACGGTACTTTCGACACCTTGGACGGTCTCTTGAATGCCGCTCAATTGCTGCGATGCTGCTCCGGCACGGACTGGTTGCGTCGAGGATGTTCCGTTGTCTATCCATAAGGAACGTCTCAGGCAGTGCCGTGTTGTTCCGTGCACGAGCGGTTTTTGAGCGGACGACCAGATAGGGATTGTTCGGCACTCGGTTCCTCCTGCCTCTTTGCCTCGCTGCATGGAGTCGTCACGAGGGGCGGGCCATCTGAATACGGCTCTGAGCACTCTGCTCGAGGTCAGGGAGCGAGTGCGAAACATTCCGAAGGAGAACAGAAAAACATGTGCGGTATTTGTGGAGAATTGCGGTTTGATGGGAAACAGGCCACGGCGGAGCATGTCCAGGCCATGGCGGACGTCATGGCCGGCCGTGGTCCGGACGGTTGCGGCATCTTCGTGCAGAAAGGGACGGCTCTGGGTCACCGGCGTTTGAAAATTATCGACCTCAGTGACGCCTCGCACCAGCCGATGGTTGATCCGCAACTGGGGTTGGCCTGCGTGTTCAACGGCATCATCTACAACTACAAGGAACTGCGCCGGGAACTAGAGGAGCAAGGCTACAACTTTTTTTCCTCCGGGGACACCGAGGTACTGCTGAAGGCCTACCACGCCTGGGGGGAGGGCTGCGTGCAGCGGTTCATGGGCATGTTTGCCTTTGCCGTTTGGGAACGGGATTCCGGCAGGGCTCTTCTGGGCCGGGATCGCCTGGGGATCAAGCCCTTGTACCTCGCCGACATCCAGGACGGACTGCTGTTCGCCTCCAGCCTGCCCGCGCTGTTGGCCACCGGCAGCATCAGCAGGGAACTCGATCCCGTTGCCCTGCACCATTACTTTTCCTTCCATGCCGTGGTTCCGGCACCGTATACAATGCTGCGCGGCATACGCAAACTGCCGCCGGCCACGTTGTTGCGGATCGAGGCGGACGGGACGCGTCGGCAACAGGTCTATTGGTCTCCGGAGTTCAACTGCCAGGAGCCGGACAAGGACGAGGCGGATTGGCGCGATGCCGTGCTGGCCGCAATGCGCACCGCGGTGGACCGGCGGATGGTGGCGGACGTCCCGGTGGGCGTGCTGCTTTCCGGAGGCCTGGATTCCAGTCTGGTGGTGGGCTTGCTGTCCGAAGCCGGAGCACGGGATTTGAATACCTTTTCCATTGGGTTCGAGGCGGTGGACGACGAATCCGGCGATGAGTTCCGGTACTCGGACATCGTGGCCAAGCGGTTCGGTACCGTGCACCACAAGATTTCCATCTCCTCGGCCGAGGCCCTCGGCAACCTGCGAGCCTGCGTCCGGGCCATGTCCGAACCCATGGTCAGCCACGACAACATCGGGTTCTATCTGCTGTCCCGTGAGGTGGCCAAACATCTCACCGTGGTCCAGAGCGGTCAGGGCGCGGACGAAGTGTTCGCCGGCTACCATTGGTATCCACCGATGATGGACAGCAGGGATCCGGTAGCGGACTATGCCCGGTTGTTTTGCGACCGGGATCATGCGGACTACGCGAGACTGGTGGAGGACCGCTGGGTCGGGGAAGATGTGAGTTTGGAGTTTATTCGTAACGGTTTTGCCGCTCCAGGCGCGGACCGGGCCATTGACAAGGCTTTGCGCATGGACGCCCTGACCATGCTTGTGGATGATCCGGTCAAACGGGTGGACAACATGACCATGGCTTGGGGGCTGGAGGCCCGGGTGCCCTTTCTGGACCATGAACTGGTGGAACTGGCCGCCAGGGTGCCAGCGGAACTAAAGGTTCGCGACGGCGGGAAATACATCCTCAAGGAAGCGGCCAGGGCCGTGATTCCGCATGAGGTGATCGACCGTCCCAAGGGGTACTTTCCTGTTCCGGCCTTGAAGTACCTGCGGGGTCCGTTCCTGGATTTCGTTGAGGAGGCTTTGCGGCAACCCGAGGCACGTAAACGGGGCATTGTGCGCCAAAGCTACCTGGAGAAATTGCTGCGTTCTCCGGAGGAACACATTACTCCCCTGGGCGGCTCCAAGCTCTGGCAGGTTGCCGTTCTGGAGCTTTGGCTTCAGGAACACAGGGTATAGGAGGGTCGGATTCATGGGCCATGCCAAACACCGTCCGGACTATCGCCTGGACCGGGACAATTTGCCTTCCCTGCGCAACTGGAAGCGGGCGAATACGCTTCCGAACCTGAAGCTACCGAAGAACGTCATCCTGGAATGCGGCTGGGGGCGGTTAATTTTTGCCCATACATTCGCGGACCAGCGCGAACTGGTCCGAACGATTCGAGATGAATCGCCGGGCCGCAGGGACATCGCCCTGTACCTGCGTGACCCCCATGTGGTCCTGGCCATGGCCCCGCAGGAACTCTTCATGGACCCCTCCCACACGTATCGGCTGTGGCTGGACCGGTACCATCCCGATCAGGTCGCCAGCAAGCGGATCGTTATCCGCCGGGTGCAGACCCGGGAGGATTGCCGACAGATCAATATCATCTTTTCCAGCAGGGGCATGGTGGTCTCGGACGAGGACTTTCTCTGGGACCATCGCCATTCCCGATCCATGGTGCCCCTGGTGGCCGAGGACATGAGCACCCAGCAGGTGGTCGGCACGGTCACGGCCATTGATCACAAACGGGCCTTCAATGATCCGGAGAACGGAACCAGCCTGTGGTGTTTGGCCGTTGCTCCCCAGTGCCGAGCCCCCGGTGTGGGCGAGGCCCTGGTGCGCTATGTGGTGGAATATTTCCAGGCCAGGGGGAGGTCCTACCTGGATCTGTCCGTGATGCACGACAACACCCAGGCCATCGCCCTCTATGAAAAATTGGGTTTCGTCCGGGTGCCGGTTTTCACCGTGAAACACAAAAACGCCATTAATGAACCGCTTTTCGTGGGGGAGGAGCCGCTCGGAAACCTGAATCCTTACGCCATGATCATTATCAAGGAAGCCCGGCGGCGGGGCATTGCTGTGGAGGTGCTGGACGAGGTCAGCGGGCATTTCCAGTTGTCCTTTGGTGGTCGGAGTATTGTCTGCTGGGAATCCTTGAGCGAGTTGACCAGTGCCATTGCCTTCTGCCGGTGCGATGATAAAAGCCTGACGCTTCGCCTGCTACAGGGGGCCGGATTGACGGTACCCGAGCAGGCCGTGGCCGGTACGCAAGCTGAAAATCGCGCTTTTCTTGAACGCCATGAACGGGTGGTGGTCAAGCCGGCTCGGGGGGAGCAGGGCCGGGGTATCAGCGTGGACGTCCGAGATGACGAGGAGCTGGTCAAGGCCGTTCGTCAGGCCGAAGCGATCAGTGACAAGGTTATTGTGGAATCGTTCGTGCAGGGACAGGATTTGCGGATGATTGTCATTGACTATACTTTTGTGGCCGCTGCGGTACGCCGACCGGCTCAGGTAGTTGGAACCGGGAACCATTCCGTCCGGGAGCTGATTGAAAAACAAAGCCGTCGTCGAGCCGCGGCAACAGGCGGTGAAAGCCGTATTCCCCTTGACGATGAGACCGAACGCTGCGTTGCCCAGAGTGGGTGGACGATGGATACCCTGCTGCCTGCCGGCGAGGTGCTGGCGGTTCGCAAGACCGCCAATCTGCATACCGGAGGAACCATTCACGATGTTACGGATCAGGTTCACGACGTGGTGATCCAGGCCGCGGAACGGGCCGCCCGACTGCTGAACATTCCGGTGGTTGGGTTTGATTTTCTGGTTCCGGACATCAGCGGCCCGGAGTATGTGATCATCGAGGCCAACGAACGTCCGGGATTGGCCAACCACGAACCCCAGCCCACGGCGGAGCGCTTTGTGGACCTGCTCTTCCCCCAGACCGCGATCCGATAAGTTTACCTACCCGGGTGGAGCGCCGATGCGCGCGAACCGCGGACATAGACCCAAAACGGAGAAAATCATGACCAAGGTAGCCATTGATATGGACTACTTGAAGCGATTGCTTCTGGAGCTTTTGGAGATTCCCAGCCCGACAGGCTATACCGATCGCATTGTTCACTTTGCCGGAGAAGAACTGGGACGGCTGGGCATTCCCTTTGAACTCACCCGCCGGGGAGCCATCCGGGCGGATTTGAAAGGCAAAACCAGCAATCCGGACAGGGCACTGGTGGCCCACCTGGACACCATTGGGTGCATGGTTCGGGAACTCAAGCCCAACGGCCGGCTGGGCGTCGCGCCCATCGGAACCTGGTCCAGCCGGTTCGCCGAGGGCGCGCGGGTGACCATTTTTACGGATACGGGATCCCTGCGGGGCACCATCCTGCCGCTGAAGGCCTCCGGTCATGTCTACGGAGACGAGATCGACACCCAGCCCGTAACCTGGGACAACGTGGAAGTGCGTGTGGACGAGCCGTGCCTGAGCGTGGACGATTTAAGTGGTCTTGGTATTCATGTCGGAGATTGGGTGGCCGTGGACCCGCTCTGTGAGGTCCGACCCAGTGGCTATGTGAATTCCCGGCATCTGGACAACAAGGCCGGGGTGGCAATTCTGTTCGCCGTGGCCAAGGCCCTGCTGGAGAGTGACGTCAAGCCCCCGTTGGATTGCCACCTGTTGTTCACCATCGCCGAGGAGGTGGGGACCGGGGCTTCCGCTGCCCTGCACGGCGACGTGGCCGAGATGGTCAGCATCGATACGGCGCCCCTGCATGGCGGGCACAATCTTTGCGAGCGCGGGGTCAGCGTGGCTCTTATGGATTCCAGTGGGCCCTTTGATTACCATTTGACCCACCGTTTGCTGGAACTGTGCCGCAAACACCAGATTTTGCATCGGCGGGACGTGTTTCGCTACTATCGCAGCGATTCGGCCTCGGCCGTGGAAGCGGGCAATGATCTGCGTACTTCCCTGGTCTGTTTCGGCGTGGACGGCACCCACGGTTACGAGCGGACCCATTTCGATTCCCTGCGGGCCACGGCCGAGTTGATCGCCGCCTACATGCTTTCCGAGCCCGTCGTGCCCCGGGATCGGGTCAACCTGGGGCCGCTGAACGGGTTTCCGGTGCAGCCGGAGTAGCCTTCCGGGCAACGTTCACTTGAAGGTATGTTCTTCTCCGGGAAATATTCCGTCCTTGACCTCCTGAACATACTGCCGGACCGCCTCGCGCATGGCGGCGCCGACCTGGGCGTACTGTTTCACGAACTTCGGGGTGAAGCGGTCGTAGAGTCCGACCACGTCGTGGAAGACCAGGACCTGGCCGTCGCAACCCGGTCCGGCGCCGATACCGATGGTGGGAATGGTCAAATGCTCGGAGATGACCTGGGCCAGGGGGGCGGGGACACATTCCAGAACCAGGCTGAAGGCCCCGGCTTCCTCCAGGGCGACGGCATCTTCCCGGATGCGCTGGGCCGCGGTGTCGGTTCGGCCCTGGACCTTGAATCCGCCAAGCTGGTGGACGTGCTGGGGGGTCAGGCCGACGTGCCCCAGTACAGGAATCCCGGCCCTGGTCATCTTGCGTACCGCCGGGAGGATGTCCCGGCCGCCCTCCACCTTGACCGCGTGCATCCCGCCTTCCTGCAGAAAGCGCCCGGCGTTGGCCAGGGCCTGTTCCGGGGAAACCTGGTAGCTCATGAAGGGCATGTCGCCCACCAGCAGGGCCTGCTTTGCCCCGCGGGCCACGGCCTTGCAGTGGTGGAGCATGTCGTCCATGGTCACTGCCAGGGTGTTTTCCAGGCCGAGCATGACCATTCCCAGGGAATCCCCGACCAGGAGCATCTCCACCCCGGCATCATCCAGTAATTTGGCCGTGGCCCAGTCATAGGCCGTCAGGACGGTGATCTTCTCCCCGCGGCGTTTCATCTCCAGGAGTGTGGCGGTGGTTGTCGTTTGCATTCCGGACCTCCGGCAATCGTCAGGATTCCATTTTTTCCAGGGCATCCATCAGGCTGATGGTCAGTTTGAGAAAGTCCGCCTCAGTCAGGATGCCGATGAGTTTTCCATTGTCGACAACCGGCAAGCATCCATACTTATGCTGGAGCAAAAGTTCCGCTGCCTCGCGCAGATCCAGACCCGGCCCGATGGTGGTCACGTCCCGGCGCATGATTTCCCGGATGGGAATGGCCGCGTCGATTTCGTTTTGGACCTCGTCCTCGATGTCCGCCAGCTTGGAGATGGTCACGGACAGCAGGTCCCGATGGGTCAGCAGGCCGACGAACTGCTCCTCCTTGTCCACGATGGGGATGTGCCGGATGCGGCCCAGGTTCATGATGGACCGGGCGGTCTGGACGTTGTCGTGCTCCAGCAGGGAAAAGACCTTTTTGGTCATCAGATCGGTGACTTTGAGCATGGTGGTCTCCTTGTTTTGGGGGATACAGCCTGTCTTTCGCTGTTCGGGCCCAGTCTGTCAAGGATGGCTGAGGAGGGATCAATCCGCATTTTTTGATGTCCCTCACCCTTATCAGGCCGCCCCTTCAGGGTTGGATAAAGCATCATTTGGATATCCCAGGGCGTCGCCCTGGGCTTGCTTCGTCCTTTCAGGGCATGATTTCAGACAATAACGGCAAAGCAGGAGGATCCCTGTAAGGGCAACCTCCCTCAGTCGATCGCAAAATTGTGTCATAAGTGCGTAATGCTCACGCAGAGGTTGTCTTGATTGTGAAGGATACTGGGGCGTTGTGACGCAGTGCGCGGTTCTTGTTCTTTGGAACAATTTCGGATATCGATGACCGTTTTTTAATTCATCCCCCCTTTATCCGCTTTGCGAAGATGAGGTACGCTTTATGAATCGTATCCTGGTGTTTACATGGGCGTTCACATGGGCGCTCACATGCTGTGTCGTTTTTCTGGGCTTTGGACTCGTCTCTGCGGCCATGGCCGAACAGGCCCCGGGACAGGCCCCGGGACAGGCCCAGGAACAGACCCGAACGATTTCGGTCAACCAGTTCGTGGAACATCCGGCTCTGGATTCCGTGCTCCGCGGGTTTCAGGAACAGCTCCGCGATGAAGGGTTTCAGGTGGAGTACCGGGTGCATAATGCCCAGGCCAACATGGCCACGGCCAACCTGATTGCCCGGCAGATCGTCGGGGAGCGTTCGGACCTGGTGCTGGCCATTGCCACGCCTTCGGCCCAGGCCATGGCTCAGACCGTGAAGATGAATCCCTCCATGCAGCGGACCCCCATTCTTTTCAGCGCGGTGACCGATCCTTTGGGAGCCGGCCTGGTCAAGGACCTGCAGCATCCCGGCGAGAACATTACCGGCACCTCGGATCTGACGCCCATGGATCAGCACCTGGCGTTGATCCGGGAAATCCATCCGGAACTGACCTCCCTGGGGGTGATCTACAACTCCGGCGAGGCCAATTCCCGGGCGCTGGTGAATTTGCTCAGGGCCGAGACGGACAAGGCCGGGATCACCCTGGAGGAGGCCACAGTGGCGCGGTCCAGCGACGTTTTTCAGTCCGCCCGTAGCCTGGTGGGCCGGGCACAGGCCGTGTACGTGCCCACGGACAACACCGTGGTTTCGGCCTTTGAAGCCCTGGCCAAGGTTTGCCAGGACAACAAGCTGCCCCTCTATGCCGCGGACGTGGATTCCGTTCCCCGAGGCGCGGTGGCCGCGCTGGGTTTTGACTATTTTGAACACGGTCGCCAGGCCGGGGCCATGGCCGCCCGGATTTTTCGCGGAGCAGATCCGGCGACCACGCCGGTGGAAACCCAACAGGAGCTGAATCTGCATATCAATCTTCCCGCGGCCAGGGCCATGGGAGTGACCATTCCCCAGGCCGTCCTGGACCGAGCCGTGAAGATTATCGAATAATCGACGCCATCTGCCGTGGAAATGCTGGAGGGGCGACCGGCCGGTCGCCCCTCCAATGTCCCGCTCACGCAAGAACAAACATTGCTCTCTTCAACTTCTCTCCATGACGTTATTTTCCTCATGAATATACTCATGCTATTTGCTGTTTTCAGGATCGCGGCATCCGGAGCCTGCCCATGACCTGGTATGCCTTTCTGGGTGCGGTGGAGCAGGGGCTGGTCTACGGGATAATGGTTCTGGGCGTATATCTGACGTTTCGGGTGCTCAGCTTTCCGGACCTGACCGTGGACGGCAGTTTGCCCCTGGGAGCCGCGGTCTGCGCCGTGGCCATCACTTCCGGGATCGATCCGTTTCTCTCCCTGTTTCTGGCCATGTTCGCCGGGTTCTTTGCCGGAATGGTCACCGGGTTTCTGAACACCAAGCTGGGCATTTTGCATCTTCTGGCCTCCATCCTGACCATGATCGCCCTGTATTCCATCAACATCCGGGTGATGAACGGGCCCAACGTTTCCCTGCTGGGCCAGGATTCCATCCTTGATCCGCTGATCGGATTCGGCCTGCCGGGTTATCTTTCCTCGATCATCCTGTTTTCGATTATTGGCGCGGCCATTGTGGTTTTCCTGATCTGGTTTCTGCACACGGAGTTCGGCCAGACCATGCTGGCCACCGGGGACAATCCCCGGATGATCACCAGCCAGGGCGTGAATACGCACAGCGTGATCATTCTCGGCGTGGGACTGTCCAACGCCATGGTGGCCTTCAGCGGGGCCCTGATCGCCCAGAACCAGGGAGCCGCGGACGTGAACATGGGCGTGGGAACCATTGTTGCCGGCCTGGCCTCGGTGATTGTCGGCGAGACGATTTTTGGCCGGGGCGGCATCATGCGTGCCGTGATCGCTGCGCTGCTGGGATCGATCCTCTATCGATTGGCCATAGCCATGGCCCTGGGCATGAATCTGGGCGGGTTTACCTTCACTCCCAGCGACCTGAACCTGATCACCGCGGTTTTGGTGGTCCTGGCGCTCACCGCGCCGAAAATCAAGGCGCGGTTTTTCTCATGATGCTCTCCCTGAAAAATATCGTGAAATATTTTCACCGGGGCAGCGTCAACGAGGTGCTGGCCCTGCAGAACGTTTGCCTGGACGTGCGTCGCGGGGACTTTATCTGCATCATCGGCTCCAACGGGGCCGGCAAATCCACGCTGCTCAACGGTCTGGCCGGGTGTTTTTTTCCGGATCAGGGCACTATTGTGCTGGATGAGCGGGACATTACAGGCTGGCCGGAATACAAGCGGGCCAAGTTCATTGGCCGGGTCTTCCAGGATCCGCTGCTGGGTACCTGCGCCACCATGAGTATTGAGCAGAACCTGGCCCTGGCGCTGCGGCGGGGGCGTTTCCGGGGGCTCTCCGCCGGGGTGCGCCGACTGGACCGGGATCTGTTCCGGGAAAAGCTGCGCATGCTGGATTTGGGGCTGGAGGATCGATTTCAGGATGCCGTGGGCCTGCTTTCCGGAGGACAACGCCAGGCACTGACCATGGTCATGGCCACCCTGGTCCGGCCGGACATCCTGCTTCTGGACGAGCACACCGCGGCCCTGGATCCCAAAACCGGCCGGCAGATTCTGGATCTGACCGAGCGCTTGGTGGAGGGCATGGAGTTGACCACCCTGATGGTGACCCACAACATGCACCAGGCCTTGCGCATGGGGAATCGGCTGATCATGATGCACCGGGGCGAGATCATTCTGGACATCACCGGCGAGGAAAAGTCCCGCCTGCAGGTGGACGACCTGCTGGCCCGGTTCTACAGTCTGAAGCAGGACGCCTTTGCTTCGGATAAAATGCTGCTGGTTTGAGGGGGGAGTCAGAAGTCAGAAGTCAGGAGTCAGGAGTCAGGAGTCAGGATTAGAACGAAATCGCAATCGAAATCGCAATCGAAATCGAGCGATACAAGTACGTCATTGAATGACGGATTGAGCGATTTCGATCTCGATTTCGATACACCAACCATACAACAGAACCCAACGGAGTATTCTCAATGTCTGAACGGACCCTTTGTATGATCAAGCCGGATGGCGTGGAGCGGAATTTGATTGGAAATGTGTTGACCCGGATCGAGACCGCCGGGTTGCGGATCGTGGC